>PBYQ01000046.1 GCA_002729695.1 Citromicrobium sp. | reverse complement strand
GTCGGCTCGTAACGGATCACCCTGCGGCTCACACCAACCAGACTGCACGCCCGACGCTCGCTCAGCCCGTGCTGTTCACGGGCATGGGCGACGGCTTCCCGCTTAGCGCCGGGCGTTACCATTTTTTTGATGCCAGATCCTTCAGCACGACGTTGTCCAGCATCGCCTCAGCCAGCAGCTTCTTCAGCCGACTGTTCTCCTGCTCGAGCGTGCGCAGCCGACGCGCATCGGACACTTCCAGCCCGCCGAACTTCGACTTCCACTTGTAGAACGTGGCTGAGCTGATCCCGTGACGGCGACACACCTCTGCCGTCGGCATCCCAGCCTCCTGCTCCTTCAAAACTGCGATGATCTGCTCTTCGCTGAACCTGCTTCGCTTCATTCTCGTCCGACTCCTTTGCGTCGGACTCTACCAAAAATCGGTCACATTTCAGGGGAGCACGTCACACCGAGACTAGCTAATCCTCTTTCCATTTACAGTATCAATGACCGACCCTGTTCGGCATCTTTTCCTTGCATGGGGCAGAGCCTGGGTGAAAAAATCGTCCGCATCCTTGGAGCCAGGCACCCGCGCGTATAGCGATCTAAGGCTGAGGGAGGGATGGCCCAGCCCACTGCATCAATATGCCAGTGAGTTCCTTAACTGCCATCGTGGAATGACGAACGTGTTGGTTCAAAGGCCACCGAACGCGTCGTACTCAGTCAATCCGCGACCGACCGTTCCCATGTGGCGGGAGCTGTCGATTTGAGGAATGCGGTAGGCATTTGCGATTCCGTACTCGCTATGGCGGCTCGGCACGTGCTCGACGTGAATCATACCGTTTGCGGCGAGCAAGGACAGTGCGGTTTTGAGACGATCTCTCGGAACCCCCGTTGATGCCGTGATCTGATCATATGTGGCCTTCGCGAGATTGTCATCGTTGTCACGTCGCGCGGCGATGAAGTACCAGAGCTTCATCGCATCTAACTCCGCGCGCTTGCGCAGATTCAGCTCATAGAAGAACGGGATGCGGCCATCACGGTACAAGCGAAGCGAGGGAAATTTCGCCCAGCCGTAGGAGGGGTTGTGCTCTGCAACTTTATAAGTGCTCCGGCCTTCGGGCTCACGTTCTATGAGGCTGCGCCTTTCCAGCACGTCCAGGCCGGCTGAAATTTTCGCACGGCTGAGGGAGGTCGTCCGCTCCAAGTCGTCATAGGTCAAGCGCGTGACGCCGCTTTCACGATCCGCGTGATGCAGGATCGGGGCAAGCGTCATCAGCGCGGCAACATTGTTCGCGCCGATTTCAGGCCCCCATACAAAATGCCGGAGTCCGCCATCCCCGATCCATTCGCTGGGCATCATCACCCACGGAAGCAATTTCGCCATCAGTCATCTTTCCGCTTGGCGATGGAGTGGATCGCGTAAATCGCGAAGGCGGCAAGCGCCATCGCTGCAAGCGCAACAAGCGCCAGCACATACTCCATCGGAAACGCAGAACCTTTCGTAATCAACTCGCCAATCTCGGGCATTTCGGGACTCCTTTTTCAATCGCCCCAAAAATTTTGCGCCGAGACCCTTTATACATCTAGATGCAGTTTTTCATGTAGCGAGATAAGTTGTCAAACAAAATGCAGATAAAACAATGCAATAGGTAAAAATTATGCGGTCGATATAACAACCCGTTTTAGTTCATGGACACATGTCCGTAGACCAAAAATGGGCTGCGAGGCGCGAAATTGGCCTCAATGCCCTATCCGGCTCTGAGGCTGCGTAGGGCTTCCTCAAGACATGACGCGCCGGTCCTGCGCAGAATTTCGGCTGCATACGCATCGGACAGCGCCGTCCTGATTCCATGACCGAGCGCTGCCATGAGGTAACTGATCCCGTCCTTTCCTGTCTCTGCCTGCGTGACGCTCGCTATCGCCAGCGAGGCCAACCGCTCTGCCGTCAGATCAACGATATTTGATCCGATCTCTGTGTAGAGGACGGTGGCGACGTTCGCGAGAGGCCCGTCAACGATCTTCACACGCACCCGATCACCGGACTTTCCGGGCGGCGGCTTGTAGAGCTTGGCCGAACCTACCTTATGAATCTCGCGCCGGTAAAGCATGTGGCCAGCCTCATCGGCGGACGCATCCACGACAATGATCTGGCCGCTGACTCTGGAGCCACCGCTGCTCACCGGCACGAGCGTTGGCGCGCCCCCTCGGCTGCTGCTGCTTCGTGCGAACTCAACGTTGAACGGCGTTTCGATATTCTCAACGATCCGGATAGTCGCTGCCGCGATCTCTGTACCCGGATCGGATAAGAGCGACCCATAAGCCAGTATCCCGACACGCATCATGGAAGGCCGCGTTTGATTTCGAAATATCGCGAATATCCACCCGGGATTCCTCCGACGTAATCTTCACGGCGCAAGCTCACCGATCCGAAGGGGATTTTCTCCTGAAAATCATCAAGCTGTGCGATACTGAGCATCATCCGCTCGACGGCATCAAGGCTTATCGATTGTTCGAGCAGCTCCAAACAGCAGACAATGAACCATGTCTCAGCCGCTTCGGCTGATGCAGGATTGTTGATGTTGAGCTTGAGCTTCAATGTGCTTGCCGCATGCTCAGATCCCTCAACATAATAGGCGAGATTATCGGGCATTACTGCACCGATCCCGAATTCCCGCATAGGCGTGCTGGCGTACCACTCGTCATCAAAGCTGTGATGGTAATGGCCGGTGTCAAAGCTGCGGTCGGTCAGAAACTGCATCGCCAGATAGGGTGACCATCCGTCTTGCGGGGGAACGACGGGCGGAGATGCTTCGCGTTCTCTCAAGGCCAATAACGCGGTGAGTGAATGATCCAACTCTTCCCTGTTGGAAGGTTTGGTCTGCTGGATCACGCGTCTCCACCGTTCCAAAAGATCGAGGTCTGTGCGGATGCGGGTTATGGCCAGCCATCGGGCGCGCGACAGCAGATTCTTGTCGAGTCCGATTATGGAGATGCCGGTCAGCACATCGTTATAGGTAACGTAGATGATCCATACATAGAGAAATGGCAGAAAACCGAGGGAGAGCAGGAGTGGGATTAGGAATTCGAGCGCGTTGGCCCAGGTCGCTGTTTCCTGCCATGCGACGTAGCTCATCCAGAGGCTGAATCCGAAATATCCGAGGCCGATCAGTGCCGCCAGGGCATCCAGAAGCTTTGGTGCATCAGCATGCTTGGGCTTATGTTTCGCAACTTCGGCCATGAGAACCAGCATCGTCACCAGCGGCAGTGCGATAAGTTCAATCGGCAACGAAAAATTGTGTAACTCTACGATGAAAGTGAGCGCGACAGTGACGGTAAGTATCTCGCCGGTAATTCGGCCAAGACCAGCTTTGCGATCCTTGGCCGAGAGGACTTCAAACATGGATACGAAGGCGAAAGTGATAACCCACACGAGCGTGGTTTTCAGATTTGCGGGTGACCACCATCCGAAGTGACTGAGCAGGGCGATTTCGCCTGCGGCGTAAATCGCTGCGAGCAGGAGCGGGATTACGATAACGGGCTTGAAGAACGTGCGAAGGACATTTTGTAGCGGCTCGCGGGATTTTTCGCGGCTTAATACAAGTATGAGGAAAGCGCTCAGCCAGAAGAGCGCCGCAAATTCTCGATTGCTGATAGACGCCAGAATATCGTTCATGGCATTATTCGATCCCAATTCAGAGCATTTCGCAAGCGCTGAGCTGGAACGACTGCAATAACAAGATCAGGTGTTTTGCGCGCCCTTCGGACCGGGCTTTCGTGAACCGAGCCAGCCGTGCTGTCTCGGCCGTTCGGCTTCAATCCCTCGCGGTGCTTAGGGGCCAGCCCCCTCAGCGCACTTCACGAAAAATAGGCGGTCTCCCGAGGCTCGCCTTTGAGGGCTGCGCCCGCCGCCGATTTTTCGGTTCCGTTTGCACACCCCGATCTCGCCGATGGGCATCGGTTGCATGAGCAACCCCTAACCCATTGGAGGGTAGAAAATGAGCAGAGGAGAAATCCAAATCTATGTGGCGTGTCTGGCCGCTTACAATAACGGGCACCTGCATGGCCGCTGGATCGATGCGGCGCAGGAGGCAGACGCGATCCGAGCCAACATCACGGCTATGCTGGAAGCTTCCCCGATAGCAGATGCCGAAGAGTGGGCCATCCATGATTATGAAGGCTTTGAAGGCCTGTCGATCAGCGAATATGAAGGGATCGAGCGCGTTGTAGAGCTTGCCGATTTCATCGGTGAGCATGGAAAGCTCGGCGCGTTGTTGGTCGATCACCTTGGCGATCTTGACGAAGCCAGACAGGCGCTGAACGAGCGCTATTGCGGACAGTTCGAGAGCCTTGCCGATTATGTGCAGGAGCTGACCGAGGAGACCGCGATACCCGAGCATTTGCGCTTCTATATCGATTGGCAAGCGATGGCGCGTGATGCGGAAATCAGCGGCGATGTCTTCACTGTGCGCACGGCACATGACGAAGTTCACGTGTTCGCGGGGGTGTGAGATGGATATCCAGACCCATCGCTTCACTTAGCAAGGGATCGAGATCGAGGTCACGTATGTGCCCCTCAAATGGAACGTGATCGCTCATCTCGAAGTGCGCAGCGTCGATCCCGAGCGCGCGCCGCTCCCGATCACCGAGACCGGCTACCTCTCGCATTTCCATCAACCCGGCACGGTTGAAGCGCTTGGCGGCGACGTGGTCGCACAAGTGACCGCATGGCTCGAAGAAAAGGCGGAAAGCAAGGCATGGAAAACGTACGTCGAGAAGAGCCGCCAGTATCGGCTTTTCTAGTCCAAACCCCCACGCGCCGTTCGCAGATCAGGCAGGGTGCCTCCAGCCATCATCGCTGGAGACCCCAACATGCCCCAACTTCAATATACCTGCATCCCGCAAAGCCGGATTGGCCCGTTTGGCCCCTACGGTCCCGATTGGCCGACCATTTGCTTCGTCGTCTTCATCGTCGGAGCGTTCTTCGGGATCGCTGTGCCCGCTTAGCCTTAGACCGCGTTTCGAGGAAGGAGGACCGAGCCGCCGAAGAGCGGCTCGGTCCTTTCGTCTATGGCGCAGGATCGCGCGATGCGATCTCGGCACGGATCGTCTTCAGCGAGGCCAGTGCGTCACTGTGCTGACCCGAGGCGGGCGCTGACACGGCGAGCGCGTTGAAGACTTGGCGCAAGAGGCCGTGAAGTTCGGCAAGCGAATGCGCGGCCAGTTCGGTGCGGGTGATGGGTTTCATCTGTCCCTCCCTTGATTTCTTCAGGCCCCGCCCATCGGAGCCCTTCTGGGCCCCGACACGCTGATCCCCTTGCAAGGGCGATCGATGGGTGGGGATAAAAATCCAAGGAGGAGGGCTAGGAGAAAATCAGCCGATAGGAACGCTGGCCGCTCCGCTACACTTCACGTCACTTCCTTTGTGTCTGATTAGCGCTCGTGTTCAGGTGCCGGACCGCGATCAAGATCGGCACCGCGCGGCTCGCCATCGCGCAGCCGCTCCAGTCGCTCTTCGGCGCTCGGGCGATCCTGTAAACGGCTAGCCGCCGACCGCGCTTTCCGATCCGCTTCCTCGTGCAGACTTGTCAGATTGGGCGCTTTACCGCGAGACATGAGGCGATAATTGGCGGCATCGCGATGCAGGGCTTCGACCTCTTTCCTGTGCCGCTCGCGGGCAGCAGCAATCTGGCCCTGCAACACCTGCCGCTCTCGCATCTGCGCTTCCATCAGCGCATGGCGCTGTTCGCGATCTCTTTGGAGCGCGAACCATGCCTCCATTTCGTTCTGTTTTCTGATTTGCGCCTGTTTGCCGGTCAGGCGGTCCCATAGCCCCTTGAACCCACGCGTAATCCGCTCGTTTCGCGCTCGCGTTTCCTCGTTCTCGCGTGCGTCGAGACCCCGCGCCAAGGCCTCGCGCTCGCTGCGATGGTGTTCCGCCATCGCCATCCGCCGTTGATTGAGCGGTGCTTGCTCCTTGCGCGCCTTTTCTTCTGCCTCGCGCAGATAGAGATCGATGCGGGGGCGGATCGTCTCGGCCACGCGCTTGCGCGTCTCTGCCACACTGGCCAGTTCTTGCGCCTCGCCGAGCCGTTCGCGCACCTCCTTGGCGCGCTTGCCGATCATGCGCGGGATCGAGAACACCTCACCGCCATAACTGACCGCCACATGGCTGCGCCGATCACCTTTCGCGAGATAGAGCCCGCGCTCTTCGAGCGCCTTGGCAAAGCTCTGACGATTGTCGCTCACCGCCCAGCATTCCTGGATTTGGGCTTTGAGGGTTTTGGCATTGAGACCGCTGCGCTTGGCTTGTTGCCACTCATCAAGCGTGAAATTGCGCGGATCGCGCGCCTTTGAATCCATCAACCCGCGCGGCATCTGCCAACCATTTTCGAGATAGAGTTCCTTCGAGACTTGCCTCAGCCGTGTCTTGAAGAAGGGCAGTGGCCGTGCCGTCATGGTCTCGGCATCGATCCGGCTCCACACCGCATGGGCGTGCCGCCGCCCTTCTTTTTCATGGAAGATCACCACGCGCGGCTGGCCTTGAAGGCCGTTGCGCTCCTCGATCTTGCCAAGGGCGGTCTCGAACACGTCCGAGCGCACGGATTCCCGCTCAGGCGGGTTCAATGACACCGAGAAAAGGTATTGCTTGCAGCGCGTCCCTCTCGCGATGGCTTCCGCTTCGCGCAGCGCACCGAGCACATCATCGGCCATGAAACCGCGCACTTCGTGCAACTCCACATGCTCGTTCTCTTCGGTCTTCAGTAGGTGAAGTCCGAGCTGCTTGGCTCCGCCGCGCTGTGATCCCTTCAGGATCATGGGGCATCCAGCTCACGCGGATAGAGGCCGAGCCCACGCATCAGGATGAAGCGCATCCGCCGCACCTCACTGCAGGCCGATTGCAGCGCGTCTTCGGTCTCCTTTGAGACGGGCAGTGATCCTGAATTTGCAGCTTTCGCGAGCTGGTTCAGATTGCTGGCAATCCGCGATTGGCCGAGCATGGCTGCCAGCTTGGCAAGTTGCCTGTGATCCTTGACCGGGCGCTTTCCCCGCCTGCGCTTGGCCTGTTTGCCCTCGAACAGGCGCTCGCGAATGAATGCGCCCAAGGGTTGATCGCCGCGCTCCTCTTCGAGACGGGCTCGCTCTTCAAATGTGAGCCTCAGCGAGAATGGTGAGGCGGTTTTGATGTCTCCGTGATCTGACATTGGTCCTCCAACGGGTTGTCCCGAAGGTGAGCAGCACTTGGCACCTCGCCCGCATTCCACGGGCGAAGGTCACGAGCGCTTCCTGACAGCGCGCGTGTCAGCCTTCAGGGGGTTGTCGTTGGATTTTTCGGCAAGGCTGGTGGACTTGAGAATCTCATTCCAGTCAGCCAGGATTTCGAAGAGGCGGTTCGAAGTTTCTCCTTCGAGGCGCGCCAAGCCATCCCAAGGCCCCTGCTCGATCGCGAGTGCGGAACCCGTACAAACGAGCGCTGTTGAAGATGCGAAGCCAGACAGGGAATCTACGGCATGAAGACCGCGCAGGACATTTTCGACGAATTGAAGGCGGATCATGACCGTCACCGCAAGCTGCTCGACCAGTTGCTTGAGACACACGGCGACAGCGCCGAGCGGAAGCGACTGTTCACCGAACTCACCAAGGAGCTGAAGGGCCACGCCGCCGCAGAGGAGCAGGCGCTGTATTCGACGATGCTCCGGAAGCCGGAAACGACGGACGAGACGCGCCATTCGGTTGCCGAGCATCACGAGATCGACGAAGCGCTTAACGATCTGGCCGCCACCGATATGTCCGAAGGTGGCTGGTTGCAGAAGTTCAAGAGCTTCGACCACCAGTACCGCCATCACATCGACGAGGAAGAGGAAGACCACTTCCCCGACTTCAAGAACTACCTCGACGAGGCGGATGTGAAGCACATGGCACAGGTGTTCGAACGACGTAAAAGGCAAGAGAAGGATGATGCCGAAGTGACCCCCGAAGCCCGCGAAGACGCCAAGGAATAGTGTCCGCGAAGGGGGGCAGCGCCGAACTCGATCGGGCGATAGCGTCCGGAAAAGGGGAAGATGCGTCTGCCGAAAAAGGCATCTGGCGCTACGCCATTGCAGAAAAGATGACCGCTATCATCGATGGCGAGGACTATTTCGCGCATGTTCACACCGCGATGTTCAATGCGCGCAAGCAGATCGTGCTGATCGGCTGGGACTTCGACACGCGCATCTCGCTGATGCGCGGGGAGGAATGGGAAAACGGCAATGCCAAGCGGCCCAGCCGCCTGGGCGATTATCTCCCCTGGCTGGTGAAGGAGCACAAAGGGCTCGACATCCGCATCCTCAAATGGGGCCTGTCGTGGGTCCAGTTCTTCAAGCGCGGACGGATGGCATACGACATCGCGCGGATGTGGATGGTCGACGGCATCAGCTTCCGGTTCGACAGCCACCATCCGCCCGCGTGCAGCCATCATCAGAAGATCGCGGTGTTCGATCGCGAGCTGGCGGTGTGCGGCGGTATCGACCTGACCTACGACAGGTGGGATACCCGCGAACACCTAGAGGACGATCCGCGCAGGACCAACTGGCCCGGCAACACCCATGGGCCGTGGCATGACATTACCGTCATGATGGAAGGCCCGATCGCCGCCGCGCTGTTCGACCTGTGCGATACACGCTGGCAGCTGGCCGGCGGCGATCCGCTCGACCGGCCCGAGCCACCGGCTGCGAGCCCGTGGCCCGAGGGGCTCAAGACAGGTTTCGAAGATGTCGAGATCGGTCTGTCGCGAACCCGCGCAGCCAATGGCGAAGTGACCGAGGTGTGCGAGGTGGAGGAACTGTTCCTCGCGCACATCGCGCGTGCGAAGCGGCTCATCTACATCGAGAACCAGTATTTCACCTCGCGCAAGATTGCCGAGGCGATCGCCGCCCGCCTGGTCGAGCCGGACCCGCCCGAGATCGTCATGGTCCATCCGCGCAATGCCGATGGCTGGCTGGAACAGCAGGCGATGGATCATGCGCGCGACCTGATCTCGACAGCGGTCGAGGAGACCGACGGGAAGGACCGCTTCGAGCTGTACGTTCCCTATACCGGCGAAACCCCGATCTACGTTCATGCAAAACTGATGATCGTCGACGACGAAATACTCAGGATCGGATCGGCCAACCTCAACAACCGCTCGCTGGGCCTCGACAGCGAATGCGACACCGTGCTCGATGCGACGCGCCCGCATAATGCCGGACGCGGACTGGAAGAGCGCATTCGTGAGATACGCATCTCGCTGCTGGCCGAGCATTGCGGAGCGGACGAGGCGGAAATGCAGGCCGCGCTGGAGGAGCACGGGACGATGCAGGGGGCGATCGCCGCGCTCGGCTTTTCGGGTCGTCGGCGCCTGCGGCCCTACGTCCCGCCGACGAAGAACGAATTCCAGGAATGGCTCGCGGAATCGGGGATGCTCGACCCCGAAAGGCCCTCGGGCATCCTGCGACCATTTGCGGAAGGCGGACTTTTCGGCAAAGGCGGACGCCTGAGACGCTTGCGCGACACGGCAAAGAGGAAATTGCTGAAATGAGTAGTCTGGTCGGACCGGATGAGGATGATCCCCGCGGAAAGCCGCCGGTGCCCGCGAACGTGCAGGATGCCGTTCGCACGCTGATCGAGTGGGCAGGCGACGATCCCACGCGCGAGGGACTGCTCGACACGCCTGCGCGGGTCGCGCGCGCGTGGAAGGAATATTGCGTCGGCTACGAAGAGGACCCGGGCGTCCATCTCGATCGCGTGTTCGAGGAAGTGGGCGGCTACAACGACATCGTGCTGCTGAAGGACATCCCGTTCCAGTCGCATTGCGAGCACCACATGGCGCCGATCATCGGGGTCGCGCATATCGCCTACCTGCCGACCGATTCGGTCGTCGGCATCTCGAAGCTGGCGCGCGTGCTGCACGGCTATGCCCGGCGGCTGCAGGTACAGGAGCGACTGACCGCAGAGGTCGCGCAGTGCATCTGGGACAAGCTCAAGCCCGAAGGGGTGGCTGTGGTGATCGAGGCGAGCCACGCCTGCATGACCGCACGCGGCGTCCGCACACCGGGCGTGACGATGGTCACCAGCCGGATGATGGGCGTCTTCCGCGATGATGAGCGCAGCCGCGAGGAAGTGCTTGGCCTGATGGGCCATTAGGGGAGGGCAGGTCGGCCCTTTGCCGGCCGCCTATCTCTTCCTGCCGATCCCCTCGACGAGGATCGAGTTGGCCGCTTGAGCCGCGCGCTCGGCCTCGTCGGGGGCGTCATCCTCCTGCGCCCACACGGCGTAGCGTAGGCCGAGAAAGACGTTCATTCCCATGATCGCCCAGGCATGCGCTTCCTGCAGGTCGTCGCGCAGTTCGCCCGCCTGCGCCCCGGCCTGAAGACGGCCCAGAATTCGGTCGGCAGCCTCCTCGTAGTGCGCGCGGTAGCTTTCGGGCGCGACGAATTCGGCTTCGTCGATGATCCGGTAGATTTCCTTGTGCTCGCGCGCGAAGGCCAGGAACGCGGCGAGTGCGGCGCGCTCGGTATCGAGGGCATCCATGTCGCGCTCGGCGAGGCGCTGCGCTGCGGCCATGCGTACGCCATCGCTGAGGTCGCGTACCAGATCGCGGAAGATCGCCTCCTTGCTTCCGAAGTACGTGTAGAAGCTGCCCAGCGCGACGCCCGCGCGCTGCGTAATCGAGGCGATCGACGCCTCATGAAATCCACGTTCCCCGAACTCGGCCGTCGCTGCGTCGAGGAGCTTGCGCCGTGTGCGCCGCCCACGTTCCGTGGCGGGTGGGGCGGGCGTCGTGTCTATGTCCGTGCGTGCCATGATCGCCACTGCTTATGGAAACCGTGGGGACCCTACAAGCGGTAACTTGAAACATGGTTCAGGTTTCAATATGGAGCGATCAACAATATCGACGGAGAGGAAAATTTGTGATGCGTTGCTCCAACAGAAGCATTCTCGGCTTGCGCGTTGGCCTGATGGCCGGTGCAGGATTAGCCGCGATCGTGGCGATGCCCGCCGCCGCGCAGGATATTGCCGAAGACGAAGACATGCCGAGCGCGGATGCAGCGGGCGATGGTGAAGGCAATATGATCACCGTCACCGCCCGTCGGCGCGAGGAACGGCTGATCGACGTGCCAATCTCGGTCTCTTCGTTCAGCGGCCAGCAACTGGAGGAACGCGGCGCGATCGATATCACGGATATCTCCAACTACACTCCCAACGTGACGCTGGAGGCGAGCCGCGCGACCAATTCGACTCTGTCGGCCTTCATCCGCGGCATCGGCCAGCAGGACCCGGTTTCGGGCTTCGAGCAGGGCGTAGGCATCTATCTCGACGACGTTTATCTCAACCGGCCGCAAGCTGCGGTTCTGGAAATCTATGACGTGGAGCGTATCGAGGTGCTGCGCGGGCCGCAGGGCACGCTGTATGGCCGCAACACGATTGGCGGCGCGGTCAAGTATGTCACCCGCCGTCTGCCGCAGGAGCCCGCGCTGAAGGCGAAGGCGAGCTACGGCACGTATAATTTGGCGGAAGGCGTGGTGACCGCGTCCGCCCCCATCAACGATATCGTACGTGTCGGTGGCTCGGTCGCGCGGCTTTCGCGCGACGGGTTCGGCGAAAACCTGACGCTGGGGACCGAGAACTACAACAAGGACATCTGGGCGGGCCGCGCCAGCGTCGAAATGGGAGGCTATGGCGAGCCGGTGTTCCTGCGCATCCAGGGCGACTACACCAAGGACAAGAGCAACCCGCGCGGCGGGCATCGCGAGATTCGCAGCTTCATCGGCGGTGCACCGGTTCTCGACAATGTCTACGATACGCGCGGCGGGCTGGTTGACCCGGCGCAGGAGGTCGAATCCTACGGCCTGTCGATGCAGGGGGAAATCGATCTGGGCGCAGGCCTGACCTTCCGCTCCATCTCGGCCTGGCGCAAGGACGACAGCAGCACGCCCATCGATTTCGATGCGCTTCCTACCGTCGATTTCGACGTACCGGGAATCTACCGGAACGAACAGCTCAGCCAGGAACTGCAGATCCTGTACGATAATGGCGGGCCGCTGACCGGCTTGATCGGCGCGTATTACCTCGATGCGCAGGCCGACACGCTGTTCGAAAGCCGACTCTACACCTCGCTGCCGGCTGTGTTGCCGCAGCTTACCGGGTACACTGCGGCGCTGGTCGACACGGAAACCTATGCCGTGTTCGCCGATGCCACTATCGACCTTGCCGATCGAATCTCGCTGTCGGTCGGTGGGCGCTACACATGGGATCGGCGCGATGCCGACATCACCAAGCAGAACTTTATCTTCGGCGGTTCCGGCGCCTTCGGCACGCAGGGTGTGTTGATCGGTACGGACACCGATTTTGTGGGTTCGGCCGACTTCGAAAAGTTCACGCCGCGCGCGTCGATCAGCTTCATGCCGACGCCCGATCACAATCTGTATGCGAGCTATTCGAAGGGCTTCAAGGGCGGCGGGTTCGATCCGCGCGGGGTGGGTGCCAATGCGCCCGATCTCGACAGTGACACGGTCCTTTCCGATGACGAGGTCGCCAAGTTCCTCAGCTTCGAGCCCGAAGAGGTCGATAGCTACGAGGTCGGATACAAGGGCAGTCTTGCGGATGGGCGGGTCAACGTCGCAATTGCGGCGTTCTATGCCGACTACAAGAACGTCCAGATCCCTGGTTCGCAAGCCTGCGTGGTCAACACGGTTCCGACCTTCTGCGGCACCGTCACCAACGCCGGGAAGGCCAGCTTCAAGGGCGTTGAATTCGAAGGCAGCGCCCGGCTGGGCGGCGGGTTCAACCTCTCGGGCATGCTAGGCTACATCGATGCGCAGTACGACGAGTACATCACCAATATCGAAGCCACGCCGACCGATGTTGCGCAGTACCGCAAAGTACAGAACACGCCCGAGTGGACCGGCAGCGCAACGCTTGCTTACAACGCCCCCGTCGGCGACGGCGATCTCTATGCCGGTGCGACCGTCAGCTATCGCGGGAAGACGTTCCAGTTCGAGGTGCCTAATCCCTTCCTCGACCAGAATGGCTACGCGCTGCTGAACGGCGATATCGTCTATACCCTGCCAGGCGGACGGATTACGATCGGCGTGCACGGCAAGAACCTGCTCGACAAGCGCTACAGGACGTCGGGCTATCCTTACCTGGCGGCCGATCCGACGACCGGTGCGCTCCTGACTGTAACGCCTGCGACACAGCTGGCGCTCGCCGGTAGGTGCCCTGCCGGGAATTATCCTGTCGGCGGATACTATCCGGCGCTGGGCTGCGAAGGCACGATGACAACATTTTACGGCAACCCGCGCGAAGTCTTCCTGACGGTCGGCTTCAAGCTCTGATCGCGCACACCGCGTGAATACAAAAAGGGCGCGCCTTCAGTGCGAAGGCGTGCCCCTTTCTTTTCGATTGCGCACTAAGCGTTAGAGCTGGCCGAGCATATGCTCCGCGCTCGAAACGCTGAAGTCG
>PBYQ01000045.1 GCA_002729695.1 Citromicrobium sp. | reverse complement strand
GACTCGGTGGGCCAGAGGCGTTCACCGCATGGCTGCGCAGTACTGGCGATGGGGTAACGCGGCTCGATCGTAACGAGCCCACCTTGAACGAGAATGCTCCGGGCGATCCGCGCGATACGACCACACCCGAAGCTAAAGCCGAACTGGTCGGCAATCTGCTGTGGGGCGACCGCCTCTCCGCAACCGACCGCGGCATCCTGCACGGCTGGCTGGTGGAGACATCCACAGGCATGGCGCGTCTGCGGGGCGGATTGCCGGACGGCTGGAACGCCGGCGACAAGACCGGAACCTGCGGCGGGGAAGGGCAGCCCGAGTTCAACGACATCGCGGTTTTCGAAACGCCGTCCGGCTCGCGCTACGTGCTGGCGGCGTTTCTCGACCGTCCAAAAGGCACCAGCGCCGAGGCGGATGCCGTACTCGCCGATGCAGCGCGCGTGGTAGCCGAGTGGATTCGCAAAAGCGGCGCTTGAAATCCTGAGCCGAGTTCGCCATGTGGCGAGCGGGAGTCGGGTGGACGTTTGCGTTCGCTCACCGGGTCAGGTCCGGAAGGAAGCAGCCCAGGTGAATTGCGGCGGGTCGCTCGGCTCCTTTTCCTATTCTGCCGATGCCTTCATTCGCGAGCGTGCCTCGTTGCGCGATCCCGTGGCTTCGGTAAGTCCTGCGACCTTGCCGAGTCCCCATTGGGGCATGTTGCCGTAGATCGTTTCGTAACGACCGGCGTCGATCGCGTATGTCTCGTGGAAAATCCCGACCGTTCCATCGCCTCCGACGGCCTTGTTGAACGCTACCCAGGCGGGCCAGTGCTGCCGGTCGCGCGAACGCGCATAAGCCTCAAGACTGTCGAAATCGCGCCAGTACTGGAGCAGGCAGACCTGCCGGAGCCCGGCGAGCATGTTCTCCGAGCCGAGAAATCCGCTGTCCGGGTCCTTGGCCAATTCCTCCAGCATCGGGGGCATCGACTTGAGGACGGGCAGCCATTTGCCGACCTTGTGGAAGTGGTTGATCCGCATCCCGATCACGAAAACGACCAGCGGCCCTGTAAACTTCGCGGTCTTGCGTCCTGCTATCACACCCATCTCATGCCCTCCTGCTTTCAAGTAGGTTGCTTTTTAAAACCTAAAAGTCAAGCTTCGACAAAGCGGCGTGGCGCGCCTAGATTGGATATCTGATGTCCGATTCCGATCTGCCCGATAGCGAAACCGAAGCCCCCACCGCCGCCGAGCTGGAAGCCGCGGGGCAGAACTCGATGTTCGGCAATGCCGCCGAGGAGCCGCTTGCGGCGCCTGCTCCAGAAGCACCGGTGGCCGCTCCTGCGCCTGCCGATCCCGCGCAGCCCTATCGCGTGCTCGCGCGCAAATATCGGCCGCAGACCTTCAGCCAGCTGATCGGGCAGGAGCCGATGGTCCAGACGCTGGCCAACGCGATCAAGCGCGACCGGCTGGCGCATGCCTTCCTGATGACCGGGGTGCGCGGGGTGGGAAAGACTTCCACCGCGCGCCTGATCGCCAAGGCGCTGAACTGCATCGGGCCGGACGGGCAGGGCGGGCCGACCATCGCCCCCTGCGGCGTGTGCGAGCCGTGCCGGGCGATCGCGGAAGGCCGCCATATCGATGTGATCGAGATGGACGCCGCCAGCCACACCGGCGTCGACGATGTGCGCGAAATTATCGAGGCGGTGCGCTACGCGGCGGTCAGCGCGCGCTATAAGATCTACATCATCGACGAAGTTCACATGCTGTCGCGCAATGCTTTCAATGCCTTGCTCAAGACACTTGAGGAACCGCCCGCCCACGTGAAGTTCCTCTTCGCGACAACCGAGGTCGACAAGCTGCCGGTCACAGTGCTCAGCCGTACCCAGCGTTTCGACCTGCGTCGTATTCCGACCGACAGGTTGGCCGAGCATTTCGGCTGGGTTTGCGAGCAGGAAGGCGTCGAGGCCGAACCCGAGGCGCTGAACCTCATCGCCGCTGCTGCCGAAGGATCGGTTCGCGACGGGCTGTCCATCCTCGACCAGGCGATCGCCCATGCCGATCTGGACGAAGACAATCAGGTCACGTCGGCGCGGGTGCGCGATATGCTGGGCCTCGCCGATGCCGGCGCGCAGCGCCGCCTGCTCGGCGCGATCCTCGAAGGCAAGCCCAAAGCGATGCTCGATGCGGTGGCCGACCAGTATGCGCTCGGCGTCGAACCGCTCGCGCTGATCCGCTCGCTGATGGAGATCGTCCATCGCATTACCGTGATGCAGGTCGGCGGTGCGATGCCCGATCTGCTGGGCGAGGAAGAGCGGGGGCAGCTTTCGGACTGGGCCGACCGCCTTACCCCCGGCCAGCTCCACCGGCTGTGGCAGCTGCTTCTGAAAGGCTACGATGAGGTCAAGACCGCGCCCGATCCGCTGGTCAGCACCCAGATGGCGCTCCTGCGACTGATCCACGCCGCCGACGCCCCCGATCCGGGGGCCTTGGTCAAACGGTTCGAAGAACTGGCAAAGGGTATTCCCGCTGTCTCGGGCGAGAATTCCGCACCCGCCCCATCGTCCGCCCCGTCGCCCGCAGCGTCGAACGCACCGGGTGCTGCTCGCTCAGCCGCGACTGGATCGGGTACGGATTTCGCCGCCCTCGTGGCGAAGGTCGAGGATGCGGGCGAATATATCGCCGCGAGCATCATGCGGTTGCAGCTGCGCGTGATCTCCCTGGAAGATGGCGCGCTTACTTTTGCGCGTGCGCCCGAGTTCAACGACCGTATCGAGGCCGAATTGCGATCGGCACTGGCCAAGGCGACGGGGCGCAGCTGGGTCCTGACCGAGGTTTCCGATCCCGCCGCTCCGCCAAGCATGGCCGAGGCCGCGCAGGCGCAGGCTGCAGCCGTGCGCGATGCGATGGAAAACCACCCCCTGATGCAGGCCGCGCGCGCGGCCTTTCCCAAGGCGGAACTGCTCGACGAAAAGGAGCAGGGCACCGCCGACAATTCTCGCCAATGGAGCAAGCACGCATGAAGTCGATGGAAGAAATGATGGCCGCCGCGCAGAAGGCCGCCGAGACGATCCAGAACCAGATGGGCGACGCGCAGGCCAAGCTCGATTCGATCGAGGTCGAAGGTACCGCTGGCGGCGGTCTTGTGAAAGTCCGCTGCACCGCGCGCGGGCGAATGCTGGGCGTGGCCATCGACGACAGTCTGATGAAGCCCGAAGAAAAGCAGATGCTCGAAGATCTGGTCGCAGCTGCCTTCAACGATGCACGCGGCAAGGCCGATCGCGTCTCTGGCGAGGAAATGCAGAAAATCCAGTCGGGCATGGGTCTGCCGCCAGGCTTCAACCTGCCGGGCATGGGCTGACGCTGCCGGACTGCGCCTCACCCGGACCGGACGCGATGCCGCTCTTTCCTCACGTCTCGTGGTGACGAGGGTGACACGAGTCACCCAGGTGTCACCCGCTCTTCGCCCAGAAATTTCTCTTACCCCACAACGGGTTGACCCGGTTGGGGTGACAGATCGCGCTATTCGCGCGCAAATTTTTCTGGACGGCGGGCCGCGAGACGCCGCGTCTTTCGGTATGCCGGACGACAATGAGAAGGAGCCGGGCGCAAGGTTACGGGCGCACCCTCGAGTAGGAAAGCCCGGTGGCGCTGCGAGGAACCTTGTGTGCCCGCCGTCGAAGCGCATCCACAGGTCCCCCTACGCTGCCATTGCACGCCCGCGGTGGTCGACCCATATTTGCCTACAAGGACGGGCGCGCGACCAATCCGCGCGCTAAAAGATACTTATGACCCAGCGTTTTCCTCTGCTTCCCCTCCGCGACATCGTTGTCTTCCCCGGCATGGTTGTGCCGATATTCGTCGGCCGCGAACGATCCGTCGCCGCGCTTGAAGCGGCGATGGAAGGCGACAAGGACGTGTTCCTCCTCGCCCAGCTGGACCCGTCGTGCGAGGACCCGGAAGGGTCGGACCTCTACGATGTCGGCGTGTCGGCGCAGGTGCTTCAGATGCTCAAGATGCCCGACGGCACCGTGCGTGTGCTTGTCGAAGGCAATGCCCGTGCGCATCTCACCGCGCTGCACGACGAGGGCGATTATACGATCGCCGAAGTGAACCCGCTCGAGCAGGCGACGGTTTCCGGCAACGAGGTGGTCGCGCTTATGCGCTCGGTTGTCGAGCAATTCGCGGAATATACCAATCTTTCCAAGAAGAACGAAGGCGCTGCTGAGGAATTGTCGGAGGTCGACGACGCAGGTGCGCTGGCCGATGCCGTCGCCGCCGCGCTTTCTATCAAGGTGGCCGACAAGCAGGCCCTGCTGACCGAGCCCGATCCGCGCAAGCGGCTGGAGATGCTGCTCAACTTCATGGAAGGCGAGCTGTCGGTATTGCAGGTGGAGCGCCGCATCCGTGGCCGCGTGAAGCGGCAGATGGAAAAGACCCAGCGCGAATATTACCTCAACGAACAGCTCAAGGCGATCCAGAGCGAACTGGGCGGTTCGGGCGACGGCGGCGATGGCGACGAACTCGCCGAACTGCAGGAAAAGATCGAGAAGCTCGCGCTGTCGGACGAAGCGCGCGCGAAGGCCGAAAGCGAGCTCAAGAAGCTGCGCTCGATGCAGCCGATGAGCGCCGAAGCGACCGTGATCCGCAACTATCTCGACGTTCTGCTCGACCTGCCATGGGGCGAGAAAAGCGAGCTCAATCGCGACATCGAGGAAGCGCAGACGATCCTCGACGACGATCACTATGGGCTGGAAAAGGTCAAGGATCGCATCGTCGAATACCTCGCCGTTCAGGCGCGCACCAACAAGCTGAAGGGCCCGATCCTGTGCCTCGTCGGCCCTCCCGGCGTGGGCAAGACCAGCCTCGGCAAGTCGATCGCCCGCGCGACGGGGCGTGAATTCGTGCGCCAGTCGCTCGGCGGCGTGCGCGACGAGGCCGAGATTCGCGGGCATCGCCGTACCTATATCGGTTCGCTGCCCGGCAAGATCGTCAAGAACCTGACCAAGGCAGGCACCAGCAACCCGCTGTTCCTGCTCGACGAGATCGACAAGCTCGGCCAGGATTTCCGCGGCGATCCGGCGTCGGCGCTACTCGAAGTGCTCGATCCCGAACAGAACGCGCGTTTCCAGGATCACTATCTGGAGGTCGATTTCGACCTCTCGGACATCATGTTCGTGTGCACGGCCAACACGCTCGACCTGCCGCAGCCGCTGCTCGACCGGATGGAGATCATCCGGCTGGAGGGCTATACCGAGGACGAGAAGGTCGAGATCGCGACGAACCACCTGCTGCCCAAGCAGATCGCCGATCACGGGCTGGAGGAGGGCGAGTTCTCGCTGACCGAGGACGCTCTGCGCGACCTGATCCGCTACTACACCCGCGAGGCGGGGGTGCGGACGCTCGAACGCGAGATCGCGCGGCTGGCACGCAAATCCTTGCGCAAGATTCTGGAGAAGAAGGTCGGGACGGTCGAGATCACTCCGGAAAACCTCGGCGAGTTTGCCGGCGTGCGCAAATACAAGCACGGCATGGGCGAGAAGGAAGCCCAGATCGGCGCGGTCACCGGGCTCGCGTGGACCGAAGTGGGCGGCGAACTGCTGACCATCGAAAGCGTCACCACGCCGGGTCGCGGTGAGGCCAAGACGACCGGCAAGCTGGGCGAGGTCATGAATGAAAGCGTCGCCGCAGCCTTCAGCTTCGTGAAGGCGCGGGCGCCCGCTTACGGCATCCGCCCGTCGATCTTCCGCCGCAAGAACATCCACATCCACCTGCCCGAAGGGGCGGTGCCCAAGGATGGGCCGAGCGCGGGCGTGGGGATGGTCACATCGATCGTTTCGACGCTGACAGGCATCGCGGTGCGCCCCGATGTCGCGATGACCGGCGAGGTCACGCTGCGCGGCCGTGTGCTCCCAATCGGCGGGCTCAAGGAAAAGCTGCTGGCGGCGCGCCGCGGCGGCATCCCGATCGTGCTGATCCCGGAAGACAACGTGAAGGATCTTGCCGAAATACCGGACCGGATCACCGACGGCGTCGAGATCATCCCGGTCAGCCACGTCGACGAAGTGCTGGCGCACGCGCTGGTTCGCCAGCCCGAAGCGATCGAATGGACCGAGGCAGACGATCTTGCGAGTCAGCCGGTCAGCGGGCCGCCCTTTGCGGAAAGCGGGCAGACCCGGCACTGAGGCCGAACGTTCGCGCTGTGTTCCGGATTTCCCACAGGTTTGTGCACAGGTAACGATTCATAAACTAGCAAATCGCAGGTTTCCGCGATTTTTCCGCAAAATGGCTTTGACAGACTCGTGACTAAGGTTTCAGGTGGGGGCATTCGCATGATGCGGATCACCACTTTGAATGTCTGGGACTGAGGGGTTTTTCCGAATGAACAAGAATGAGCTGATCGGCGCAGTCGCCGAATCTTGCGGCCTTTCCAAAACCGATGCTTCGAACGCCGTCGAAGGCGTTTTCGATTCGATCCAGAAGGCCCTCGCCAATGGCGACGAGGTCCGGCTCGTCGGCTTCGGTACGTTTTCGGTTGCGAAGCGGAAGGCCTCGACCGGCCGTAACCCGCGCACCGGCGAACCGATGGAAATCAAGGCTTCGAACCAGCCGAAGTTCAAGGCCGACAAGGGCCTGAAGGACGCCGTGAACTAAGAGCGTTCGACGCTCGGCCCCACGCAGGGGCCAACCAATGTGAAGAACCCCGTCGAGTGGTGGATCGGCGGGGTTTTTTCTTTGTCTTGCGTTCGGAGTGGCTTTTCGCCCGAAGGACGTCAGTCCTCGCGCGTCGCCAGCGCGTAGAGCGCGATCGCGGCGGCGTTCGAGACGTTGAGGCTCTCGATCGCGTCGGAGATCGGCAGTTTGGCCAGCGCGTCGCAGTGCCCGGCGATGTTGTGACGCAGCCCGGCCCCTTCCGCGCCCAGCACGATGGCGACGGGTCCCGTGGGCATCGCCTGGGCCAGCGTCATCTCCGCTTCTCCGGCCAGCCCGATCCGCCAGAAGCCGCTGTTCGACAGATCGTCGAGCGCGCGCGCCAGGTTGACCACTCTCACCCACGGCACCGTCTCCAGCGCGCCCGACGCGGATTTGGCGACCACGCCGCTCTCGGGCGGGGCGTGCCTATCCTGCGTCACGATCGCCGCCGCGCCGAACGCAGCCGCCGAACGCAGGATCGCCCCGACATTGTGCGGATCGGTCACCTGATCGAGCAACACGATGGGGCGATTCGCGTCGGCATCGGCGATGATGTCGGCAAGATCGCGATCTTCCAGTGCCGCGCATTCCAGCACCAGCCCCTGATGCGGCGCATCGCGCGCAACCAGCCTGTCGAGATCGGGCCCCTCGGCGTATTCGATCGGGAAATCCGCCGGCAATTCGCCATCGAGCGAGGCTATGCCTTCGCGTGTGGCCCATAATTTGCGATGTTTGCGCTCCGGATTGAGCAGCGCGGCCTCGACCGCGTGCCGGCCCCACAGGCGGACCTGGCCCGTGCTTGCGCGTCCGCTGCCGCGTCCGCCCTTCATTCGCCCAGCGCGTCCGCGCAATGCTCTTTTTCGTTCCGGTTTTGCCATAGCCGCACGCACTGCCAGCCCGACCATTGACAGGCAAGCGCGGCTTCTCCAAAGGGGCGCCTCTCGGCATCCGGTTGACCCCGAAAGGGCACCGTTTCTTGCATTGCCTCTTGCAGACCGATCATGTGGACAGGTGGCCGAGTGGTTAAAGGCAGCAGACTGTAAATCTGCCCGCGCAAGCGTACGCTGGTTCGAATCCAGCCCTGTCCACCACCGCCCGTTCTCGGAACATCCCCGAAAAGCCCTAGAAATCTCAGAAAACCAAGGGCATTCTGCCTTTCGATGGCCGCCCCTGTTCGCTGCTATTTGTCTACAACCGACAGTGAGTGTGGGGAAGGTGTGGGGAAGGAGGTGGGCTTCCCCACACTGCGGCTCTCTTAATTGACCTCCAGAAATGTGGGGAACGAGAATGGGCAAACTTACGGCGGTGGCGGTCAAGGCCGCTTTGGCGAATCCGGGCACCTATCAGGACGGTGACGGACTT
>PBYQ01000044.1 GCA_002729695.1 Citromicrobium sp. | reverse complement strand
GGACGGCGTCGATTACCATTGGGGCGGTGTCGTCAAGGCGGCGCTCGTTTCCACTTTGCTCGGGATTGGCGGCGAACTCGGCGCAGGCGGAGATGATGATCTGCTGCGCGCTGTTCGCCGCGGTACCCAGGACAGCATCAATCGCGCGGGCGAGCAGGTCGTTGCACGCGAGCTCGACATCCGCCCGACGCTGACGATCCGTCCCGGCTTTCCCGTACGCGTTCTGGTGACGCGCGATATTGTGCTGGAGGGTGGTGCATGACCCGACTCAAGCTCTCCGATGTCACCGATGGCAAGCCCGTCAAGTTGACGGTCGAGATTCCTGCGCGGCTCCATCGCCGACTCGTCGAATATGGGGTCGTGCTCAATGGCGGCGTTTCAGAGGGTGCACCCGAGCCCGCAGCTCTGATCCCACCAATGATCGAGCGCTTCGTCGCTAGTGACCGGGATTTTGCCAAGGCACGTAGAAGGACGCCCACAATATCCAACCAATAATTGCCGACAGTGTCCGGACTTTCTCTGATTCTTCTCGGCAACAACTTAATGCAAATAGTGCCAATAGGTAGAACTGCGCTGTATCATCAGGCATGATTGGCCTTATCGTGAAGTAGGGAACTCAGGTTCCTCGCGACCGGGTTGCGATGCGCATGTCCAGGCGCTCCAGCTAAAGGCATCGCTGCACTTGCCAACGGGTGCTTCCATCGCCCGGTCGTACTTCGCGATCCCCGGCTCTATGTGTTTATAAATACATTATAAGCTGGCCGGCTCTGTTGGCTTACTTCAAATTCGATGTTGCGACCTTTGGAGTCGCAGTCGAACCAGAGGAGTGACCAATGAAGAATCTCGAAACACGTGAAAGCGAGATGATCGATCTCGGAAAGGCGTCGGTCGAAACAAAGGGAGCGGGCATCGTCTTCGCAGACGATAGCGGTGGTCAGCGCAATGCGGTGGCCGGAACGCTCGAAGACTGACCTGGATCGGGGCGCGCGTCGGTGACCCGCGCCCCGATACCCTCGGCTGCGCCCGATGATCGATCCCGACAATGCGACAATCGCCTGGTGTAACACTGGCGACCATTTCGTCTTTCTCGATCTGCAGCGAGACCGATATTTTCGTCTTCCTCTCGAGGCCGAAAAAGCTTGGCCGCAGGAATGGACCGCGAGCAAAGCACTCGATTGGTATCAGCCGCCAGACTTCCCTCGCCCGAATAATTGGCGCTTTCCAAAATTATCATCTCCGGCGCGCCACACAGGCGAGTTCCGTCTGTCGAAAGTGGCCAAGGCGATATGGGTGCAGAAGCGCGTCGAGCGACGGCTTTCCCACTCCCCTTTTCTCTCCGTTCTGCATGATGTCCGACGAGCACAAATCCGCGTCGAAAACGACATCGAAGAGTTGAGCGACACGGGCAAAGATATGGTCAGGGCCTTCGAGTATTCAAAGCTCTTGCGCACCGCGGCGGATCGATGCCTCGCCCGTTCGATCGCCCTCGCAGGTTGTCTCGCGGCAACGGGCGATCATTGCCAGGTCGTTCTCGGCGTAACATCTTTGCCGTTCAGTGCGCATTGCTGGGCCCAAAAAGGCGATGTCGTGCTCAACGACACGCACGAGGAGGTCCTGCGCTACACGCCGATCCTCGTCATATAATGCGCGTGCGTTTCGCCCTCGCGCTGCCTCGAACCCAAAGCACTGCAGGAGTGTTTGCGGATGCGGCGTCTCCCGAAGCGATCCTGACAAATCGCCCAACACTTTGGATAGACGAGTGCACACCCACAGTGACGCTGGCTAACCATGGCCGCGTGCTCGGCGCGCTGTTCGACAAATCAACCGGATGCACAAGCCTCGAACCCCGGCTGCGCGTGCCGCAGCAATCCAGTGCCCAGGATGTCGCGGAGTTTCTGATCAAGCAATATTGGGGAGCTTATGTGGCTATCCTCCATGAGCCAGGTGATGGAGCTGCGGCAATCTTTGTCGATCCGTCGGGGTTTTTACCGGTCTATCGTTACGAGGGTCGTGACCAAGTCATTCTCACGACCGATCCAGCATTGTTTTCGCTGCACCCTTCCTACACCGATATTGGTGCTCATTTACTGCGTCCCGAACTTCGCCAGGCGAGTACATGCCTTATCGATGTGGACGAAATTCCCCCGGGTTCGATAAGTCCGTTGCGGCCGACGGGGGCTGCGCCGCTCCGGCTCTGGAAGGCTGCCGACCACTTCCCAGTTTCGGTTCCGCATTTCGAAGACGCTGCCGCGGCGCTGCGCGAAGTATCTCGAGGTGTCATGAAAAGCTGGTCGGGCGTTTTCGGTCAGACGGTTGTGGCAGCGTCAGGTGGGGTCGATTCCTCGCTGATTTGCGCAGCGCTGTCCGAAGCCGATGCGACCTTCGATTGTGTCACGGTGGGGACTGTAGATCGCAGCGGGGATGAGCGGCCCTACGCCAGAGCAGTTGCGGAAAAACTGGGCGTGCAATGTCTCTTCCGTACGTTCGATCCCGCTCGCTTTGATCCTGACGGTTCCGCTTCGGAAAACATGCCCAGGCCAGCGCGTCGGGCATTTCTCAAAACGCTCGATCAAGCGCTCGAAAGCGCGCGGGAGGAAACCCGCGCGGCGGTGGTGATGGACGGCAATTTCGGAGACAACCTCTTCTGTCTCCTCCATTCTGCTGCGCCTGTGGCCGACCATGTGCGCACAGAAGGTTTGAAGGCCGGTTCGTTTGCAACATTACTTGATATGTGCCGCGTCACCGATTGCAGCATCGCTACCATGGTCGCAGCGACGGTCGGCCGCCTTCGCAATCGCGAGGGCGGCGATCCCTGGCCGCCCGATATCCGGCTTCTAAATCCTGATCTGGTGCCTGCCGACCCGAAGCCCCTGGCGGTTTGGCCTCAATGCGGATCTGGCCGCCGGTCGGGAAGCCACGATCATCTACGGCTCTTGATGCATGCACAGAACCATGTGCACGGTGTCACGGGAGGCCTGCACCGGTTCTCCCCACTCGCCAGTCAGCCGCTTGTCGAATTCTGTCTCTCTGTTCCCACCTGGCTCTGGGCCACGGGCGGTCGGAATCGTGCAGTCGCCAGAGCGGCGTACTCGGACATTCTGCCTCCCGCTATCGTTGCTCGGACCTCCAAGGCCGGTCCTGACAGCTATATCCGGAGCGCCTTTGTAGCTCACCGTAGCCGAATCCGCGGCCGGTTGCTCGATGGTCTGCTTGCCGCGCACGATCTTCTCGATAGGCCCGCATTGGAAGTCGCCTTGCAGGTCGACGAGTCCAAAGACGACTTCCTGATAGATCGCGTCTTCGACCTTCTCGAGGCCGAAAACTGGGCACGCCTATGGCACGAGCGTGGGAGTATCAGAACAGCGTAGCTCGCTTCGCATCGGTGCCCCTTCCATGGCTAGCCAGCGCTCATACTGAGCATCCTTTCCCGGCGTACAGTTCCGCTCGTTGTTGAGCCAGAATCCGAACCATTCGAGATTACGTTCGTAAATCGCACGCCGATGCGCAGGCTGCCATTTGTAATGCGTTTCGTCCGGCAAGACCCTCAGCTCTATCGCCTTGTCGCGGTTCGTGAAGGCTTCAACGACATCGAGCGCGCCTTCGTATTCGCTGTCTGCCGCTTGGATCAGGATTGGAGTGTCTATTGCGCGGGCGTTTTCCAGCAGCGAGATCGGTTGCCAGAATCCTTCGTCGTCGCTTTCGAAATAGCGATAGCCCATAGCGCGAAAATAGTCCGCGAAACGTGGTCCCGCAGCGAGTGGCTGAGCGGTCATGTCCTGGCAGCAGGTTCCGAACGTAGCGACCTTGAACAGGTCGGAATTGATGAGCGCGAACTGGACGGTCGCACCGGCATCGCTGAAACCGTCGATCCCCAGGCGGTCGGGATCGACGGCGCCGGTAGCGATTGCCATGTCGATCGCCTCTTCGAGGGTGGCAAAGACATGCCGTCGATCTTCCCACGGATCGGCAAGAAGCGTGCGTGTCTCGATCTCGTTGCGCGCCTTGGAGGCCGCCGGGAGAAGGCCGGGGCGCTGGAAGCTCAGTACTGCGAAGCCGTGCGCGGTTAGGGGATATATCGGGACCTCGTCGCCCGTACCTCCCCGAAGGAAACCATGACTGGAATATTGCACCACAACCATGGGGTGCTGTTGCCCTTCTTCTCGCCCGGGCGGAAGGACGAGGTCGGCAAAGCTCTCGATTCCATAGGCATTGCGGAAGCGTAACCTTCGCACTTCTCCAAAGTCCTTGTTTCGCAGTCTGGCGTTGGGATCATAAATCACCCGTTCGGTTCCGCTGCGCGTGTCGATAGCGACGAGGCGGCGGGGTTGAGTGGATGCTTCCTGGCCACAGACCAGTTCATGTCTCAGGGTCACGCAGCCAATCAGCAAACCCTCGAAACCGAATATGCGGCGGGGAGCGCGGTCGTCCGCCTCCCACCGCAGCAAAGCAGTTTCGCCACGTGCCCACCCGGTTCTTTGCTGCAAGATCAATGCGCCGCCGTCACTCGACCACCACATATCCTGAACGCCGTTACACACTGAGCTTTCGCAGATCCTGCGTTGCCCGTCTGGACCGACCACCACCACGTGGGTCGGGCTGACAATGCGGTCGGAGAAATCGGGTTCGAGCCACGCAGAGCGGCCTCCGGGCCCCGGTCGGTAAGCCCGTGCATTGGCAGGCGCCTGAGGAGGCAGGTCGGGTGCCAGCAGGTCTCTTTCAGTTTTGCTCGCGGACCTGCGCGATCCATCAAGCAGGCTGACGAACGTATACGCATAAGCGAGCGGCCCGGTCGCGATCGGATGGTCCGCGAACTGCGGCGAAAACCGCCCGTCGAAGAGATAGCCGCTTCGACCTTCTTCGCCGATATCGCTCATCGCTTCCCGCAGGCCTGGACGAGTGGTGACGACCAAGCCGTGTCCGTCCTCGGTCCAAGCAAAGTCGTCGACGTCGTCGGCCATTGCCGTGACCTGGGTGGGAAGTTTTTCACCAGAGGGATCGACGATCCAAACCTGGTTTGTCGGGCCTTCGCGGCGGAGATAGGCGATGCGATTTCCCGAAGGCGACCACCGAGGCGGATTGGCTACATCCCACCCTGCGCGCACCACCGAAAAATCACGCAGTGCGAAATCCGCGTGCAGGTAGGCGCCGCCGCGAGCAACCTCCAGCACCTCCCCGGAATCCGAGGCGGAAACGACAAGCAGCTGCTGGCAATAGGCATTGGTTCGCGGATTGGCCCGCTTGACCACGAATGCAATTCGGTCTCCGCCTGGCGAGATACCCACTGAGCGCGCATTGTTTTCAGCGATCGCCGGTCCAATGTCCGCTACCGAGGCCAAATCATCGATGCCGACTCGTCGATCTGTCCCATCGAGACTGCCTAGTTGCGTAAAGTCTGCGCATGGATCCGTGTCTGTTGTTTCTAGAATCGGGGAGGGTACAATCGGTTGAACCGCCGCTGCCAAAGCAAGCACTACTGTCACCAATGCCTCCGGATACCGAATGCGATGAAACGACCGATCGGCGAATAATTGGTTGAATCATACGGCGTATCGTAGGGGCCGAGCTGACCGATCTCTCGAGGCTCTTCATTGAAAAGATTCTGCGCAGTCAGCGATATTTCGAGACCAGGGTCCCGGCCTTCTCCACGAACGAGGGTATACGATACGCCGATATCGACAGTTGCAGTTGCTGCGAGTCGGCGGATTTCATCGAAGCGGCGGTCTTCGAGCCCCCCGGTGTAGTTGATGGCAAGGTTGGCGGTCAGCGGGCCTGTTACGAACCGCGCTGTGCTGCGCATCCGCAGTTTGGCGGGGTTGAAGATTGTCCCTGCAAGCTGAGTTGCCGGAAGCTCTGCGGTGATCCGCTGTTCACTGTCGATCCAGCTGCCGGCGATCTCGAGACCGAGCGACCGTCCCTGCCCTAGAGCCTGATCCCAACTTAGCCGAGCGTCGATACCCTTGAGCGCCCACGCCGCCACATTGGTATTCCGGTTGTCTGCCACAGCGACAACTCTGGCAGGATCGTAGGGTGCTCCGGTAAAATTGGCGAGGCCGAACTGCGCACCTCCAATAAGTGCCGCCAAACTCGCAGGATCCGGCATAAAGTCGATCAGGCTGGCATATCCCGGGTCGCTGAATGCAGCCAGGATGGACCCTGAAATCGGGCCGGTTACGCGATCGGTATACCGGATATCGTACCAAGATGCTGAGAAAGTGAGTTCTGGCAGCGCGGGGGGACGCAGCTCGAGGCCTGCGGTCCAGCTGCGGGCGCGCTCGGGGCCGACATCGGGATTGCCCCCCGCAACCAATAGTATTGTATCCGATCCATTGCCCGCCCCGACTATCGAAGCAGGGAGCAGGACTGTCTCATAAAAGATATACTGCTGATACAGGGTCGGTGCCTTGAACGAGCGCGACCAGCTGCCGCTCAGTGTCAAACCATCGACTGGCGAATAGATGACGCCAACTCGGGGAGTGGCGAGCTGGTCGAGTCCCGGATAATCCTCGTACCTTACAGCAGCGGAAATTGTGAATTCGTCCAGACCGGGACGCGCGTTTCGCCGGGCTACGAACGGAAGATATAGTTCCGCATACCCGAAGCGCGCTCGGCGCGTGATATCGAAGGCGGAATCGTAATTCGCGTCTTTACGAGCATAGTCGAGCCGGTTGTTTCGGAAGCCGGCTCCAATTGCGAGGCGGGCATCCCCTCCCGGCAGGTCGAACAGCGGACCTTCGGCCCCCGCCTCCAGCGTCGCGATTTCATTGAAGTATCGGCCTTGCGCAAGATTGGGTTCTGCGCCTTGCCTGACGATTGTCGTTCTGAAACGGCTCTGGTCACGCCCGTACACTCCCGAAATCTTGACCTGCCAGTCCCCCGCCAGATCGATCTCCATGGACGGTGAGATCGCGTAGCCCTCGAGGCGAGGATCACGCGAGATGCGGAAGACGGGTGCCCCGTTCGTGTCGCTCGAGTTCCGCCGCGAGTAGAAGCCGTCGACGGCGATGCGGACAGCGGGCGATATCTCCTGATGGGCCGCAAGGGTCACGGCATGACGCTGCATCTTCGGATAGAGACTTACCTGGGGATCCAGCGATTGCGTGTAACTTCGCTGATCAGCCGTAATATCGGAATTGTTCGCGAAGTCGTAGGCGAGCATGACACCGCCTCCATCCCAGATCCTGCCACCGACCAGATCGAATTGCTGACGGAAATAGCCACCATCGGTGCTGGCGCCGAGCTGACCGGAGGTCGTCAATCCCTCGAAATCACGACGCAGAACCACGTTGATTACACCCCCGACGGCGTCCGAACCGTACAGGGCCGACGCACCATCAGGCAAAACTTCGACCCGGTCCACGGCAGCGAGCGGGATGGCGGAAATGTCGACTCCCTGGTAGGCCGAATTATAGGGAACACGGTGTCCGTTGATTAGCGTCAGGGTCGCATCGGGTCCCAGGCCGCGCAGGTCCGGGCTTGACGCAGAATTCACATTATCGTTCCCGAGGCCGGCTCCCGAACCCACGCCAGGATTCTGTCCTCCCGCAAAATTCTGGGGCAATGTTCGGATAGCTTCGCCGAGGTCGATCTGACCGGCCTCGACGATGGCCTCGCGGTCAAGGGCAATTACTTCTCCTACGACGCGCGCTCCCCGAATACGCGTGCCGGTCACGACGATCGCATTCTCCTCGTCTTCGTCTTCTACAACTTCTGTTTGAGCCGGACTTGCGTCGGCCTCGCCCGTCGTTTGAGCACAAAGCGGCTGCGCGGTCGAAGCCATTGCGGTTCCTGCGAACAAAGCCGCAGCAACTCTCGATTTTCTCATTTTAATCGCCTCCCAATTCGAATCCGGCGGGCCTTTTTGGCTTCGCCCCTGGGAGTTTGACGCACGAGAAAGCTGACACCTTAGTTTCAAAAGAAATCAGACTGAAGTGAAGGTTCGGTGCCTCAATCACGCCCGCGTGCCAAAGCGAGCCGAAGATGAGCTAGTGCCTTCATCATGTGATAATCGACGGTTGGCAGTGCAATGCCGAGTTCGCGATGAATTTGCCGATAGGACTTCTTCTCGAAGCGGTTCATGGTAAAGATGCGGGCGGTCTTTGTCGGCAATTCACCAAGCGCCGCTTCGAACGCTGCCATGGTCTCCTGAGTGTGCAGAGCGTCCTCTTGCGAGGCCCTCGCGGGAACGACTATATCATCGAGCAGGGGTTGCGTCCGAACCCGGCATTTCTTCCGCCGCGCTTCGTCGACAACAAGATGGTAGGCTATTCTCCTCAGAAATCCCGCGGGATTTTCGAGACACGGTAGTTGCGGACTGGTTGCCGCGCGCAGGAAAACCTCTTGCGCAAGGTCGACCGCACGCTGCGGACCTGTTCGGCGCGCAAGATAGGCGACCAGTCCAGCACATTGCTCGCGATAAAGAGTTTCCAATATTCGAGCGGTAAGAGTGGGATCGTGCTGCGGGCAACAACAGCCGGATCCTCGAACAGGATGTGGCCGGTTTTCGGCATTCGGATGGGACATGCAGCGATCTAGGAGGCGTCCGAGACCCTGTGACCGCTATCGCGACCAGGGCACGGGTTCCAGGTCTGTGCCGCCGTCTGGAGCAAGCCTTGCCCCTTGACCGGTTGCGGCCGCCGGGCCTTCCATGGACCGGCGTGCATGATGTCTGGCGGAGCTTGTCCACGCGGATGGTGCCAGCATTTCTTTCCGCGCAAGCATGATCCTGCCGAATTATGATTCCGGTGGCAACCCGCTTGTTTTGTGCAATTTTCCTACCTCCTGCCCAGAAATGGGGAGGTGCCTTCCCATCTCTTGGAATGTCGGATAGCGCGCGAGGGCCATACCACCACCCTCCTGAAGGGAGGTGCTCCATGGCTCGACCATCCGGCGGCGAGACCCTGTTCGGCGCACTCGATCTTTGCGATTTCGCGCAGGAATTCCTGCGCCGAAACAACGCATATCGACGCGCATTCGATCGGACTTCGCAAAGCGGCATTAGCAATACGCGAACTGCAGCTTCTCGCCGCATGGCGAGGACATGGGGCCTCGAATTTCCCGATCGATCCCAAGCTCTCGTCGAAAGAGGCCCCTGCTATCTGGCGCGCCGAAGACAACCCACAGGTCGTCGTACTGGCTGCCGCTGACTGCGATGCTATTCTCGGCAGTGCGACTGTCGTTGCCGAGGAAGCAGATGACCAAGAGCGCCATCTTGTCCTGAACGAGCGATTCCAACGCTACCGGCTAAAGGTCGTCAAACCCCTTCGAGGAGAAAGGGCCTCCTACCTTCTTTCAGCCGATGAGGCGCTTGAGATACGATTGACCGCATTGCAGTTCTTCAACTCGCGACCATCCGGCCAGACACTCAACACTGTTGCTTCGCCGCTACGGCCGACACCCTATCAATCGCACCGGTTCCTTCTGATGCTGAAGCTACTCGATGCTCTTGACGAAGCAGCAGGCAAAGCCCCAACCACTCGTGAACTCGCGAGTATCCTCGGATTGTCTCAGACCGATCTGCGTGCGATCGACTGGAAGACTTCATCCGCGCGCCGCCAAACGCAGCGTCTCGTCGTAGAAGCTCGCCGGATGGTGGCCTCAGGATATCGTGATCTACTTAACGCGCGAGGACGGCGCGCTTCCCAAACGCCTTGAATGCACTATGGTTTTAATCGACCGCTGGGGCGTTTGCCGGGGTGGTCCTGTAAACTGACCCACAGGGTCGCAACTGCAACAGCGAGAGCGGATGGAATGGAACCCTCCGGTCCCGCATCGGGCAGGCGATCGGACTGCGGCGTGTTGGATGGCGCCCTGCCGATCGGATGGCGGGTCTATGCATTCTCACCTAGCCGAGCAATTCGCATCGGAACTCATCAACGTGCGCTCGGATGCCGAGCTCGACGGAGCGCTGGGGCAAGTTTCCCGGCGTCTGGGCTTTGATCACTTTGCGCTCAGCCTGGAGACGAGGACGGTATCTCGGGACAATCCGGGTTTGCTCCTGCATGATTATCCCGACGAATGGGCCAAGGTTTACGTCGCCTTCGATCTCGCTGGCCAAGATCCGGTGCGCAGAGCCTGCGACAAAACTGTAATCGGGTTCGCCTGGGACTGGATCGACGACCTTGTTCCACTGACACGCGGCGATCGGCAGATGCTGGCAGTGGGTCGCGAGTGCGGCATCGGGAACGGTTATACCGTTCCCCGGCATCTCCCGGGTGTTGGACGCGGTACCTGCACTTTCGCCGTGAGGCCCGAGAAGAAATTACCGCGGAGGCTTTTCGCCTTGGCTGAAATGGTCGGAACGCTAGCCCTGAGCTGTGCTATAGGTTTGAGTGGCCAGTGTCCACAAAAGCCGGTGCCTGCTTTGAGCGACCGGCAGCGTGAATGTCTCTTGTGGGTCGCGCGGGGCAAAACGGCGGCCGAGGTCGCACTGATCTTAGGGATCAGCTCGGAGACAGTTCTCCAGCATCTCAAGATGGCCCGCGAGCGCTATCAGGTACATTGCAAGCAATCGCTCGTGGTTTCGGCACTGTTCGATGGACTGATAGGTTTCGGCGATATCATCCGTTGGCGCGATACGGCTTGACCAGGCTTGCTTCATTCCATATTTCGATATTTATCGAATCATTGGAGTGAGCGATGGAAGCCGGCCGCGTCATTCGTGCCCTTTCTGCCCTGGCACAGGAGCATCGCCTCGCTGCGTTCCGCCTGCTGGTGCAGGCAGGGGAGCAGGGAGTTGCCGCCGGCGTGCTGGCCGAAAAGCTCGACGTTCCGCCCTCTTCAATGAGCTTTCACCTTGCCCAGCTTTCCAATGCGGGGTTGGTGACGCAGCGACGCGAAAGCCGCTCGATCATCTATTCGGCGGACTATACCGCGATGAATGGCCTGATGGGCTACCTCACCGAAAACTGCTGCGACGGCCTATCCTGCTCTGACGACACGCCTTGTTCCGAGGCCGCTGCCTACCTTCCTTCTCCTCAACGAAAGAGCGCCTGATGAAACGCTTCCATGTGCATGTCGGCGTGACCGACATCGACAAGTCCGTTGCCTTTTATTCGAGCCTGTTCGGTGCCGAGCCATCCGTGGTTAAAGCCGACTATGCCAAGTGGATGCTCGATGACCCACGCATCAACTTCGCGATCTCGATGCGCGAGGAGGCGGTCAAGGGGATCGAGCATGTCGGCTTGCAGGTCGAAGACAAGGCGGAACTCGAAGAGGTCTATGGCCGCCTCAAGGCTGCTGACCGTCCGGTCCTGGAAGAAGGCGCGACGACCTGCTGCTACGCGCAATCGGAAAAGAGCTGGATCGCCGATCCCGATGGCGTGGTGTGGGAAGCCTTCCTGACAGAAGGCGAGAGCACGACCTACGGCGGTAGTCCTGACCTCCACCAGCTCGCTTCCGCCAATGCCGCATCGAGCGCCTGCTGCACACCGCAGCTGGCTCCTGCCAAGACTTCCTGCTGCTGAGGCAATCCATGTCAGGCGAATCATTGAACGTGCTGTTCCTGTGTACGGGCAATTCCGCTCGCTCGATCCTGGGCGAAGCCATCCTCAACCATGACGGCGAAGGCCGGTTCAAGGCCTACAGTGCCGGAAGCAATCCGACCGGCAAGGTAAACCCCTGGGCGATCCATACACTCAAGAGACTGGGTTATCCGGCAGAGGGCTATTCCTCGAAGAGCTGGAGCGAGTTTGCCGATGGACCGGAGTTCGACCTGATCTTTACCGTGTGCGACAGCGCGGCGGCGGAATCCTGCCCAGTCTGGCCCGGTCGTCCGACGTCGGCGCACTGGGGTATTCCCGATCCGGCGGCGGCTGGGGGTAGTGATGCGGAGAAAGCAGCGGCCTTCCTCGATGCCTTCCGCATGCTCAAGCGTTGTATCGACCTGATGCTGGCGCTCCCGATTGCGAGCCTTGAACAGCTCGCCTTGCGCGAAAAGCTCCAAGCCATTGGGCATCAGGAAGACGGTCAATGACCGCCGCCACAGCTGACATGGACGCCAGCGCGGCGGGCCTAGGCCTGTTCGAGAAATGGCTCTCGGTCTGGGTCGGAGCGGCAATCCTCGCCGGGATAGCGCTTGGAAATATCGCGCCAGAGCTGTTCGCCTCGCTTGCTGCCATCGAATATGCCTCGGTCAATCTCGTCGTCGCAGTGCTGATCTGGGCGATGATCTTCCCGATGATGGTCGCGGTCGATTTCGGCGCGGTGCGCCGTGTTGGCGACCAGCCAAAGGGCCTCATCATCACGCTGGTGGTCAACTGGCTAATCAAGCCCTTCACGATGGCTGCACTCGGCGTGCTGTTCTTCGAGGTCGTCTTTGCGGACCTGATCGCCCCTGCCGATGCACAGCAGTATATCGCCGGGCTTATCCTGCTGGGTGCGGCTCCTTGCACCGCGATGGTGTTCGTGTGGTCGCAGCTCACCAAGGGCGACCCGGCCTATACGCTGGTGCAGGTCGCGGCGAACGATCTGATCATGATCGTTGCCTTCGCGCCCATTGTTGCGCTGCTGCTCGGCGTTACCGACATTGCGGTACCCTGGGAGACGCTGCTGCTCTCGGTCGCGCTCTATGTGGTCGTGCCGCTGGCAGCGGGAGCCTTTGTACGGCATCGACTGCTGGGGACGCATGGCGGCAGTGAAGCGGCGGTATCCGAGTTCACCGGACGCATAAAACCGCTCTCCATTCTTGGTCTTCTGCTAACGGTGGTCCTTTTGTTCGGATTCCAGGCGGAAACTATCGTTGCCCGCCCACTGCTGATCGCACTCATCGCCGCGCCAATCATTGTACAGAGTTACGGAATCTTTTTCATCGCGTATGGTGCCGCCAAGGCCTGGAAAGTTCCGCATACAGTTGCCGCGCCCTGTGCGCTGATCGGAACGTCCAACTTTTTCGAGCTGGCCGTCGCTGTAGCCATCGGTCTGTTTGGCATTGGCAGCGGTGCGGCATTGACGACGGTTGTGGGCGTACTTGTAGAAGTGCCTGTCATGTTGTCGCTGGTAGCGATTGCCAATCGCACGCGTGGGATATTTCCTTCGGCCCCATAAGGATCTGCCTCATACCGGTCTGGGGGCGAGCAAGATAACGCCGGCGCCTACGAGGCAGATCGCCACGCCCAGAGTGTCCCACCGATCGGGCTTCACGCCTTCTGCGATCCAAAGCCACAATAACGCGGATAGGATGTAGCCCCCGCCGTAGGCAGCGTAGGTCCGACCTGCATGCTCCGCATCGACGAGCGTAAGCAAATAGGCAAAAAGGACAAGTGAGGCCACGCCCGGAACAAGCCACCAAGCCGACTTGTCCATACGCAACCACGCCCAGAAAGCGAAACAGCCCGCAATTTCAGCAATTGCGGCACCGAGATATGCGAGGAAGGTCATCATCTGACCTCTATCGAGATTTCGACTGTCGATCGCAATCCGGATTACCCGGTGATGGCTTTACTGGACCAAGCGAGGCGCATCTATGATAGCATGGAGCCAAGATCGGAGCCAACGCTCGGATATACCGACACCATTTTCTTGAGATCGCTTGTTGTCAGTCCAAGTCGAATGGCCAAACCGAAGAAATTGATGATCTCGCCATACTCCGGTCCGAGCAAATGAGCTCCCAGGATAGTGTCGCTTTCGTTATCGATTATAACCTTGGTTGCAGCGCAGCTTTCGCCAACGCGAAGGTTGGAATACCAGTCGCCGGTGTCATTTTCGACGACGCGGATATCATGTCCGGCCTCTCGTGCTTCCTCTTCGAGCATGCCAACACGGGTTAGCTCTGGTACAGTAAACACAGCGCTCGGTACGCCTGCATAATCCGGCTTGGTGCGATTGCCCTTGAGCATATTGGACGCAGCTACCTTACCCTCGAAAACCGCGACAGGCGTAAGCGGGGCGCCCCGCGTATCTGCAGCATCTCCGGCAGCGTAGATTTTCGGGTTGGACGTGCTTTGCAGGTAGGCGTTGACCTCAACGCCCTTGTCACCTGCCTCGACATTGGCTGCGGCCAGGTCAAGCCGGTCAATTGCCGGGACGCGGCCCGCGCCGTGGACGACGAGATCGGCCCGCAAATCTCTCGTTTTGTTGTCAGTTTCTACCGTGACAAGAAAACCCGTCCCGTCCTTCTCGATCGCTTTGAGTGACGTGCGCCGTCGCAGTTGGACGCCGACTTCCTCGCCCCGCGCAACGAGTCTTTCGACAAGATCGGCATCGAAACCCTTGAGCGGTCTCTCGCCACGGTCGATGATGCACACCTTGCTGCCCGCGCGTGCAGCGATATGGCCAAACTCGAACGAGATGAAGCCGCCGCCGATGAACAGGATGCGTTCGGGCAGCGCATCGAGCCGCATGAACTCGGTGCTGT
>PBYQ01000043.1 GCA_002729695.1 Citromicrobium sp. | reverse complement strand
GCAGCTATCACAACATCTACCGCCTCGGCGCGACGCTGCAGGATCTGGGCTTCTGGATCCTCAACGACATCGTGTGGCGCAAGACCAACCCGATGCCCAACTTCCGCGGCACGCGCTTCACCAATGCGCACGAGACGCTGATCTGGGCAAGCCAGGGGGAAAAGGCGCGCTACCAGTTCAACTACCGCGCGATGAAGACATTGAACGACGAGCTTCAGATGCGCAGCGACTGGACCTTCCCGATCTGCTCGGGCGGGGAGCGGCTCAAGGACGACGCCGGCCACAAAGCGCACCCGACGCAGAAGCCCGAAGCGCTGCTTTACCGCGTGCTGCTCGCGACGACCGAGCGCGGGGACGTGGTCCTCGACCCGTTCTTCGGCACCGGCACCACCGGCGCGATCGCCAAGCGTCTGGGTCGCGAATGGATCGGCTGCGAGCGTGAAGAAAGCTATCGCAAAGTTGCCCGCGCGCGGATCGAAAAGGAACTCCCGCTCGACGAAAGCGCGCTGACCACCATGCAGAGCAAGCGCACCGCACCGCGTGTGGCCTTCGGTACGCTGGTGGAGGCGGGCTTCGTCAAACCCGGCACGCAGGTTTTTGACAAGCAGCGCCGCTGGATCGCCACCGTGCGCGCCGATGGATCGCTGGTGCATGAAAAACTCAACGGCTCGATCCACCAGGTCGGCAAGGACCTGCAGGATGCCCCCAGCTGCAACGGCTGGACGTTCTGGCACTACGAGGACGAGGGGCTGGTGAAGCCGCTCGACGCCGCGCGGCAGCTCTATCTGCTCGCGACGGAGGATTGAGGTTCGCGCACCCCCATCGGTGTCATGATCCCGTCCGTCCCGACCTTGCATTCCGAACGGTTCCGGCTGCGCCCGCTGGTGCGTGACGATGCGCGCGCGCTTTTCCCTACGCTCGGCGACCCGCAGCAGTGCCTCTACCTCACCCGCCCGGCGTTCGGGAGCGAGGAGGAACTGTGGGGCTGGCTGGCCGAACCGGGCTGGAACGGGCGCACGTGGATTGCCGAGGATGGCGAGGGCGAAGTGGTGGCGCGCGTCGTCGCGGTGCCGACCGAGGACCCGGAGATCGAGGAAATCGGCTACATCACCTGCACGCACCGGCAGGGCGAGGGGATCGCGCACGAATGCACCACCGCCTTGCTTGCTCATCTGCTGGATGAAGAGGGCAAGCGAGAGATCACCGCCGAAGTCGACGCAGAGAACACCGCGTCGATCCGCCTGCTCGACCGCCTGGGTTTCCAGCGCAGCGCGCTCCACCTCGCCTTCGAGGAGACGCACAAGGGCGTTTGCGACGTCGCGATCTACACGCTTTCGCGAGAGCGATGGGCCGAGCGCGAAGGCTAGGCCCGGCTGTCGGCGGGCAGGGTCAGGTGGTCGGTTCCAGCTCGCGGTCGCCGGCGAGGTCGCTGTAGCCATCCTTGAACGGGCTGGCTTCTATCCCGGCCCGCAATTCGGGTAATAGACGCTCGCGGATGGGGAGTGAATTGCCGCTGCTGTTGCGGTCTACCTCCTGACGGGCCTGGAACATGCTGGCGGTCTTGATCCGCAGCGGTTTGCCGCCCGAATTCAGCTGTTCGCCCGGTGGGCGCAAATTGAAATGCTGCATCATCCGTTCGGACTGGCCGAGCGGCGAGTGAACCAGATCGGCGTGGTTTACGGTGAGGATACGGTCGCCGTAAATGCCCTGCCAGTGCTTCAGCAAAGCTGCCTCGGCGGCGAAATACCGCCCTATATCACGCAAGCTGTTGGTCCACGGCAGCGAGCCCGGGAATAGCGAGCGGTAGCACGACCAGGCCGTGTCGACCGGGTCCCGCTTCACGTAGATCACGCGCGCGTCGGGCAGGGCATGGAGGATCAGGCCCATCCACTGCGTCTGAAGCAGCGTCTTGTCGACCACGTAGCGCGCCTCGGGAAACTGGTTCCACATCAGCAGCGAATAGGCGCTAGCCAGCTTCTCCCAGACGCCGGGCGCATCGCCCGAAGGATCGCGCTCGCGCGCCCACTCGATATCGGGCGTCTCGGTCTGGAAGAGGCGATAGCCCCACAGGTTCACCTCTCCACCGGAGCGAACATCGGGATGCGCCGCCAGAAGCCGTTCGGCCAGCGTCGTGCCCGACCGGGGCAGGCCGGTTACGAACAGCGCGCGCGATCCCTGCATCCGCGACGGGGTCAGCGAGTCCAGCGCAGCGCCATCGAAGCTCTTGATGACGCGCTCCACGAAGGCATCGTGCCGCTCGGGATCGAACGCCTGCAAGCTGCGCTGCAGGTCCGCCGCGGCGGTAATGGTGTCGAGCGAGGCGTCGAACTCGCCGATGTCCCATTCCGCCTTGCCGATCGCATAACCGATCCGTGAGGCTCGCCGGCGGTCCTGCCCGGCAAGATGGGTCGCCAGAAGGCGCATCTCGGCCAGGTCGGGGTCGTCCGGTGTAAATTTCTTGAGCCCGCTCAGGGTGAACCAGGCCGCGTCAACGGACACGCCTGCCTCGACCACGCATCGCAGCCAATTCTCCGCTTCGGCGAATTCGCCGTTCTGCGCGTACAGCAGGCCCAGCAGATATGCGGCAGCAGGGTGCTTCTGATCGGGCTCGGGCAATTGCTGCAAAAGGGTGAGCGCCTGTTCCTCGCGGCCGAATTCGGCCAGCGTTTCGCAATACATCGTCTGCGGTTGGAGCGAGCGTGAATCAATGGAAGCGAAGCGCCGGGCGGCCTCGATCGCCGCACCGCCTTCGCCAACCGAGCTCGCGAAGTCGATGAGGCGATGCCAGAAATCGGGAGTGCCGTTACTCGCGCTGAGCAACTCGATCACCGCATTGCGCATGCTCTGTCTGTCGAGACGGGCTGCGGCCTGATGTGCCTCATGAAAAAGACGTACGGTTTCCATCCGGACGTCCTATGCAACGCCGCCATGGGCGCGGTAGGGCAGCCGGGCCTGCGATGTCGGAATAGGGTGGGTGGGGGATGGCATTTTTCGTCGAACTTCCGGTGACGGAACGGAGGGGGCAGATTATTGATAATCGTTCGCGTTTCTATGCCTGCGGCGACCGTCACACACCGCATTTCGCCGAACGGATGAGAAACTCCGACGAAATGCATCGGCTACAGGAGCGAGGACCGGACGATCGCTGCGGCAACATCTGTCCTACGAGGCGATAGGCCGCTACCACGTCGCCTATGGCCAAGATCACGACAAACTATCGTAGCGCGCACCGCCCTCCCGGTTTTCAGGCCTGCAAATCGCCAATGTGTCACCCTGAACGCATCTCGGGCTATCATTGTTGTTATTTGGCAAGGGGTTATCGCGATCATTCGGTGGGTGACACCAGGGTGACACGTGTCACCGGTGTCGCCCCTGCAACGGCGGGGCTGGGCGCATGAGCGAGACTGTCTACATCCGCCCGATCGGCTTCGCGCCGGGTCCGCAGAGCGAGGAAGGCGATGCCGTCCGGCTCGCAGGCGGGCTGATCTATGCCAGCCGCTTCGCGGTGATCCTGCGCAAGGATGGCCGCGTGGTCGAACGGTGGCGCGCTTCGCCCGAGAGCATCGCGCTGGTCCTCGGCCAGCTACCCGACAGCGTGGGTGCGGAGGCGGAAACGCAGTGGGCGAACCTTCGCAAGGCGCATCCGCCGCTGGAGCTGGGTGCGCGCACGATCCGGGTCGACCAGCCGCAGGTGATGGGCATCCTCAACGTGACGCCCGACAGCTTCTCCGACGGAGGCAAGCATGTCGACGATCCGGCCGGCACGCGCGATGCGATTGCGGCGATGGTCGAAGCGGGCGCGGGGATCATCGACATCGGCGGGGAAAGCACGCGGCCCGGCGCGGAGGCCGTGTGGGAGGAAGAGGAAATCCGCCGCGTCGTGCCCGCAGTGGAAGCCGCCGCCAGCATGGGCGCGGCGGTCAGCATAGACACCCGCCGGGCGGGCACGATGGAGGCCGCGCTGCAGGCGGGGGCAGCCCTCGTCAACGATGTCTCCGCGCTGCGCTACGACCCGCGCTCTGCCGAGCTGGTGGCGAAAACCGGCTGCCCTGTGGTGCTGATGCACGCGCCGGGATCGGGCAATGACCTGCATGATGGCGGGACGTACGAGAGCGTTATGTTCGACGTGTTCGACGCGCTTCGCGAGCGGCGCGATGCGGCAGTCGCTGCGGGTATCGATCCTGCGAAAATCTTGCTCGATCCGGGGCTCGGTTTCGGCAAGTCGCTGGGCGATAATCTCGCGCTCATCAACGCGCTGCCGCTGTTCCATGCGCTCGGCCAGCCGATCCTGTTCGGGGCCAGCCGCAAGCGGATGATCGGCGCGCTGAGCAAGGAAGCGGCGGCCAATGCACGGCTCGGTGGGAGCATCGCGCTGGCGCTCAAAGCGATGGACGCGGGCGCGCACATCCTGCGCGTCCACGACGTGCCCGAAACGGTACAGGCGCGCGATGTTTGGCGCGGGCTGCGTGATGCGGCGCTGACGGACTTCGGCGATTTGCCCGGTTAGGAGGCGTTACAGCGTATACCCGCCGTCGCTGGTCAGCACGGTGCCGGTCACGTTGGCGGAAGCGTCCGACAGGAGGTAGCCGATGTCCTGCGCCAGTTCGTCCGCCGTGGCGAAGCGGCCTCGGGGGGTGGTCTTGCCCATCTGCGCGATGACGGCCTCGCGACCGTGCTCGGCAAACTGGGCTTCCAGCGCGGGCGAGTTCCAGATCGCGGTGTCGACCCCGCCGGGCGCGATGGCGTTGACGCGGATGCCATGTGCGGCGTTCTCCGCCGCCGCAATCCGCGCCATATGCGCGACCGCCGCCTTGGAGACGCCATAGGCGCCGATGCCGGGAATGGGCTTGAGCCCCGTGATCGAGGCGGTGACGACCGCACTACCGCCGCCCGCCTTGCGCATCGCCCGCAGGGCGGTGGAAAGAGTAAGGAAAGCGCCATCGAGGTTGATCGCCATCACCCGCCGCCACTCGGCGAACTCTAGTTCAGCCATCTGTCCGCCGGCGCCGATCCCTGCGTTAACCACGGCGTGGTCGAGCTTGCCGAGCTTGGGTTCGTGAGCATGCCAGAAGGCTTCATCGGCAACGTCGGCCGCATGGGTTTCGACCTCGCAGGAAAGGTCGAGCCTGCTCAAACCATCGCCGTCGAGGTCGATCAGCACGAGCCTGCCGATCCCGTGCCGGTCGAGCCAGCGGGCGGTCGCCGCCCCGATGCCGGACGCGGCCCCGGTGATGAGCGCGGTGCGGTTGGTGAAGTCGTATCCCTGGGTCATGCGCAGCGGCTTAGCGCGTTGCGCGCCATTGTCGATGCCCGGAGAGACGAGGCTACCGGATCAGGCGGCTTCGTTTTCCTTGATGTAGGCGTCCGGGTCCTTCTCCTCGCGCTCCACGTTCGTCACGTGATCCGCTTCGAAGGCGAGATACTTGATGCCAAGCGCGATCCGCTTTTCAAGCGGCACGCGGCGGCGGAAGTCGGTGAGGCCCTGGCGTTCCTCTTCGGAAAGGTGCGCGCTGTTTTGGTAGTTTGCCTTGTCGACGCATTCCCACCAGGCGTCCGATCCAACCTTCTCGTTCAGCGCCGCATCGGCGGCGTTGGCGATCTTGTTGTGATCGTCGATCGCGTCCTCGGTCGTCTCGTCGGCGCTGTCGGAATCGAGTGCGCCTTTGCCGAGTTCGAGCAGCGTGGGGTAAAAGTATTTCTCTTCTGCCATGGCGTGCGCTTCGAGATGGTCGCGCAGCCGTTTGAAGATCTTGCCCGCCGATTCAAGGTCGTCGCGCGCCTCGTCCAGTGCGGCAAACCAGCGGCGCTGGCGGTCGTGGTCGGCGAGAATGCAGTCGACGATATCCATGTGGGGTATTCCTGTTTCCGGCGTAAGATTACGCTCAGAGAACGGGAAATGATGCACGGGGTTCCGCCGGGGCGGGCCTTGTCAGGCGGCGTTGTCGATGCCCAGATCGCTCAGCTTGCGGTAGAGCGTCGAACGCCCGATGCCGAGCCGCCGAGCGACTTCGGTCATGCGTCCGCGATAATGGCCGATGGCAAGGCGGATCACGTCGGCCTCGATCTCTTCGAGCGGGCGCAGGTTGCCGTCTTCGGTATACAGCATGACGCCGACCGCCTCCTGCACATGCTGGCCGGTTTCCGCCTTTTCGCCGATCAGTTCGGAAAGCTGCGGGAAGTCGCTGGCAGTGAGCATCTCCGCTTCGCAGAAAACCGCGGCGCGGAACAGGACGGCCTGCAACTGGCGAACATTGCCCGGCCAGTCGAACGCGCACAGCAGGTTGAGCGCGCTGTCGGCAAGGCTCAGATGGCGCAGGCCCGGCTGCTCGCCGATGCGGGCGAGGAAGTGGCGGGCGAGTGCGGCGATGTCGCCGGGGCGCTCGCGCAAGGGAGGCAGGGTAATGCGGGTCGCGGAAATCGCGGCGAGCAGGTCCTGGTCGAACTGGCCCTTCGCGGCGAGCTCGGACAGCGGGCGATTGCTCGCCGAAAGCAGACGGGTGTCGATCCGGAAGCCGTGCTTGGCCCCGATCGGGCGGACGATCCCGTCGTTCAGCGTCGCGGCGAGCCGCGCCTGCTGGTCGGGCGAAAGCCGGTCGATCTCGTCGAGCACCAGCGTGCCTGTGTCGCAATGCTGGAGCGCACCCATCTGGCTCTCGAAAGCTCCGGCGAACGCGCCTTTTTCGTGCCCGAACAGCGCGGATTCAATCGAGTTGACCGATACGCCTGCGACATTGACGAGGCGGAAGGGCGCACGGGCGCGCGGGCTGGTGGCGTGGATGGCGCGCAGCAGCATTTCCTTGCCGGTGCCGCTTTCGCCTTCGATCAGAACATGAGAATGTGCGCGCGCGGCCTTGGCGGCGCGGGCAAGCGCGATGCGGAATGCGGGATCGGTGCCGATCATCGCATCGAAATCGAGCACCGCCGGCATTTTCTCGGTCAGCGGCTGCAATTCGTTGCGCGTCGCTTCCATGCGGGTTGCGCTGCGCAGCGCGCGCATCAGCCGCTCGGGCGCAATCGGCTTGATAAGGTAGTCGGTGGCACCCGCGCGCATCGCTTCCACTGCAAGCAGCGGGCTGGCACTGGTGGTCAGCATCAGGATTGGCAGGGCAGGGCGGCGCTGTTTCAGTTCGGCAATGAGGTCGCACGCGGCATCGCCGGGCACCCACTGGTCGAGAATGATCGCGGACAGCTGCATGCCCTGGCGCGTGCCCAGCGTGGCGATCGCCGTCTCGGCGTCGTTCACGACCACGGTGCGCCATCCTTCGCGCGCAGCAAGAGCGGTGACAAGGCGGCTCTGAGCCGGCTCGTCATCGATCAGCATCAGCAAACGTTCGTCTTGATCGGCCATGAACCCCCGCAGAAAGGCCGCACGGGAACCGTCCCATTGCGGTGCAGGGGGATGCACTACCCGATGGCGGTAAAGACCAGATTAAGGACAAGTCAGACGCCGACACGGGGGAACGGGCGTCAGCAATGTCTTGAGAATGCCGGGACGCGCGGATAGACCGCTCTGGCAATCAGTGCCCCAACCGGAGAATCTATTCGTCATGGCCAACCCGACCGACGCGCCCACCAAGGATATTGAAAAGGCGCGCCACACCTACGAACGCTTCATGGGAACGCTCAAGTGGGCGATCCCCGTCATCGTGGTGATCGTTTTCATCGTCGTCATGCTGATCTCTTCCTGAATCGTATGAAGATCGCGGTTCTCAAGGAGCGGGCAGAAGGCGAAACCCGGGTTGCGCTGACGCCCGAGACCGCGAAGAAGTTCATCGCGCTCGGCGCGGATGTCGCGGTCGAAGCGGGCGCGGGCGAAAATGCCTCGATCGCCGACGCGGCTTATACCGATGCCGGAGCGAGCGTCGGCACGGCGGATCAGGTGGTCACGGATGCGGGCATCGTGCTCGGCGTCCAGGCTCCGGATCCCGCCCTGCTGAAGGGCGCGAAGCCGGATGCGAAGGTGGCTGCATTGTTCGACCCGTTCCGCGATGGCGAGCGGGTCGATGCCTATGCCAAGGCTGGGCTCGAGGCGCTGAGCATGGAGTTCATGCCGCGCATCACGCGTGCGCAGAGCATGGACGTCCTCTCCAGCCAGTCCAACCTGTCGGGCTACAAGGCGGTGATGGCGGCGGCGAACCAGTACGGCCGCGCCTTCCCGATGATGATGACCGCCGCGGGCACGGTGCAGGCGGCGCGCGTCTTCGTGATGGGCGTCGGCGTTGCCGGCTTGCAGGCCATCGCCACCGCAAAGCGGCTGGGCGCGCAGGTTTCCGCCACCGACGTCCGCTCCGCAACGCGCGAGCAGATCGAATCGCTGGGCGCGAAGGCGATCTTCGTCGCCGAAGGCGGGATCGAGGGCGAAGGCAGCGGCGGATATGCCAGCGAAATGAGCGACGAATACAAGGCCGCGCAGGCCAAGCTCGTTTCCGAACACATCGCCAAGCAGGATATCGTCATCACCACCGCGCTGATTCCGGGGCGTCCCGCGCCGCGGCTGATCAGCGACGACCAGATTGCGACCATGAAGCCCGGCAGCGTGATTTACGACATTGCTGTGCCGCAAGGGGGCAATGTCGAAGGCGCTGTGGCGGACCAGATCGTTACGCGTCATGGTGTCACGATCCTGGGTTACGCCAACACGCCCGCGCATCTTGCACCCGATGCGAGCGCGCTGTTCGCGCGGAACCTGTACAATTTCCTCTCCGCCTTCTGGGACGGTGAGGCGGGCGAGCCGGTCCTCGACGAGGAAATCGGCGATGCGGTGCGACTGACCAAAGGTGGCCAGGTGGTGAGCGCGCGTTTGAAGGAGGGGTAAACGTCCGATGGGGGTTTTCAATCAGACGCAGACCACGCCGCAGGGGTTCGTGGACAATCACGGCCATGCGCTGGTCGAAGGCGAAGAAGTCTACTTCGCGTTCCGCACGATTCGCGACTGGATCGCGTTCACCGACTGGCGGCTGATCTACGTCGACGTGCAGGGTATCCTCGGCAATAAGAAGGAATACCTGACCGTCCCCTATCGCTCGATCACCGCGTTCTCGATCACCAGCGCGGGCACGATCGATATCGACGCAGAGATTGCCGTGTTCCTTTCGGGCCACCCGCCGATCGAATTCAAGGTCGGCAAGTTCACCAACACAGAGGCGCTGCAAAAGCTGCTCGCCTCGCGGATGAACGTTCTCTAGCCTTTTTCCGCGTCAAAGCCGTGCGTTCGCGCGCCTGACCCATCGACAGCGTCGATCCGCCTTGCAATAAGCCCTCCATTCGCTTTCGGCCAAGGGGGAGGGCACATGCGACGCAAAATTGCCGGTTCGACCCTGTTGGTCGCAATGATCTTCGCATTGCAGCCTGTGGCGGCGCAGGACGAACAGCCCGGCGCGACCGAGGCGCGGCAGCCATCTCCTGTCGAACAATTGCTCGACATGATGAAGGGCCTGCCCGATCTGCAGCCCGAGTTCGACACGAGCCAGCCGGTGGTCGGCTTCGGATACCAGATCGTGGACGGCGAGGTCCGGATCGCCAAGGTGCTGGACGGATCGGCCGCCGATGGTGCTGGTCTGCGCGTGGGGATGATCATCGAACGGATCAACGGCGCGCGCCTTTCCACGTTCACGCTTGAGGAAATCGCCAAACTGATCGCCGCGATCGACGGCGAACTGACTTTCACGATCCGCGACACAGGCGATGTCAAACTGCGCAAGGCGCCAATCGAACAGCAGGGGAGCTGAGGGAAACTCGCATGGACTTCATTTCGGTTTTGTCGATTTTCGTGCTGGCGTGTTTCGTCGGCTATTACGTGGTGTGGTCGGTCACTCCCGCGCTGCACACGCCGCTGATGGCGGTGACCAACGCGATTTCCTCGGTCATCATCGTCGGTGCGCTGATCGCCAGCGCCGAGGCGGGTAGTGCGGTCGCCAAGTGGCTTGGCCTCGGCGCTGTGGTTCTTGCCAGCATCAACATTTTCGGCGGCTTCGCCGTGACCGAGCGGATGCTCGCAATGTATAAGAAGAAGGAGAAGTGAGGATGGCTTTTCCTTTGCCCATTACCCCTCAACCAAGCTCCGGTAGCGGGCAGGCCCGCAACCTCCACTATCCTTCTCCCCAGGGGAGAAGGACGCGTAGGCTTGGCAGCTTGCTGCCTAGCCGAAGCTGGATGAGGGGCGACGACGCAAGCGAACCCCTCGCTCGAATGACAGGAGGCGCAGCATGAGCCTTCCTCGCGACGTTGAACCGCTCGCCGTGCCGCCGGGTTCGGATTACGGGATGAGCCACGCGGTCGAGACCGCTGCCGCCCATGGCCCGACGAACCCATGGGTCGCACTCGCCTATCTGGTGGCGGGGGTGTTCTTCATCCTCGCGCTGCGCGGACTTTCCAGCCCCGCGACCAGCCGTGCGGGCAACCGTAATGGGATGATCGGGATGCTGATCGCGGTCGTCACCGTGATCGTCACCCACGACATCGCCAATATCGTCGAAATCCTGATCGCCATCGCCATCGGCGGGCTGATCGGCTTCACCATCGCGCGCAAGATCGCGATGACGCAGATGCCCGAACTGGTCGCAGGCTTTCACAGCCTCGTCGGTCTGGCCGCCGTGCTGGTGGGCCTCGCCGCGTGGATGAACCCCGGCGCTTTCGCCATTCTGGATATCGATCAGCAGATACTGACCGTCAGTCGGATCGAGCTGGGGCTCGGGATCGCCATCGGTGCGATCACTTTCTCGGGCTCGGTCATCGCCTTCCTCAAGCTTTCGGGTCGGATGGGCGGCAAGCCGATCATGTTGCCCGGTCGCCATGTCATCAACTTGGGCACGCTCGCCGCGATCATCGCGCTGATTGCCGCCTATGCCATGTCCGCCACTGCGGGTGCAGGCGAGGGCTGGATGATTATCGCGGTCGCCGTCCTGGCATTTGCCATCGGCTTTTTGCTGATCATCCCGATCGGCGGCGCGGACATGCCGGTCGTCGTCTCGATGCTGAACTCCTATTCGGGCTGGGCGGCAGCCGCGATGGGCTTCACGCTGGGCAACACCGCGATGATCATCACCGGTGCGCTGGTCGGTAGCTCGGGTGCGATCCTCAGCTACATCATGTGCCGCGCGATGAACCGCAGCTTCATCTCGGTGATCGCGGGCGGCTTCGGCGCGGACGACAGCGCGGCTGGCGGCGGCGAGGCGCGCGAACAGCGCCCCTACAAGCAGGGCAGTGCCGACGATGCGGCCTTCATGCTCGAGCAGGCGGAGAAGGTCATCATCATCCCCGGCTACGGCATGGCGGTCGCGCAGGCGCAGCACGCGCTGCGCGAGATGGGCGATGTCCTGAAAGCCAAGGGCGTCGACGTGAAATACGCGATCCACCCGGTCGCAGGCCGCATGCCCGGCCACATGAACGTGCTGCTGGCCGAAGCCAACGTGCCCTATGACGAGGTGTTCGAGCTGGAGGATATCAACTCCGAGTTCGCGCAGGCCGACATCGCCTTCATCATCGGCGCGAACGACGTCGTCAACCCGGCAGCGAAGACCGACAAGTCCAGCCCGATTTACGGGATGCCGGTGTTCGATGTGGGCAATGCCAAGCAGGTCTTCTTCATCAAGCGCTCCATGGGCGGCGTGGGCTATGCGGGCGTCGACAACGACGTGTTCTACCTCAACCAGACCACCATGTTGCTCGCCGACGCGAAGAAGATGGTCGAGGAAATCGTGAAGGCGCTCGACTGATGCGCAAGCTGCTGTTGCTGATCCTGCTAGTCGTGCTGGGCGTGGGTGCCTGGCTCTACTGGGGCGGCGGGCTACAGGTCGTTACCGAGCACAGCGTCCGTGTCGCGCTGGTCGAGGCAGGCGTGCCGGAGAAGCAGGCCGAATGCATGGCCCCGCGCATGGCCGAGCGGCTGACCCCGCAGCAGCTCCACAAGCTGGAACGGGTCGCGCCCGAGGAAGGCGAGGGGAGGCTGCCGCGCAACGCGGGAGAGGCGCTGGCGCGTATCCGCCGGGTCGACGATCCCGAAGCGGTCGAGGTGACGGTCCGCGCGGCGGCGGCCTGCACCTTCGGCGGGATCTTCGACAAGCTGTAGCAGTTCCTCCCCTCCCCACGGGGAGGGGCCGGGGGTGGGGGAGCGAGGCGAAGCCGAGCGTCCACGCTAACGGGGATACACCCCCTCCCGACCTCCCCCTCAAGGGGGAGGAGCAGAAGTGGCTCGCAATTCTAGGCCCTTGTCTTCGCTCGATTGCGTGGCACAATGCAACGCATAAGGGAGAGAGACATGATCCGCACGCTTATGGTTGCCACTGCGCTGGCCACACTTGCTTCGCCCGCGTTCGCCGAAACCATCACCGTCGCGCCCGGAGAGGACGCGCAGGACCGCTTGCAGGAAGCGCTGATCCTCGCCGAGCCGGGCGACGAGATCGTGCTGGAGGCGGGGCGTTTCGAACTGACCGACGGGCTCAGCCTCGATGTCGACGGAGTCGTTCTGCGCGGTGCCGGGATGAATGCGAGCGTGCTCGACTTCAGCGCGCAACGCGGAGCGGGCGAAGGCCTGCTGGTCACGAGCGACAATGTGACGCTGCGCGACTTCGCGGTCGAAAACCCGCAGGGCGACGGGATCAAGTCGAAGGGCGCGGACGACATCGTCTATTCGGGTATTCGCGTCCCCTGGACCAACGGCCCCGCCGCCACCAACGGCGCCTACGGCATCTATCCGGTCGAAAGCACGCACATCCTGATCGACGGGTGCGAGGTATCCGGCGCGTCCGACGCCGGCATCTATGTCGGCCAGTCGAGCAGGATCACCGTGCGCAACTCGACCGCGCGCTCCAACGTCGCCGGGATCGAGATCGAGAACAGCCGCAAGGCGATCGTCGAGCTGAATTACGTGACGCAGAATACCGGCGGCATCCTGGTGTTCGACCTGCCCGGCCTGCCGGTGAAGAACGGCGGCGAAGTGCTGGTGAGGAACAATCTGGTGGCCAACAACACCACCGCCAACTTCGCGCCTCCGGGCAATATCGTCGCCAGCGTGCGTCGCGGTACGGGCATCATGGTGATGGCGAACGACACCGTGTGGGTCGGCCAGAACATGCTCTACGACAACCCGACCGCGCCGATCATGGTGATCGCCTATCCGCTGGCCTTCGACGATCCGGAGTACAACCCGTACCCGCGCGAAATCAGCGTGGACTGGAACATCGTCGACGAAGGCGGCACCGATCCGCAGTTCGAAGGCGCGGCGCAGCTGCTCGCCGCGTTTGGCGGTGCTTTGCCGCCGGCGATGTGGGATGGGCTGGAAGATCCCGAGATGACCACCCTGATGGTCCATCCCGACCTTGCCGGGTGGTCGGTCAATCTGCCCAAGCAAGGTGCGGGCATCGAAGCTGCGCGGCCCGGCCCGCTCGACGCGGGCGCGATCGGCCAGCCGATCAGCATCGAAGGCTGGGGCGCGCCTGAAGAGATGGACGCGCGGCTCTAGTGATCCGGCACGTCTCCATCCTCGCGGCGGCGGCCGTCACGCTTGCGATCAGCGCTGGGGTCCATGCCTCGCCGCCACCGGTCGTGCACGACTGGGTTATCCAGTCGGACAAGATACCCAAGAAGCTTTCGGAATTCGGCTTTTTCCAAGACTGGCGCGGGCGTGAGCCGTCGATGGACGTGGTACCCTACAGGCTCAATACCCCGCTGTTCTCCGATGGCGCGACCAAGCTGCGCTACGTCTACGTGCCAGACACCGCAGTGGCCAAGGCCGATGGACCGGGGCTGTTGCAGCTGCCGGTCGGCTCTGCGCTCATCAAGACCTTCGCTTTCGAAGAGGGCGACGAACTGCGCTACATCGAAACGCGCGTGCTGCTGCACCGGGCGGATGGCTGGGTCGCGCTGCCCTACGTATGGAACGAGGAGCAGACCGAGGCGACGCTGGCGCTGGCGGGCGCCCGCCGCGAGGTCACGACGCCGTATGGCGAGCGGATCAGCTACCGCGTGCCGAACAAGAACCAGTGCAAGGAATGCCACGGGCTGAACGGTGCGGTCACGCCCATCGGGCCCAAGGCACGCAATATGTCTGCCGAGTGGCTGAGGTCCTTCCTGGGCGAAGTGCCCAAGGGGGCCGATACGCTGCCGATGTGGGAGGACCGCGAGACGGCGGACCCCGCCGCGGCTGCGCGCGCCTACCTCGACGTCAATTGCGGCCATTGTCACCGGCAGGGCGCTACCGCGTCCAATTCCGGGCTCGACCTGCGGTGGGAGAACGACGATCCGCATGCCTTCGGCATTAACAAGCGGCCCGTCGCTGCCGGTCGTGGATCGGGCGGGCTGATGTTCGACATCGTACCCGGCGATCCCGAAGCCTCGATCCTCGTCTACCGCATGGCCAGCGACGAGCCGGGGGTCGCCATGCCCGAGCTGGGCAAAGGGACGGTGCACGAAGAGGGCGTCGATGTGGTCGAGCGCTGGATTGCAGGAATGCCCGCCAGATGAAGTGGCTCCTGCGAATCGTCCTGCTGATCCTCGCGCTGCTGGTCACCGCATTCCTGATCTTCCGCACGCCCGATACCGATCCGGCCGAAATGCGCGCCAAATATGGTGGTGAGCCGTCGCAGTTCGTCGAGATCGGCGACGGTGTGACGGTCCATCTGCGCGACGAGGGACCGAAGGATGCTCCTGCGATCATCCTGCTGCACGGCTCCAACGCCGATCTGCATACGTGGCAGCCATGGGTCGATGCGTTGAAGGCTCGCTACCGCGTCATCCGTTTCGATCAGGTCGGCCACGGGCTGACCGGGCCCGACCCGAATAACGACTATTCGGTCGCGAATTTCGTCACCGATATCAACGAGCTGGTGGACAAGCTGGGCGTCCAGTCCTTCGTCCTCGGCGGCAATTCGATGGGCGGCGGCCACGCGGTCGCCTATGCGCTCGCCCATCCCGACCGTGTGAAGGGCCTGATCCTGGTGGATGCGGCTGGTGCGCCGATCGCCAAGAAGTCGAAGGGCAATATCGGCTTCACGCTGGCCCGCACGCCAGTGATCAACCGGATCATGAACTACGTTACCCCGCGCAGCATGATCGAACAGAGCCTGCGCGAAACGGTCAGCAACGAAGCGATCGTGACCGACGCGATGATCGACCGCTATTGGGAGCTGCTCCGCTACCCCGGAAATCGCGACGCCACCCGTCGCCGCTTCTCCGGTAAGTGGAACACCTTTTCACCGCAGCAGATGGCGGAGATAAAAGTTCCGGCGCTTGTCATCTGGGGCGAGGATGATCGGCTGATCCCGGTGGAAGCCGGGCTGTGGTACGACAAATACCTGCCAAACAGCCGTCTGGTCGTCTACGATGGCATCGGGCACCTGCCGCATGAGGAAGCGGCGCAGCGGTCTGCCGCCTACGTTGCAAAATGGCTCGACGAGATGAATCTCGCATCCGCAGCAAATTGACCGGCAAAGCAGCCGCGCCGCTATGGACGGCGCGCAAATTTCCTCGGTAAGGTCGGCCATCCCCCACGACCGGATTCGAGGAATGAAGTTTTGCGCAAGTTTGGCCTGATCGGTGGAATGAGCTGGGTTTCCACCGCAATGTATTACAAGTGGATCAACAAGGGCATCTCCGCGCGTGCCGGGGCGATGGTGTCCGCGCCGCTGCTGATCGAAAGCCTCAATTTCGCGGAACTCAGCGGCCTCACGAGCGAGGACGAGTGGGATCGCGCGGCGGAAATCCTGGCCGATTCCGCCAAACGGCTGGAGGCTGCGGGGGCGGAGGCGGTGGCGATTGCCGCGAACTCGATGCACCGCGTTTACGATCAGGTCGCCGATGCGGTCGATGTGCCCGTGCTGCACATCGCCGACGCGGTTGGTGAAAAGATGAAGGCGGAAGGCGCGGTTAACGCGGCGCTGATCGGCACCCGCAACGTCATGACCGAGAGCTTCTATCGCAAGAAGCTGGTCGGCCACGGGATCGACCTGCTGCCACCCGATATGACGCACGTCGAGCGCACCAACGAGATCATCTACGACGAGCTGATGCACGGCAAAGCGAGCCGCAATGCGGAACGGTTCTTCCGAACCATGATCACCAATCTGGAGCAGGACGGCGCCAAGGCGATCGTGCTTGCCTGTACGGAGCTGGACATGGTGATCGACGTCGACGCCAACGTGCTGCCGATTTTCGATTCCGCGCGCATCCACAGCCAGGCGGTGGTCGACTGGATCATGGGCGAGGACGCCTGAGGCACCCGGCAAGGGCGGTTGTCCGGTGGCACGCGGGGGGATAGAGGAGCGCGGCATGAGCCGATCGCACCTCGCCGCCGACCCCGCCCATTCGCGCGGGCGCGAATTTTCCGGCACTTCGCATGATACGTCGGTTCCCGAGAGCCGGGGGCCGCGCACCGCTTTCCAGCGCGATCGCGACCGGATCATCCACTCGATCGCCTTCCGCCGCCTGCGCAGCAAGACGCAGGTCTTCGTCGCCCCGGCGGGCGATCACTATCGTACCCGGCTGACCCACAGCCTGGAGGTCGCGCAGATCGGGCGCGTAATCGCCCGTTCTCTCGGGCTTGACGAGGATCTGACCGAAGCGCTGTGCCTTGCGCACGACATCGGGCACCCGCCGTTCGGCCATGCTGGCGAGGAGGCACTCGACCGGGCGCTGGTCGATCATGGCGGGTTCGATCACAACGCCCAGACGCTGCGTACGCTGATGCGGCTCGAAAGCCCGTACTGCACGCACGACGGGCTCAACCTCAGCTGGGAAGTGCTCGAAGGGCTCGCCAAGCATAACGGCCCGGTTGAAAAGCCGCACTGGGCGCTGGCCGAGCTGGACGACGCCTTCCCGCTCGAACTGGCGCAGTGGCCCTCTCTCGAGGCGCAGGTGGCGGCGGTTGCGGACGATATCGCCTACGACAATCACGATATCGACGACGGGCTGCGTGCAGGGTTTCTGGAGCTTGACGACCTGCTGACGCTCGATTTCATCGCGGATCAGTGGCGGGAGGTGGAGCGGCGGTTTCCCCACGCGCCGCGCGACCGGCAGTTGCGCGAGCTGGTGCGCGGGCAGATCGGGTGGATGGTCAACGACGTGCTCACGCACACGCGCTCAGCCACGCAAGCGATCGAAAACCGAGAGGAAATAGCCTTTGCCGACCGCGCGCTCGCAGCGTTTTCTCCCGCGCTCAACGCAGCGGAGCGGCGGCTCAAAGCATTCATGTACGCCAAGCTCTACTACCATCCCGAGCAGACGGCGACCGCTGACAAGGCGAATACCGTTATTGCACAGCTGTGGCAGGCCTATTGCGAAGATCCGGCAAGAATGGGATCGGAGTGGGTCAGCGCGCTGCCCGACAGCGAACCGCATCGAAGCCGCCATATCGCCGATTATATCGCGGGCATGACGGACCGGTTCGCGCTAGAGCAGGTGAGGGAGATTTACGGGTCGGCTCCTGCCGACCTGAGCAATGTATGAGTGGGGGTAATGTGTGAGTGGGGGCTCAGGGCATTAGATGAGTAGCCGATTTCGTGTGGCGATGGGGGGCGTGAGCGAGCCGATCGGGGAGAGCCTGATCGAACTCGCGCGGCATCAGCCGCAGGTCAGGCTGGTGGCGCTGACGCTGGGCGAGATCGAAGTGCCGCACGGCAGCCGGATGGAGGTCTTCATCACCGATGCCGATCGCTGGTCGCGCGTCATGCGCGCGATGAAACTGAAGGTCTTCGTCGTCGGGCTGGGGCCCGCGCTCAACCTTGTCGGAAAGGACGACAGCGCCCTTCGCGCCATCGACGACGAGGAGACCGTGGTCGAGATTGCCAAGACCGCCCGCTTTGCCGGGGTCGAGCGGTTGATCGCCATCAGTTCCGAAGGGGCGGACCGCTGGTCGCGCGACCGGCATCTGAGCGCCAAGGGCAAGGCGGAGACAGAGCTTTCCCGCCTCGGTTTCAAGCGGCTCGATATCGTGCGCCCCGGCCCGCTTTCGCAAAGCGGGGGGAAGCGGCGGATATCGGCGCTGCGCGGGCGCGGCACCGATGTCGATACGGTCGCAAAGGCGTTGATGACGCTGAGCCTGCGGCGAACGCCTGGCAAGTTCACCCATGACGAAGAGGGGATCGAGCGAGCCGCGGCGATGCTCTCGCGTGCGCCGGCAGCAAAAGACGGTGCGCAGCAGCACGCGCAGGAGGGGTAGGAACGATGTGGCAGACGCTGTTCGACATCGCCAATGTGATCGCCCTGATCGGGTGGGCGTTGCTGATCCTGCTGCCGCGCCGTGAGGGCGTGCTCCACGTCGTGCTATACGGCGCAGTCGGTCTGTTGTGCGCCTGCTATCTCGTGATGCTGGTCTCGCTGGTCGGCAATCTGGTCGACCCGATGCCAGCCGCCGGCGCGCCGCCAGCGCCCGATTTCGAGTACAGCGTGCAGGGCTTGATGGCGATGTTCCGGTCCGAAGGGGCGATCGTCGTCGGCTGGACACACTATCTCGCGCTGGACCTGATGACCGGTCTGTGGATCGCGCGCGATGCGGACAGGAAGGGCGTCGGACGGGTCGTCCAGGTGCCGTTCCTGCTCGCGACCTTCATGGCCGGGCCGGCAGGGCTGTTCGGCTGGCTGGTCGCACGCGCGTTCCTGCGTGGGGACACAGATGGCGCTGGTTGACGAAGACAGCGCGCAGGTCCGCTTTCCGCCGCCACTGATCGTGTTCGGTTGCCTGATGCTGGGGCTCGGGCTGGGCGAGCTGCTGGACCTTCCGCATATCGATAGTGCTCTCTTGCGGCCGGCAGGTTTCGTCATCGGAGCAGTGGGCGCGGCGATCATCGGCTCGGGCATTCTGGGCTTCGTGCGGGCAGGGAATAATCCCGAACCGTGGAAGAGGGACACGGCCTTCGTTACCTCGGGGCTGTACCGCTTCACCCGGAACCCGATGTATCTCGGCATGGTGCTGGTGCAGCTGGGCATTGCGTGCGCTGCGCTGAGCATCGGCGGCCTCTTGTCCGTTCCGGTGGCGATGCTGCTGGTCGACCGCTTCGTGATTGCGCGGGAGGAGCGGCACCTGCGCGCGACCTTCGGGGATGAATACCGCGCCTATTGCGAACGCGTCCGGCGGTGGATCTAGCCTTGGCGATGCGCGAGAGCCCCGCTGCCCAGCGCAACCGCGCACCGATTGCCGATGTGTTGGCGGACGAACTGCCGCATGCTGGCCGTGTGCTGGAGATTGCCAGCGGCACGGGCGAGCATGTCGTGCATTTCGCCGCGCGCTTCCCGAATTTCGACTGGCATCCGACCGATCCGCAGGAGGATTCGCTCGCGTCGATCGCGGCCTATCGGGATGCCGCAGGGCTCGACAACATCATGCCGCCGGTTGCGCTGGATGCTTCTGCGGATAAGTGGCCGCTCGATGCGGCGGATGCGATCGTGTGCATCAACATGGTGCATATCAGCCCATGGGAGGCGACACAGGGGCTGTTCGCAGGGGCTGCAAGGCTGCTGCCGCCGCATGACGGCCCGCTGGTGCTCTACGGCCCGTATCTGGAAGAGGATGTGGAAACGGCCCCCTCGAACCTCGCGTTCGATGAGAGCCTGAAGGCGCGCGATCCGCGATGGGGCCTGCGCAGGCTCGCCGATGTCGATGCGCTTGGCGCGCGCAATGGGCTCAGGCGCACGCGGCGCGTTGCCATGCCCGCCAATAATCTGATGCTGGTCTACCGGCGCAACTAGGCCGCCGGGCGGGCGCCGACGCCCACCCGGAGCCCGAGTTGTCAGTCGATGGCGTCTTCGCCGGCCTGGCCGACGGATTCGACATCCTGGCCGAGGCCCTTCACGGTGTTGCAGGCGGTGGCGGAAAGGCCGAGTGCGGCGACGCCGACGGCGATTGCGATCTTGCGGATCATGGCTGTGTCCTCATTCCAGCCGGGCTCCGCGCCCAATGCGCGGCGGTCCCGATTGGGCAGGAAACGACCTTATGGCACAAGCGGTTCCTCGGGCGGTCGCGCACGCCGGTTTTCCTTGCGCGCCTGCCTGGCGAGGTGCCCTTCGCGCAGCACGATGATCGACCCGGCAAGGATGATGATCGGCGCACCGATCCAGGTGGTGGGGGCGGGCAGTTCGTCGAAGACCTGCCACCCGTACAGCGTCGCCCACAGCAGCGCGGTGTAATCCATCACGATGACCGTCGCTGCCGAGCCGTAGCGCAGCGAATTGGTCAGCAGCAGCTGCGCCGCCGCACCGCTCAGCCCGATGCCACCCAGCAGCAGCCATGTCTCAGACGAATGCGCCTTCCCGACGAAGGGCAGGGCGAGTGCAGCCACCGGCGTGGTGAGCAGGCAGAACCAGAAGACGATGCTGGTCGAGCCTTCGGTCTTGTTGAGATCCTGGATCTGGATTGAAATCAGCGCGACCATGAAGGCGGCCGCAAGGCCGACTGCAATGCCTCTCGGGTCCACCGGGGTGCCGCCCGGCTGCGTCACGATCAGGATGCCGATGAAGCCGATGGCCACCGCGCTCCAGCGATAGCGGCCGATCTTCTCCTTCAGCAACAGCATGGAGAGGATCACCGCCCAGATCGGCGCGGTGAAGTTGAGCGTGGTTGCCTCTGCCAGCGGCAGCAGGATCACCGCGCCATAGACCAGCGCCATGCCGACGATGCCGAACACGCTGCGTACGACGTGGGCGCGAAAACGTACGGGCTTCAATGCGGCAAGGCCGACGGTGGCCGATGCAAAGGCGATCATCACCAGCAGCGTCATTGCCTGTCGCCAGAAGATCATCTCGAACAGGTTGACACCCTGTTCGCCTGCAAGTTTGACCAGCATGGATAGCGTCGTAAGTGCGAGCGCCGCGAGCAGGCGCAGGCCGATCGCCGTCAAGGGGCGGGATTGGGCAACTCCTGACTCCATGCTTCGCTGGTAGAGAATAGCCGCGTGCGCGCAAGGCGCGTAGCGGGCGCATTGCCATATAGCGCACAGATCGCCATCTGGCCGCGGATGGACTGGCTGCACGAACTGATATTCCTGAGCGACGCGGGACGCGTGGCGCTGCTTGGCGCGGGCTTCATCCTGCTTGCGCTGGTGGCAATGGTCGCCGAGCGCAGACGCGGTAAACGTGCGCGGATCGACCGGGTCGGCTGCATGCCGTGGCTGACGATCTTCCTCGCCGCAGCGGTTATCGGCGGCGGTCTGTTATCGATGGCTATCCCGGCGCTGTTGCAAGGCTAGCGGAGCTCTCGCCGCGATCCCAGCCCTCGATCCCCTCCCTTTAAAGTAAGAGGCGGGACAGGCATGCCGGGATGAGCCAATCGCGAGCCGCAGGCGAGGGCAAGGCCGCCCGGCCGCCCGAGCTTTTGCGAGGACATCGCACACCCGGATGGGTGTGCGCCGGGCATGTCAAAGACATGCCTCCAAATACGCCTGGTCGAAGCCGAACTGGCGGGCCTTTTCCAGCGTGTAGGGGCGCAGGCCCTGGCTGCGGAATTCGCCCAGGATCTTGCCGTCTTCAGCCTCGTCCAGGTATTCGAACTTGAACAGTTCCTGCGTCACGATCACCTCGCCTTCCATCCCGATCACTTCGGTGATGTTGGTGGTGCGGCGCGAACCGTCCCGCAGGCGCTTGACCTGAACGATGAGGTCGACCGATTCCGCGATCTGGCGGCTGATCGCTTCCTTGGGGATCTTGATGTCGCCCATCAGGATCATGTTTTCCATACGTCCCAGCGCCTCGCGCGGGGAATTGGCGTGTAGCGTACACATCGAACCATCGTGGCCGGTGTTCATCGCGGCCAGCAGGTCGAACGCCTCGGCACCACGAATTTCGCCCAGGATGATGCGGTCGGGGCGCATACGCAGCGCGTTCTTCACGAGGTCGCCAATGGTGATGGCGCCCTGACCTTCGAGGTTGGGCGGACGGGTTTCGAGCGGCAGCCAGTGCGGCTGCTGCAGGCGAAGTTCGGCGGCGTCTTCGATCGTCAGCACGCGCTCGCCCGGGTCGATCATCTTCGACAGGGCGTTGAGCATCGTCGTCTTACCCGAGCCGGTACCGCCCGAGATGACCACGTTCATCCGCGACGCGCCCGCGATCTTGAGCGCGGTCGCCATCTTGTTGTCCATCGAACCCCAATTGGCGAGCATGTCGATGGTGATGGGCTTTTCGGAAAACTTACGAATCGAGATCGCGGTGCCGCGCAGGCTGAGCGGCGGGACGATCACGTTGACGCGGCTGCCGTCTTTCAGGCGGGCGTCGGCGAGCGGGGTGGTCTGGTCGACGCGGCGGCCGACCTGGTTCACGATCCGTTGCGCGATCTGGAACAGGTGCTGTTCGTCGCGGAACTGGATCGGGGCGAGCGTCAGCTTGCCCTTCTTTTCGATGTAGGTCTGGTCCGGCCCGTTGACCATGATGTCGGTCACGTCGGGGTCGGTAAGCAATTCTTCGAGCGGACCGAAGCCGAGCAGCTCGTCGATCAAAACCTTTTCCAGCGCGAACTGCTCGCGCCGGTTGAGGGTGATCTTCAGCTCCGCCAGCACTTCCATGATGATCGGGCGGAATTCCTCCGCCAGCTCATCCTTGCTCAGCGTCGACGCGGCTTCGGGGTCGATTCGCTCGAGCAGGCGCGGCAGCACCTGTTCCTTGATCTTGTGAACGCTGGCTTCGAAGCCTGAAACCTCTTCCTTGACGTGGATCGCGTTGGAACGCTCGTTCAGGCGGCTCATCGCGTCGGCGTGACGGTGTTGCGGAGTCGCAGCGGGAGTTGGCGTTGCGGGCGTTTCGCCTGCAGCCTGCTGGTCGTCAGGGATCGGCGGGAACTGTTCGCCACCCTCGGATGGGGTCGCCGATGGCGGGCTTCCCTTCATCGGTTTGGCGTTGCCGAATGCCGGACGGCTGCCGGGAGCCATGCCCCCCGGTCCGTTCCTGCGTCCGAAAGCGCTCATCTGTGAAATCCCCCAAAAGCCAGGCGGCAACCAACGGTGCGGAGTGCAGGCAAAATGGCCAACACCACCTTTTCGGGAATGGTGAATATGAGTGAAACCTTATCAATTCGCTAAGCGGCTCGCTGAGCGGCGGCGAGGAGGAGCTTTTGCCGTGGCAAGCTTTGTGGGATCGCGTAGAGGGAGGGGCCGCCCAGGCTGCCTGCATCAAGCGTGCTTCCCACCGGCCCGAGATGATTGACATGATATCGCGATATGATATCGGAATATCGCAATGACACGCATCCTCGCCGATCTGCCCGATGACGACATCCAGTGGCTCGACCGTCTGGCGGACGAGCAGGGCAAGTCGCGCGCGGCCATTCTTCGCGAAGCGGTGAGCGCCTATCGGGCCCGGGACAAAGACTGGCTCGAGCAGGGCTTCGGCCTGTGGGCGAGGCACGGTTTCTCGGAAGACGGGCTGGCGTATCAGGACCGGCTTCGCGGCGAGTGGGACCCCGAACGCGAGAAGCTCGGGAAAGAGCGCGACGCGTGAGCGACATTTTCTTCGACACCAACATCGTGATCGACGCTCTCGCCGACCGGCGGGAGGCGTTCGACGAATTGCGCCGTGCGTCGCGCCCGTGGATCAGCCGGATCAGTTGGATCGAGGTCCTCGCCGGGGTTCCGCCGGTGGTTCGCGAGGAGACCGAGCATTTCCTGTCGAACTTCGCGATCAGCGAGGTTTCTGCGGAGATTGCGCGCCGGACGGCGGAGCTGCGCTTCCATCGCAAGAGCCTGCGCATCCCCGACGCGATCGTGTTTGCCTCTGCGCAACAGCACGGCGCAATCCTGGTCACTAGAAATACACGCGATTTCCCGGCAGCGATGCCGGGCATCCGCGTCCCCTACAGATAGGTTTAAGGAACCGAGCAATGTGCGGCATCATCGGAATCGTGAGTGGTGAGAGCGTCGTCGACCGGCTGGTCGATGGTCTCAGGCGGATGGAATATCGCGGCTACGACAGTGCGGGCGTGTGCACGCTCGACGATGGTCGAATGGTTCGCCGCCGCGCGCAGGGCAAGCTCGCCAACCTGGTCGAGGTGCTGGCGAAGGATCCCGCGCCCGGCACTATCGGCATCGCGCACACCCGCTGGGCAACGCATGGCGCGCCGACCGCCGCCAATGCCCACCCGCACGCGGGCAAGGCCGCGGCGCTGGTTCACAACGGCATCATCGAGAATTTCCGCCCGCTGCGCGACGAGTTGCTTGCCGATGGTTACGCGGTCGAAAGCGAGACCGACAGCGAGGTCGTGGCGCTGCTCGTCAGCCGCGAGGTGGAGCGCGGCGCCTCGCCCGAAGAAGCGGTGCAAACCGTGCTGCCGCGGCTGCGCGGTGCCTTTGCCCTCGCAATCCTGTTCCCCGAGCATCCCGACAAGATCATCGGCGCGCGCCTCGGCTCTCCGCTGGTGGTCGGCTACGGCGATGGCGAGATGTTCGTCGGCTCGGACGCGCTCGCACTCGCGCCGCTGACGCAGCGCATTTCCTATCTCGAAGAAGGCGACTGGGCGGTCGTAACGCGCGAGCGCGCGCAGATTTTCGATATCGACGGCCATGAGGTCGAACGCGAGATCGTCGCCTCGGGCGCCAGCGCCGCTGCCGTGGAGCGGGGCAATTACCGCCACTTCATGCAGAAGGAGATCTTCGAACAGCCGACCGTGGTCGCGCAGACGCTCGCCAGCTATGTCCGCCAGGCGGACCAGACCGTAGCGCTGCCGCAGATGGATTTCGATCTCTCCAGCATCGAGCGCATGACCATCGTCGCGTGCGGCACCTCCTATTACGCCGGCATGGTCGGCAAGTACTGGATCGAAGAGTTCGCGCGCGTGCCGGTCGATATCGATGTGGCGAGCGAGTTCCGTTACCGCGAACCGCCGCTGCCCAAGGGCGGGCTCGCGCTGTTCATCTCGCAGAGCGGGGAAACCGCCGACACGCTGGCCGCGCTGCGCTATTGCAAGGCGCAGGGACAGACCATCGCCGCGATCGTCAACGTGCCGACCAGCACGATGGCGCGCGAGGCGGACCTGCTGCTGCCGATCCACGCGGGGCCGGAAATCGGCGTCGCCTCGACCAAGGCGTTCACCTGCCAGCT
>PBYQ01000042.1 GCA_002729695.1 Citromicrobium sp. | reverse complement strand
GATCAGCTCGAAGCGGTTAACCAGTAAGCAGGGGGAGCGGCCATGCGTAAGGCTACGGCGCAGCCAGAAGGGCTGCCAAGGATGCTGTCCCGGGCTGAGGTTTCGCGGCTCCTGGGAGTCAGCGACAACACCCTGCGACGGATGATCCGGGCCGGCGAGTTGCCCAGGCCGCTCACCCTGCCGGGTGGTTCGCACCGCTACCTGGAGAGCGATATCCGCGCCTTCCAGGAGCGCCTGATCGAGATTCGAGATTCAGCCGGCCAACCGGTCGGCAGCTGAGCACGTCGCCCCTGTCCCGTTGCCTGGCGTTGGGCTGTCCTCGCGGGACAGGGGGGGCTGCACTGGGTTGCGTGGGGACGCTTTTTTCAACCCGGAGAGAACCACGATGAAGATCACTATCCAGATGACCAATACCGGCACCGAGATTAGCGAGGCTGAAATGGAGCAGCTGACCAAGGCGCTGGGCCATGCGATGCACCAGGACAATCCGGCACCGAAGGACTTCGGCCGCTTTCGGTTTCTGCGAGTGGACAAATCGGCTCAGCACTTCAACAGCAAGCCAGGTGAGGCACATGTCGAGCTGGTAGTGGTCGACGCCAATCTAGCCACCTTCTGAAGCGCAAAGGCCCACAGCTGAGCAGAGCTGCGGGCCTTCGAGGATCACATCATGAGCCGGAAATATAACACGCGCCCGAAAGGCTGCGCACAGCCTCACTCATACCAAGAAAACTGCACTGTGCCGGCCGCTGACGGCGTCCAGGGCTTCGAACTGACTGCCGGCAGCCAGCGGATGGTTAGCCTTGGGCATGAGTGGGCCAGCGCCTGGCTGGACGATCCAGAGAGCCAGCTGCTCCACCTGGAAATGCTGCACATGCGGCAGACCGCACCGCTGCACCATTGGGCCGATATCGAGACCGGCATCTACTGCCGCATTGACCAGCGCCTGCGCTCCGAAATCGGCGGCGAGCACCGGAGCCAACAGCGCCGGGAGAGCATGATTGCCTTGGGTGACCAGGTCACCATGGAACTGATGCAACTGCTGTTGAAGGCGGCTGCATTGGCAAGCTGTGAAGCCATCGTGGCGAACAGCTCAGAAGGTGCGGCACTGCTCCGGGAGATTCAGGCCCGGGCGGCCTCGATCGACGTGCTGGGGAAGGCCCAGCTATGACCCCCGCCGACAAGCTCCTCCCGCTGCTGAAAAAGGTTCGCCAGGTGAAGCCCTTGAACTGGGAGGCCTGCTGCCCGGCGCATGACGACAAGTCACCAAGCCTCAAGATCAGCGAAGCCGAGGATGGCCGCTTGCTGTTGAAGTGCTGGGCCGGATGCACTGCGGGAGAGATTGTCGGTGCCATTGGCCTGGCCTTGCGTGACCTTTTCCCAGGCAAACCAGGGCGACAGGGGCGACGCCGTGCTCCCAGCAGGGACGCCATCGAGCACGAGCGCATGATTCTGCGGATCGGCGACAACCTGCTCCGGCAGGGCCAAGAGATGAGCGAAACCGACCGGGCACGCTATGACCTGGCCCGCAAGCGCCTGGGGGTGTCCTGATGCGTCCAGACCCCTACGCCAGCGAGTGGGCGGACAACGTAGTCCCGCTCCAGGTCGAGCCGGATTTCCCCGACCTTTCGGCCAAGGGCAATCCGCTCAACACCATCGAAAACCTTTCCGCGCTGATGGCCTGTCACCGGGTGAGCGCCCGTTACAACCTGGTCTCCAAGAGCGTGGAGCTGGAGGTGCCCGGCATGGTCGGCACTGCCGACAACAAAGGGAACACTGCCCTGGCCGCGCTCTCCAGCATTGCGGCGCGCTTCAGCATGCCGCGCTCCAGTCTGGAGGAGTACGTCAAGGTTATCGCTGACCGACACGCCTATTCACCAGTCGTGGGCTGGATCCTCTCCAAACCATGGGATGGCACCGACCGCCTGCGCGCCTTCCTGGACACCATCGAGGCCGAGGACGCCAAACTGCGCGACGTGCTGCTGCGCCGCTGGCTCATTTCCGCAGTGGCCGCAGCCATGAAGCCAACGGGCTTCTGGTCGAAGGGTGTGCTGACGCTCCAGGGCGAGCAGAACCTCGGGAAGACGTCCTGGTTTCGTTCGCTTGTGCCTCAGCCGCTCAGGCATCTGATCCGTGAGGGTATGCACCTGGACGCTCAGAACCGCGACCACGTTGTCACCGCCGTCTCTCACTGGCTGGTCGAGTTGGGGGAGCTGGAGGCCACCCTGCGCCGCGATATGGAGTCGCTGAAGGCCTTTATCACCCAAACCGCCGACCGCATGCGCCGCCCCTATGACCGGGTTGATAGCGAGTACCCGCGCCGCACGGTGTTCTTTGCCTCGGTGAACTCCGACCGCTTCCTCAAGGACGCCACCGGAAACAGTCGCTTCTGGGTGCTGCGCTGCCGGCACATCAACCACGCCCATGGCCTGGACATGCAGCAGGTATGGGCGCAGGTCTACGAGCAGTTCTACCTGGCCGGCGAGCAGTGGCACCTGACCGAGGCCGAGCAGGCGCACCTGGACGGCGCCAATCAGCAGTTCCGCGAGGTCAGCCCCATCGAGGAGCTGATCCCTCTTCACTTCGACCTGAATCTTCCGGAGGAGCGGCGCAAGGAGCTGCTCACCGCGAGCCAGGTGCTTCTGGCCGTGGGCTATGACCGCCCGACAAAGCCACAGCAGATCGAGGCCGGTATCGCCCTGAAGGCCCTCGGTTTCAAGAGCAGTACCCGGCAAGGACGCACCGTTTACCACATGCCGCCCCAGAAGATTGGGGTTGGCCGATAGCAACCCAGAGGGAAGACCCCATGAGCATCAAAGTCGAAATCGAGCAACTCCCCGAAAGCCTTCGCCCGATGGCGAAGAAGTTTCAAGCCGAAGTCCAGGAGTACCAGGACGCTCAGCGGCAATTTTTGGAGGCCGTCGCGGAAACGAACCGGCTGAAAACCGCAGCCGATGCCCTTGAGGTCGAGGCCGAGCAGGCGAACCAGCAATGGAAGGCCATGGCCATGGAGCCGCGGGCGGATCAACGCAAGATCAATGGCGTGATCGAGCGCAGCGTAAAGCTCAAGGAAGACGCGGCCGCGCTGCGGCGGACGGTCGAAGTTCGCGAGCAGCTGCACGACCAGCTGACCCTGAAGATGGCCAAGGCCCGCTTCGACCTGCTGGGCACGGATCACACCATCAACATGGCATTCAGCGAGTGGCGCTTGCAGCAGTGCTTGGCGGATGAGAGCTGGATCCCCCAGGTCAAGCAGATTTTTTCCGCCAGCCGTGCCGTGTTCCTTGGAGAGCGGAATAGCTTCAATGGGTTTGAGCATGCAGCCAGCCCGCTGACGATCCGCCCCGCGCAGGATTATTCAGACCAGGTGATGTTGAACTTCGCCAAGGTACTTCTGAGCAAGCTGGGCAGCGGCGCAGGCGCTGCGGAAATCGTTGCCCAGCTGCCAGGGCCTGTTTCTGGCGAAGTCGTCGCCAGTTCTTTGGTGGCCCTTCGTAAGCTGGTCGAGAACGGCGGCAAGATCCCTAACGATATCGCCGCGGACGGCGGCAACTTCGGCCCCATCAAGGGCCTCAAGAAAACCGCCTGAGGAGGGCTGACCCATGGATCGAATCACCATCAAGGCCGAGCAACTCGGTGTGACCACCACGCTGCACCTGGCACCGGCCGACCTGGCTGACCTCTCCCTTGCACTGGCGGCAGCCAGTGAGGCGGCAGGCGCACTACCCGAGACGCGCTTCGGGAAAATCACTGTGGAGAAAAGCCGGCACCCAATGACAACCCGCTCTCTGGCTGTCGAGAAACGCAAGCAGGCAGGCCTCGAAGGCTGAGCCTCTACTCCCCACGTCCAGCCGCCTCCGGGCGGCTTTTTTGTGCCTGCTTAGTTGACGGGCAGAAGGTCGGCTAGACCCCGGCGCGCGCGCTCGTCCCCCCGCCACGCCGGCGGGCTCTTTGGGGCTTTTTTCTGCACCCCCCGCAGGGTACGCCAGCGCAGGCGGTGACTGGGCTGCACGGGGGCGCATACCCCCCTAAAAAGCCTGCGAATCCCTGCACCTAGCCCCCTTTTTTGCCGGCGCCCTCTGCACCTGGTGTTCCTCACCCCCTTTGCCACCCTCAAACCCCTGTTCCAGCTAGTGCCAATGAGTAACAGCCGGTGCCATACAGCGGAAATGCACCGGGAGCCTTTCCGAGCGCTGACACCCCCCTGATTTTCGGGTTTTTGACACCCTCCAGAGGTTCCACCCACATCCCACCCACATCCCACCTACTTGCCACCCTGCCTGAAACACGCGCCGTTACTGGTCTGCATGGGTTTTTGGGTGGAAAGGTGGGACGAAATACATAGAAAAGGGTGGGAGCTATAAGGGGGTATAGATCGGGGGTGTCCGAGGTTTTGTTTCCACCTTCCCACCCAAGAAAAGCCAGAAGCCACGGCTGGCGCGGCTTTGCGCCTAGGTGGCAAGTAGGTGGGATGCCACCCAAGTTGCCACTTTCTGCCGGGTATCAAGAAAGGGCCCTTGAGAGCCACCGCCCCGCACCCTCTGAAAACATGGTGTCAAAAATTATAAAAATGGCTTTTTTGATACCATGCCTTGAGCACATACCTTTTTTGACACCTTCAGGGGGCAGCATGAGCAGGCTTTTTGCCTATGCGCGGGTCTCGACCGCCGAGCAGACCAACGACAACCAGCGGGAGGCGCTGAAGGCTGCCGGATACGATCCCGGGCACCGGTATTACGAGGAAAAAATCTCCGGGCGCGTGCCTGCGCTAGATCGCCCGGTGTTTCGCCGAATGATCGACAAGATGGAGCAGGGTGATCGCCTGGTTGTTTTGAAGCTCGACCGGCTGGGCCGCAACGCGGCGGACATTCTCCAGACCGTGGAAGTGCTCCAGGAGCAGGGGATAAGCGTCACGCTCCTGGACGGCGGCGCCGGAGACCTCGACTCGGCAGCCGGCCGGCTGTTCCTGACGCTGCTCGCCGCCTTCGCCCAGTTCGAAAGCGACCGGATCAGCGAGCGCACCCGCGAAGGCATGGCCCGCTCCGGCAAGAAGGCCGGCCGTCCTGTTGGGCAATCTCCTGCCGTGGCGCACGTCCAGCGATGCCGACAGCGAGGCTTTACCCAGCAGGAAACCGCCACTGCCACCGGTCTCAGTCTCTCGACGGTGAAGCGGCATTGGAGCGTTGCTGCTCCTGAGGTGGTCACCGAGTAAAAAAGGCTTGCGCCCTGCTTTCGTTGTGATAACGTTATCACAACGAAACGAGACAACCAGGAGCGCCCCATGCCGTCACCCTTCGAGAAGCACCGCGAGATCCTGCTGCACGCTGACTACAGCGCTGCACAGAGCCTGCAACAGTTCGTTCTGTCCCTCTACAACAGCGCCTCGACCAAGTTCGAGGCGGATCGGATCGGCAATTACGATTCCGCCCATCTGGCCATCTTCGTCGAGTTTGCCAGTAGCTATAACCGGCACGGCGAAAACGATCCTGCGTTCATGCAGGTATGCCAGGAGATGTGGTCGCAGCGGCACCAGTGGGGCCGTGAGCAACTGAAGCGGTTGGAGGCTCACCGCCAGACGGATCCGAAGGCCTATGACGAAGGTGAACGCGCCTGGCATGAGGAGCTGCGCTGGCTTGAGGATCGCACCGAAGCGATGCGGGGCAAGGGCTGGATAGAGCAATGAAGGATGACCGCGACAAGTACACCCGCGATCTGCTCACCGGCGAGGAGCTGCGCAAGGGCGCGGCCGAACGTCAGGCGCGCCTGATTGCTCGCCGTGCCCGTGAGGGCTGGAAGCGGAAAACTATCTGGATACATGAGCCCAGCCGCGTGGCGGGCGTAGCCGCCAGCGAAGGCGGCGAGTCCTGCGAGCCGGACAAGGCCGGCGCCGAGGATCGGTTGTCCTGGGTGCTGGGCTGGGAAGAAGCGAGGAAGGATTGAGGCTTGCCGGGCAGCGTTGGAGCGCTGCCCAGCAATGACCGGAAAGCGCTACCAACGCCGCCCGGTCGATCACACGGCGACCAGTTGAGGAGACCGCCATGCAACACACCAAGAGTACCACCGTCCGTATCTATGACCATTCCGGCCGACTGCTGGGCGAACTGAGCCTGCCGACTAGCTCTCGCTTGGCCGACCTCGAATCACTGCGCGCCCTCGGCGCCGTCCGTGTGGAGGTGCGCCAATGAGCCGGCAAAGCACGGCCCAGATGGGCTATCTGATGAACGAAGACCTGCATAACCAGGTCATGCGCAGCCTCGACTCACTACGATTCCTGGAGGGCCTGGCAACTACGGCTGCTGCTGCGCCGATCAAACCTGGCTTCGACATGAACGATCTGGCGGGCTATCTACAGCTGCTGCTCGAGCACACATACACGCCGCTCAAGTCGTTGGCATATGACCGCTGGGAGCCTGCTCCTCGGGCTCAAACGTCCCCCTGCGTACCTGCCGCCGAGACTGTTCCACCTGTTGAGCTGGATCGGGCCGAGGAGGAGGAGCTGCTGCGCAACTATCGGCGGCTGCCGCTGGGTTATCGCCAGCATCTGCGTCGCTGCGCTGAGGCGCTGGCCTTTATGATTGAGAAGGAAACCGATGCCGGCTGACGGTGATCGAGACGCACCCGGGTTGTCCCGGGTGCTGACCTTCCAGGACTTGCAGCTGCTGACGGGCTATCGGCGCCGTGCGGACGTGGAGCGCTTGCTGGCTTCTCAGGGCATCCGCTTTTTCCGTGGCCGGGTCGGCCCATGGACGACCATTGACCTGGTCAACCATGCCGGAGGGTTATCCGGGGAGGAACATCAAAGCGGGCCTTACAGCCCCGAAATACTCTAAGGCCCGCGGCCTTTATTGCAGGGTGCGACAATATGTCGCGGCAGGCTTAGTGCGTCAGACGTACTTTCTCGCGCCTCCACGCGGACTCAGTGACGACCGCCAAAAGTTCCCGGTTTTATTGGGATATGGGCAATTGCCCCTTGGGCTGCTGAGGTGCTTTGTGTTCAAAACCGTTCAAAATCACACGTAATTACACGAACTTACGCGCGCTCACCCCCACGGCTAGGGTTGCAAGGGTTATGGAAGCGCAATATCTTGGTAACAGAAACGACAAAGCCCGCGTTAGCGGGCTTTGAAGCGGTACGGCGGCGCCGGCAAGCGCTCCGTACCAAGGTCTCGGGGAATTCTGGATTTAGCGACCGGAGTACGAGACCTGGTAGCCCTCATTTTGGCCTTATCTGATAAGGCTTTCAAGCTCCCAGGCCCTCACCCCGAAACCATTGGTCGTCACCAGTGGCGCAAATGCGTGGTTCGAGGGGTTGGACTTCAAGAGATTGTTACCCTCTGAACCGTGGCGACTCGGCCTAAACGGGGAAACTCAGCACAAGGCCAGCGTGCGACGCGCGTCATACCTTCCAGGACTCGCAATCCTGGGGCAGAGACAGTGGGCAAGGGGATTTACACCGGCACCACGTTAAAAACGCCGAGGGGGCACCCAGCAGGGCAGGCCCGGTCGATGCAGCAGGTCTAGGACGTGTCCGCCCAACGCGCTGAGGGGGCAGGGGTGCAAACCCTACCGATAGTGGGCGGCAAGGCGGACTTCCTGGGGCTTCGTGTTCCGGGAGGGCTTCCTGTCTTCGAGCGCAGCGAGAAGGCAGGAAGCGCGACCACGAAGGCCCTTGGGCCGACCTCCTTTCGGCCCCGCTTTTGCCTCCCAAGCAATAATCCGCTTTGGCTGTTCGAGCGAAAGGGGCCCCCGCTTGCGGGGTTGAGCGAGTGAGCGCAGCGAATGCTCTTGCTCTCCCCGAAGGGCGAACAACCTTGGCACAAGGTGTAGTGAGTACACCATGCTCCACTCCGCTCCGCACCCTTTCCGCTGCGCTCCAGGGGCTTGCGCTGGCTTTTGCTCCACCTGCACGCTGATGGTATGACCTACGCCATTCTGCGAACAGCCAAGCTCAAGAGCATGGGGGAGATTGCCGGCTCCTTATCGCACACCTACCGGACACGCGAGACCCCGAACGCTGACCCGTCCAGGGCTTCCCTCAATGAGCACCACGGCGGATCTGATCCGGCCACAGTGCGTGCTGCCATTCGCGCGCGTATCCCCGAGAAACACCGGAAAGACGCCGTGCTGTGCGTGGAGTATTTCGTGGGTGCCAGTCCTGAGTTCTTCGACAGCGGTGGCGATGCTGATGCCTACTTTGCCGGCGCGGTGAAGTGGCTCCAGGAGCGACACGGCGCCGATAATCTGGTGGCCTGGTCTATACATCGAGACGAAACCAGCCCTCACCTGGTCGGCTATGTCGTGCCGCTCGATAGCACCGGCAAACTGAACGCCAAGCAGTTCCTTGGGGGCAAAGCAAAGCTCTCAGCCATGCAGACGGACTTCGCCGCCATGGTGGGCGCTGCTGTCGGCCTGGAGCGGGGGATCGAGGGCAGCAAGGCCACGCATACGAGCATTCGCCAGTATTACCAGGCGCTCAACCGCCCAGATTTCAAGCACGGACGCCTGAGCGCGGAAACGCTTCAGCCCAAGGTGCTGGAGAAGCGGTTGCTGACCAAGACCGTGGAAAGCCCCGAACAGGTTGCCGAGCGGCTGACGCGAGTTGTGCAAGCCTACTATGCCCCCGCTGTCACGGCGGGCTCCACGGCGGCGCTGGAGAAGCGAAGGGCCGCCGAGATGGCCAAGACAGCAAAGGCCAAGGAGCAGGCGCTACGCGAAGCCAGGGCGCAGCTGGAGGCCGAACGCGCCCGGCTGGCTGACCTGCGGGCGCTGTTCCTGGACGGCCTCACCCCTGAGCAGCAACAGGCCCTGGCCGCGCAGGCTGCCAACCAGCGGCGCGAGAACTGGATTGCGGCCGAGGCAAAGCGGCGCGCCGAGGGGCTGGCCGAGCTGGCGAGGAAGGCGGCAGGCGCGGCCCTGGTGTTCGCCCGCCGTGGCGTCCGCGCCATCGAGGAGGCTGCTGGCCGATGGCGGTCGGTGGACTGGGGCAAGGTTGAGCAGGAAACCGTCCGCGAAGCCGTAACCGAGCACGGCCGTAGCATGTCCGAGACGGTTGGCGCTTTGCTCGACCACTCACCAGGGCATGCCGGCACCAGTCGCGAGCAGGCCGCCGAGATCCTGGCCGAGGTGGCGCGCCGCGAGGCGAGCAAGCCGCAACCCCAGCGGCAAGAGCCGACTCGGGACTATGGGCCACCCTTCCGGTAAATAGTCCGCACTTGGAGCGCCCCTATGATTGATCTTTTGTATTGTTAACGCATAATAACGATGCGGTTTTAATATTAAAAAAGGTGAATCATGATAGTTACAGTGGGGAATACCAAGGGCGGGGTGGGGAAAACCACCTTGGCCGTAAACCTGGCTATAGCGCGTGCACTGGCTGGCCGTGACGTCTGGTTGATCGACGCAGACCGACAGGGAACGGCGCAAACGGCAATCAGCATCCGCGCCGATGCTGGACACGCGCCGGGAATCGCCTGCGCAAGCTACCCGGACGGCCCAACCTTGCGCGCCCAGGTGATGCAGCAGGCCGGCAAGTTCCAGGACGTCATCATTGACGCAGGTGGCCGAGACTCGACAGCCCTCCGGGCCGCTTTGGTGCTTTCTGATGTGATCGTGGTTCCCTTTCAGCCCCGTAGCTATGACGTTTGGGCCCTGAATGACATTGCCGCCTTGGTGGATGAAGCACGCAGCGTGCGTGACGGGCTGCGTGCGGTGGCGGTGCTGAACTGCGCCGATCCTGGCGAGGCCTCGACTGACAACGCCGAGGCCGCCGCTGCCGTTGCTGACGTTCCGCAATTTGAATACCTGCCGACCCCGATTCGCCGCCGCAAGTCGTTTGCCAATGCGGCCGGCGCTGGCCTTTCTGTCCTGGAGCTGCGCCCGCATGACAAGAAGGCGATTGCGGAGCTGAATGCGTTAGTTTCTGTATTGTTTTAATATTGTTTAAATACCAATTTAATCTTGAGTAAACGCGCAATGACAATTACAAGGCCGAAACAGAAAGTTACCAGCGAGAAGGGCGCCGCCGCCTTCATATCGGGCGCACCGGACTCCTCCAGCGCGCCGACAAAGGGGGTAAAGAAGGGCAACAAGCAACAGATCAGCCTGACCATCACGCCGGCTTTGCTGGCCAAGGTGGATGAGCTAGCTGCCCAGCTTGGGCAGTCGCGGGCCGCTGTCATCAACCTAGCGATTTACCGGATGGTTGAGCATGGGGTGACTATCGAGCCATGAGCAGAGTTAAGTCCCAGTCTATTCGGCATGTATGCCCCCACCGCCACGGAAAGCTTCGGATCGAATTCCATCCGACCGACGACCCGTATCACTACAGGCAGCACATTCAGTGCAGGAACATACCGTGCTCCTGGTCTGCTCTGGGGGTTATCGACTTCGATAAGCGAGAGCGACAGGAGCCCTGATATGTCATCGAACAATGGCGGGTATAAAGCCCTCTGTCCTGCATGCGGGGAACGCATGCGGATTCAGCCAGGAACCTCTGAAAGTCTTCTGTCGAAGCCGATCTATGCGCAATGCAAGAACCTGTGGTGCAGCGCGACTTATGAGGGCGTCTTGTCCTGGGATGTGGTCATCCACAAGTCAGCTATTGCTGAAGTGCCCCTGCCGACCTCTGACGAGCGGCGCGGCAGGAAGCCGGCTAGACGCAAAAAAAGGGGCCAGCTGGAAGGCTGACCTGTAGCTTAGCCCGGTACAGCGCCCCGCTGCGGCGGGGCCTCCCGGTCTCCACGAGTATCTACCGGTAACAGATACTCAGGAGGCCATCATGCCCAGCCATTCCCGCCTTATCCGTTGCCCGGAAGTCCTTTCCAGGCTTGGCGTTTCGAAGACCCACCTCTATCGCCTGATCGACTCGGGCGCTTTCCCGCGCCCGATCCCCCTTGGCCGGCAAGTTGTGGCCTGGCTCGACTCCGAGGTTGATTCCTGGATCGAGCAGCAGCGCGACAAGCGTGACCAGCTGAGGAGCGCCTGAGATGGCCAATGATCTCCAGCTGAAGGTGATCCTGGCGGCCATCGACAAGGCCACCGGGCCGCTCTCCAAGATCCAGAACACCAGCGGGGCGGTGGGGAAAGCCCTCAAGGCCACCGCCGACCGCATGAAGGCATTGAACAGCCTTCAGCGCGACGTGGGCGCATATCGTGGCTATGAGGCCAAGCTGTCCAGCACGAGCAGCGCGCTCAGTGAGGCCAAGGCCAAAATGGGAGCCCTGGAGCGCGCCATCGAAAGCCATCGGGCGACCCAGCAGGGGCTTGCTGCTGAGACCAGCATCCACCGCCGTGCGGTGCTCAACCTTCAGCGCGAGATGGTGCGTGCCAAGGAGCCGAGCGCCGAGCTGTCGCGCCAGTACACCTTGGCCAAGGACAATCTGGCCCGCCTCGAAACGAAGTACAAAGGCTCTCAGAGCCAGATGCGCCGCTATAAGCAGGAGCTGGGCGACACGGCTACCAAGGCGCAGAAGCTGAGCACCCAGCATTCCCAGGTCAGCCAAACGCTGTCCACGCTGAAGACCAAGCTGGAGGGCGCAGGGATTGGCGTGGATCGCCTTGCCGACCATGAGCAGCAACTGGCTACCGCCCTGGAGCGCTCGAACAAGCTCATGGAGGCGCAGAAGACCAAGCTGAAAGCGCTGGAGAACCTCAAGGCAAAGGCCGGCAACGTCCGCCAGGCAGGCGGTCAAGTGATGGAGCGCGGGCGCTCCCTGGCCACTCAAGCGACTGTTGGCGGCGCGGCCGCTGGTTACTTCTTCAAGACTCAGTTCCTGGATCGAGCGGCTGAGTTCGAGACCTACAAGACGATCTTGAAGACCGTCACCGGTAGCGAAAAGAAGGCAGCCGAGGCCATGTCCTGGGTGAGCGACTTTGCGGCCAAAACGCCCTACGAGATGGGCGACGTGCTGGAGTCCTTTACCCGGCTCAAGGCCTACGGCATCGACCCGATGGCAGACGGCATGCTGAAGACCTTGGGCGACACCGCCAGCGCGATGGGCAAGCCCGTCATGCAGGCTGTTGAGGCTATCGCTGACGCCGTGACCGGTGAGAACGAACGCCTCAAGGAGTTCGGTATCAAGGGCAGCAAGAGCGGTGGCCAGATTACCTACGAGTACACCAACTCGGCAGGCGAGACCATGACCAAGACCGTGGCGGCCAACAATCGAAAGCTCATCCAGAGCACCCTCCAGGCCATCTGGAACGAGAAATATGCCGGCGCCATGGACGACCAGTCCAAGACCTGGAAAGGCATGGTTTCGAACCTGAGCGACCAGTGGGCGCGGTTTACCAATATGGTCATGGCGGCGGGCCTGTTTGACCGCATGAAGGATGGCCTTGGCCGGCTGCTCGACACCATCGACCGGATGGCGGCGAGTGGTGAGCTGGGCGCTTGGGCGGATCGGGTTGGCAAGGGCATGCTGCGCTTCGCCGATGGCGCGTGGCAGGTCGGTACTGCAATGGCGAACGTGAGCAGCACCGTGGCCAATGCGGTTGGGGGATGGCAGAACCTGGTTTATCTCTTGGCCGCCCTCAAGTTCGCCCCGCTGATTTCCTCGGTGGTCAGCCTTGGCGGCGCCTTGATTGGCGCAGGCAGCGCGCTGGCTACCTTCACTGGCGCCGGAGCGACGGCCACCACGCTTGGCCCGAAGATCCTGGCAATGACCAAGACCATGGGCGGCGCGCTGGCGACGGCGGGCTCAGCCTTCGCCAAGGCCGGCCTGGTGATGGGGGGCGCCTTGAAGTCTGTCGGCATGGCCATGTGGGCTCTAGCCGCCAACCCTGTCACCTGGATCATCGTGGGGATTGGCGCAGCGGTGGCCGGGGCGGCCTATCTCATTTGGCGGAACTGGGAGCCGATCAAGGCGTTCTTCCTGGGCCTATGGGCCGAGGTTAAGGCTGGCTTCAGCGGGGGGCTCACCGGAATCCTTGGGCTGCTCGCCAACTTCAGCCCCATCGGCCTGTTCTACCGCGCCTTCGCCGCAGTGATGAACTACTTCGGCTTCGAGCTGCCGGGCAAGTTCACCGAGTTCGGCAGCATGATGATGCAGGGCCTGGTCAACGGCATCAAAAACGCCGCTGGGGCGGTCAAGAGTGCAGTGGTTGGCGCCGCCGATGACAGCATCAACTACTTCAAGGAAAAGCTTGGCATCCACTCACCAAGTCGCGTCTTCGCCGCCCTGGGCGGCTTTACGATGGCGGGCCTGGCACAAGGGCTACTAGGCAGCCAGGCCGAGCCTCTGAAGGCCATCACTGCCACAACCAAGCGTCTCACCCAGGCCGGGGCTCTGACCTTGGGGGTTGGTGCCTCAGGTGTCGGATTCGCGCAGCAGCCGGCCCTGTCGATGGATAACCGCCCCCCACTGTCAGCCGCAGCTGTTCAGCGCAGCGGGCAAGCAGTCCACCACCACAACTACACCATCAACATCAACGGCAGCGGCATGAATGAGGCCCAGCTGGTGGATCTCCTGGGCAAGAAGCTCGAGCAGATCAAGCGCAGCGAGGAGGCCCGTGGGCGGTCGAAGCTCGGTGATAACGAGTGATTACCTGTAGCGCGCCTCGCTACACCCCAAAGCAGAGGCGCAAACCACCGAAAACCACCGAAGATCACCGAAACCCAAGCCACGAGGTGAGCCATGAGCAAGACCAAATCCAAACCCGTCACCGTAAAGCTGCCGCACCCGATTGCGCGCAGCGAAAAGAGCATCGAATCCGTAGACCTGCGCGTGCCGATGGCCGGTGAACTGCGCGGCCTGACCCTGTCCGACCTGATGCGGATGGATGCTGCCTCCGCCTGCGCCCTGGTGCCACGGATCAGCTCGCCAGCCCTGACCAAGGAGGAAATGGCAGCGATGCACCCGGCCAACCTCCTAGAACTGGCCGCAACTGTTGCGGGCTTCCTCTTGCCGGAGGATCAGCTCGAAGCGGTTAACCAGTAAGCAGGGGGAGCGGCCATGCGTAAGGCTACGGCGCAGCCAGAAGGGCTGCCAAGGATGCTGTCCCGGGCTGAG
>PBYQ01000041.1 GCA_002729695.1 Citromicrobium sp. | reverse complement strand
GTACCTGTCATCCTGCCAAGGGTGCCGCAGGGTAGCTATGTACGGACGGGATAACCGCTGAAAGCATCTAAGCGGGAAGCCTCCCTTGAGATTAGGTATCTTCGAACCGTCGTAGACCACGACGTTGATAGGCCGGGTGTGGAAGCGCAGTAATGTGTGGAGCTAACCGGTCCTAATAGTTCTGATCATGCTTGAGAATTTGCACCATCAACGACAGTCCTGCTTGCAGGCATCGTTGAGCGGAAAGAATGCTCGAAGCCAGATAGACGCCTCGAATACATCGATTATAACCCGCCGCACGCAAGCTTCATTGCTTCGTGGTCATAGCGCCTGTGACCCACCCGATCCCATCTCGAACTCGGCCGTGAAACCAGGCAGCGCCGATGGTACTAGTGCTCAAGCACTGGAAGAGTAGGTCGCCGCGAGGCATTGCAGCTTGCGGGCAGCGGGGAAAACAAACCCATTCACAAGTCGAAGGGCTGACCCATTACTGGGCGGCCCTTTTGGCGTCTCTGACGCCGACAATCGGTGCCGCGGGATGGAGCAGTCCGGTAGCTCGTCAGGCTCATAACCTGAAGGTCGTTGGTTCAAATCCAACTCCCGCAACCACCGAAACCCCGAAAACATGACCCTTTTACGCCTCGCTGCTTCTAGCGGGGCTTTTGCTGTTTTGGGCCATCGGCATGTCATTCGGCAGGTGCGCTCGCGCAGCCCCCTCGGCGTGACCGAGTACGGGTTGCTCGCTCGATTGGAGCAATAGGGATCCAGATGAGGCAACCCGGTTCGCTGCGCCGGGCCTGTCCAATAGCGTCGACCACCTGCTCTGCCATATTGGAGGGCGAGACCGTTCAACGCCTCCCGCTCCGCGACGGGTTAGTGGGGGCATCTCGAATGACGTGATGCGGGAAGCGCCTTTTCTCGGGCCAAGTTATCCCCGCCCCCACTCACGCCGGATGCATGATGCAGCGCCCCCTCAACGGTCCATGCTTACCCCTCTGTCCGGCCAGAATTGGGAACGAGCGGCGTTGCGCTCGGTTCTCGAAGAGAGCACCGGAAAGGACCGCCGTGACAGACAAGGGGCGCATAAATCACGACCTTCCGGTCGGCATCGACACGAAGGGTGAGCGCGTCGAATTTGATTCGATGGGTGAGGTCCGGGTCCCCGCCGACCGCTATTGGGGCGCGCAGACGGCGCGTTCGCTGGAACATTTTGCCATCGGCGAAGATCGCATGCCGATCGAACTGTGCCGCGCCTATGGGTATCTCAAGAAGGCGGCGGCCATCGTGAACGCGCGCCAGGGCCTGCTGCCGCAGGACAAGTGCGAGGCCATTGCCGCGGCTTGCGATGAGCTGGTCGCCGGCGAACTCGACGATCACTTCCCGCTACGGGTGTGGCAGACCGGCTCGGGCACGCAGACCAACATGAACGTGAACGAGGTGATCGCCAACCGCTCGATACAGCTGCTGGGCGGCGAATTGGGCAGCCAGAAGCCGGTTGCACCCAACGACGACGTCAACAAGAGCCAATCCTCCAACGATACGTTCCCCACCGCCATGCATCTCGCCATGATCGGCGCGCTCGATGCGCAGCTCCTGCCCGAGCTCGAGGAGCTGGCCGAGGTGATCGAGAGGAAGGCCTGCGAGTGGAAGGATGTGACCAAGATCGGTCGCACCCATTTGCAGGATGCTGTGCCGCTATCGGTCGGGCAGGAATGGAGCGCATGGGCCGAGGCGCTCCGCATTGCTGCGTCCGATCTTGCGCATGCGCGCGAAGCACTGCTCGAGATCGCGCTTGGCGGAACGGCGGTCGGCACCGGGCTCAATGCGCCAGACGGTTTCGCTGAAGACGTTGCCGCCGAGATAGCGCGGCAGACGCGGCTGCCGATCCGCACTGCGCCGAACAAGTTTCATGCGCAGGCGACGCTCGACGCGACGGTGCGGTTGTCGGCGGCTTTGCGCGGAGTGTCCGTCGCGCTGATCAAGATCGCCAACGATGTGCGCTGGCTGGCGAGCGGGCCGCGCTGCGGCATTGGCGAACTGAAACTGCCGCAGAACGAACCGGGCTCGTCGATCATGCCGGGGAAGGTCAATCCCACGCAGAGCGAGGCGCTGCTGATGGTCGCGATGCAGGTGATCGGGCATGATACGGCCAATGCAATGGCGGGCAGCTGGGGCAATCTGCAGTTGAACGCCATGCGTCCCGTGATCGCCGCAAATGTGCTGCACTCGGTCCGCATCCTCGCCGATGGCTGCGCCAGCTTCCGTACCAATGCCATCGAGGGGACCGAACTCGATGAGGAACGGATTGCAAGCCTGCGAGAGCAGTCGCTGATGCTCGTCACCGCCCTGGTGCCCGAGATCGGCTATATCGATGCCGCGCATATCGCGGAGGCGGCCGACGCGAACGGCACCACATTGCGCGAAGAGGCGATTGCCAGCGGCAAGGTGAGCGCCGAGGAATATGACCGGATCGTAAAGCCGGAAACGATGATCGGCCACGGGGTTGCGGGGGCCTGACCGCGATTGGGTCTCAATTCGCAATTGACTTGAGCGGGTGGGCCACGCCAAGCACATTGTGCAACTGCGAAATGACCAGAAAAGAAGAAGGATAGGGGATGGGTATGCGCGAACTCGCTGGACTGAAGGTTGCCGATGAGCTGGCGGAATTCGTCGAGGTGCGCGTGCTTCCGGGGCTGGATATTGCGTCGGATGCGTTCTGGGCAAAGTCGGCGGAGATATTCCAGCATTTCGTGCCCGAGAACCGCAATTTGCTGCAAAAGCGCGAGGCGCTGCAGTCCAAGATCGATGACTGGCATCGTGCGAACCCTGCGCCGATCGATAACGAACAATACGGCTCGTTCCTGACGGAGCTTGGCTATCTGGTGCCCGAGCCGGATGCGTTCGCTGTGAACCCGCAGAATGTCGACCCGGAGCTGGCCCGGATTGCCGGGCCGCAGCTGGTGGTGCCCGTGCTCAATGCCCGCTTTCTCCTGAACGCCGCCAATGCGCGCTGGGGCAGTCTCTACGATGCTCTATACGGCACCGACGCGATCCCGGGTCAGCCCGCAAAAGGCGGCTACGACGAGGAACGCGGCGCGCAGGTGATCGACTGGGGGCGCCAGTTCCTCGACCGTGCCGTTCCGCTCGATGGTCAGATCTGGCGCAACTGGGATGGCAGCGAGCCCAAGCTGAAGGGCGATGCGAAGGTTGTTGGCAGGTCGGGTGAGAACTGGCTCATTCGCCACAACGGGCTGCATATCGAGATCGTGATCGATCCGGATCATCCCGTCGGCAAGACCGATAAGGCGGGCGTCGCCGACATAATCCTCGAATCCGCGCTCTCGACGATCTGCGATTTCGAGGATTCGGTTGCGGCAGTCGATGCCGAGGACAAGGTGCTGGGCTATTCCAACTGGCTCGGCCTGATGCAGGGCGACCTGTCGGAAACCTTCATGAAGGGCGGGGAGGATATGACCCGCACGCTCAACCCGGATCGCGAGTATGTCGATCTGGAGGGCAAGCCGTTTACGCTGCCCGGGCGCAGCCTGCTGCTCGCGCGCAATGTCGGCCACTTGATGACCACGCCCGCAGTGACGCTGCCCGATGGCGGCGAGGCTCCCGAGGGCATTCTCGACGCGATCATGACCGCAACCATCGCGCTGCACGATCTGCGGCGGAGCGAAGGCCTGAAGAACAGCCGCGCCGGATCGATCTACCTCGTCAAACCGAAGATGCACGGGCCCGAGGAATGCGCCTTCACCAACGACCTGTTCGACGCGGTGGAGGATATGCTCGGGCTGGCACGCAACACGATCAAGGTTGGCGTGATGGATGAGGAACGGCGGACCTCCGCCAATCTCGCGGCGTGTATCCACGCGGTGAAAGACCGGGTCATGTTCATCAACACCGGCTTCCTCGACCGCACGGGCGACGAAATCCACACCTCGATGCGGGGCGGCGCGATGCTGCGCAAGGGCGCGATGAAAGAGACGCCCTGGATCGCGGCGTACGAGGATCGCAACGTGCAGATCGGGCTTGCCTGCGGGCTTTCGGGCAAGGCGCAGATCGGCAAGGGCATGTGGGCCATGCCCGACCGGATGGCGGACATGCTGAGCGAGAAGATCGGCCACCCGATGTCGGGCGCCAATACGGCATGGGTCCCGTCACCGACCGCCGCGACCTTGCATGCGACGCATTACCATCTGGTAGACGTGTTCGAACGTCAGGGCGAACGCTCGAAGGAAGGGATCGCGCCGCTTTCGGACCTGCTGGCGATCCCGCTTGCCGATGGCGTGAACTGGCCCGCCGAGGATGTCCGCGCAGAGCTGGAGAACAATGCGCAGGGCATTCTGGGCTATGTGGTCCGCTGGGTCGATCAGGGTGTCGGCTGTTCGAAGGTGCCCAACATCGACGATATCGGCCTGATGGAAGATCGCGCCACGCTGCGCATTTCGAGCCAGCACATTGCCAACTGGCTGGAGCATGGCGTGGTCAGCCCGCAGCAGGTGGACGAGGTTCTGCTTGAGATGGCGAGGAAGGTCGACATGCAGAACGCGGGCGATCCCGCTTATCGGCCGATGGCGGACGATCCGGAGGGCAGCATGGCATTCCAGGCCGCGCGCGCGCTGATTTTCGAGGGGGCCGAACAGCCGAGCGGCTATACCGAACCGCTGCTGCATGCCTATCGCCAGAAGGTGAAGGCGGGGGGCTAGGTCACGCCGAACAGCTCGCGCCGCCGAGGACGCAGAAGCGCGCGCAGTGCGGGTGGTTGAGCTTCACCGCCAGGTTCGCCTCGGCGAGCGTCTCGCCCAGGTCGAACCCCTTGTCGTAGGGGATCAACGTGCAGGCGACGACGCGTGGGGAGGTTTCTCCGTTGCGGTGGACGACCATGCGGCTGGTTGCGCACATGATATCTGCGGGTGATTTGCCCAGGATGTCCCAGCACGCTGTGGTGATCTCGGCGACGTCCTTGTCCGCGTCCATCTCGGGAAACAGCACGCAGCGCACCGGGTCTTTCGCGTCGATGCGGATTGTCTCGCGCTCGAACAGCGCAGCATAACCCTCGCGCGCCTCGACCATGCCTTCGCCGGGCAGCAATCGCCCCGCGACCGCGATCGAGAACCGGTTGTCGGATAGCCATTTGAGACCGTCGATGGCCGCGTCCCAGCTGTTAGCGCCGCGTTCCCCTTCGTGGACCGCCTTTGTGTGGTGATCGAGGCTCACGCGGATCGTCAGCTTCGCACCGTAAGCCTTTTGCAAGGCGAGCAATTTCTCCTCATGCTGCCGCATCGGCTTCATCGCGTTCGATAGCACCAACACCTCGAACCCGCGCGACAGCGCATCCTCCAGCATCGCCATGAAATGCGGATTCATGAACGGCTCGCCGCCGGTGAAGCCGATCTCGCGGGTATTCCAACCGTCGCGTTCGATCTCGTCGAAATAGCGCGCGGCATGCTCGGTGGTCAGGTAGACTAGCGCATCGTTGGTCGGGCTGCTCTCGATGTAGCAGGTAGCGCAGGCGAGGTTGCACAGCGTACCGGTGCACAGCCACAGTGTCTCCAGCGTGAGCAACGGCACCTCGGCGCGCTGCGACCCATCGGCGGTGACATCGGGATCGGTGAACTTGCCCTCGGGCAGCGAATCCGCCTCGACCGCGAAGGGCGAGGGGCCTTGCGGCGCGTTCCGGCTTTTCGAGCGCGAGGCCATCAGCGGGTGATCTTGCGCAGCCACGCGCGGCTCTTGGCGTAGCCCTTCGGAACGCTGCCGAACACGGTCCCCTCCCACGCGCTGAAGGCGGCTGCCTTGGTGATCTCGCTGCGGGTGGGATAGGCGACGATCGCACTGCCGAGCGCGAAGGTGCTCGCCTTGCCGGTGATCAACTGGCTGAACGGCAGCAGCATTTCGCCCGCATTCCTGCCGACGATGCTTGCGCCCAGAACCTTCTTGCCATCCATCACCACCTTCAGGTGGCCCCGCGTATCGTCTTCCGCAATGGCGCGTTCGTTGTGGTCGAAGCCTTCGCGCACCACCGTTACCTTGTCGCCCAGCTTCTCGCGCGCCTGCGCTTCGGTCATTCCGATCTGCGCGACCTCGGGGTCGGTATAGGTGCACCAGGGCAACGCCGACCAGTCGACCTTGGTCGGCAGGCCTAGGGTGATTTCGAGCGCGACATTGCTGCCCTCGTAACCCGAAACGTGGGTGAGGCGGGGGCCATCGCGGCAATCGCCGATGGCGTAGATGTGCTTGAGACTGGTGCGTCGCCGCTCGTCGACGGCGATGCCATTGCGGCCCAGCGCGACGCCGATCTCTTCCAGCCCGTAACCTTCGACGCGCGCCTTTCGCCCGGTGGCGAGCAGCAGGTGTGTACCCGCGATCTCCTGCCCGTCTTCCAGCGAAAGGGTGAAGCTGCCGAGTGCGCCGGGGACGACCTTCGCGGCCTTGCCCCGCACGAACATGACGCCTTCGGCTTCCATCCTGTCTACCACGACCGCGACCGATTCCGGATCGTCGCGGCTCAACAGATTGCCCGGTTCGATCACGGTAACCTCGCTGCCGAGCCGGCGGAAACTCTGCGCCATTTCCATCCCGATCGCGCCGCCACCGACGATGACGAGATGCTGCGGCAACGCCTGTAAATCCCAGATGTTCTCGTTGGTGAGGTACGGGACTGTGTTTAAGCCTTCGATCGGGGGCACCGCAGGCTCCGAACCGGTCGCGATCACGATCCGCGGGGCCGAGAGCGTCGTTTCGCCGGCCTGCACCTTGCGCTTGCCGACGAAGGTCGCATGGCCGCGATAGACGTCGCAGCCCATCTCTTCGAACCGCTCGACGCTGTCGTGCGGGGCGATCCGTGCGATGGTCTCGTGGATGTGCGCGTGCACACCCGGCCAGTCGACACGCGGTGCGCCCAGCTGCACGCCGAAGCGGGTCTGGATGTTGGCCGTTGCCGCGCGCTTGGCCGCCGTAATCAGCGCCTTCGACGGCACGCAGCCGTTGTTGAGGCATTCGCCGCCCATCTCCGCCCGCTCGATCAGCGCGACTTTCAGGCCGAACAGCGCGCAGCCCCCGGCGGCGGTCAGCCCCCCAGCGCCAGCGCCGATCACGATGACATCGTGCGTAAATCCCATGTTCGCCCCTCAACCCACCTTGCCGACCGACGCGGACGTGTGGTGTGTAGGCATGTACGTAGCCGGAGGTCGACAGGTTTCATGATATTCACGATGCTTTGGCGCAACGTCCGTTGAGCAGTATCCTCGTCACAGGAGCCGCCGGGCTGATTGGCGGAGAGGTTTGCGCGCGGCTGGTTGCGGCGGGGCATCGCGTCACGGCGCTTGTCCATCGCAATCCGGAAGTGCGCGGCAATGATGGCGCGCGCGTGCCCGTCGTCGAGACGGTGGCCTGCGATATCCGGCAGGAGAGGCTTGGGCTCGACGAAGGCACTTTCGCGCGCCTGGCGCGGGAAACCGATCTGATCGTCCATTGCGCCGCGACGACCCGCTTCGACCTGACGGACGAGGGCTACGCGGCGGTCAACACGCGAGGCACCGCGAACGTGCTTGCGCTGGCCGAGGCGGGCGGCGCAGGGCTGCTGCAAGTCAGCACCGCCTATGTCTGCGGGAAACGCGACGGTGAAATCCGCGAGGACGACCCGCTGCCCACCGCCGGCTTCGCTAATGGCTACGAGAAGAGCAAGGCAGCAGCCGAGCGGCTTGTGCGCGCATCGGATGTCGAGTGGGCCATTGCGAGGCCTGCGATCACGCTGGGCGAGTCCGCGACCGGTCGCATCCGCCAGTTCGATGCGATCTACCTTGCCTTCAAGCTGATTGCCGAGGGACGCATCCGGCTGGTCCCGGCAGGAACGAACGCCACGCTAAATTTCGTGCCACTCGATCATGTCGCGGGCGGCATCGTCGCATTGGCGCGAAACTGGGAAAAGGCGAGGGGCGGGACCTATCATCTCGTCTCGTCAGATCCTCTGCCAATGGTCGACTTCGCCAAGGGCATTGGTAGTGTCGAAGGCCTGCACGAGCCGAAACTGGTCGACCCGGTAGCGTTCGACCCTGCCAGCCTTCCCCCGCTGGAACGCCGCCTGCACGGACGCGTCTCTGCGCTCTACGCGAGCTATTTCCAGCGCGATCCGCGTTTCGACGATAGCCACTTTCGCGCGGTGACCGGGCTCGCATCGCATCCGGCGGACAGCGCCTACCTGCGACGGTTGATCGACTTCTGCGTTTCCGAAGGCTTTCTGCCGACCGCGTCGGTCCTCGCGAAGTAGATCATCTGATGTCGGGATAGTCGCGCGCCATGCGATCGCGCAGGCCGAGTGCCCACAGGATACCGACCTTGAAGTAGATCCAATTTGCCTTGATCGGCCCCCACGCGGCAATCCGCCGGTCCGATGTGCGCACGATGCGCGGGACCATGCGGATACGGCCGAGCTGGGCGAATTTCACGCACAGGTCGGCCTCTTCCATCACGATATCGCCGGGCGTGCATCCGCCGATCGCGAGAAAATCTTTCCGGCGGAAGAACATCGCGTGATCGCCGAAAAGCAGCCGCACACCGCGCACGAACAGGTGCGGGCGGGTGATGAGCGGCGCGTACCACGTCTTCACGTAGTTGTGCGCGCTGGTCAGCCAGCGGGTCTTCGCGCCGGTAATCAGCGGTGTGAAGCTGGCGAGCGCGATGCGCTGGTTGGCCAGAGTTTCGCGGATCACCGCGACCATATCGACAGGTGGCAAGCTGTCCGCATGGACCACGCATACGAGCGGGGCGGTCGCAGCTGCGACGCCAGCATTGATCTGTAGCGCGCGCCCACGTTGTGCGGTGATGACGCGCCAGCCAGCCTCTTGCGCCAGCGCGACGCTATCGTCTTCGCTGCCGCCATCGACCATGACGATCTCTTCCGGTGAGGGATCGAGCTTCGCGAAATGCGCGGCGAGTGCGGGGATCGCCGCCGCCTCGTTCAGGACGGGCACGATTATGGCGACGCCCGCGTCGCTCAAGCCAGCAGATCCGGCCATGCGGCGAGGTCTTCGCCCGTGTCGATGTCGGTCAGTTCGGGCAGAATATGCGGAGCGAGACCGAGCGCATCGAGCCGCTGCATGGTTTCGGGAAAGACTTGCGGCGTACTCCACGCCATGTCCGCGAAGAGGTCGCGGCAGGGCTCGCGCAGGGCGAGCAGCCAGTAGCCGCCATCATCCGCCGGGCCGATCACCGCCTCGTGCTCAGCGAGGGCATCGGCTGCCTCACGCAGTAGCGCGGCGGTAAGCCCGGGGCAGTCGCTCCCGATCATCAGGCATGGTGTGGGCACCCGCGCGAGCTTTTCGCCCAGATCGCCACCGCCCTGGTCGCGCACGTCGAGGTCATCGCCCAGCCAGTCGCGGAACCGCACGGGATCGTCCCCGGTGATGCGCAGGTGGAAGGGCAGCCCCGACGCACGTGCCTCGCGAACGGTGAGTTCCAGCAATCTCGCGTAGAGCTTCGCCGCGCCCTCCGCCCCCAGTGCCGGGATCAGCCTCGTCTTGGCCTTGCCCGGTTCGGGCCAGCGGGCGAAGATGGCGATCTCTGGCGTCATGCGATGCGGCATAGCGACAAGCCGGGGGCTTTCCCATAAGATGTGGCCATGGCGCGCATTTCCCCTCTGGCCGTCGCAGGCGTCGCGCTGATCGGCGGGCTCTGGCTCGCAGAGCGGGCGAGGCCCTTGCGCCGCCAGACGCACGACACGACGACACGGCAAGTGCGCAATATCGCGATGGGCGCGGGCACGATGCTGGTCGTCACCGCGATCGAGATGCCGTTGCTCACCCGGCTGGCGAAAAACAACAGGCATGGTCTGGTGCAGGCGATCCGGCTGCCTCGCCCGCTACAAATCGTGCTCGGCGTCGCGGCGATGGATTACGCCTATTACTGGTGGCACATCGCGACGCACAAGGTGCCGTTCCTGTGGCGTTTCCACCGGGTGCATCACATCGACCCGGACATGGACATGACCACCGCGCTGCGTTTCCACGCGGTCGACATGCTGGTTTCGTTGCCGTTTCGCGTCGCGCAGGTCTTGCTAACAGGAGCCGACCCGACGATCCTGACGGCGCACCGCCGGTTCTTTGATGCTTCGGTGCTGTTCCACCATTCGAACCTGCGCCTGCCGGGGCAGTGGGACGAGCGCCTCTCGCTCGTCTTCACCACACCCGGGATGCACGGTGTCCATCATTCCAAGGTGCCGGAGGATATGAGCAGCAACTGGACCAGCGGGCTGAGCCTGTGGGACCGGCTGCATGGCACGCTGCGCCGCAAGCCGCAGGACATTATCGATATCGGGGTGGCAGATCGGGCATCTCTGGCTGACCTGTCGCTCGGCAACAGCTTGACCGCGCCGTTCCGCAGAACGCCGCAGCCCCTGCCGCCGGGCAATATCAGCCTGCGCTAGGCTCGCCGCTCTTGGTCGCATTCTTGGGTGTGCCGCTGAGCACCCGATGCACAATCACCACCGCGACCAGCCCGCCGATCACGTTCGCGGCGAGTTCGGCGGCGTAGATCGCGTCCGAATCCCACATCGGCCGCAGCAGCCAGCCGAACGGCAGCATCACCAGGAACACGCGCGCGCAACTCTGCGCCAGCGCAAGACCTGCCTTGTCGACCGCGTTGAGAATCCCATTGCCCACGATCAGCAGGCCGAACCCGGCATAGCCCCACGCGGCGATCTCCAGATAGCGGGCGAACTGCCGCACGATGGCCGGATCGTCGGTGAAGAAGCCTGCAAACCACTTCGCCGCCGCGACCAGCGCGACCGCGATCACCAGTCCATAGATCACCGAGAACAGCCCCGCGCCCCGCGCCGCTGCGCGCGATCTTTCCGGCTGGTTCGCGCCCCAGTTCTGGCCGACGATAGCGCCGATCGATCCCGACAACGCGAGCAGCGGGACAATGGCGAAACTCTGGAGGCGGCCCGCCGCCCCGAAAGCGGCGACCGCGTCCTGCCCCTCCAGCGCGATCAGCGCAGTGAGCACCGAGAGGCCGATAGGGTTGATCGCGTTCGAGAATGACGCGGGACCCGCCACGCGCATGATCGCCAGGATCGGTTCGCGCGGCTTCTCGCACTGGCGGATGAGCGCCGGATTGAACGGTAGGTGCGTCCTGCCTACGCAGATGACGGCCAGCACCACGGCAACCGCCCAGCCAATCAGTGTGGCCCACGCGGCACCGGCAATGCCCATCCCCTCGAACCCGAAGGCGCCCGTGATCATGATCGGGTCGAGTACCCAGTTCACGGCGGCGTAGGCGACGTTGATGAAGCTGCTCATCTTCGCTTCGCCCTGACCGCGCAGCACGCCGTTGAACCCCATCAGCACAAGCAGGAAGGGGAAGGCGAGCGCGAACGGGTCCATATAGTCGCGGATCAGCGGCAGCAGGTTGTCCGGCGCGTTCATCAGCCGGAACAGCGGCTCTTGCAGCAGCCATAGCGCCACGCCCAGCGTCACTCCGACGCCAGCGGCGAATACCACGCCCAGATTGGCGCGCCGCGCCGCCTGATCGTGATCGCCCGCGCCGAGCGAACGCGCGACGACCGAGTTGATGCCGACCATCACACCGACGCCGAGACTGGTCAGCGCGACCGTGATCGGGAAGATGAAGCTGATCGCGGCGAGTGGGTCCGGGCCCAGCTGGCCGATGAAGTAGGCGTCGATCAGGCTGATCGACATGATCGCGGCGACACCGATGATCATCGGCACGGTCTGGGTTACGAGGTGGCCCGGAATGCTCCCGCGCGTAAGCTTGGCTTGTTTGCTCATTGCGCGGGTCGGTAGACCGAACGCTGCGCAAGCTAAAGCGCCAAATCGGCATGCTTGTGCGCGCGCCACGCGATGTCCTATCATGCGCCGCAAACAGACATGAAGGAGAGGCCCGATGGCGACGCAGGCGAAGCTCGATTACGAATGTTCGAAGGAAGAATGGCAGGCGCGGCTGGACCTCGCCGTGTGCTACCGCATCTTCGACCTGCTCGGCTGGACGGAATCGATCTACAACCACATCTCGGTTGCGGTGCCGGGCGAAGAGGGCGCCTTCCTGATCAACCCCTTCGGCCTGCTGTACGAGGAGGTTACCGCGTCGAACCTCGTGAAGATCGACGTCGAGGGGAATAATATCGGCGGTTCGCCCTACATGGTGAACAAGGCGGGCTTCACCCAGCACGCGCATTTCCACAAGCATCTGGGCGAGCGGGCGAACGCGATCTGCCACGTTCACACCACCGCGACGATGGCAGTGTGCAGCCACAAGGACGGCCTGCTGCCGACCAATTTCTACGCCTGCAATTTCCAGGACCAGGTTGGCTATCACGATTTCGAGGGCGTTACGGTGCGCGCGGAGGAAGGCGACCGGCTCATCGAAAACCTTGGCGACAAGTCGATCCTGTTGCTGCGTAACCACGGCCCCGTGGTGCTGGACAAGACGATCCAGGGCATGTTCCTGAAGATGTGGGCGCTGCAGCGCGCATGCGAGATACAGGTCGCGACGCTGAGCATGGGCAATCCCCATCTCGTGCCGCAGGAGGTGGTCGATGTGCACCAGCGCGATCTTTCGGTGATGCAGGGCCAGGGCGGCGCGGGCATCTTCGATTTCGAAGCATGGAAGCGCAAGGCCACCCGGATCGACGACAGCTGGCAGCAGTGAGCGATCAGGCTGCGGCAGAGGCTCGCCATTGCGGAAAGTGCGGCGGACGCAGCGCGGAAGGCTTCGTGCTCGACATGGGATATGGCGAGATGAAGCCTGCACGCTGGCAGGAGGGCACTCCGAAGATCGGCTGGACCGGGAGCGTGAAGATCGACAAGAAGGAACTGAAGCCGCTCCGCGCGTTTCGCTGCGAGCGGTGCCATCTGGTCGAGTTTTATGCGGATTAGGTTGGTAATGCCGTGACGAAGATGACGGTCAACAACCGGCCGGTACAATACCTGCTCGATCCCGACACGCCGCTGCTGTGGGCGCTGCGCGATGCTAGCAACCTCACCGGTACCAAATACGGCTGCGGGAATGGGGACTGCGGCGCGTGCATGGTGCTGGTCGACGGGGTGGCGCTGCGATCCTGCTTGGTCACCATTGCCGAGGCTGAAGGCCGGCTGATCACGACCATCGAAGGTCTGAGCCGCGACCGGTCGCATCCCGTGCAGCAGGCGCTGGTCGCTGAGCAGGCAATTCAGTGCGGTTTCTGCACGCCCGGCATTGCCATCGCCGCCGCCGCCCTGCTCGAAGACAATCCCTCACCCTCGCGTGAGGAAATGGATGCTGCCATCCCCAACATCTGCCGCTGCGGGGTCTATCCCCGGCTGGTGCGCGCGATTGCGCGCGCGGGCGAAGCGGCAAGCGGGGCACGGTCGATCGAAGCTGCGCCGCCGCCCGCCATTGCGCCCGAAGAGGCTGCACGCGAAGTGCCCGCGCTCAGACCCACGGGCGCCGAGCCGCAACCTAACTGACACCGTTTTCGAAGGACGAGACGCACCATGAAGGCAACCATCTGGCACAACCCCAAGTGCGGAACATCGCGCAAGACGCTGGCCATGCTTGAGGAACGCGATGGAATCGATCTGACCGTGGTCGAATATCTCAAGAATCCGCCGAGCCGTGACAAGCTCGCGCAGCTTTACAGGGATGCCGGGATCACTCCGGCCGAGGGGCTGCGCAAGCGCGGCACCGATGCCGAGGAACGCGGACTGCCCGATGCGGACCCCGAAACGATCCTCGATGCGATGGCGGCAGACCCCATCCTTATAGAACGACCGCTGGTGGAAACGGAGAAGGGCGTGCGCCTGTGCCGCCCGCAGGAGAATGTTCTGGAAATCCTCTAGATCCTTCGTCTGCCCAGTCCCGAAGAGGCCTAGTCGTCGGCGCGAGCCATCAGAGCCTCGTCGCTGTCGAGCCGGGTCCAGCCGATCACCATCACCGCGACGCAGAAACCGATGATCGCGGCGAAGCCGATCCAGTCGCTGTGGCCGTACAGCCAGACGCCCAGCGCGGGCGCGTAGATGTAGCTCGCGCCGTTGACGCTGGCGACCTTGCCCGAGACCTGGCCCTGTTCGGGCCTGCTGACCGAGAGCGACATGCCCGAGGTGAAACCGGGGCGGAACAGGCCGAAGCCCAGCGCGGCGATGGCGAAACCGAGTGCGATGCCGTGAAGATCGCCAGCGGTGCCGAAAATCGCAGCGCCCACGACGCTCAGCGCCATGCCCGCCAGCGTCGAGACGCGCGGGCCGAGATGCAGTACGGGGATGAGGCCCCATTGGGCGAACAACGTGGCGACCGCGCCGATCATCAGCACGATACTGACCGGACCGGCACCGGCCATCGGATCGTCGCGAAGGCCCAGCCGGTCGAGCACCAGGAACCCTGCGATGCCGAGCATCATCGCCTGCGCGTGGCCACCCAGCAGGCCGGAAAGCAACCACGGGCGAATGCGCGGGTCGGTCCATTTCAGAACGGGCGCATCCGAAGCGTCCGGTAGGGGTTGGCCGGCGGCGGGGGAAGTATCTCCCACTCCCTCGGCTTCATCGTCGGTCGCGTGGCGGCCCGCGCCGCTACCGCCATAGGGCGCATCGAAGGCCAGCCCGCGCGCAGCGAAGCGCGGCTCGTCGTCGGGCAGGCGAAGCCGCAGGGCGATGATCGCGAGGATGCCAATCATCGCGAAGGAAAAGAACGGGCCGGTCAGTCCGGCCAGCGGGAATATCAGCATCGGGGCAAGCGCGGGGCCGATCACCGTGCCGAGCCCGAAGCTCGACGAGATCAGCGACAGCGCCTGCGTGCGCTCGGCGCGTGGTGTGCGGCTGGCGACATAGGCCTGCACTGCAGGCGGCGCGGCGGAGCCGAGCAGGCCGTAGAGCGATCGGCACAGCGCAAACAGCAGCAGGGTCAGCAGCGGGGTGAGCCAGCCCGCGAGGCCGATCCACAATACCGCGCCGCACAGGCCCATCGATGCCACAAAGCCAGCCAGGCCCAGGGCCATCATCGCCTTGCGACCGCGCCGGTCCGACCGGCTCGCCCAGTACGGCGCAAAGATCACCCATAGCAGCGCGGACCAGCTGTAGGCGAGGCTGATCCACACGTCGGCCACGCCCAGCGCGGTCCCGATCGACGGCATGACCGATTGCATAGCGGTGTTGCCCGCCGCGGAAACCAGCACCACGGTGAACAGGAGCGCCATGCGGCCGCGCGGTATCCCCGTTTCCACGGCGATCGCCGAGGGCGGCATGTGCGGCGCTGCAGTGCGTTCCGGTTCGGCGGAGGTATCGGTATGGGCGGCCATTACGGCGCGACGCTAGGCCGCGTGCGCCACGCTGGCAATCACCCGGAGCGGCCTGCGGCTTATTCGAAGGTTTCGCTGACCACTTCGGCATCGGGCCCGGCCAGTTGGCGATGGATCGCCGCCAGCACGCCGAGCATCAGCACCACGTACACCGCGTTGAGCAGCGAATTGAACAATCCACCGCCGATCCGTGCGACTTCGCCACCGGCGAGGCCGAAGACGAGGCCCACGATCAGGCCGAGGACCATGCTGACGACGACGACCGCGATGATTAGCAGCGCCAAAAATGCGAAAATGCGCAGCGAATTACCCTTGGTCAGCCGCCACGACCGCATCATCGCGGCGAACGGATTGTAGACCTTCTCGATCGCGATCACCGGCGCCAGGAGCGAGAGCTTGATCGCGATGTAAACGAACGCGACGAAAATCGCGATTGCGAGGATCACGGTCAGCGCGGTCACACCGACCGCCATCGCCGCGCCGAGGATCAGGCCCGCCACCACGCTAAAGCCGATGTAAAAGATGATGGTCGCGGCGATCGAGGTCAGAAAGCCGATCGCACCAATCGCGATCGCCTGACCCACGGTCGGCCGGTTTCCGGCACGCAGCAGTGCCAGCAGGGCGAGTGTTCCGATGGTCTGTGCAACGGTCAGCAAGGCGACCATCCACCAGATATCGGCGTAGAGCGCCATGACCTGATTGAACGCAGCCGTCGGGTCTTGCGGATTGGACTCGATGCCCATCGCCGAGACGTCCGGCATGAACAGAACGAAAGCGAGGTAGGGCAGGAAGAAGAACACGCCCGCCACGACCGCGACCACCGAAAGGTTGGTCTGGATCAGATTGATCGCGTCGGTCCACGCGCGGTTGATATCGAGCTTCATGCCACCCCCTGAAAAATGTGGGCTCTTGATAAGCGACCGGCCTTGCGCCACGCAAACGAAAATGGCCGGAATCGAACAGATCGAATGGCGCGTCGAGGCTGAGCGCGTTCCCTATCGCCAGGCGCTGGCAGAGATGGAGGCGCGCAACGAGGCGATAGCTGCCGGTGATGCGTGCGAGATGTTCTGGCTGCTCGAACATCCGCCCGTATACACTGCGGGCACCAGCGCTGCGGCGAGCGAGCTGCTCGATCCGCGGTTCGAGGTGATCGAGGCAGGGCGGGGCGGCCGCTACACCTATCACGGGCCCGGCCAGCGGGTGACTTACGTGCTCCTCGACCTGCGCGAGCGGGGAAAGGACGTGAGACGCTTCGTCCACGCGCTGGAGGATTGGGTGGCGGCGACACTCGGCCAGTTCGGTGTCGAAAGCTGGACCGTGCCGGAGCGGGTCGGCATCTGGACCAAAGGGCCCGACGGGCGCGAAGCCAAGATCGGCGCGATCGGCGTGCGCGTTCGCCGCTGGGTGACGATGCATGGATTTGCGGTGAACCTGTCGCCCGATCTTTCGCACTTCTCTGGAATCGTCCCGTGCGGGATCGACGAATTCGGGGTCACTAGCCTGGCCGATCTCGGCATCGATCTTGCGCCGGGTGCATGGGATGAGGCATTGCGCGCGAACGCCCCGGCCTTTCTGAAGGCACTCGAACAACAGGACGCCCGATGACCCGCTACGCCCTCGTACTGCCCGCCGTTGCGCTGCTGCTGTCCGCCTGCGGCGACGAGAAGACGCCTGCCGCCGATGCGACCAAGGAGGCAGGGCCGCAGGGGCAGGTCTATGGCGGGACAATCAGCGACGCGATGCTGCCCGTCGGCGAAGTGAAGTCGCAATCGCCCCAGCGCGGCAATGACGAGACCGATGCTGACGCTGATGGCGATGGCGATACGAAGGACGAGGACGACGCCGGGTAGCGCCGTCCCGTCTCTTCAGGTTCAGGCGGTTTCCGCCGTTTCCTCTTCCAGCGTCGGGTAATCGATGTACCCTTCCGCCCCGGGCAGATACCAGCTCTGCGGGACGTTGACGTTTTCCGCTAGGTGCGCGCCTTTCGCGATCCGGGTGGGCAGGTCGGGGTTGGAGATGAAGGGGCGACCGAAGCTGATTGCGTCGGCGCGACCGCTCTCGACATCCTTTGCGGCATCTTCCGGCCCGTAGTCGCTGTTGAGCACCAGCGGGCCGGTATAGATACCGCGGATATGCGCGTCCTGCTGCGGCACGTCGGTATTGCCGAAAGTACCGTCCGGGCCCGGCTGGCGCAGTTCGAGGAACGCGATCTTGCGATCCTGCGCGACCTTGGCCGCCGCACCGAAGGTTTCTGCCGGATCGGGATCGTCCGCCCCTTGCGTCTCGCCGTTGGGCGACAGGCGAAGGCCAACACGATCCGCCCCCCAAACATCGATCAGCACATCGAGCACCTCGCCGAGCAGGCGCGAGCGGTTTTCCGCCGAGCCACCATATTCGTCTTCGCGCAGGTTGGTGCTGCGGCGCAGGAACTGGTCGATCAGGTAGCCATTTGCGCCGTGCAGCTGCACGCCGTCGAAGCCCGCTTTCTTCGCATTTTCGCCCGCCTTGCGGTAATCTTCGACCACGCGCTTGATCTCGTCGAGCGTGAGTGCGCGCGCCTGTGCGTAGTCCTTGCGCCCCGTCGGCGTGTGCGCGTGTCCCGGTGCGGTGGTCGCGCTTGCCGAGACCGGCGGTTCGCCGCCAAGAAAATCGGGGTGCACGATCCGCCCCATGTGCCACATTTGGAGGACGATCCGTCCGCCTTCCTCGTGGACGCCATCGGTGATCGGCTTCCAGCCTTCCACTTGCTCTTCGCTCCAGATGCCCGGCGCGTTGGGCCAGCCGAGCCCTTCGACGCTGATCCCGGTTGCTTCGCTGATGATCAGACCCGCGCCCGCGCGCTGGCGGTAGTAGGTTTCCATCATTTCGTTGGGCACGAAGTTCGGCGGGGTGGCGCGTCCGCGGGTAAGCGGGGCCATCAGAATGCGGTTGGGGGCTTCGATCGCACCGAGGCGGAGCGGCTGGAACAGGGCGTCGTACATGGAGGCGGTCTCCTTATTTTTGTTGACCCGGATGAGTTGCGCGGAGTTAGGGGCGCACAATGGCCACCGCAAGCAACCCCGGCGATAGTTCGCCTTTCGCACCGCAAAGCATCTCTCCCGGTGGACTCCACTGGGCGGCGCTGATCGTGGGGAATATCGCACTGGCTTTGGGCCCGTGGTCGGTCCGGCTGGCCGATAGCGGGCCTGTCGCCGCGGGATTCTGGCGTTTGACGCTGGCGTTGCCGGTGATCTGGTTGATCGCACGCCGGGCAGGCCAGCCCGTATTCGGGGTGCCCCGGCGGACCGCATGGCTGGTGGCGCTCGGGGCGATCGCATTCGCGATCGATCTCGGCAGCTGGCACATCGGGATCGAGCACACGCGGCTGGGCAATGCGACGCTGTTCGGCAATGCGGGGAGCATCGTCTTGTTGTTCTGGGGGCTGGCGGTGGCTCGCACGTTGCCCGCACGCGCAGAATGGCTGGCGATCGTGCTTGCACTTGGCGGCTCGGCCATTCTGCTGGGGCGCAGCGCGGATATCAGCGCGACCACCTTGGTGGGCGATCTGTTCTGCATCACTGCGGGGCTGTTCTACGCGGTGTACCTGCTGAGCTTGCAGGATGCGCGCCGCGCGCTTGGCAGCTGGGGGCTGCTTGCGCGGGTGTGCATGATCGGGGCGCCGGTGTTGCTGGTTCTCGCGCTGGTGAAGGGAGAGCCGGTATGGCCGCACGACTGGACCCCGCTGATCATCCTCGCTTTGCTCAGTCAGGTGATCGGGCAGGGGCTGCTGGTATTCGCCCTGCGTGCCTTTCCGCCGATGATCATCGGGCTCGCACTGCTGATGCAGCCTGCAGTCGCGGTCGTGTGCGGCTACTTTGCGTTCGGCGAAGTGCTCAGCCCGCTCGATCTGCTCGGGATGGCGATGGTGGGCGCGGCGCTTGCGGTCGCGCGTGCGCGCGTCGGATGACGCCTATTCGGGACCATCCGCCACGCGTTTGCAGAACAGCGCGTAATGCGCCTCGACCTGCTCGAGATCGGGGCCGACCAGACAGGTCTTCGCCTGCCGCATGAGCTGGTGTGCCTCGTCGCGCACGACCTTGTGGCGGACCGGATCGGTAATCGTCGCCGCAGTACTCTCGAGCGCATCGAGCATGACCGTCGCGGCCGGGGGGCTCGTTGCCACCGCAGACCGGATCGTACCGAAACCGCGCCGAACGTAATGGCTGAAGTCGTCGGCCATCGGCAGCAGGGGATGGCGGCCGTCCTCGTCCGGCTTGCCGACCGACCAGTTCAGATCGCGCTTGCCCAACTCAGCGGTCGCCGCCCCGATCCAGTGCAGCGCAGAAATCGCCGTGAAAGGGTCGTTGATCCCGGGGGAGAGCGCACGCAGCCCGATCTCGACCAGTTCGTCCATCATGAAATGGAGATCCTGCGTCGGAGTGCGCGCATCGCCCAGTGCAAAGCAGTCGCGCACTTCGTCGCTCCATTTTTCATCGGGCTGTTCGGACCAGTATCCGATCGCGACCGACGGATGGACGAAGTCGCCCGTGCGCACCGCAAGCTGCAGTTCCGCGCCACTATCGCGGGCGACCTCCAGCAGCTCGTTCCAGTTGATCACCTGGATATAGCCGGTGCCGTTGGCGAAGATGGGTGTTCCTTCACGCACCTTGCCCTCGACCCGCGCCTTCATCGGTTCGTCGAAGTTCTTGCGGATCGCGGAGAGCAGGCGACGGCCGATCCCTTCGAGCACCGCGTTGATCCGGATCGAAGATGGCACGTGGTTGAGGAAATAGACCAGCACCATGACCGACATGGCCATGAACAGGTATGCCACCAGCAGCGACAGCTGGGGGACGAAGCCCTTGTAACCGCCCTGCGCGGCCAGCATCCCGGCTTCGTCGGGCATGCGCACCGACAGCAGCACGGTAATCGCGTAAACGAAGGTGCCGATAAAGGTCGCGAGGCTCAGCTGGTTGCCCCGGTCTTCCATGAAGTTGGTCAGCAGACGCGGGCCATAATTTCCGCTGGCATAGGCGACGGCTGCGATCGTGATCGAGAACACGGTCGACGCCACGCCGATCATCGAACCGGCGATCACGGTCAGCATGTTGCTCGCCCCCTCGGGCCGGGCGGGCGGCAGCCAGTTGAGCTGGTCGATCCATCCGGTCAGCCCACGCCGGTCGAGTTCGACGGTCAGGATCGCAAGCAGCAGCGTCGCGAACGCGAACAGGCCCGGAAAGAACCAATAACTGGCGTTAATGTCGCTCCACAATTTGCGCAGTCTGGCGATCATTTCCGTGCGTCTCTTTCCTGTTGTGGGGCCCAATTAGGAACTTTGCCCGTGTGTGTCTCGCGGCGAAACGCGGATGCGCAGATTATCCTTACCGGAATTGCACTTGCACCCGCTTCCTGCAATTGAGCGCGGCTGTGGCGGTCCGGTCGCGTTCCGCCCCTGAAAGGACGTACATGGCTGCCCCCGTAACCGATAACACCGTTATCGAACCCTCGATTGCACAGGCGCAGGCCGCGCTTTCCAGCATCGAGAATATCGTCACCCTGACGAGCCAGCAGTACCAGCTGGTATCGTTAATCCTTATGGTTAGTTACGGCGCATTTTTCGCCTTCATCCTGTTCTTCGTGATGAGCGCGCACAATCTCGCGCCCCGTTACCGGCTGGTGCCGATCCTTTCGGCTGTCGTCATGGCGAGCGCCGGGATCAGCCTGCTGCAGGAATTCTCGCTGTGGAAGGAAAGCTACGCCTTCGTCGATGGGGCGTTCCGTCCGCTGGCTGAAAACGAGGTCTTCACCAACGCCTATCGGTACGGCAACTGGACGATCACGGTGCCCATCCTGCTCACGCAGCTGGCGATCGCGATGGGCCTGCGCCAGTCCGATGTGAACCGCAGGGCGCTGCGGATGGCGGTGCCCGGGGTGCTGATGATCTGGGCCGGTCTTTACGGCCAGTTCGGCGCTGTCGGCGATTTCTCGCATCTCAACCTGTGGGGCGTCGTCTCCACGATCTTCTTCCTGTGGCTCATCCTGGAAGTGCGACAGACGCTGATTGCAGGGATGGTCAACACGCCCGACATCCTGAAGCCGTGGCCCAACAACCTGTGGTGGTTCTTCCTCGCGACCTGGGGGCTCTATCCGATCGCCTACGCATTGCCGCAGCTCGGGCCGAAGGGCGAAATCGTCGTCGCCCAGCAGGCGATCTTCTGCTTCGCGGACATCGCCACCAAGCTGATCTACGGCCTGATCCTGGCGCGCTTCGTGCTGCGCCGGAGCGCTTTCGAAGGCTATATGCCCGCCGCCGACGCCATGGCGTCTCCGCCCGAAAAGCCGAACACCGGCGGGCCGGGGCTGCGGCGCGCACCGTAATTTCGCAAATCGTCTCCCTGACGATGATACGATGAAGGCCGGGGTGGTGGTTCGCCCCGGCCTTTTTCCTTGTCCCGATCCCTCGATGGAGGCGATCAGTCGATCTTGCCCAGATCGCCCTTGCCGATCGTGCCGCTGGCCATTTCCAGCATCCGGTCGAGACTATGCTTTGCCTGCAACCGCAGGCCTTCCTCGATCTCGATCTGCGGGGTGAGGTCGCGCAGCGCGGTGTAGAGCTTTTCCAGCGTGTTGAGCGCCATGTACGGGCAGATGTTGCAGTTGCAGTTGCCGTCCGCACCCGGCGCACCGATGAAGGTCTTGCCCGGCAGCGCCTTTTCCATCTGGTGGATGATGTGCGGCTCGGTCGCGACGATCAGCGTGTCGCCGGGGAAGGTCTCGGCGAACTGCAGGATGCCGCTGGTCGAGCCAACATAGTCGGCGTGGTCGACGATCGCGGCGGGGCACTCGGGGTGCGCCGCGATCGGCGCGCCGGGGTGCTGCGCCTTGAGCTTGAGAAGCTCGGTTTCGCTAAAAGCCTCGTGGACGATGCACACGCCCGGCCACAGCAGCATGTCGCGATTGAACTTGCGGTTGAGATAGCCGCCAAGATGCCGGTCCGGCCCGAAGATGATCGGCTGATCCTCCGGGATCTGGCTGATGATCGTTTCGGCGCTGGAACTGGTAACGATCACGTCCGACAGGGCTTTCACCTCGGTCGAACAGTTGATGTAGGTCAGCGCGATATGATCCGGGTGCGCCTCGCGGAAAGCCTTGAACTTCTCCGGCGGGCAGGAGTCTTCGAGGCTGCAGCCGGCGTCCATGTCGGGCAGGACGACGATCTTCTCGGGGCTCAGGATCTTGGCGGTGTCGGCCATGAACTTGACCCCGCAAAAGGCGATCACGTCCGCATCCGTCTCTGCCGCCATCTGCGAGAGTTGCAGTGAATCGCCCACGAAATCGGCGAGGTCCTGGATCTCCGGCCGCTGGTAATAGTGCGCCAGGATCACCGCATTGCGTTCCTTGCGCAGGCGCTCGATCTCGGAAAGCAGGTCGTCGCCGGTTGGCGGGCGGGTCTGGTCGGTCATTGTGTATCGGCCCCGATCGTTCGTGTTGCGGATCGCATATAGAACGAACGGGGCGTCAAGCGAGTGTGTTCCGCGCAAAACGCGATGCGGGCCCTACATCTCGAACCCGGGCGGAAGGAACGCCTCCATTGGGCGCTCCGCACCCGGCGTGCCCGCGACCACCAACTCGGTGAGAGCGTAGCCGATCGGGCTGTATGCCAGCAGCAACGAGAGGATGAAGACGCTCGCATAAATCCCGGTGCCCCAAAGGTAGGCAGGATGGATGCGTCCATCGCGCCGCCAGTCGGCGAACATGCCGATCACCGGGAAGACGAAGGTAACCGCGATCGTGATGGTCCAGGCATTGGGGATCATCAGCGGCATGGGCAGCAGTCGACCGATGCCCGGCCCGGTCAGGACGGCCATAGCGACCAGCATCAAACGTCGGTGCCAGCCCGTATAGCGTTGCTGCCAAAGCGCCCAGTAGGCGAGGCCGCCGAAGCACAGCAGCATCGCGATGTTGCTGATCAGGAATTCGTTCATCGCGAAGAAGAACGGTCCGCCATTTCGCCGGGCGACGAGGACCATGACCGTGCAGCCCGCCGCGATCATCGCTGGAATCCAGAAATATGCCAGTTTGCCGAGCGAGCGATGCAGCGGCCAGTTCCTGCTCGCAGCGGTCACGTGCTGTGCGAGGTAGAGCGCGAGCCAGCCCATGAAAATGCCTGCATGCACGTGGACTGCGAAAGGAGCGGCGAAGGTCGAACGTCCCATCGCGAGGTTGAGTGAGAAGCCCGCGATGATCACGGTCGCCATGACAAAGGCCATGACCATGAAAAAGCGAGAATTGTTCCGGCGTTCTTGGGCCGGAGGTGCAGCCAGAGTTGCCATAAGGGAATGATCCCGAACAAAAGGTAGCGACCGCCCGCAGAAATACTTCCGCTCATATAAGGAGGTCAATGCCACTCGTCGGGTGGTTCCGGCGGTTGATGGAAGGCCTTGCCATCGCGATCCTGAGAGATCGCCCCTTGCACCAAGCCCTAGTCTGCGGCGGCTCGCCTTGCCCCGAGGGCCTGAGGATGCAACAGCGACCGCCATGACCGACCCCGTATTGCATGAAGCCGCCGACAATCCTTCGAAGCTGCGGCTGGTCGCCAATCGGCCGGTGTTTTTCGGTTCGGCGATCCTGATCGTGGCTTTCGCGCTGTTCGGGGCGCTTTTCTCGGAGACGGCAGGGCAGGTATTCGATCGCTTGCAGGCGTTGATCGTGGCCGATTTCGGCTGGTTCTATATCCTGGCGGTCGCGGGTTTCCTGATCTTCATCGTCTTCCTCACGGTCACCAAATACGGCGACATCAAGCTGGGGCCGGACTGGAGTGAGCCGGAATACAGCCACCTTTCGTGGTTCGCGATGCTGTTCAGCGCAGGGATGGGGATCGGGCTGGTCTTCTTCGGCGTGGCCGAGCCCATGCTGCATTATGCAGAGCCTCCGCGCGGGGACCCGCTCAGCCTCGATTCCGCACGGCAGGCAATGGTGCTCACTTTCTTCCATTGGGGCGTGCACGCCTGGGCGATCTATGCGGTGGTGGGGCTGGCACTGGCCTATTTCGCGTTTCGTCGCGGCCTGCCGCTGACCCCGCGCTCTGCGCTCTATCCGCTGCTTGGGGAGCGTATCCACGGACCGATCGGCCACGCGATCGACATCTTCGCCGTGCTCGGCACGATGTTCGGCGTTGCGACTTCGCTTGGCCTAGGCGTGCTGCAGGTCAACGCCGGCCTCGCCTATATTGCCGGCGTCCCGCAATCGGCTGGAATCCAGATCGCGCTGATCGCGGGCATCACCCTGCTGGCTACGATGTCGGTCTATCTCGGGCTCGACAAGGGTGTGAAGCGTCTGTCGGAATTCAACATCCTGCTCGCGGTGATCCTGCTTGGCTTCGTGCTGGTGACCGGTTCGACGATCTTCCTGCTGCAGGCGTTCGTCCAGAATACCGGTGCCTACCTTGGCCAGGTGGTGGAGCGGACCTTCCGCCTCTACGCGTACGAGCCGAACGACTGGCTGGCCAACTGGACGCTGTTCTACTGGGGCTGGTGGATCGCGTGGTCGCCCTTCGTCGGCATGTTCATTGCGCGCATTTCACGCGGGCGCACGATCCGTCAGTTCGTGCTCGGCGTACTGGTGGTGCCGGTGCTGTTCACCTTCCTGTGGATGACCGCGTTCGGCAACACCGCCATTTCGCTCGACATGGCAGGCGTCGCGCCGCTCGCCCAGGTCGTTCAGGACAATCTGCCCACCGCGCTGTTTGCCACGCTCGCCGAGCTGCCGCTGTCGTCGATCACGTCCGTGCCCGCCACGCTTTTGATCGTCACCTTCTTCGTGACCTCGGCGGATTCGGGTGCGCTGGTGATCGATACGATCACAAATGGCGCGGCAGAGGCGCCGCCGGTGTGGCAGCGGGTGTTCTGGGCGATCTGTGCGGGCGCTGTTGCGGCGGTTCTATTGGTCGCTGGCGGGCTGCAAGCCTTGCAGACGGCGGCCATCGCCAGTGCATTGCCGTTTGCGGTCGTAATGATCTTCATCTGTTACGGCCTGCTAAAAGCGCTCGCCATGGAGCAGGCGGGGGGCGTGCCCGATTACGGCGTACTGCCTAGCCAGCCGGTGGACCCGGAGATCAGCTGGAAGAAGCGCCTGTCCACCATCACCGGCTCGTTCCGCAAGGAACAGGTGGCCGAATTCCTCGAACAGAAGGCCTTGCCTGCGCTGGAAGACGTCGCGGCGGAAATGCGCCGCCGCAGCCTCGCCCCCGAACTCACCCGCGATGGCGGCGACGTCCTGCTATCGGTTCCGCACGGCGAACACGGCACCTTCAGCTACGAAGTGCGCGCGCGGTCCTTCCGCCCGCCGAGCTTCGCCTGGGCCGAAGCGCATCGGCCGGGCGACGAGGACAAGCGCCATTTCCGGGCGATGGCGCGCAGTTCGGAGGGCGGCCATCCGCTCGATGTGACGGGCTACACCACCGAACAGCTGATCGGCGACCTGCTGAACCGCTACGAGCATTTCCGCCACGCGCGGCGGCTGGCCTGATCGGCGCCAGATTTTTGCCTTGGACCGATTACGAGGCTTTGGTGGGTGTCTTGCTGGTCGTCGGCTTTGATGCCTCGCCGTCGAAGCTGACATTCACCGTAATGTTGCGATAGCCGGCCGCGGCGAGCGGCACGGCAATGTTTTGCTGTACCGCCGACCGGGCCGAAGTGCTCGCCAACTCCATCAGCGCCGGGCTGCGGGCGCTTTCCAGCGCTTCGCGTTCGGCAATCTGGGTGTTGTTGCGGCTCAGATCATCCTCCGCATCGCGGGTGATCCAGATACCCTCGCGCATGTATTTGGCGCGTGCCTCGTCCAAATTGGGCTTGCTTAGCTGTAGCGCAGGCAGACGGACATCCATCGTCTTCGTCTCCGCATTCCACGAAAGTCGCGAACGATCGACCTTGGACAGGTCGACGGAATAGTCCACCCGCGCCGGGATAACGGCCACCTGGCGGCTTTGCAGCGCGCCGAAGAAGCGGCTGTCCTTGCTTGCCACGACCGGCGCGAACTCGGCGGTGAAAACGACGAGACGGTTCTGCTTCTCGAACGAAACTAGCGTGGTGCCGATGGGGTCGCCCATCCGGTTGGGGCCATAGGTCCGCCAGCCGATCCAAGCGATCGCCGCAATCAGCAGGATCACGAGGAACCATGGCAGGAATTGCGGACGCGGCTTTTTTACAGAGGTCTCGCGCTCGACGGTGGTCTCGGTCTGATCATCGCTCACAGGCATTCGTCTCCACTAAAGGGCGGTCCATCTCTCATCTATACGGTTAACCATGTTGCGCCGTTCCAGATCGATCAGGTGCGCATGGACCGACATCTGCGCGGCTTTCTCCAGTTTCGGGTCCAGTCCCTTATACATGATGGGGATGAACTCAGGCAGACTCAGCGCCGTTTGGTCGAGCGCTTTCAGGATCTGCCGCTCGCGTTGCCGACGGTGCCCAAGCATGGAGCGCACAAGCTGCTGCGGCTTTTCGACCGGGGCGCCGTGCGCGGGATAATAGACGCGGTCCTGCCGCTGGTAGAGCTTGTCGAGGCTGGCGAGATAATCGCCCATGTCGCCATCGGGTGGCACGATTACGCTGGTCGACCATCCCATGACGTGATCGCCGGTGAACAGCGCACCGGTTTCTTCAAGCGCGAAACAAAGGTGGTTCGAGGTGTGTCCGGGGGTAGCAACTGCACGCAGGGTCCAGCCATCGCCGGAGACCGCCTCGCCATCTTCCAGCACCCGCTTCGGCTCGTAGGTCGTATCGAATGCCTCGTCGGCGCGTGGACCGTTATCCGCGATCACCAGCTTTGCGCAGCCCATCACCGGCGCACCCGTTGCCTCGGCGAGCGGAATCGCTGCCGGCGAATGGTCGCGGTGGGTGTGGGTGCACAGGATCGCTGTGATTTTGGCTTCGCCCGCCGCCTCGAGGATTGCGGCAAGATGCTCGGGGTCATTGGGGCCGGGGTCGATCACCGCGCGGTCCTTCCCCGATCCGACCAGATAGGTCTGCGTACCGGTGAAGGTATAGGGCGACGGATTGGGCGCGAGCACGCGCGTCACCAGCGGTTCGGGGTGTTCGGGCGTGCCGGTAGGCCATGGGCGGGGCGGAATTTGGACCATCGCCTTGCATATGGGCACCGCGCTGGCGCATGTCACGCCCACGAGAAAACGAGAGGATTGCCGTGAGCGACCATATTCTTGTCATCGATGCGGGCACCACGTCCACCCGCGCGATGCTGTTCGGGCGCGACGGCGCGGTTGCGGCGAGCGCGCAGGCGGAGCTGACGCAATATTTTCCCCGGCCCGGCTGGGTCGAGCACGATGCACAGGAAATCTGGGAAAGAACCCTCGATTGCATCCGCAAAGTGCTGTCTGAACATAGTGCCCAGAGCGTCGCCGCGATCGGGATCACCAACCAGCGCGAAACCGTGGTCGCGTGGGATCGCGAGACGATGAAGCCGCTCGCCCGCGCGATAGTCTGGCAGGACCGGCGTACCGCCACTGCCTGCCAGGCCTTGCGCGAGGCTGGGCACGAGAAGGAGGTGTTTCGGCGCACCGGATTGCTGCTCGATCCCTACTTCTCCGCCACCAAGATGCGCTGGCTGATCGAGAACGAGGGAGATGTCGCCGCAGCAGCGTCTGCCGGGCGGCTCGCTTTCGGAACTGTCGAGAGCTGGCTGGTGGCCAAGCTTTCGGGAGGGGAGCACATCAGCGACGCAAGCAATGCCAGCCGTACTCTGCTGCTGGGGCTGGACGATCACGGCTTCTCGCACGAGCTGTGCGATCTGTTCGGGGTGCCCGCCGATGCCCTCCCGCGTGTGGTCGATACGCATGGAGAACTTGCCCTCACCAATCCCGCATTGCTGGGCGCGGCTATCCCGATCTGTGGCCTGGTCGGCGACCAGCAGTCGGCGACGATAGGGCAGGGCTGCCTTAGCGAGGGCGAAACCAAGGCGACCTACGGCACGGGTGCTTTCATCCTCGCCAACCATGGCAGCGAAATACCCCGTTCCGATCACCGCCTGCTCTCGACCGTGCTCACGCAGCGCGACGGGAAGCGGACATATGCGATCGAAGGATCGGTGTTCGTCGCGGGCAGCCTGATCCAGTGGCTGCGCGATTCGCTGGGACTGATAAGCGATGCAGCAGAAACCGAAGCGCTCGCCCGGTCGATCGAGGATTCGGGCGAGGTGGTGATCGTGCCCGCGCTCGCCGGGCTGGGCGCGCCGCACTGGCGGGCCGATGCGCGCGGCGTGATCACGGGGCTCAGCTTTGCGAGCGGCAAGGCGCAGATCGTGCGCGCCGCGCTCGAATCGATGGCCTACCAGACCTACGACCTCGCCACGGCTTACGCGAACGATGGTGCGAAGTGGGAATGCCTGCGGATTGACGGCGGAATGAGCGCGAACGACTGGCTGGCGCAGGACATCGCCGACATCCTGAATATCCCGGTCGAACGGCCGCACTTCGTGGAAACCACTGCGCTGGGCGCGGCTGTCGCGGCAGCGACGGGGGTGGGCTGGTTCGGCGATCTCAGGCAGGCTGTGAACGCGATGCGCGGGAAGATCGACCGTTTCGAACCGGCAATGGACTCGAAGGTGCGCGAAGAACGGCTGGCACGCTGGGCAAAGGCACTCGCGGCAGCGTAAAGCGAACGGCGCGGCCGCTCAGCGCTGGGCGAAATGCCTGTCGAGTCGTCGATGGATCGAACCGATCGTGCGCGACGGGGGAACCCTGCTTGCGCGATACTCGCGATCGAGCCTGGCGATCCGCGCGTGCATCCGCTGCGTTTCGGCGACGAGCGACTGGGTCGGCAGATCGAGCAGGTCCATCATCTCCGCCACGGGCGCGCGATCGGGGGGCAGCACCGTGTGGCGCTGCCATTGCAGGTCGGACATCTGCCCGGCGAGGAAGGCGCGGTGGTTCAGAAGCCATGCGAGCACGTGCATGATGCGCGTTGTCGTTTTCAGCCCTTCGCATTCCAGTGCGCGGCGCAACGGCAGTTCGACCGGCATCAACTCGCTTGCGGCGGGTGCGAATGCGGCCCGGACCTCGTCCGCGAGGATATTCGCCTCGCAGTACAATTCCTCGGCTATCAGCGCCGTAATGTCTGTTGCGTCCCTCATACGCGAATCCGCATAAGCCCCTCGCATCAAATGATAAGCGGGTTGGTTATGGTGTCCCGAGAAGGGGCGGCCGCATTTGGGCTGTGAATAGTTTTCGGGGCGGTCGGCGATGCTGCGCGATTACGCGATAATGTCCGGGATCAGCTCGTCCTCGATCGCTGCGATCCTGTCGCGCAGTTGCAGCTTGCGCTTCTTAAGGCGGGCAATCTGCAACTGGTCGGGAGCGTCCATGGCGGACAGCGCGCCGATCGCCGCATCGAGATCGCGATGCTCGATCCGCAACTGTTCCAGCCGTTTGCGCAGTTCCGCTTCGGTCACCTGACACGTTCCCCGTTCACGACGAATGCCACCCGGCTTGCAGCCCGACGCACGTTACGCCGCATTAATCGCAAGGCCTCATAACAGCCCTTCGCAGGAATGCGATTCTATGGTTGTATTGCTGCCGCGGTTGTCGGCAGGCCCGACGTTACCATCGGGCCTCAATCCGGCTTCCGCGAACGCTCGCACCCCCGCGAGCTGCTTCGACGAAGAAGGAGAAGAGGCATATGAACGCTTCGCACATCACCGCCCTCAAAACCAAGCACGCCACGCTCGACGAGGCGATTGCCGAGGAAATGCGCAAGGCTGCGCCGGATGATGCGACGATTCGAAACCTCAAGAAGCAGAAGCTGCGCCTCAAGGAAGAGCTTTCCAGCGGTTGACACGGCCGCCTTCTGCGTCCGCACACGCCAAAGACATTTCCCCTCCGCGCCGCAATAAGCTAGTCCCGCCAGTATGAGTGGGACAGCAGCGGCGCGGCAGATCCTGACCGGGCTTCACGAATTGATGGCCACGCGCCAGTCGGCGCAGGAAAAGCTCGACCGCACGGTGGAGATCGTGGGCGAGGCTCTCGATAGCGAGGTCTGCTCGATTTACCTGCTGCGCAGCGGGATGCTGGAGCTGTCCGCGACTCGCGGGCTGAACCAGTCGGCGGTCCACGTCACCCGCATGGCGGTAGGCGAGGGGCTTACAGGCACGCTCGTATCCAATCGCGCGACGCTCAACCTAGCGCAGGCGAAGGCGCACCCGGATTTCCAGTACCGGCCCGAAACGGGCGAAGAGAAGTTCTCCAGCTTCGCGGGCGTCCCGATCGTCTATCGCGAACGCGCGGTCGGTGCGCTCAACGTCCAGCATGTCGAACCGCGCCGGTACGAGGATGTCGAGATCGAAGCGCTGCAGACAACTGCGATGGTGCTCAGCGAGCTGATCGTGAATGCCGGGCTGATCGACGAGCGATCGGCAGAGGAAGCCGCGCCCGAACGCAGCGGGTCTGCGCAGCTGACCGGCCTGACCCTGGTGGCAGGGCTGGCGACCGGGGAGGCGGTGTTCCACCAGCCGCGCATCACCATCGACAAGGTCGTGGCCGAGGATACCGAGTTCGAGCGCCAGCGGGTCTATCGCGCGTTCGAGCGGATGCGCGAACAGATCGACCAGATGGCCCAGCAGGCCGAATTCGGATCGGGCGGCGAGCACGACGAGGTGCTGGCCGCGTACAAGGCCTTTGCCTACGACGAAGGCTGGAGCCGCCGGATCAACGAGGCGATCGATGCCGGTCTGACGGCGGAGGCCGCGATCGAGCGCGTGCAGCAGCGCACGCGGATGCGGATGCGCGAAATCGACGATCCATTGCTGGCGGATCGGATGCACGATCTGGAAGACCTGTCGAACCGCCTTCTGCGGATCGTTTCGGGCCAGATGGGTACGGCGGCAACCAGCGGCCTGAAAGGCGATGCGATCCTGATCGCGCGCAATCTCGGCCCGGCCGAACTGCTCGAATATGATCGCCGCCGCCTCAAGGGCGTGATCCTCGAAGAAGGTTCGCTCACCGCGCATGTGGTGATCGTGGCGCGCGCAATGGGTATCCCGGTGCTTGGGCGTGTTCGCGGACTGCGCGGCGTCGTGGGCGAGGGCGACGACTTGCTGCTCGATGCCGATGGCGGTGTAGCCCATGTGCGTCCGCAGCCTTCCGTGGTCGAGGCATTCGAGGCCCGCTTCGCCAAATCGAAGGAGCGCCGGGCAGCCTACGCCGAGCTGCGCGATGTCGAGCCGTTCACCCGTTGCGGCACGCGCATCCAGGTGATGATGAACGCCGGCCTGCGCGACGACCTCACCACGCTGCAGCTTGTCGGGGCGGACGGAATCGGGCTCTTCCGCACCGAATTCCAGTTTCTCGTTTCCGCCACCCTGCCGCAGCGCGAGAAGCAGACGCGGTTCTACAAGGATGTGCTGGAAGCCGCAGGCGACAAGCCGGTGGTGTTCCGGACCGTCGATATCGGCGGCGACAAGGCGGTACCGTACCTTTCCAACGAAAGCAGTCTCGAAGACGAGAACCCGGCGATGGGCTGGCGCGCGTTGCGGCTGGCGCTGGAGCGCGAAGGGCTGTTCAAGGCGCAGGCACGCGCATTGATAGAGGCATCCGGCGGCAAGACGCTGCGGGTCATGTTCCCGATGGTATCGGAACCCTGGGAATTCGATGCGGCGCGCAAAGTATTCGAACAGCAGCTGGATTTCCTGCGCCAGCACAAGCGGATCATGCTTCCCGAAGCGATCGAATATGGTGCGATGATCGAGGTGCCTTCGCTGGTCGAGGTGCTCGACCAGTTGCTGCCGAAGGTTTCCTTCGTGTCGGTCGGAACCAACGATCTGACCCAGTTCCTGTTCGCAGCAGACCGCGCAAACCCCAAGCTTGCGGCGCGTTACGACTGGCTGAGCCCATCGATCCTGCGCTTCCTCAAGCGAATTGTGGACGCAAGCCGGGGGCACGACGTCACTCTGGGCTTGTGCGGGGAAATGGGCGGCCGCCGGCTGGAAGCGCTCGCGCTTCTGGGGCTGGGCTATCGCCGTCTCTCCATCACCCCTGTCTCCGTCGGGCCGATCAAGGAGTTGATCCGGCAGATCGACCTTGCTGAGGTCGGGGCCTTCATGAATGGCCTCGTCGCCCAGCCGCCTGCCGATACGCGGGCCGCGATCGCTGCGTGGGCGGAGGAGCGCGGCATCGACGTCGAATAGCAGCCATCCGGCAGTTGCGATAAACGGTCGAAAAAAAGCGCGGAATCCCGCACCTCGGGCGTTGGCTTCGCGCACCAAGGCCGCTAGACCGGCCTGACTTGCAGCGGGGGCCGTAGGGATGAATGATGGCGGACGACGAAGCCGGCTTTGAAATTGATAACTCCGAACCGACCGCCCCGGGCGAACGGCTGCGCGCCGCGCGTGAGGCGAAGGGCCTGAGCATAGACGACGTTTGCGCGGCCACCCGGATCCCCAAGCGACACCTGGAAACGATCGAGGATGGCGACTTTGCTGTCCTTCCCGGCCGCACCTATGCGATCGGCTTCTCGCGCAGCTACGCCAAGGCGGTCGGCCTGAATGACGAGGAAATCGTCAACGAGGTCCGCGAACAGCTGGGCATCGAAGATCCGGCGGAGCGACTGCGCGACGGGACGATGCAGACCGAAGATCCCACTCGCTTGCCGTCGCGCGGGCTGGTGTTCGGATCGATCATCGCCGCGGTGGTTCTGCTTGCCGGCCTGTTCGCCTTTTCGCGCACCTTCTTCGATGCAGGTGCGGAGCCTGCGTCGCTGCTCGCCGAACAGGACCAGCGTGACCTTGCACAGGAACAGGCGGCTGCAGTCGCCACCGAAAGCGCCAGCGCCCAACCCGCTGCGAGCGGGCCGGTGGTATTCACCTCGACTGAAGATGGCATGTGGGTGCGATTCTACGACGGCGATGAATCGAACGTGATCATGGAAAAGCTCATGTCGAAGGGTGAAACCTACACGATTCCCGATACCGCACGCGACCCCAAGGTCCGCACCGGGCGCCCCGACGCCTTTGCAATCACCGTCGGCGGAAAAAGCGTGCCGCCGCTGGCCAAGGAAGACCAGGTCATGAGCGATGTCGAAGTGAGCGCCGAGGCGCTGCTGGCGCGTGACGGTACGAGTGCTGCGGATGCCGAGGGCGCGACCGAATAGGGTATTGGTTCAGGCCCGGTTCGTTCGCCGGACGCATGATCGCAGAATAGACGAGACTACGAGGGAGACCATGAAGTTGCTTAATTCCCCCGCGAAACCCCGTGCGGTCCTGGCCTTTGCCATCGGCGGCCTGTTGCTGACGTCGGGTGCTCCCGCGTTTGCGCAGGACAACAGCGAAGCGCGCATCCGCAAGCTGGAGGCGGAAGTCAGCGCGCTGCAGCGGCGCGTCTTCCCGGGTGCCGACGGGCGCTATTTCGAACCCGATATCGCCGCGCCTGCGAATGGCTCGCCCAGTAGTTCGACCCAGACGACGGCGGTGACCGACATTCTGGCCCGTCTCGACGCACTCGAGTCGGCGATCCAGATGCTTACCGGGCAGGTCGAACAGGCCAACAACACCCAGCGCGGGTTCGAGCAGCGTCTTGCGGTGCTGGAAAAGGCCAGCGCTACGCGTGCCGCCGCCACTACCGCACCGGCCACCAGCGTTCCCGCGGTGGCAAGTGGCACCAGCCAGCCGCGTCCTGCGACCCCGACGCCGACTGCGACACCACAGCCGAGCGCCGAACGGCTCGCTGCAGTTCGCGCCATTACCAAACCGCAGACCGACGACGCGGGCGATGACGATTACTCCTACGGTTTCCGCCTGTGGGAGGCCAAATTCTACCCCGAAGCGCAGCAGGCCCTGGCAGCTTTCGTCGAGAAATATCCCGACCACTGGCGCACGACCTATGGGCGCAACCTTTTGGGCCGTGCATATCTCGACAATGGCCAGCCGCGCGAAGCCGCCCCGTGGTTCCTCCAGAACTATCAGGCGGACAACAAGGCGGCTCGCGCCCCCGACAGCCTGCTGTATCTAGCGGAGTCGATGATCGAGCTGGGCGACAAGGATCGTGCCTGCATCGCGCTCGCCGAATTCAGCGAAACCTATCCGGCAATCGCATCGGGCCGCCTGAGCGACCAGTACGAGAGCAATCGCCGCCAGGTGCAGTGCTCCAACTGATCGCATGATCGACGCGGCGCTGATCGCGCGCTTTCGCGCCGATTGCGCGATAGACCGGGATTACGGGCCGCCGATCGGTATCGCCGTTTCCGGCGGCCCGGACAGTCTGGCGCTGTTGCTGCTGGCGCATGCCGCGCTACCGGGGCAGGTTTACGCGGCGACCGTCGATCATGGCCTGCGGGCGGAAAGTGCCGCAGAGGCTGCCTTCGTCGCGCAGGTTTGCCGGGATCTGGACGTGCCGCACGCCACCCTTCCGGTGCGCGTCGAACCGGGGAATACTCAGGCGCAGGCACGCGCGGCCCGGTACGAGGCGCTGGGCAGCCACTTCGCCAACCGCAACGTCCTGAATTTCGCGACCGCGCACCACGCGGACGACCAGGCCGAAACCCTGTTGATGCGGCTCAACCGGGGCAGCGGTGTGGCGGGGCTGGCGGGTGTTCGTCCGTGGTCGATCTTCTTTCCGGAAGGGGTCGTGGCGGAGATGCTGTTGCTCCGCCCGCTGCTCGGCTGGCGGCGGGAAGAGCTCGGCGCGGTGGTCCGCTCGGCAGGGCTCTCACCGGTCGAGGACCCCTCCAATACGGACGATGCTTACGACCGGGCCCGGATCCGCAAGGCCATTGCCGATGTCGACTGGCTGGACCCGCTGGCGATGTCGCAATCCGCCCGATACCTCGCCGAGGCGGAGGAGGTTGTGGAACGCGCCGTTGCCGACGTCCTGCAACGCTGCTGCACCTGGGCCGACGGCGGCTGCTATTTCCAGTGGGGGCATCCGCGGCTGACCGAGATCGGCGCGGTGACGCATATTCTCGGCCGGCTTGGAGCGCACGATGTCCGCAAGTCCGAGGTCGCGCGGATGATCGACCGCTTGCGCGCCAGGGAGAACGCATCGCTGGGCGGTGTGCTCGGACGGCGGATGATGCACCGCGTGACCGACAGGCTAAGCAATGACGTGATGCGCTTCGAGCCGGAGCCTCCGCGCAAATCCTAGAGGATCGGCGCGCCCAGCTTGAGCGTCTCGCCGCGCGTGATGATGACCTTGTCACCCTTGCTGGCGACCGCGAACACCTTGGCAGCGAATTCGTTGGGCAGCCCGATGCAGCCGTGGCTGGCATACCCGTTCCTGACCGGCGATCCGTGGAGCGCGACCCCGTCCTTCGTCAGGAACATCGAATAGGGCATCGGCGCATTGTTGTATTTCTCGGACACGTTGTCGCGCATCTTGTAGCGGATCGGGAAGACGCCGAGCGGGGTGGGGTGCTCCTGCGTGCCGAGCAGCACCGCTGCGGCGCCGATTTCGTACCCGCCGCGAAACACCGAGATAACTCGGGCATCGAGGTCGACCGTCATCACGATCTTGCCCGGCGGTACGCCGTCGGTATCCCAGAACCATTCGCCGTACTTGATCGGTCCGTCGATCGGCAGGACGCGCTTGACCACCATGGGTTCGGCGCGCGCCGGGGTGGAGCGGGCTGCGGTCGCTCGGGTAGCGCGATCGCGCGCGTCATAGACGGTTTCGCCGTCCGCTGCATTGTCGGAAGCTGGTGCCGTGCGCCCCGCAGTGCTTTCGTCCGCAGAAGTATCGGCTTCGACCGTTTCGTCGGTCAGCGAGGGATCGCCGGTCGCGTCCGGTTCCACCGGCTGACCATCGATCGGCGCGCCGTCATCGGCAAACTTGGAGCGGTCGACGGGAATCGCATCCTCGATATCGGGCGCCACTGCTACGGGCTCCCCGTTCTTGTCCGCATAGAGGAGGCGCGCGCCGATCGATACGGCGCCGAACAGCAGCACGGTGGCGAGCGTCGCCCCGCCGATCCAGATAAGTGCTTTGGTCATGGTCATGCCATTTGCCTCGCGCGCGCGGAAAGAAACAGCGGTCCAACGGAGCGCGTCTCTGCATCGGACGGTATAGCGACCAAAGGTTAATGCGCTTTTCTGCCGGAAAGCTCAGTCGCGCAGTACCTGTACAACCTTCTCGCACAGATCGACCATGCCGAAGCTGGTCAGGAAACTGACGTCGGCTGCGTCGCGTCCAACGCCGATCTTCACGATTTCATCGGGCTTCGCCATGTCGGTTGCATCGACCAGCTGCCACGTGCCGCCGCCTTCCGATTCAGGGTCGTGCAGGAAGACTTCCGCGACCGCGTGGAAATCCTGCGGGGTTACATCGGGCGCATAGCAGGCGACGAAGCGCGCGGGGATCACGCTCGCGCGGGCCAGCGTGACGACCATGTGCGCGTAGTCGCGGCAGATGCCGCGCCGTTCGATGAAGCTGTCGTGCGCGGTGGTCGACGCGTCGGAGCTGCCCGGCGCGTAGGTGAACTTCTCCGCCACCCAGTCGCGGATTGCCTGGACCCGCTCGCCCCCGGCCGTTCCCTCGAACTGGTCGCCGACAAAGCTCTGGAACTGGTCGGCCTGGCAATAGCGCGAATCGAACAGGTATTTCACCGGTGCGGCGGGCATCTGGTGCGGTTCGAGCTGCTTGAGCGAGGACAGCTCGATCACCTGCCGCTGGATTTCGACCTGCGCCTCGTGCTGCACCTCGAAGCGGCCATTGGCTCGCACCCATACGCGCTCGCCGATATCTTCTTGGGCAGGGATACGCGCGCACCGCGCGGCGTCGGTCAGGCCGGTCCGGCAAGAGAGCAGTTTCTGCTCGGGGATATCCGCCACCGCGAATTGCAGGAGGGCATCGATGGGCGCTTCGGTGGTGAAGGCGAAGCTCGATCGGATAGAAATGGTCATACCCGGTAACGCCTCGCGCGGGTTAAGTGCCGCGCGAGACCATGTTTATTCGCTCGGTACGCCGAACAGGTCGTGTTCGTCGGCGTCCTCGATCGCGACATCGACGATGTCGCCGGGGGCGAGACTGGTAGACACGTTGCGCAGGAACACGTTGCCATCGATCTCGGGCGCGTCGGCCTGACTGCGACCGGTCGCGCCGATGTCGCCATCCTCGTCGGGTTCGCCCACTTCGTCGATGATGACCGGCAACGTGCGGCCGATCTTCGCCTGCAGCTTGGCCGCGCTGATCCGCGCGGTCGCCTCCATGATGCGGGCGTAGCGCTCTTCTTTGACCGCTTCGGGCACCGGATCGGGCAGGACGTTCGCTGCCGCGCCTTCGACCGGCTCGAACCGGAATGCGCCGACGCGGTCGAGCTGGGCTTCCTCCAGCCAGTCGAGCAGGTACTGGAAATCCTCTTCCGTCTCGCCCGGGAAGCCGACCACGAAGCTCGATCGCACCGCGATATCGGGGCAGATCTCGCGCCAGCCCTTCAGCCGTTCGAGCACCTTCGCCTCGTTCGCAGGGCGCTTCATGCGCTTCAATACCGAAGGCGCAGCGTGCTGGAACGGGATGTCGAGATAGGGAGTCAGCAGCCCTTCGGCCATCAGCGGGATGACCTGATCGACGTGGGGGTAGGGGTATACATAGTGCAGCCGGACCCACGGCGGCGTTCCTTCGGAGGTGCGCAGCTGGCCGAGTTCGCGCGCCAGGTCGGTCATGTGCGCACGGACGAGTCTTTTTTCGGAGTCTTCGGGGCCCTTCCACTCGCGCGCCTCATGCCGGGTATCTACGCCATAGGCCGAGGTGTCCTGGCTGATGACCAGCAGTTCCTTCGTGCCCGCCGCGACCAGCTTTTCCGCCTCGCGCAGCACCGCATCGATCCGCCGGCTGGCGAGTTTACCGCGCAGATCCGGGATGATGCAGAAGGCGCAGGAGTGATTGCAGCCCTCGGAAATCTTGAGATAGCTGTAATGGCGCGGGGTCAGCTTGATGTCGGCCAGATCGGGCTGGGGGATCAGGTCGACATAGGGCCCTTGGCTCGGCGGAGCGTGTTCGTGCACCGCCTCGACCACCTGCTCGTACTGGTGCGCGCCGGTCACCGCGAGCACCTGCGGGTGCGCGGCGCGGATCGCGTCGGCTTCCTCGCCCATGCAGCCGGTCACGATCACGCGGCCGTTCTCGGCGATCGCTTCGCCGATTGCCTGCAAGCTCTCTTCCTTGGCAGAATCGAGGAAGCCGCAGGTGTTGACCAGCACGATGTCGGCACCGGCATAGTCGGCGCTCATCGCGTAGCCATCGGCCCGCAGGCGCGTGAGAATCCGCTCGGAATCGACCAAAGCCTTGGGGCAGCCGAGGCTGACCATGCCGACCTTCTTTGCGTCGGGTATATTTGTGGTGGGGGTGTTCATCTGGCGGCGCGCTCTACACCCATGGCGCGCGATGCGCTAGGCGGCGCGTCGAAGGCAATTTTTGAGGTACAATTGGCGATGGGCAATATCGATCTTCTGAGAGTGGTGCTGGGGGCCGCTGCCTTCTTCCTCGTCGGGATGGTCTGGTACGGGGTGCTGTTCGGCACGATCTGGAAGCGGGCCATCGGGCGCGAACCCGACGCGAAGTTCAGCGGAGACCGGCCGCTGTGGCTGGTGTTCGGGCTGACCTTCGCTTTTGCGCTGCTCATTTCGCTCACACTGGCGCACCAGTTTGCGATGTCGAGCCCGTCGGTGCGGGCGATGATGATGATCTCCGTCGGGTATGGGCTGATGCTGATGACCCCCGCGATCGGCATTCGCTACCTCTACCTCAACGCACCGTGGCAGGTTTTCGCGATCGACGCGGGCTTTCTCGTCACAGCAATGGCCGCGATGGGTGCAGTGTTCGTCTTTATGGCCTGACCATCATTGGGGCATCCCGGCCCCATTATGCCCGTCGCCACGCTCCTCGCCGTCGGTGGTGGGGACGATCTCGACCACGATGTCGCCCGCCTGAAGGTTCTTGCACTCGTCCTCCCAGAAGCCGAGCGCCTCGCCATTGCGATAGACGCGCAGGCCCCTGCCGCCGGTCCTGAGCTGGCTGATGTCGCAGCCGCATTCCTCCGCGGTGACGGGCCGCTCGACCAGTTGGACCCGGCCCGAGATCGAGGCCAGATCGGCGAGGTAATCGGCGATATGCGCGCCCTTTACGCTGCCCGCGAGCAGTAGCCCGGTGAAGTGGACCGGGTTGATGACGTTGTTGGCACCCGCCTGCCGCGCGAGGCTTTCATTGTCCGATGCGCGCACCACCACGCTGATCGGCACGGCGGGCGCAAGAGCGCGCACGGTCAGCACGATCAGGATCGAGGTGTCGTCGCGCCCCGCCGAAACGAGCACGCTTTGCGCGCGGTCGATCTTGACCGCCTTCAGCGTCTCGTCGCGCGTCGCGTCGGCGGCCATGATGTTGCAGCCCAGTGCCTCGGCCTCCGCAAGTCGCTCCTCGCTGGGGTCGATCACGACGATGCAATGCGGTTCGATACCGCGCTCGATCAGTTCGGCGACCGATTCCGAGCCGGAGACGCCGTAGCCGAGCACGATGATATGGTCAGCGAGTTGGTCTTGGATGCGGTTCATGCGGAATTTCTCCCAGCTGCGCTGAATGAGGAAGTTGTAGGCGGTGCCCACGAAAATGAAGAGCACGGCGAAGCGGACCGGCGTGACGATCACCGCCTCCACCAGCCGCGCGCGGTCGGTGATCGGCGCGATGTCGCCGAAGCCGGTCGTGGTGATCGAGATCATCGTGAAATAGACGACGTCGAGGAAGCTGACCTCGCCATCCAGATTGTCGACCAGCCCGTCGCGATCCCACCAGTGGATCATCACCACAAGCATGATCAGGCCGAGCGCGAGGCCCAACCGGATCGACAGGTCGCCCCAGACGGGCACTTTCACCGCGCGGCGTAGCGGCTGGAAGCGCGGCCCGCGCACGTCGCGCGCGCCGGGGCCGCTGCCGACCCGTTCGACCTGCTGGCGTGGCCCTTTGGAATGGGCGCGGCTCAAGACTGTTGCTCGCTCATCGAAAGCAAGGGGTTAGCTGCCTGTGGCGTGCGCGGCAACATGAGGTGCGTCAGCCGAACCGTTCGCCCAGCTCGCCCAGCGAGGCATGGTGCGTGAGATCGAGCTGGAGCGGCGTGACGGACACGTACCCCTCGTCGATGGCTTCGAGATCGGTGCCGTGGTCGAGCGAGTGCTCGATCGCCTGCAACCCGAACCAGTAATACTGGAAGCCACGCGGATCGCGCCCTTCGACCACCGTGCCACGCGAATAGTCGTGAAACCCCTGCCGGACCGCGCGAATGCCCTTGACTGCATCGCCATGCAGCGCGGGAAAGTTGACGTTGACCAGCGTACGCTTGGGCAGCGGTGTGTCGAGCAGCGGGCCGAGCACTTTCGGCCCCCAGTGGCGCGCCGCATCGAACGTATCCTCGGTCGCTGCGCCGTCCTTGCTCGTCACCTGACTGAGCGCGATCGAGCGGATGCCCGCCAGCGCGCCTTCGATCGCAGCGGACACCGTTCCAGAATAGGTGATATCGTCGGCGAGGTTGGCCCCCCGGTTCACGCCGGAGAGGATCACGTCGGGCTCGCCGCCCATGACCTTGCGCAGGCCCATCGTCACCGCGTCGGTCGGCGTGCCCGTGACCGAGAAGCGCCGCTCGCCATGCTTGCGCAGGCGCACGGGCCGCGTGAGCGTGAGCGCATGGCCCATGCCCGACTGTTCCTCGTCCGGGGCGCAGATCCAGATATCGTCCGAGAAATGCCGCGCGATTTCTTCCAGCACCTCGAGCCCGGGGGCGTGGACACCGTCATCATTGGTGAGGAGGATTTTCATTCGGTCCGCTTTCTCCCCTCCCTGGGGGGAGGGGCTGGGGGTGGGGGCGGGACGGGTAGTGGCTGGGGCACCAACCCCCCCTGTCCCCCGATCCAACCTGCACCCTTACCCACCGACACCGACTGTTTTTTCCAATCCAATCTATCTACCCGAAAAAATC
>PBYQ01000040.1 GCA_002729695.1 Citromicrobium sp. | reverse complement strand
GCCGGAGAGAATTACGCCATGGGGGGGTGGCCCTGCTCCGGGCGAAGAGTTCACGCTCGCAGAGCTAGCGGAAGCCGCCGAACGCGCGCAGCATGTCGACGAACTCGACGAGAACTTGAGAGCCTTGCTGGCAGCCGGATCATCTCTGGGCGGTGCCCGACCGAAGGCAGCTACAAAGATCGGCGAGCAACCCTGGATCGCGAAATTCCAGAAGCGCGGGGACAGCTTTCCCGAATGCAGAGTTGAACTGGCGACGATGCGGCTTGCCAGCGAATGTGGTCTCGATGTGCCGCCACTCGACTTCCGCTGTGTCCTTGATCGCGACATCTATCTGATCGAGCGGTTCGATCGGATTCCTCACGGCAACTGGCTGGAACGTAGGCCCTTTGCATCGGGGCTCACAATGCTCGGGGCGCATGAGAGCGAGGTCAGCAGCTTCAGCTATGCGGATCTCGCAGGAGCGATCCGGCAATTCGGAACCGAAGTGCGCCAGGATCTACATGAGCTATTTCGTCGAATGCTGCTCAATATCCTCGTCACGAATGATGATGATCACCTACGTAATCATGGCTTCCTGTTCGATGGTGAGGGTTGGCGGCTATCTCCGCTTTACGATGTAGTGCCGAAACCGCAGCTGGGGCTGGAGCGACGGCTCGTCCTCGGTGTGGGGCCGGAAGGCCGCAATGCAACGATCGAGAATGCTCTCGCTGGTGCCGCAGTCTTCGACCTCGGCCCTGATGACGCGAAAGCAATCGCCGAAGACATGAGCAGAATCGTAGCGACACGGTGGGAACACCTATTCACAGAAGCAGGGATAAGCGCGGCTGATCGCAAGCGTTTCGCCACCTGCTTCCGGTTGGCAGCGCCTGCATTATGATCGCAATCGCAGAAATCCGTTCATGGGGGCGCGTGCTTGCCAAATTTGACATGGTGATTACCCGGTGATTGCTAGCCGAGAAAATAGGCATCAAAAAATGCCACTTAATTATTATATATCAATGTATTATGATAGTATGACCACTAAGGTCTGGTACTTTCGCTACCGGCGGCGGTAGCGCCGGAACGGCAAGGCGGGGCATCGATTGAAGAGGGTGTAGGCAAACCCGAAAGAAGCGCCCCCGTGATCACCACCAAGAATCCCGCAACCGGCGAGACCATCGCCGAATACGAAACGCTCGACGAAAACGGCATCGACCGGAAACTGGAGACCGCCACCCGCACATTTCGCGACTGGCGGGCGACTTCGCTCGACGAGCGAACCAAGGTCCTCTCCAAGCTCGGCGACCTGTACGAAGCCAATCAGGAAGAGCTTGCCCGGCTGGCCGTCACCGAGATGGGCAAACCGATCACACAGGCGCGGGCCGAGGTCGGCAAATGCGCCAACCTGCTGCATCATTTTGCCGAGAACGGCCCGCCGATGCTCGAATCGCGGTTCTGGGACCTGTCCGATGGCGGCAAGGCCGAAGGGCGCTGGCTACCGCTCGGGCCGGTGCTCGCGGTGATGCCGTGGAACTTCCCCTATTGGCAGGTGATCCGCTTCCTCGCGCCGACGATCCTTGCGGGCAATGTCGGCCTGCTTAAACACGCCAGCATCGTGCAAGGCGTCGCCAAGCGGATGGAGGAGCTGGTGCTCGAGGCCGGAGGGCCCGAGGGACTGTTCCAGAACCTGTGCGTTTCGTCCGACCCCATCAACGACGTCATCGCCGATCCGCGCGTCGTCGCCGCGACCCTGACCGGCAGCGAGGGTGCGGGCAGCGCGGTGGCCGCGCAGGCGGGCAAGCACCTGAAGAAGGTTGTGCTTGAACTGGGCGGCAGCGACCCCTTCATCGTAATGCCCTCGGCCGATATCGATCAGGCGGTGAAGGACGCGGTGACCGCGCGGATTCAGAACAATGGGCAGTCGTGCATCTGCGGCAAGCGCACGATCGTGCATGCCGACATCCACGACGATTTCGCCGATCGCTTCGTGGCCGCGCTGCAGGATGTGAAGCTGGGCGATCCGATGGACGACGATACCGAGCTGGGCCCGCTTTCGAGCGAAGGCCAGCGCGACACCGTGCTGAAGCAGGTCGCCAAGGCCAAGGAAGAAGGCTGCACGCTGCTGTTCGGGGCGGAGAAGATCGACCGGCCCGGCGCGTGGATGAGTGCCGGGCTGCTGACCGACGTTCCGCTCGCCAGCGAAACGGGCACGGACGAGATTTTCGGCCCCGTCGGCCAGCTCTACAAGGCGAAGGACATCGACGAGGCGACCACCATCGCCAACGCCATACCCTACGGTCTCGGCTCCGCGGTGTGGACGACAGACGAAGCCGAGAAGGAGCATTTCGCCAACAAAATCGAGGCCGGGATGACCACCTTCAATGCGGTCAACGGATCGAAGATCGAGGCGCCGTTCGGTGGCATCAAACGCTCCGGCCACGGGCGCGAGCTGTCCGAGTTCGGCCTGCACGAATTCATGAACCTCAAAACGCTGGTCCACCCGGCCTAAGGAGACACGACCATGAGCAAGCAGATCCTCATCATCGGCGCTTCGCGCGGAATCGGGCTCGGCCTGACCAAAGAATTCGCCAGCCGCGGCTGGCATGTCGTGGCGAGCGAGCGCTCGCCGAGCGACGGCTTGCGCGATGCTGCGCGAGACCACGACAACGCCGTCGAGATCGTGACGGTCGATGTGACCAAGCCCGACACCTATCAGGGTCTCTCCAGCAAGTTCGGCGAAGGCACGCTCGACGCGATCATCGTCAATGCCGGGATCACCGGCGCATCGCACCAGTCCGCCGAACAGGCGACCGACGACGAAATTGCGCATGTGATGCAGACCAATGCGTACGGCCCGGTACGCGTCGGCAAGGCACTGCTGCCGCTGCTGAAGGACGGCGGCACGCTAGCCTTCATGTCCTCGCTGATGGGCTCCATCGCGGACAGTTCGGGCGCCTACGAGTTCTACCGCGTCAGCAAGGTCGGGCTCAATATGCTGGCCAAGGGCATTTCGGAACAGCAGGCGAAGGAGCGGAAGATCGAAGTCCTCTCGCTCCATCCCGGCTGGGTGCAGACCGACATGGGCGGGCCCAACGCCAGCATCACGGTCGACGAAAGCTGCACCGGGCTTGCCGATGTGGTCGAGAAGGCCGGTGGCGGTGGCTACCGCTTCGTAAACTACAAGGGAGAGACGATCCCCTTCTAGGGGACCGCTCCACCGCTCTTCGCTATTCGCTATTCGACCACTCCGGCTGCAGCCAGCACCGCCAGCGTCAGCACGTCGGGCACGTTGGCGGTGACCGGCACGATCTGGACGGGCTTTTCCATCCCCACCAGCATCGGTCCGATCGTCGCGTCGCCGCCCAGTTCGCGCAGCAGCTTGGCCGACAGGTTGGCCGACTGCAGGCCAGGCATGATCAGCACGTTCGCGGGGCCCGACAGGCGGCTGAACGGATAGAGCGCCATCACCTTTTCGTTGAGCGCAGCGTCGGGTGCCATCTCGCCTTCGTATTCGAAGCCGGGCTGCTTCTCGTCGAGGATGTGCACCGCGTCGCGGATGTTCTCGAGCCACTTGCCCGGCGGGTTGCCGAAGGTGGAGTAGGAGAGGAACGCCACGCGCGGCTCGTGTCCCATGCGCCGCGCCACTTCCGCCGTCTCGCACGCGATATGCGCAAGGTCCTGCGAGGTGGGACGCTCGTTGATGGTGGTGTCGGCGAGGAAGGTCGTGTGGTTCTTGCCGACCAGCATGTGAATGCCGAAGGAAATGCCGCCCGGCTTGGGGTCGAGCACGCGGCCGATCTCGCGCGCGGTCTGCGCATAGGTGCGCGTCAGGCCTGAAATCAGCGCGTCGCCATGCCCCAGCGCGACCAGCAGCGAGGCGAAAACGTTGCGATCCTGGTTGACCATGCGGCGCACGTCACGCTCGGTATACCCGCGCCGCTGGAGCCGCTTGTAGAGGAAGTCGACCATCTCGGGCACGTGTTCGCTGTCGGCCGAGTTCTGGATTTCGAAGCTGCCCGGATCGGACACGCCGAGCATGTGCATCTTGTCCGCCACGGCCTTGGTCCGTCCGACGAGGATCGGCGTGCCGTAACCGAAATCGCGGAACTGGATCGCGGCGCGCAGGGCGACGTCCTCTTCCGCCTCGGCGAAGACCACCCGCTTGGGATTGGCCTTGGCTTCCTCGTACACCCGCGTGAGCACCGATGTGGTGGGGTTGAGGCGCGATTTCAGCGCCAGCCGGTAGGCGTCCATATCCTCGATGTGGAATTGCGCGACGCCCGACTTCATCGCCGCTTCGGCGACGGCGGAAGACACGACTTCCATCAGGCGCGGATCGAACGGCGCGGGGATGATGTAGTCGGTGCCGAACTTCTGGTTCTTGCCATAGGCCGCGGCGACCTCTTCGGGCACGCGTTCGCGCGCCAGCCCGGCAATCGCCTCGGCTGCGGCGATCTTCATCTCTTCGTTGATCGCGGTCGCGCGCACATCCAGCGCGCCGCGGAAGATAAAGGGGAAGCCCAGCACGTTGTTGACCTGGTTGGGATAATCGCTGCGGCCGGTCGCGATGATCGCGTCGGGCCGTACCGCCTTGGCTTCCTCGGGCATGATTTCGGGAACGGGGTTGGCCATTGCGAAGATGATCGGCGACTTCGCCATCTTCTCCACCCATTCGGGCTTGAGCGCACCGGCGGCCGACAGGCCGAGGAAAATGTCCGCGCCATCGAGCGCTTCCTCAAGGCTGCGCGCATCGGTTTCGACCGCGTGCGCGCTCTTCCACTGGTCGACATCGGCACGCCCCGGGTAGATCGGGCCCGAACGGTCGCACACGATCACGTTTTCGTGCGGCACACCGACCGACTTGATCAGCGCGGTGCAGGCGAGCGCGCTCGCCCCCGCTCCGTTGACCACCATTCGAACGTTCTTGAGATCGCGCCCGGTCAGGTGGCAGGCGTTGATCAGCCCGGCGGTGGCGATGATCGCGGTGCCGTGCTGGTCGTCGTGCATCACCGGGATGTTCATGCGCTCGCGCAGCGCCCGTTCGATGATGAAGCATTCGGGTGCCGCGATGTCTTCCAGATTGATCCCGCCGAAGCTCGGCTCCATCAGCGCGACCGCTTCGATGAACTTGTCCGGATCTTCGGTATCGAGCTCGAGGTCGATCGAATCGACGTCGGCGAAGCGTTTGAACAGGACCGCCTTGCCTTCCATCACCGGCTTGCTGGCGAGCGCGCCGAGATTGCCCATGCCGAGGATCGCGGTTCCGTTCGAGATCACGGCAACGAGGTTCGACCGGGCGGTGTATTTCGCGGCGTTGGCTGGATCGTCGGCAATCGCCTGCACCGGCGAGGCGACGCCGGGCGAATAGGCAAGGCTGAGGTCGCGCTGGGTCGCCATCGGCTTCGACGCGATGATCTCGATTTTACCCGGTCGGCCCGCCTCGTGATAGAGCAGCGCCTCGCGTGCCTCGAAGTCAGCATTCTTGTCGTCAGCCATTTGCGCCCTTTTCGTGTCCGCGTTCGTCCCGATGTCGCGGGTGCCGTAGAGGCAACGCCCGCAAACCGCCAGTGGTGCCGAGCAGCTTTCGGCGAATGCGACAGGGGACAGGCAAAACCCGCTCGCTTCCCGAATCGGGGTCCGGATCGCTAGGCCTGTGTTCGTGACCGCCAAGCTTACGCCGATGATGGAACAGTACCATGCGCTCAAGCGCCAAGCTGGCGATTGCCTGCTGTTCTATCGCATGGGCGACTTCTTCGAGCTGTTCTTCGACGATGCGAAGGTCGCCGCAGGCGTGCTCGATATCGCGCTGACCAGCCGGGGCGAGAGTGGCGGCGAGTCGGTGCCGATGTGCGGCGTGCCGGTGCATGCGGCCGACGGCTACCTCGCGCGGCTCATCCGCGCCGGGCACCGCGTCGCGATCGCCGAACAGGTCGAAACGCCCGACGAGGCAAAGGCACGCGCCAAGGCGGAGGGCAAGCCTTCGTCCAAGGTGCTGGTCGCGCGCGAGATCATCCGCTTCGTCACTGCGGGCACGCTAACCGAGGATGCGCTGCTCGAACCGCGCCGCGCCAATCGGCTGGCGGCGGTTTGCGAGGTGCGCGGCAGTGTCGGCATCGCGGCGTGCGACATCTCCACCGGGCGGATGGAGCTGGAGGAATGTGGCCCCGATGGCCTCGCGACCGCGCTCTCCCGATTGGGCGCGCGCGAGATCGTCGCGCCCGAAGGCTGGGAACCTGCCCCCGCCGAGGCGACCCTGCGCCCGCCCTCCGACTTCGCGAGCGAACGCGGGCGTCAGCGATTGCAGGAGCTGCACCAGGTCGCGACGCTCGACGCCTTCGGAGATTTCAGCCGCGCAATGCTCGCGGCGGCGGGCGGGCTGCTCGCCTATCTCGAGCATGCCGGCCGCGGGACGATGCCGTTCCTCCTGCCGCCGATCGTCAACGCGACCGACGCGACGATGGCGATCGACGAGGCGAGCCGCACGAGTCTGGAAATCACCGCCACCCAGAGCGGCGAGCGCGCGGGCAGCCTGCTCGGCACGGTCGACCGCTGCGTGACCAGCGCAGGCGCGCGGCTGCTCGCCGAAGATCTGTCCGCCCCGCTCGCGCGCAGACCCGCGATCGAGGCGCGGCTGGCGCTGGTCCGCTTCTTCCACGAGGACCCGATCCTGCGCGGAGACGTGCGGCAGGCTCTGCGTGCAATCCCAGATGTCGCGCGCGCGCTCGCGCGGCTGGTGGCGGATCGCGGGAGCCCGCGCGATCTGGGGCAGGTGCGCGACGGGCTGGCGCAGGCGCGCGATCTGCACGGCGCGCTCTCGACTCTGCCCGATCGTCCTGCGCTGCTCGAAACGCTGCTGCCCGCGCTGACCGGCCACGGCGCGCTGGTCGACGAGCTGTCGCGCGCACTCGTCCCCTCCCCGCCGACCGAACGGCAGAGCGGCGGCTATATCGCCAGCGGATACGACCACGCGCTCGACGCCCTGCGCGAGACCAGCGGGAACGCGCGGCGGGCGATTGCCGCGATGGAGGCGCGCTACCGCACGGAAACCGGAATCTCCGCGCTCAAGATCAAGCACAACGGCGTGCTCGGCTATTTCATCGAGGTGCCTGCGCGCCACGGCGACGCGCTGATGAAGCCCGATAGCGGCTTCACGCACCGGCAGACGATGGCGAACGCGGTGCGGTTCAACTCGGTCCACCTGCACGAGGAAGCGAGCCGCATTGCCGAGGCGGGTGGGCACGCACTGGCAGCCGAGGAAGCGCATTTCGAAGCGCTGGTCGAAGCGGTGGTAAATGCGCGCGAGGCGATTGCCCGCACCGCCGATGCGCTGGCGCGGATCGACGTTGCGGCCGGATTGGCGGAGCGTGCAGCCGAAGGCGACTGGTCTGCACCCGTGATCGAGGACGCGCCGTGTCTGGAGATCGTTGCGGGTCGGCATCCGGTGGTCGAGGCTGCTCTCTCCAAAGCGGGCGAGCGCTTCGTGCCCAATGATTGCGCTCTCGGCGAGACCGACCGGCTGTGGCTGATCGGCGGGCCGAACATGGGCGGCAAATCGACCTTCCTGCGCGCCAATGCACTGATCGTGCTGCTCGCGCAGGCGGGCAGCTACGTGCCCGCGACATCCGCACGGATCGGGCTGGTCGACCGGCTGTTCAGCCGCGTCGGCGCAAGCGACAATCTTGCGCGCGGGCGCTCCACCTTCATGGTCGAGATGGTCGAAACCGCGACCATCCTTGCGCAGGCAACGGAGCGCAGCTTCGTGATCCTCGACGAGGTCGGGCGCGGCACCTCGACCTATGACGGGCTGGCGCTGGCCTGGGCGGTGGCCGAGGCGATCCACGAGAAAAACCGCACCCGCTGCCTGTTCGCGACGCATTATCACGAGCTGGCGCGGCTGGCGGAAAGCTGCGACGCGCTCTCCCTCCACCACGTTCGCGCGCGCGAGTGGCGCGGCGATCTGGTGCTGCTGCACGAGGTTGCGCAAGGCCCCGCAGACCGTTCCTACGGGCTCGCGGTCGCCAAGCTTGCCGGGGTGCCGGGCGCGGTGGTCGACCGGGCATCGACCATTCTGGCGAAGCTGGAGAAGGGGCGCGAAGAGACCGGCGGGCTCGCCTCGGGTCTCGGCGACCTGCCGCTGTTTTCCGCCGCCGCGCAGGCGCAGCAGGAGGAGTGCGACACGCTGCGCGATCGGCTCTCGGGCCTCGATATCGACGCGCTCAGCCCGCGCGAGGCGCTCGACCTGCTGTACGATCTGAAGCGCGAGGCCGGCGAAAGCTAACCTTCGCTGGATTTGCCATCCTCTCGCGCGGCGCTAGGTTCTCTTCCCATGGCGCAGGACGATCCCCCCGAGAATCCCGACAAGAGCACGCAGTGGGCGGAGTTCCGCACCGATCTTGCCGAGGACCGCAACATCATGGCGATGGAGCGAACCTTCGCGGGCTGGATGCGCACCGCTTTCGCAGCGATCGGTATCGGCCTCGGTTTCAGAGCGCTGTTCGGATCGTGGGACCCTGCATGGATGCCGAAGGTCATCGCTAGCCTGTTCATCCTCGGCGGCGGCTGGCTTGCGATTACCGCGCAGCAACGCGCCTGCAAGACGCTCGCGCGGCTCAACACGCACGAATTCGCGCCGATCCCGACGCCCAATTTCCGTGTAATGGCCTATGGGGTCGCGATCGGCGCGCTCGTGGTCACCGTCGGATTATGGGTGCTGGTCGAGGGCTGAGGCTCCGACCCTCAGATCAGGTGCCGTCGCCGCGCAGCCCATCGGGCTTGGCTGGCTTGCCGTACTTGTCGACATTGTCGTCGTGGTTGGGCTCGCCGCGATAGGCCGACATGTCGATCGTGTTGCCGCGGTCCATCTGGTTCATGTGATCGACCAGATCCTGCGCATCAGGAGCGGTCAGCCCGCTCTTCACATGCGAGCTGTCGGTGTTGAGGATGGTTGTCGTGCGGTCCTGCGCCTGATCGGCGACGGTCTGCGCCTGATCGTAGGCCGCGACCTGCTCCGAATTTTCGTTCTCGGGCGCGAGTTCGTCGGTCTGGCGACGCTCGCCATCATAATTCGCGCCGTCGGATTTGCTGTTCGTGTCGCTCATCGGGAAATCTCCTTTCCCCATGAACGGGCGGAGCGATTGAGCGGTTCCGGAGGAGTATTGGTTGCGGTGCCGGCCCGCACCCCCACCCGGCCAACCCATCGGTAGTATCCTGTGGGTTGGCCGGGTGGGGGTGCGGGCTGGCGCCGCTCAAAACCTCAGCGCGTCGGCACCGGGGCATCGCCCGAATAGTCGTAGAACCCGCGCCCGGACTTGCGCCCGAGCCACCCGGCTTCGACATATTTCACCAGCAACGGCGCGGGGCGATATTTGCTGTCGCGCGTGGTGCGATAGATCACCCGCAGGATGTCGAGGCAGGTGTCCAGTCCCACGAAATCGGCCAGTTGAAGCGGGCCCATCGGGTGATTGAGGCCGAGGCGGCAGCCAAGGTCGATATCTTCGATGCTCGCCGTCGACTGTCCGAGCACGAAGACCGCTTCGTTGATCATCGGCAGCAGGATGCGGTTGACCACGAAACCGGGTTCGTCCTGGCTCAGCACCACTTCCTTACCCAGCTGATGGGCGAACGCCATCGTGCGGTCGGTCACATCCTGGTTGGTGGCAAGGCCCGGGATAACCTCGATCAGCCCCATCACCGGGACCGGGTTGAAGAAGTGCAGGCCGATGAACCGGCCCGGATCGGGCGACCAGTTGGCCATGCGCGTGATCGGGATCGAGCTGGTATTGCTGGCAAGGATCGCATCGTCCGCCAGCACCTTGCCGGCGCTCTCGAAAATCGCCTGCTTGATCTCTTCCTTCTCGGTCGCGGCTTCGATGATCATCGCCGCGTCCGCCATCGGCGCGACATCGCCGACAGCGGTAATCCGGCCGAGCGCCGCTTCGGCTTCGGCGGGCGCGATCTTGTCGCGCGAGACAAGCTTGCCCAGCGCGCGCTCGATCCCGGCACGCGACTCTTCGGCAATCGCCAATTCGCGGTCGGTCAGCAGCACCTTCAGCCCGTGCTGGGCGATGGTCTGTGCAATGCCCGAGCCCATCTGGCCCGCGCCGATAACGCCGATTGTCTGCATGAAATGTAACCGTCCTTCGCATCTGCAATAGGCATGGTGCACTAGCGAAGCGGGCCGTGGCTGGCTAGCGATTTGCCCCCGGAACCCAGGTCACATCGCCCTTCCCGCCGTCGTTTTCGGCGCGGGCGAGCACGAACAGCAGATCGGAAAGCCGGTTGATATAGTGCAGCGCGGCCGGGTTGACCGGCTCCGCTTGTGCCAGCGCAGTCATCGCGCGTTCCGCGCGGCGAACGCTCGCCCGGGCGACGTGCAGACGCGCCGCCGCCTCGCTGCCGCCCGGCAGGATGAAGCTGGTCAGCGGCTCGATCGACTCGTTAGCGGTGTCGATCGCGCGTTCGAGCCATTCGACCTGCCCAGATACGATCCGCAGCACCATCTCGCCCGGTTCGAACCCCTCGCCGTCGAGCGCGCCTTTCGGCGTGGCGAGATCGGCGCCGAGATCGAACAGGTCGTTCTGGATCCGCCGCAGGTCGTCGGCATTGTCGATCGCGCAGATCGCGAAGCCGAGCGCACTGTTCGCCTCGTCCACCGCGCCGATCGCCTCGATCCGTGCGGCGTGTTTCGGGCTGCGGCTGCCGTCGACCAGCCCGGTCGTGCCGTCATCGCCGGTGCGGGTGTAGATCTTGTTGAGCTTGACCATGGGCCGGCCTGCTCGCCGATCTAGCGCGCCACCGCAAGCAGGATCGCGATCACCAGCACCGCGAGACCCTGGTACTTGATGCGGTCGAACATCGCCTTGTTCTGCATCAGCTGCATCTCGGTCACGGTTTCGCCGGTGTTGTTCTCAAGGTCGATCTTGGTGGTCTTCAGGAACGCGATGATTCCGCGCACCAGCGACACCACGACCATGATGGCAAGGAAGACGAGGGCTATGATGAGGAGCGTTTTCATACGTCAGATGTGGGCCTTACCAAGCGAAATGCCACATGGCCATTGTGCGGTACGCAATTTGTCCACCCAGCCGAGCCCGTCCTCGCCCGCCATTCGATAGTCGGCGATGGCAGGCGATCCGCGCCGCTTGGCGAGCTTGCGCCCCTCCTCGTCGAGCAGCAGCGCGTGGTGGTGCCATTGCGGCACTGGCAGGCCGAGCAGCGCCTGCAAGGTGCGGTGCACCGGGCTGGCGTGGAACAGGTCGAGCCCGCGCGTCACCAGCGTCACCCCGTCGGCCGCATCGTCCAGCGTCACGGCGAGGTGATAGCTGGCGGGCAGGTCCTTGCGCCGCAGCACCGGATCGCCGAGCCGCGACAGGTCCACCGCCTGTTCGCCCGCAATCGCATCGGTCCATGTCAGCGGGCCGGCCAGCGCGAGCGCCCTTTCGACATCGAGCCGCAGGGCAGCGGGCGCATCGGCACTCACCGCGCGATGCTTGCAGGTGCCTGGATACACCGGACCCTCGGGCCCTGTCTCGCTCGCCGCCGCGGCAATCTCTGCGCGGGTGCAGGTGCACGGATAGAGCACCCCCATCGCGTCGAGCCGCTCCAGCGCCGCTTCGTAACTCGCCAGCCGGGTACCCTGCGCAGGCACCTCCTCCCATTCGAGCCCCAGCCATTCAAGGTCGCGGCGAAACTCGTCGGCCAGTTCGGGGCGGCTGCGCGGACCGTCGATATCTTCGATCCGCAGCAGGAATTTCCCGCCCGCCTCGCGCGCCAGATCGTGCGCGATAATCGCCGAGTAGGCGTGGCCCCAGTGCAGCGGGCCATTGGGGCTGGGGGCGAAGCGGGTGATGATCATGGCTTGACGTTCCTAGCCTCCAAAACACGCGACTCGCCAAAAAGGACTGTGGAAAGGCAATTTGTAACAGGCTTGACGCTTTTGCAGGCAAATGGTCCTTTCATCGCATCAGGGGAGGACACAAGACGTGTTCAAAGCCGATCTGATCGACCGCGCGGCAAGTTTCCGCAGCGTAGATGAAGACCCGACGAGGAACTTGTCGGCGTGCCCGACACTCGTCCTCAACGCGGACTATACGCCGCTTTCCTATTATCCACTCTCGATCTGGCCGTGGCAGACCGCGATCAAGGCGATCTTCCTCGAACGGGTCGATGTGGTCGCGAGCTACGAACGGCAGGTGCATTCGCCCTCGCTCGACATGAAGCTGCCCAGCGTGATCGCGCTCAGGCAGTATGTGAAGCCCAGCGAATTCCCCGCCTTCACCCGCTTCAACCTGTTCCTGCGCGACCGCTTCGTCTGCCAGTACTGCGGCAGCCCCAGCCACCTGACCTTCGACCACGTCGTCCCGCGCCGGCTGGGCGGGAAGACCACGTGGGAGAACATCTCCACCGCCTGCGCCCCGTGCAACATGAAGAAGGGCGGGCGCACGCCGAAACAGGCGGGCATGAGGCTGATGGTCGAGCCCATCAGGCCGACCAACTGGCAGCTGCAACAGCACGGCAAAAGCTTCCCGCCCAACTACCTCCACGAAACCTGGCGCGACTGGCTGTATTGGGACATCGAGCTGGAGGAGTGATAGCTTACCACGCAGCTATGCGACTTGAGTGAAGATAGTTTCGCAGGCTGTGCAAGTGATCGCCCCAATGGTGCTGGTAGCCGAAGCGGAAATCCCAGATGCCGGTTTCCTCGCTCGAATTCTCGAAGTGCCAGAGCACTTCTGTCAGATCGCCAGCGATGTCAGCAATGTCGTCTATGGCGTCAGCGACCATCGGTTCATCTTCGCCAGGATCGCCCCCAGGGTCTGCATAAGGATAGAGGCCCAACTCGGGATAGGCCTCGGCCGCCCGCTGATATTGCGCGGAATAGCCTTTCTCCGGGGCGTCGTCTTCCTCGCCGGGCTCGACGTCGTCCGTCCGAAAATAAACCGCAACCAACGCGTCTAGAGCAAGCACCAGTCGTCGCAAGCCCTCTGACCCATCGGCCGGATCCCGATCCAGCCGCGCCAAGTAAGCTTGGATAGCGCTCTTAATCAGCTCAGTCTGTTCGGATCTTGCAAGGCTCACCTCGCCACCCCTCCCTCTATCTTCGTCATTGCGAGAGCGAAGCGACGAAGCACGCCATGGTGCCACGTTTAGGTGACAGCCGCCCGTTCCTGAAACCGGGCCTCCTTCCATTCGCCCGTCTCCAGCACCTCGGCGAGGTGGCGCGCCGCCTCGGCGATATCCTCGAACCGCAGGTAGGCGGGCGCGAAGCCGAGGCGCAGGATGTCCGGATCGCGGAAGTCGCCGATTACGCTGCGCGCGATCAGTGCCTGCGATAGCGCGTAGGCGTTTTCGTGGCGGAAACTGAGCTGGCTGCCACGTCGGGCGGGATCGCGGGGGCTGACGAGGGTCAATGCACCCGCAAAAGCCCTCTCCCCTTGCGGGAGAGGGTTGGGTGAGGGGTCCGCCGCGCCAGCGGCGGCTGGTGCCGGTACCCCCTCACCCTCCGCCCTTGACGGGGCTCCTCCCTCTCCCGCGAGGGGAGAGGGAAGCTGGAGCACGTCGTGGTGTACACAGCACTCCAGAAAGAATTCGGACAGCGCGCGCGATTTGGCGACGAGCGCGTCCATCCCTATCTCTGCGATCAGCTCGACCCCGCTCTCCAGCGCCGCCATCGCCAGCACCGGCGGCGTGCCCGCGAGCAGGCGGGTGACGCCGGGTGCGGGCTCGTAGTCGTCGGAGAATTCAAAGGGTTTCGCGTGGCCCATCCAGCCGGTCAGCGGCTGCGAAAACTCGCCGTGGTGTCGCTCGGCGACGAAGGCGTAGGCGGGCGCGCCGGGGCCGCCGTTGAGGTACTTGTAGCCGCAGCCCACCGCGAGGTCGGCGTTCGCGCCGTTGAGGTCTACGGGCACCGCGCCGCCCGAGTGCGACAGGTCCCACAGAACGATCGCGCCGACATCGTGCGCGGCCTTCGTCAGCCGCTCCATGTCGAACATTTCGCCGGTCTTGTAGTGGACGTGCGTCAGCAGCAGCAGTGCTACGCTTCCGTCTAAAGCGTCGAATATCGCATCGCGCTCGGCCAGCCGCTGCTCGACCCTTCCGTCGCCCTGGATCATGTAGAGGTCGGTCGGGAAATTGCCCGGCTCGCTCAGCACGACATTGCGCCCCGGGTTCAGCGACAGCGCCGCGCCGATCAGCTTGGCGAGGTTCACCGAGACCGAATCGCACGCGATCACCTCGTGAGGTTGCGCGCCCACAAGCGGCGCAATCTTTGCGCCCACGCGCTGCGGCATCGCGATCCAGTCGCCCCCGCCGCCGGGAAGTTCGTTCCAGCTGCGGATCAGACCTTCGCCCCACTCGGCGTCGATCACCCGATGCAGTCGCTCGCGGCTCGCTTTGGGCAGGGGTCCGAGCGAATTGCCATCGAGGTAGATCACCCCCTCGGGCAGGTCGAACCGGTCTCGGAAATGCGCAATGGAATCCGCCGCATCGAGGTCGCGCGCCTGGTTCAGCAGATCAGCCACCGGGCAACTCCCGCAGCACCGCGCGGCACAGCCCCGCATCGCCGCCGCCGACCTTCAGCGGCAGCGCGATCAGTTCGTAGAGGCCTTCCGCCACGTCATCGAGCACCAGCCCTTCGAGGATGCGCATGTCGTGCTTCAGCACCGCGAGATGCGCGGCCATGGTCTTCGATTCCTGCGGATCGACCGAGGGTGCGTCGGTGCCGACCAGCACCACGCCCTGCGCGGCGAGCCATTCGATCGTCTCGGGCGCGATCGGCAGCCAGTCGCTGCGCCATTCTTCGTGCGGGAAGGCATCCCATGTGCGGAACAACACGCGGTTGGCGTATTCGAGATCGGGCAGGTCGCCGATGTCGATTTCGTTCTGCACCCCGCGCGCGTCGACCACCAGGCAGGTACCCAGATAAGGCTCGATGCTCATACTCGCGGCATCCGCACCATCGGCGGCATAGTGCAGCGGCGCGTCGGCGTGGGTGCCCGAATGCGTGCTCATCGTCATCCGGCCGACATTGACCGGCGAACCATCCTCCATCTTCCACGTCCGCTCGAACGCGAAGTCGGTATCGCCCGGCCACACCGGCAGCCCCGGACGCAGTGTCTGGCTGATGTCCCAAACTTTCACAGGGCCGTCCTCACGGAAAGAAGCTCTGGGAAAAACACTTCCTTCAGCACGCCTTCGAGATAGCCGACGCCCGAGGTGCCGCCGGTGCCCTTCTTGAAGCCGATGATCCGCTCGACCGTCTTGAGGTGCCCGAAGCGCCAGCGCTGGAAGTGGTATTCGAGATCGACCAGCTTTTCCGCCAGCTCGTACAGATCCCAGTGATCGTGCGGGTTCTGGTAGATCGTCACCCACGCCGCCTCGACCGCGTCCGATTTCTCCCACCGCTCTTCACGGTCGCGGTTCAGCACATCCTCGGGAATGTCGAAGCCGCGCTTGGCGAGCAGGCGCACGGTCTCTTCGTAGAGGCTGGGCTTGGCGAGTTCCGCGCGCAGCTTGGCGGCCACTTCGGGCACCGCCTCGTGCATCGTCACCATGTTCGGCTTCCGCCCTCCGAGAACGAATTCCATCAACCGGTACTGCGCCGACTGGAAACCGCTGGAGGTGCCCAGATGCGGGCGCACCAGCGAATAATCGTGCGGGGTCATCGTGCTGAGCACGTTCCAGCTCTGGATCAGCTGCTCCTGCGCGCGTGCCACGCGGGCGAGCATCTTGAACGCGGGCCGCAGTCGGTCATCGCGGATCGCCTCGCGCGCGGCCTCCAGCTCGTGCAGGCACAGCTTGAGCCACAGCTCGCTCGCCTGGTGGACGATGATGAACAGCAGCTCGTCCTGCGCGTCCGAACGCGGATGCTGCGCGGCGAGAATGCGGTCGAGATCGAGGTAGGAGGCGTAGGTGACGCCGTCGGTAGGTTCATCAGCAGACATGGCGCCGCCCTAGCGCGTTGCGCGGCGCGCGCAAAACCCGCTCAGCAATCGATCGTCGCCACATCGGGATGATGCTTGCACATGTACTTCTTCACGATCTTGAGATTGCGCGAGTTGGAGCGGAAAGCGAAGTCGGCCACGTCGCCCACGAGGGGCACGAACCCGATCACCCCGTCGATGGCGACGTTCCCGACCATGCGCGCCATGTGCCACTTGGGCATGTTGAGGTTGCGCGCTTCCCACACGATGTAGGTGCCCATCGCGACCCCGAAGATGTCGCCCAGCACCGGGATCAGGCCGATGACCGCGTCCATCCCGATCGGGTAGCCGATGCCCGGAATCGTCATGCTGCGCTCGGTCAGCTGCTCCATCATCTGGATGCGGCGGTAGACCGACGCCGGATCGTTGCCTGCAGGCACTTCCATGCCCATCAGCCGCATTGTGCGCGCTTCGCCCATTGCTACATTCCCCGTTTCACCATGCCTCTACCCCGGCCAACGCATAAAGCGGGTGTCTGGCCCACGGGTTCTCCGAAAAACCTTCCAGACCCCCGCGCACCAGCGACCAGCGGACCGGCGCGCCGAGCGGAATATACGCCTCCTGCGCCAGCAGCGCCCCCTCCGCCTCGACCAGCAGGTTGCCCGCCTCGGCCGCACCACCGGCCTGCAGCGACCGGGTCACCAGCGCGTCTGCGTCGGGGGAGCATGGACCGGGGACCAGCGTACAGTTGAACTGGTTGAGGAACCAGCGGGCGCTGGGATAGCGCGCAAGCCGGTCGATCATCACCAGATCGGCGCCCTCGCGCACACGCACCCGCCGCAGTTCCACCCCGATCGTCGCCATGTCGCGCGACAAGGCTTCCATCAGGCGATCCGCGCCCGGCCCATCGGGCAGCCAGAGGCGCACGCGCGCTTTCTGTCCGGTCCTGCGGCTCCACGCGGTCACCCGCGCGCGCGCCTGCGCTCGCCGGTCCTCCAGCGAAAGATTGGCCCAGCGCACGCTTTGCCTGCCCGATTCTTCGGGCAGCCCCGTGGGCACGATCCGCGTGGTCGGCTGCCATCCGCCGAGGCTGAACTGGGCGAGCAAACCCGGACGGTCGATCGCCATCGACAGTGCCTCGCGATTTCCGACCTGCGACAGGAAGCCCTGCTCGTTGGTCACGATCATCCCGAACAGACCGAAGGCAGGATCGAGCCGGATCGTCCCGCGAGACAGCGGGCCGGTATCCGCAAGCGGCAGGGTGAACAGGGTACCGTCGAGCAGGGCGGCGGCGTCTCCATTGGAGAACGCCTCGTTCGCCTGTTTGCCCGATGCCGCCCACAACCGCACCGGTTTGCCCGATTGGCCCTGCGCCTGTTCGGGCAATCCCATCTCTTCCGGCGGGACGGGTCGCAAAATTGCCACCTCTCCCTGTCGTTCCAGCCGCATTGGGCCGATCGATTCGCCATTGCGGGTGATCGCCAGTTCAGGCTGCGCGAGGAGCTGCAGGAACTCGGGCATCGGCCCGGTCAGGCGGATTTCGATGACCCGGTTCGTCATCGCGCGAATATCGTCGACCTTGCGCAGATCGAGCCCGAGCGAGGTTCCGCGCAGTTGCCTGATCGTCGCGAGCAGGCTCTTGCGGGCATCCTCGGCCGTCAGCGGTTCGCCATCGGGCCAGTTGACCTGGCGCAGTCGGAAGATGAAGCTGCGGCCGTCGCCGGTGACGATCCAGCTTTCGCCAAGGGCAGGGACGACCTCGCCTTCCGCATTCAGCGCGACAATTCCGGAACTGGTCGCGTCGCGGACCAGCTGTGCGCCCGGTGACAGGCGCAGGCCATCGGGAAAAACCGAATCGGGTTGTCCTATGAGGACGATCGGCAGCGTATCGTCACTGCCGTTGCCGCTGCACGAGCCGAGCAGCGACGCGAACGCCAGCATCACGAGGCTGAGTGGAGTGGTACGGGCCATCACGGGGGATGGCACTAGCAGGACCGCGCGCGCTGGTCAGCGCCGTAATCGTCAAATCTTGCGGAGCGAGCTCTGCTTGTGCTGCTCGGCGCTTTGCGGCGCGATCGACGAGGGGCGGACATAACGCGGCGTCTTGTCGCCGGTGGTTGCAGGTTCCCGCACGCGCTTCGAATCGATCTCGTTGTCGAACACGATCCCGAACCGGTTGTCTTGCGTCCACGCAACCGAACCCTTGATCCGGCCGATATTGCGCAGCTCGATCCCCAGCCGCATGCCGCGTTCGACCTCCAGATCGGCTTCCGCCATCATCCCGCCGTCGGAAAGGTTGCGCACCTTGACGCGCACGGGCTCTCCGCCCTCACCAAGGGTCAGATCGGCAGACAGAAACAGGCTGTCGCGCTTCAGCGAACGGGTGTCGATAGCAGTCATGAAGCCTACGTAACCTTCAGCTCTCGAAACGGTTGGGTCGAACGGACCCGCAACGGGCCCAGGCCCTGCCATAGAGCATCACTGACTAACGAAGTTTAAACGCCGGTTTACCGAGCTTCTTCGGCTTGACCGGAGAGATCAGTCGTTGCGCGAAATCTTCTCGCGGCGTTCGTGCGCCTCTTGCGCCTCGACGGTCATCGTCGCGACCGGGCGCGCGATCAGGCGCTGGAGCCCGATGGGATCGCCGCTGACTTCGCAATACCCGTATTCGCCTTCGTCGATTCGGCGCAGCGCGGCTTCGATCTTGGCGATCAGCTTGCGCTGGCGATCGCGCGTGCGCAGCTCGATTCCCCAGTCGGTTTCGCTCGATGCGCGGTCGGTCAGGTCGGGTTCGCGCAACGGGGCATCGGCAAGGTTCTGCAAGGTGCCGCCCGCTTCTGTGTGAAGCGACTGCTTCCATTCGATCAGCAGCTTGCGGAAGAACTGCCGCTGCCTCTCGTTCATGTACTCTTCGTCGTCGGTGGGCGTGTAATCATCCGGCAAGGCTTCGTTCGCCTTGGCCAGAATTTCGCTTTCGTTGAGCGCCCCTGCGGCCATCACGTCCTCTATCTCTTGCGGTCCCACCCATGACCGGCCCCGCTGTCTGCCGTTGCGGCAAGCGGCGAGGCCATGGCCGCGGCTCTTAGCAGGCATGCCAAGCCGAACAAGCGCTTATCCCAAGATGTCGTGCGATCTGTCGCTTCGGCAATGAACGCACGCCGAACGACGCCCGATGCACGCGGCTGGTTGAGGCGCCCAGCGTGGCGCAGAAAACGGCGCCGTCTTTAACGGCCTGTTTACCATAACCGGCAAGAACGGAATCTGCGGGCTGAAACCCGTCTAAAAGGGGATGAGAAGGACAGGGGAATATCATGCGACTGACTGCCATCGAAATCGAAACGGCCACACCGGCCACCAACCAGATTGCCGACCTGACGATTGCGAGGCTGATCGCCTCGGCAACCGATGGCGATGCACAGGCGTGTTACGAGCTGGGTGTTATCTGGTCGACCGGAGGCCACGGGGTCGATTGCGACCTGATCGAGGCACACCAGTGGTTCAACCTTGCTGCCGCACGGGGCCATCAGGAAGCCGCCTGGTGCCGGAGCGACATTTCGGACGAGATGACCGCTCGCGAAATCGCCGAAGCACAGCGGCGCGCGCGCCAGTGGCTCGGTGACCACCGCAAGACCGCCTGACCCGGTTACCGTTTCGGCTAACCTTTCCTGAAGGGCGTCCGCGCCTCGAGGAAATTCTGCTCCACCGCGATGCCCTGCCGCTCGCGTTCGAGAAACTCCGCCACCGCGGCGCGCAGGCCCGGATCGGCGATGTAATGCGCCGAATGCGTTTGCACCGGGGCATATCCGCGGGCGAGCTTGTGCCCGCCCTGCGCCCCTGCCTCCACCCGCGCGAGGCCGCGCGCGATCGCCGCGTCAATCGCCTGATAATAGCATAGCTCGAAATGCAGGAACGGGATGTCGACGAGGCACCCCCAGTAGCGGCCGAAAAGCGTGCTGCCGCCGATCACGTTCATCGCGCCTGCGACCGGCTGTCCGTCCAGATAAGCGAAGATCAGCAGGATGTGCTCGCCCATGCGCTCGCCCAGCAGCGTGAAGGCCTCGCGCGTCAGGTAGGGCGTGCCCCACTTCCGTGCGCCGGTGTCCTGGTAGAATTCCCAGAACGCGTCCCACACCTCTTTGGTCAGGTCCTCGCCCGTCAGGTGGCGTATCTCGACCGATCCTTGCGCCTTCGCCCGCTCCTTGCGCAGGTTCTTGCGCTTGCGGCTGGCAAGCGAATCGAGGAAGCCCTCGAAATCCGCGTAGCCATCGTTTTCCCAGTGGAACTGAAGGTCGCTGCGGATGAGCCACCCCGCCTGCTCGAACAGCGCAAGCTGCTCGGGCGCGATGAACGTGGCGTGCGCGCCCGACAGGCCGTGTTCGTGACAGACCTGCTCGGCCGCGCGCAGCAGGGGTGCGGCAAAAGCCTCATCCTCGAAAAGCAGGCGCGGCCCCGTGGCCGGGGTGAACGGCGCTGCGATCTGGAGCTTGGGGTAATAGCGGCCGCCTGCGTGCTCGTAGGCGTCGGCCCAGCCCTGATCGAACACGAATTCGCCCCGGCTGTGCGATTTGAGGTAGGCGGGCATTGCCGCATGAATCTCCCCGGCCTCGTCCGCAATGGTGATCGGCGCAGCCTGCCAGCCGGTGCCCGGGCCAACGCTGCCCGAATCTTCCATCGCTGACAGGAAGGCGTGGGAGACGAAGGGATTGTCGTTCCCTGCCAGCCGATCCCAGTCGCCTGCATCGATCCCGGCGACCCCGCCGTGTATCCGTGCCGTGAGTTCGATATCCGCCATTTCGTCGATATGGGGAGCCTTGCGCCCGCTGCGCAGAGCTATTTGTGCGGATGGAGCGCGATGATCGCGTCGACCTCGACCGCCGCACCCAGCGGCAGGCTCGGCACGCCGACCGCTGCGCGCGAATGACGCCCTGCCTCGCCGAACACGTCGAACATCAGTTCGGACGCGCCGTTGGCGACTTTGGGCTGGTCGGTGAAATCGGCGGTGCAATTGACGAAGGCGCCGAGCTTGATCACCCGCTCCACCCGGTCGAGCGGAATGCGCGCGGCCTGCAACTGGGCGAGGATCATCAGACCGCAGGCACGTGCGGCGGCCATGCCGTCCTCCAGGCTCACGCCTTCGCCCAGACGCCCGGTGACCAGTTCTCCGTCGACGAAGGGCAGCTGGCCGGACACATAGGCAAGGTCGCCATGCACCGCGACCGGCACGTAGCTCGCAACCGGGGCTGCGGCCTCGGGCAGTTTGATGCCCAGTTCGTCGAGGCGGGCTTGGATGGTCATGCGGGTTCCTCCAGTCGGTCCAGTATCCAGGGCAGCGCGTCGCGCCAGTTATCGATTCGTGCGTGCGCGTCGCCCGCCTTTTCGCCGCAGGCAATATGCGGCGCGAGGCCGGGTTCGCCGCATAGATGCAGGCGGAAAATGTCGGGCGCATGCTCGCGCGCCGAAGTGTGGTGTTGCGACAGGTCGTCGATGAAGACCGCGCGGCTGGGCGCGTATTCGTCCAGGATGCGGGCGATCGCCGCGCCCTTGGGCCCCTGGTTGGTGTAGACCTTCGCATCGATCCCGTGGCGGGAAAGCTGGCGCGCGCGATCCTCCTGCCGATGGTCGAGCAGGTTGGTCAGGACGACCACATCGGCCTTCTCGGTCAGTGTCCCATAAGCTTCTACTGCCCCTGCGATCGGCTGCTGCCGCTCCATCTCGGTATCGAAGAAGCCGTTGAGCAGCCGCCAGATTTCCTTCTGCTCGACCGTTTCGCCGCTCTCGCGCCGGGTCAGCGCGGTGGTGAAATCGGGCGCGTCGAACGCGAAGTCGATGCCGTGCGCCTCGCCCAGCCAGTCGCGAAAATGCGCGACCATGTGCAGCAGCACTTCGTCGCAATCGGTGATCACCAGCGGGCGGCTCATGCGGACAGCTCCCGGTGCGCGGCGATGATCGCTTCGGGTTCGACATTCAGCGCATCGGCGGCGAGCACCAGGTCGGGCTCGTGCGCGGCAAGGAATTCGAGCACGGCGGCCTGCACCTGCCTGTCCTCGATCCCGTGGCGCAGCCGGCCCGGCGTCAGGCCGGTGAGCGAGAGCAGCCGCTCCGCGCGCCGCTCGTCGGTCAGGATCCACCCCAGCGCACCCAGCGCCAGCGCTTCTGCACCGGTATGTTCGCTCTCGGGCGGCTTCGAGGGATCGGGCGTTGTCATAGGGGCAGCGGCTGGCCTATTCGTTGGCATCAGAAGGAGTGGACGGCCCGTGGCAAAGCGCATCCTCGTTGTCGAGGACAACGATCTCAACCGCAAATTGTTCTGCGACGTGCTGCGCGCCAAGGGGTACGAAGTGCTGGGGTGCGCGGACGGCAACGCGGTGATCGAATCGGCGCGGCGCTTTCGCCCCGATCTGGCGATCATGGATATCCAGCTGCCGCATGTCTCCGGCCTCGACCTGATCGCACAGATGAAATCCGACGCGCAGCTCTCCGCCGTCCCCGTGCTCGCGGTGACAGCCTATGCGGGCAAGGGCGACGAGGATCGCATTCGCGCCGCCGGGGCGGAGGATTACCTTGCCAAGCCGGTCTCCATCGGCCCCTTTTCGGCCAAGGTGATCGGCCTGATCGGCGAGTAGCGAAGCCTCGCGAAAGCTTGACAAATGACAGGCTAAAGCGCTTTGCCCCGCCAATTCCCGAAGAATACCAAGAAAGAAGGATGCCCGCGATGGACCGTGCCGAGATCGACCGGCGAATCCGCGACCTGATCGCCCCGTTCAACAAGAACGACGTGATGATTACCGACGCGACCACCTTTCAGGGCGACCTCGAATTCGACAGCCTGACCGTGATGGATTTCGTCGCCGCGATCGAGGACGAGTTCGACATCATCATCTCGATGAACCAGCAGGCCGAGATCGAGACGTACGGCCAGCTGGTCGATGCAGTGAAGAAACTGGTCGACGCGCAATGAGCGAAGGCATCAGTCAGCCGGACGCCCCGGTGGAGCGCGAAGGCCGCGCCAAGGGCGATCTGTTCGCCAAATTCGACGATCTGATCGCGATGCGCGAAGGCCTGCTCGCCAGCGGAGTGGAAGACCCCTTCAACCTGGTGATGGAAAAGGTCCTCTCGCCCACCCGCGCGATCTGCAACGGGCGCGAGACGATCCTGCTGGGCACCTACAACTACATGGGCATGACCTTCGATCCGGACGTGATCGAGGCGGGCAAGCAGGCGCTGGAGGAGTTCGGCAGCGGCACCACCGGCAGCCGCGTGCTCAATGGCACGTACCAGGGCCACAAGGAGTGTGAGGACGCGCTCAAGGAATTCTACGGAATGGACCACGCGATGGTCTTTTCCACCGGGTACCAGGCCAACCTCGGAATCATCTCCACCATCGCCGGCAAGGGCGACTACGTGGTGCTGGATATCGACAGCCACGCCTCGATCTACGATGGCTGCGCGATGGGCCGGGCCGAGATCGTGCCCTTCCGCCACAACGACATCGAAGCGCTCGAAAAGCGGCTGAAGCGCATTCCTGCCGACGCGGGCAAGCTGGTCGTGCTCGAAGGCGTCTATTCGATGCTAGGGGACGTCGCGCCGCTGAAAGAGATGATCCGCGTCTCCAAGGAAGCGGGCGCGATGGTGCTGGTCGACGAAGCGCACTCGATGGGCTTCATCGGCGAACATGGCCGTGGCGTCGCCGAAGCGCAGGGCGTGCTCGACGATGTCGATTTCGTGATCGGCACCTTCTCGAAGAGCGTTGGTACGGTGGGCGGCTTCTGCGTCTCCAACCACCCCGATTTCGAGATCATGCGGCTGGTGTGCCGCCCCTACGTGTTCACCGCCAGCCTTCCGCCGAGTGTTGTCGCCACCGCCGCGACCAGCATCCGCAAGCTGATGCACGGGAGCAACAAGCGCGCGCATCTGTGGGAGAATTCGCGCACGCTGCACAAGGGGCTGAAGGACCTCGGCTTCCAGCTCGGCACCGACGAGCCGCAGAGCGCGATCATCGCCGTCATCATGCCCGACCTGACCAAGGGCGCGCAGATGTGGGAGGCGCTGCTGAAGGAGGGGCTCTACGTCAACCTCGCCCGCCCGCCGGCAACGCCCGCCAATATGACGCTGCTGCGCTGTTCGCTGTGCGCCGAGCATTCGGACGAGGAGGTCTCGACGATCCTCGGCATGTTCGAGCGCGCAGGCCAGGCGACCGGGATCATCTGACGGGCAGGATCATCTGACACGGGGGAGGTTAGCGGCGCATGGATGGGCTGGTTTTCGGCTGGCGCAGCGCGCTCCTCCTCGCCGCCCTCGCCCCGCTGGTGCCGATCGGGATCGGCCTCGTCACCACGCTGCGCAATCGCATCGCCAACCGCACGCTGGCCGCGCTGTTGCTGGTGCTCGCCGGAATCGCGACGCCGTGGATGATCGGGTTCGCAGGGTTCTACGACCGCTGGCAGGGCCTCTCCTTCGTGCCCTTCTCGCTCCCGCTGGCGGTGCCGCCACTATTGTGGCTGTTCGCCCAAGCGCTGACCCGCGGGCGCTGGCCGCCCCGGGGCGCATGGCACCTCGCGCCGGCACTGGTGCAGGCGGCGGCGAAAGTGGCGCAGGTGTGGACCGGCTACCTGCCCGCGCTCGCCACCGCGTTCGACCTCGCTCTGCTTGTCTCAGCGCTATGGTACGGCTGGCGCTCGCTCGCGCTGCTGCGCGCGTTCCGCGCCTTCCTTGCACAGGAGCGGTCGGACGACCGACTCTATGCAGGGATATGGCTCAGCCGCGCGATCATCGCGGTGCTGGCGCTGATCGCGATCGCCTTCGCCTACAAGCTCGCCGGGCTGTTCGTCCCGCTCGGCTACCGGGGCAACATGGGGCAATATGTCGCGGTCGCCTTCTTCGCGCTCTATCTCGGCATCGAGGGATGGCGCCACGCGCGGCTCGATTATCCGACGATGCCCACTGGCGTCGCGGAGCCGCCGCCGCCTTCGGGTGAGAAGGACTGGCGCGCGCTGGGCGAAGAAGTCGCGCGCCGGACGCGCGAGGAAGGCTGGGCCCGCGATCCGCAGCTCTCGCTCGACCGGCTGGCGCGCCACATGGGCCTCAACCGGGCCTATCTGTCGCGCGCGCTGAACGAGGGACTTGGCACCGGCTTTTCCGCCTTCGTCAACGCCCTGAGGAGCGAGGAGGTGGCGCGGTCGCTGGAGGCGGGGAGCGACACGATGCTGCTAGACCTTGCTCTGGAAGCGGGCTTCGCATCGAAGGCGACCTTCAACCGCGCGTTCATGCAGCGCTACGGCATGTCGCCCTCGACCTACAGGGCACGGCTCGAATCGTAAAATCCTGCGCCGATTGACGCAGTGCGGCGCACCACGCGGCAAGGCACGCCATGCCTGACCCTCCAAGCAGGTGAGGAGCAGACATGAATCGACGAATCTTTCTGGGGGCGACCGGCGCGCTGACCGCGTGCGCGGCCCTGCCCGTGCGCGCCGGAACCGGTTCCGGCCTTGCGATGGATATGGAGGTGATCCGCGCGGCCATCTCGATCCATCCGGGCGCGCTGCGCTACCTGAGCGAGGCGCAGCTGGCCGATGCGCTCGACGAGGTGGCGCGCGCCTACCTGCGCGCCGGGAGCCTTCCCGCGCGCTTCCTCGCCCTCTCGACCTTTCTCGCGAAGCTGAAGTGCGGGCACACGCACTGCAATTTCTACAATCAGCGCGACGCAATCGCGGACGACCTGTCCGACCGGCGCACCCGGCTGCCCTTCCTGTTCCGCTGGATCGATGGGCAAATGGTCGTCACCCGCGACCTGTCGGGTAGCGGCCGCCTGCCGCCGGGCACGATCGTCACCGCGATCGACGGGCGCGCGCCTGCCGCGATCCTCGGCGCGCTGCTGCCGCTGGCGCGCGCCGATGGCGGCAACGATGCCAAGCGGGTCGCGCAGATGGAGGTGACCGGGGGCGAGCGCTTCCCCGCCTTCGACATTTTCCAGGGCCTGCTGTTCCCGCCGCAGGACGGGGTCTTCTCGCTTGCGTTCGAACCACCCGGCGGCGCGCCCACGACCGCGCGCCTGCCCGCGCTCTCGCCTGCGCAACGGCTCGCCGCCGCGCCGCCACTGCCCGACGACGGCACCCCGCTGTGGTCGCTGGCGCAGCGCGAGGACGGGATCGCGGTGCTGACCATGCCGAGCTGGGTAGTCTATCGCAGCGGGTGGGACTGGCAGGGCTGGCTCGCCGAGCGCGCGCCTGCGCTCTACGCCGCGCGCGGGCTGGTGATCGACATTCGCGGCAACGAAGGCGGGCTGAGCTGCGGCGACCCGATCCTCGCGCGGCTGGCGGGTGAGGACATCTTGCTCGACGACTATCGCCAGCAGGTCCGCTTCCGCAGCTTCCCCGCGGCGCTCGATCCCTTTGCCGTCACGCCGGTCCCGTCCTTCCGCACGCTCGGCGTCGACGCAGTCCCGCTCGGCGACGGGTTCTTCGGCCAGGACCCTGCGACGACGCCGGTGCCGCGGATCGCCGCCGCGAGCCCGCGCCTGACCACGCCCACCGCGATCCTCGTCGATGCAAGCAACAGCTCGGCGACCTTCCTATTCGCCCTGCGCGCGAAAGAGCATGGACTCGCCACGCTGGTCGGCTCGCAAACCGGGGGCAACCGCAAAGGGATCAACGCGGGAGCAGTCGCTTTCGTCACGCTGCCCGGCAGCGGGATCGAGTTCGACCTGCCGCTGGTCGGCTACTACCCCGCCTCGCCCCAGCCCGATCGCGGCGTGTTGCCCGATGTCGCGGTGCAGACCACTGCGGCGGACATCGCCGCAGGGCGGGACGCGCAGCTAGAGGCGGCGATTGCGCGGCTGCGCTGATCAACCGCCCGGGGTCCGGCGCACCGGTTTGACCGGGATGCGCAGGTAGGCGACGCCATTGTCTTCCGCTTCGGGGAAGTGCCCGGCGCGGATGTTGACCTGGATGGACGGGAGCAGCAGGCGTGGCACGGCGAGATCGCTGTCGCGCGCCTCTCTCATCGCGACGAACTCGTCCTCGCTCACGCCGTCGTGCACGTGGACGCTGCTGCGCTTCTGCTCGCCGACGGTGGTTTCCCACGCATAATCGTCGCGTCCCGGCGCCTTGTAGTCGTGGCACATGAAGAGCCGCGTATCGTCGGGCAGCGCCAGCAGGCGGCGGATCGAGCGGTAGAGCTGGCGCGCGTCGCCGCCGGGGAAATCCGCCCGCGCGGTGCCGAAATCGGGCATGAACAGCGTATCGCCGACGAACACCGCGTCGCCGATCTTGTAGGCAATGTCCGCCGGGGTGTGCCCGGGCACGTGCAGCACCTCGACCGGTAACGAGCCGATGGAGAAGGTGTCTCCATCTTCGAAGAGCGTATCGAAGTCCGATCCGTCGGTCTTCAGATCGTCCATCCCGAAAATGGGGCGGAAGATCTTCTGCACATCCCTGATCCGCGCGCCGATGCCGATCGCTGCGCCGGTTTTTGCCTTGATGAAAGGCGCGGCGCTCAGATGGTCTGCATGGGCGTGGGTTTCGAGCACGCGCTCGATCGTCACGCCTTCCTCTTCGGCGGCGGCGAGGATTGCCTCGGCAGAGCGCACGTCAGCCTCGCCCGAAGCGACATCGAAGTCGAGCACGGGGTCGATCACCGCGCCCTTGGCCGTGTCAGGGTCCCAGACAAGGTAGCTGACCGTGTTAGTCGGTTCGTCGAAGAAAGCTCGAATGTGGGCGTTCGCCATGATGCATCTCCATCGGATGTCCGTTGTCGCTTGACATATATTAGCGGACACTTAATTAGCAAGTACTAATGAACAACGAAACGCTCCTCGCCCCCGCAGACCTCGCCTCGTTCGAGGCCAATGCCGCGCATGTCGCAGAGCTGCTCAGGGCGCTCGGCAACACGCGCAGACTTATGGTGATGTGCAAGCTGGCCGAATGCGGCGAGATGCGGGTCTCCGCGCTCGCGCAAGAGGTCGGCCTGTCGCAATCTGCACTGTCGCAGCATCTCGCGAAGATGCGGGCCGAGGGGTTGGTCGATTTCCGGCGAGAGGCGCAGACGGCTTGGTACCGGATTGCCGATCCGCGCTGCCGCACGCTGCTCGCCACCCTCCACGATCTGTATTGCTAGGAGTGAGCACGATGGATGCGATGACGATTGCGCTCACGCTGCTTTCGGGCGGAATCATAGGCTTCGTGCTGGGGCTGGTCGGCGGGGGCGGGTCGATCCTCGCCGTGCCGCTGCTGGTCTATGCCGTGGGCATCGATTCGCCGCACGTCGCGATCGGCACCGCTGCCGTCGCGGTTGCTCTGAACGCTCTGGTTGGCCTGATCGGCCACGCGCGCAGCGGCAATGTCCGCTGGAACTGCGCGATCAGCTTCGCACTTGCTGGATCGGCGGGCGCAGCGCTTGGCGCCGAGGCGGGCAAGGCGTTCGACGGGGAGCGGCTGCTCGGCCTGTTCGGCGGGCTGATGGTCGTCGTAGGCTTGCTGATGCTGCGCAAGCGGCGCTCCGCTGAGAACGCGCAGGTCCGCATGACGCGGACCAATGCGCCGCAGATGCTCGCACGGATCGGGCCCACAGGGCTTGGCACCGGGCTGCTTGCCGGGTTCTTCGGAATCGGCGGCGGTTTCCTGATCGTGCCGGGCCTTGTCTTCGCCACGGCCATGCCGTTGACGCTGGCGATTGGCAGTTCGCTCGTCGCGGTTACCGCCTTCGGGCTGACCACCGCCGCGTCCTACGCACTGTCCGGCCTTGTCGACTGGATCGTTGTGGCCTGGCTGGTCGCCGGGGGCGTGATCGGCAGCATATTCGGCCGGGGAGCCGGCGCGATGCTGGCGGGGCACAAGCGCGCGCTGGAGGTCGGCTTTGCCATTCTCGTCGCCGTCGTGGGCCTGTGGGTGATCGCTGGATCGCTCGGCTGGCACGGCGGCTGATCGCAACGCTCGGCAACCGGGCGGAACCGCTTGCCGCTCCTTTCGTCTGACAAGGCAGAAGGAGATTTATCGAATGGCAAATGTGAGCACCGGCAGCGCGAAATACGAAGGCTTCGGCAAGGACGGCAAGGGCCACGTCTCGACCGGGTCGGGCGCGCTCGACAACCAGCCCTACGGCTTCAACACGCGGTTCGAGGGTGCGCCGGGCACGAACCCTGAAGAACTGATCGCGGCCGCGCACGCGAGCTGCTTCACCATGGCGCTCTCGTTCCAGCTGGCGGGCAAGGGCCATTCGGACGGCACGATCGAGACCACCTGCAAGGTCACGCTGGAAAAGATCGGTGACGGCTTCACCGTCACCAAGTCCGCGCTTTCGGTGAAGGGCGGCGGCGAAGGCCTCGACAAGGCAACCTTCGAGGAATGCGCGAAGACCGCCAAAGAGAACTGCCCGCTGTCGCGGCTGCTCGACACCGAAATCACGCTGGAAACCGAATTTAGCGGTTGACCCGGATGCCTTCGCGGACGCGGCGCTAGAAGTTCTCCAGCGTCGCGTTCGCGCAAGGGTCGTTCGCGGCGCTTGCTTCGTCGTGATGGCCCAGCTGCGTGATCAGCAGGAAGCCGCCGACGACCAGCACCACGAACAAGGTGGTCAGCGGCACCAGGTACTTGTCGATGAATATCTTGATCGGCGCGCCGAACAGGCGGAACAGCACGCCCACGGTCATGAAGATCAACCCGCGCCCGGCGATGCTCGCGATCAGGAAGGTCGCGAAGTTCATGTGCACGAACCCGGCGGTGATCGTCATCAGCTTGTAGGGAATCGGCGTGCTCGCGGTCGTGAACACCGCCCAGCCGCCATTGGCATTGACCGTGCACGCGGCCCACGGGAAGATGTCGGCATAGCCAAGCTTGGTGATCAGCCACACGCCGATGCTGTCATACAGCAGCGCGCCGATCGCGTAGCCGAACATGCCGCCGACCACCGAGGCGACGGTTGCGATCAGCGCAAAGCGGATCGCCTTCTTCGGCTCTGCGAGGCACATCAGGCCCAGCAGCGGATGCGGCGGGATCGGGAAGAAGCTCGATTCGACGAAGGCGAACAGCGCCAGCCACCACTGCGCGTGGGGGTGCGCCGCCTTTTCCACCGTCCAGTTGTACAATCCGCGCAGCATGGCCGCTCCCTCGCCCGTGTTGCCGCCGCTTAGGCGAGGCCGCGAACCCGCGCAAGCAAACGCGTCGCGCGTCTTTTTACCATATTGGTTATTTTCTGATTGACATCGCGACGCTCTTTGGTTAGAGAACCGGAACATCGCGATGGTGCGAACGGCCCGGACGGCCAGTGCACGTCGCAGCGGCCTACGCCAGCTTTCGAGGCGCTCCTTTCATGACCAGCAATATGCGCACTTCGCTCCCTGCCCGGGCGAAGCGCAAGAACGTGCGCGTTACCGAGGCGCAGAAGGCGGCCGAGGGCGAAGGCCCGGTCAACAAGCACTGGCGGACCTATTTCCTCCAGCATCTTGCCGCGACCTCCAATGTCAGCGCCTCGGCAAAGAAGGCAGGCATCTCGCTCAGCCGGGCATACAAGACGCGGCGCGAGCACGCCGATTTCGCCGCCGCGTGGCGCGCCGCGCTGTACGAAGGGTACGAATATCTCGAGATGGAAGTGCTCGCGTGCCTCCGGGGATACGATCCGGAGCGCAAGCTCGACATCGCCAACGCAATCCGCCTGCTGGCGGCGCACCGCGCCACGGTGGCGGAGGAACGCGCCCGCCGCGGCGGACGGGACGAGGCGGCGGTCTTCGCCGCGCTCGACCGCAAGCTGGACGCGATCCGCGCGCGCCGCCTTCCCAGACCAGTGCAGGGCCCCGCCGATGATGCCTAACCGGCTCGATGCTCTCGCCGACCTATCGGATGCCGCGCGGGCCGACTGGTACGCCTCGCTAAAGGAGGACGAGGCCGACGTGCTCGGGCTTTATTGGCCGCTGTGGGCGCGGGCGGAACAGATGCCTCCGACAGACGACTGGCACACCTGGCTGATCTGCGCCGGCCGCGGCTTCGGCAAGACGCGCGCGGGAGCGGAGTGGGTGCGCGCCGTCGCGCGCAGCGACCCGGAGGCGCGGATCGCGCTGGTCGGTGCCTCACTGGGCGAGGTGCGCAGCGTGATGATCGAGGGCGAGAGCGGCATCCTCGCGGTGTCGCCGCCGGACTATGCCCCGCAGTGGGAGCCGAGCCTGCGGCGGCTGTCATGGCCCGGCGGCGCGCGCGGCTATTGCTATTCTGCCGCCGAGCCCGAAGCCTTGCGCGGTCCGCAGCACAGCCACGCCTGGTGCGACGAGATCGCCAAGTGGGACAATGCAGGCGAGCGTGCCACGGCGGCGTGGGACAACCTGCAAATGGGCCTGCGGCTGGGCGAGCACCCCCGCGTGGCTGCAACCACCACGCCGCGCGCCGTGCCACTGGTCCGGCGACTGCTGGAGGAAAGTGAAGCGGACGACGTCGCGGTGACGCGCGGCACGACATGGGACAACGAGGGCAACCTCCCCACCCGCTTCGTCAACCGGATGCGCCGCCAGTTCGCCCGCACTACGCTGGGCCGGCAGGAGCTGGACGGCGAACTGCTGACCGACATCGAAGGTGCACTATGGACCCGCGCCATGCTGGAGGAGTGCCGCACCTCTCCCCCTCCCCTTCAGGGGAGGGGGTCGGGGGGTGGGGCCGACACACTCACCCGCATCGTCATAGGCGTAGATCCCCCCGCCAGCGCGCACGGCGACGCCTGCGGCATCGTAGTTTGCGGCGTGGACGAAGAAGGCCTCGCGACCGTCCTCGCCGACGAAAGCGTCGAACGCGCCTCGCCCGAGAAATGGGCGCGCGCCGTCGCGCGGGCTGCCGAGCGCTGGCAAGCCGACCGCGTGATTGCCGAAGCCAACCAGGGCGGCGCGATGGTCGAAAGCGTACTGCGCGCAGGCGAAGTCTCGCTACCGGTCAAGCTGGTCCACGCCAGCCGCGGCAAGGCCGCCCGCGCCGAACCGGTCGCCGCGCTCTACGAAGTGGGCCGCGTGCGCCACGCGGGGCTGTTCGCGAAGCTGGAGGACCAGCTGTGCGGGCTTATCGTGGGCGGCGGCTACGAAGGCCCGGGCAGATCGCCCGACCGCGCAGACGCGCTGGTCTGGGCGCTGACCGAGCTGATGCTGGGGCGCCGCGGAAGGCCGCGGGTGCGGGGGATGTGAGCCACCAGGTCACCCCGGACCTGTTCCGGGGTGGTGCTTCTAAAGCGGCGAAAAACCTAGGTCGGTGGCCAGATCGCGCCACTCGGGATTGCTCGCCTCGATCATGTTGAACTTCCACTGGCGCGACCAGCGCTTGATCGTCTTTTCGCGCCGGATTGCGATCTGAATGTCCTCGTGGCGCTCGAACCAGGCGAGCAACTCGATACCACGCCGTTTTGCATAGCCACCGAACGTGCCGCAGCGATGCTGATGGATCCGCGCCAGCAGGTCCGAGGTGACGCCCGTATACAATGCACCGCGATAGCGGCTGGCGAGAATATATACGGTCGGTTCGAAGCTCCGCATCGGCAGTGAATGAAATAAGCACCACCCCGGAACAAGTCCGGGGTGACCGATACGATAGCTCCCAGCCGGAGAACCCCATGTCCTTCCTCACCTCTATCACCTCCGCCTTCAAGGGCGAGGGGAGCGCCCGTGTGCCTATCGCGCGCGGGTTCGTTTCGCCCTGGGCCTCCGCGTTCGAGGCGCGCGGGGCATCCGCTCCGCCGTTCGACTATGCGACCAGTTTGGAGGCGGGCTACGCCTCCAACCCCGTCGCGCAGCGGGCGGTGCGGATCGTGGCCGAAGGGGTGGGTGCCGCGCCCGTCTCTACCGATGCGGACGAGCTGCTCGCGCTCATCACTGCGCCCAGCGCGGGCCAGTCGCTGGTCGAGACCATCGCGGCGCACCTGCTGCTGCACGGCAATGCCTTCGTGCAGGTGCTCAAGGACGGCAGCGGCAGGCCGGTCGAGCTGTTCGCGCTGCGGCCCGAGCGGGTGACGATCCGCCAGCGCGCCGACGGCTGGCCCGAAGCCTTCGCCTATCATCTCGGCGCGCAGACGCATGTGATCCCGCTGGAGGACGAGGATGGCTGGCCCGAGCTGATCCACCGCAAATGCCTCAACCCCGGCGACGATCACTATGGCGCGGGCGCTCTGTCTGCCGCCGCGCGGGCGATCGCGATCCACAACGCGGCGAGCCGCTGGAACCATGCGCTGCTGGAGAATGCCGCGCGGCCCTCTGGCGCGCTGGTCTATGCGCCGGGCGATGGGCAGGGGCTGACGGCGGACCAGTTCGAGCGGCTCAAGGCCGAGCTTGCCAGCGCGTTCCAGGGCAACGGCAATGCGGGCCGCCCGATGCTGCTCGAAGGTGGGCTGAGCTGGCAGAGCATGGCGCTCTCGCCCGCCGACATGGACTTCGCGACATTGAAGGCAGCTGCAGCGCGCGACATTGCGCTCGCCTTCGGGGTCCCGCCGATGCTGCTCGGCCTGCCGGGCGACAACACCTATTCCAATTACCGCGAGGCCAACCGCGCGCTGTGGCGCCTCACCCTGCTGCCGCTGGCGGACAAGATCTTCGGCGGGATCGCTGCCGGGATGGCACCGTGGTTCGACGGAGCAAGCATCGCGGTCGATCTCGACCGGGTGCCCGCGCTCTCCGAGGACCGCGAGCGGCTGTGGAAGCAGGTCAGCGAAGCGGATTTTCTCACCCCCGAGGAACGCCGCGCGATGCTGGGGCTCGCTCCGATGGAGGGTTCACGATGACCAATGAAGACATGCTCGCCGCGCTGCTCGCGCAGGCGCGGACCGAGGGTGCCGAGCTCGTCACCCTGCGCGCGATTGCCGAGGAAGCGGGCGAATTGGGTGCCAACCGCGCGCTGGTGCGCATCGGCCTGTCGGACGAGGCCGCCTCGGGCGATATCGACGAATTGCGCGAGCTTTTGCAGGCCTGGCGCGATGCCAAGGCGAGCGCGTGGAAAGCCGCGATCGAGTGGCTGGTACGCGGGATGTGCGCTCTGCTGCTGCTTGGCATCGCGGTGCGGCTCGGCGTGCCGGGGTTGCTGAAGTGAGCGTGTCGCTACGTACCTCCTCCCCCTTGAGGGGGAGGTCGGGTGGGGGTGCACCGCCGTCCGCGAGCGCAGAACCCCCTCCCCTCGATCCCCTCCCCGCGGGGGAGGGGAGGGTCTTGCGGATCGCGGGCTACGCAGCGCTATTCGATATTGCGGACGCGGCGCGCGATACCATCCGCCCCGGAGCCTTCACCGCCACGCTCGCGCGACAACGCGAGCCGCTACCGCTCTACTGGCAGCACGACCCGCGTCAGCGGATCGGCACGGTCGAGCGGATCGAAGAGGATTCACGCGGGCTGAGAGTGGTCGCGCGGATCGACCGGCCCGCCAGCCGCGCCGCTGCGATGCTCGCCGCGCGCTCCGTCAGCGGACTCAGCTTCGGATACCGCGCCACGCAAGCCCGCCACGGCCCCCAAGGCCGCCAACTGCTCGCGGTCGACCTTATGGAGATCAGCCTGGTGACGCACCCGCTACAGCATGGCGCGCGGGTACATCTGATGCGCTGACGCGCGCGCCTATTCGAAGCCCCAATCCTGGAAGATCGCGTCGAGGCCTGCGTCGATCCCGCCCGTGTAGTCGCCCTGGTCGAACTTCGCGGCCATCGCCTTGGTCGTCGGCTCGGTGAAAGCGGGCCGGAAGCCTTCGTCGCCGACGAAGAAGATTTCGCGCTGGTCGATCGCGATCACGATCGCCGGCGCGCCCTTATCGAACGCCAGCTTCCCGGCGGACAGCGCATGATCGTTCCCGCTGAAGCTATCGACGAACATCAGCTCGAAGGGCCCGGCGTTGTAGTCATTGAAGAACTTGTCGACCTGGGCCTTCAGCTTCGCCTGCGTGGCCGCGTCGTGCAACCCGGACCAACCCGCCTCGGCGGTAGCACTGGCGCTCGCTGACGGCGTCGCCGCCGCCTCGGTTGCAGGCGCACTTTCCGCCACCGGCGTCGCTCCAGCCTCGGCATCGTTGCTCGCCGCCGACGGCTCGCTGCACCCGGCGAGCGTACCCGCCAGAACCACCGCCGCACCTGCGGCCCTTATCGAATGGATCATCTCCCGGTCCCCCCGTTCTGCATGACCGGGGAACCCTAGGTTCGTGCCTGCCACCCGTCAAATCGAGGCCCATCCGCTCCCCGGACCGGCGCCCGCTATCCCCTTCCTCTGCCCAAGAAAGGTGAACTGCCCCATGGATATCCAGACCCCGATTACCGACACCCCCGATCCGCTCGACGCCAGCTTCGATATCGTCGCGCGGCAGGACGCGCTCGAAGAGAACGTCGCCACGATCCGCACCGATCTCGACGAGGTGAAGGCCCGCGTCGACAAGATTGGCCGCGCGGCGCAGCGACCCGCGCTCGGCTCGGGCGACAGCGCGCCTGCCGAAGTGAAGGGCTTCGTCGATGGCTACCTGCGGCGCGGCGCGGTGCACGAAATCAAGTCGATCTCCGGCACCGTACCCTCCGATGGCGGTTACGCGGTCCCCCGCCAGATCGACGCGATGATCGCTCGCGAGCTGACCGACATCAGCCCGATCCGCGCCATTGCGCAGGTCGTGCAGACGGGCACTGCGGGCTATCGCAAGCTCATCTCCACCGGCGGCACCGCGAGCGGCTGGGCGAGCGAGATCGGCGAGCGCGACGAGACCGATACGCCGACCTTCGCCGAAATCGCGCCGCCAACGGGCGATCTCTACGCCAATCCGGCGGCCAGCCAGTCGATGCTCGACGATGCGGCCTTCGACCTCGAATCCTGGCTGGCGACCGAAATCGCGATGGAATTCGCCCGCGCCGAAGGGGCGGCCTTCGTCAATGGCAGCGGCACGAACCAGCCCAAGGGCTTCCTCAAGGCGAACACTTCCACGCTGGGCGATGGATCGCGCGCCTTCGGGTCGGTGCAGTATATCGGCACGGGCAGTGCGACCGGGCTGGGCGACGATCCCGACCTGACGCTGATCGACCTGGTGCACACGCTCAAAGCAGGCCACCGGCAGGGCGCGGCGTTCGTGATGAACTCCGCCACGCTGGCCGAGGTGCGCAAGCTCAAGACCGTCGACGGCGCGTTCCTGTGGCAGCCGGGCCTCGTCGAAGGACAACCCGATCGCCTGCTCGGCTATCCAGTGGTCGAGGCGGAGGACATGCCCGACATCGCGGGCGGCGCATACCCGATCGCCTTCGGCAATTTCCGCCACGGCTATCTGATCGCCGAACGCTCGGCCACGCAGGTGCTGCGCGATCCCTTCAGCAACAAGCCCTTCGTCCACTTCTACGCGACCAAGCGGATCGGCGGACAGGTGCTCGACAGCGCAGCGATCAAGCTGCTCCGCATCGAAGCCTGACGCCGACCGGGTGCGGTTGAGCCATCGCTTCTACGCACCCCGCGCCCGCGTCGGCTTGCCCCCTTGGCCGACGCGGGCGCCTTCCTTTTACGACAATTCAGGAGACCGCCCATGACCCGCATGGTGTTGGCTACCGGCGATCTCTCGCCCGCGCTGGCCGAGCTGAAGCACTGGCTCGGCATCACCCGCACCGTCGACGATGCGCAGCTGACCGCGCTGATCGGTGCGGGGGTGGAGGCGTGCGAGGCCTTTACCGGCCTCACCCCGCTGGCCGCGACCATCGAGGAAACTCGCGATGCGAGCCATGAATGGACGCGGCTTGTCACCCGTCCGATCGCGCAGGTGACGAGCGTCGAACTGACCGATGCGGAGGCTTCGCGGACCGCGCTGGCCGACGATGAATACGATCTGCACCTGTCGGGCGATGGATCGGCGCAGCTGCGCTTACGGCGTGGGCCTTTCGTCAGCCGGGTGGTCGCGACGCTGGAGGCCGGGCTCGCGGCAGACTGGGCGCACCTGCCAGACGGGTTGCGCCACGGCATCCTGCGCTTCGCCGCCTACCTCCACCGTGAAGGCGAGGCTGCCGCTGCCGAGCCCCCGGCGGCGATCGCCGCGCTGTGGCGCCCGTGGCGCGTGCTGAGGCTCGCATGATCCGCGTGCGTGTCCCGGCATTCGACCGTCTCGCCCTAGCACTCGAACGGCGGGCGCTGCGCAGGCTCGACGCGCGCGCCCGCGCCGCGCGGCTCGATGGCCATGGCTGGCGCAACCCGCGCAAGCTCTGGCCGGATTTCGGAGACGACTGATGGAGACCGCCCTGCGCACCGCGCTGCTCGACCACCTGCGCGCCGATGCCGCGCTGATGGCTGCGATCAACCTTGTTGACGAGGCCGAGATCGAGCGTGCCTCCGCCCCCTGGCTCGCGCTGGTGGCGTCCGCCGCAATCGACTGGAGCACCAAGACGCACGCGGGGCGCGAAGTACGCGTCGCCTTCGAGCTGCGCCTGCACGGCGACGATCCCGTGACCGGGGCGAATATCGCCGAGCAAGTCGATGCGCGGGTCCTCTCGCTGCCAGCCGACCTGGCCGGGTTCCGCGTCGTCACCGCTCAATTCCTGCGCGGTCAGGCCGAACGCCGCGAACGCAACGCCCGCGCGATCCTGCGCGAATACCGCTTCCGTCTCCTCGCTTCCGACTGATCCCGAAAGGACATGCCCATGACTGCCCAGAAAGGCTCCGCTTTCCTCCTAAAGATCGGCGACGGGGCCGCCCCGCCGGCCTACGAAACCGTCGCCGGACTGCGCACCACGCAGATGTCGATCAACGGCGACAGCGTGGTGGTGACGCACAAGGATTCGGGCGGCTGGCGCGAACTGCTCTCGGGCGCGGGCACCCGCTCGGTCTCGGTCAGTGCGGGGGGCATATTCCTCGGTTCGCAGGCGGAGGCGCGCGTGCAGGCCCATGCGCTCGCCGGGACGATCGCCGACTACGAATTGTCGTCCGAGGATGGCGCGCGGCTGCGCGGGCGTTTCCTCGTCCAGCAGCTCGATTTTTCGGGCGATTTCAACGGCGAGCGCAATTACACGATCCAGCTCGAAAGCTCGGGCGCGGTCGCCCCTGTATGAGTGGGCACGCCAACCCCCTGCGCGGCGAAGCGGCGATCCGCATTACGGGCGAGCTGCGAACCTTGCGCCCCAGCTTCACCGCGCTGGTTGCCGCCGAAGAGGAACTCGGCCCGCTGTTCGCGCTGGTCGAGCGTGCGGGCAACGGCGAGCTGCGCCTCGCCGAGATCGCCGCGCTGTTCTGGCACTGCCTCGAATCGCGCGGCGGCCTGACCCGCGAGGCGGTGGGCGAGGCGATCCTCGCAAATGGTCTCACCGCCAGCACGAAGCCGCTGCGCGCGCTGCTCTCCGCAATCTTGCAAGGTCGCTTATGAGCGACTTTCGTACGGGCGTTCCGGCGCTCGCCGCGCTCGCCGCCCAGGCGCTCGGCTGGCCGCCCGACGCCTTCTGGCGCGCCACCCCTGCCGAGCTCGCCACCGCGCTCGGCCCGATCACCCCAGGCGCGCAGGCCATGACGCACGCCGATCTCGAAACCTTGATGGAGCGCGACGCAGATGCCTGATGCCGTAGACCAAATGCTCATCGACGTGCGCGCACGCACGCAGGGCTTTGCCGAGGACATGGCGCAGATGCGGCGCGACCTCGATGGAGAACTTGTGTCCGGGTTTGCCCGTGCGGGCGATGTGCTCGAACGCGGTCTGCTCACGGCGATCCGGCGCGGGAGCCTGGGTTTCGAAGACCTGCAGGCCAGCGCGACGAAGGCGATCGACCGGATCGCCGCACAGGCGCTCAAGCTCGGTCTCGGCGAGGTTTTCGGCTCGAACGATCCCATAGGCCGCGTGTTCAACAGCTTCGTCGGCGGTATCCTCGGCCTGCCGGGCCGGGCGACCGGCGGCCCGGTCAGCGCCCAGCGCGGCTATCTGGTCGGCGAGCGCGGGCCGGAGCTGTTCGTGCCACCCGGCGACGGGCGTGTGATCCCGCTGGCACAGGGTGGCGGTGCGAAGCGCGTGGACGTTTCCATCAACATCGCCGCCCCCGCCGGGACGAGCGCGCCGGTCGCGCTCGAACGCTCGAGCCGCCAGATCGCCGCCGCGGTGCGCCGCGCAATGGAGAATTCCTGATGGCCTACTGGCTCGCCTCACGCCGCAGGGGGCAGGAGCACGACCATATCCAGCGCTTCGACCCGCGCTTCTGGACGGTCAATTTCCCGCGCCCGATGATGGCGAGCGTCGTCACCACCGCGCCCGACGCGCTGCGCGTGACCTGCGAATTCCACCACAAGGGCGAGCTTGCAGGACTGATCTGGGAGAGCGAGGACAGGCTCGACCATCCGCTCCACGCCTATGCGACCGATCGCGACTACGCGCACACGATCCTCTCCTTCAGGTGGCGCAGCGGCGGGCTGATCGCGCTCGACGCGGTCAACGGGCCGACGCTCACAATCGAAGGCCGCGATGCAAGCGGAACGCCGCGCAGCTGGTATGTCCGGCTGTGGAACTACGCCGTGGGCTCGCCCGAAGATGCGCAGGTAACCTTGCCGTTCTCCGCGCTCGAAAGCGGGTTCGGCCTGCCGGGCGAGCCGATCCACCCTTCGGATATCGACCGGATGTTCATCTCGCTCGTCCCGCCCGGGTACGTCGCAGGCAGCGACGAACAGCTTGCCGCCCAGGCCGATGGCTGGGTCGAGCTGAGCAATATTGCCTGCGACGGCGCGCGCGCGATGCTGGAGATCGGCGACTGCATGCTGCCCGAGCATGGCGAGCAGATCGCCACCGCCTACGACGATTGCTTCAACCAGACCCCCGCGCGGCTGATCCGCCAGATTCGCCATCTCGGCTATCGCGGGCGCGTGGTCCACTATGTCGGGATGAGCCATTATTTCCGGCTCGAACCGCTGGGCGGGGGGCATTACGTCAGCCTGGCGGGCGGCGTGCTCAACGATGCCTGCACAGCGTGGCACCGCGCCTATGCCCGAGAGGCCAAGGGTGCCGGGTTCGAACCGATCTGGTCGCTGTCCTACGAAGTGCTCGACGCGCATTGCTGGAACGACTGGAAGCAGCGCAGCGCCGATGGCGCGCCCGCACAGACCGGGTGGGAGCCGCCCTCCGCGCTGCTCTCGCCTGCACATTCGGGCGCGATGAGCTATCTGCGGCAGGTCGCGGTGGCGTTCGTGCAGATTGCGCGCGATGCTGGCCTGCCGGTCCGCTTCCAGATCGGCGAGCCGTGGTGGTGGGTGATGCCCGGCAGCTTCGCCCCGTGCCTGTACGACGATGCCGCGCGCGCTGCCTTTGGCGGCAGCCCGCCCATCATAACCGATATGCGCGCCGACCTCGATGCGAGTCAGACCGACCTGCTGGACGAGGCCGGGGCACTCCTCGCCGCCTCGACCGCCGCGCTCGCGCAGGCGGTGCGCGATGCGGCTGCGGGTGAAGCGGAGGTGCTGCTCCTCGCCTTCACGCCCACGATCCTCGACGGCCAGATGCCCGAGCTGGAGAGGGCCAACCTGCCGGTGGGCTGGGCCTACCCGGCTTTCGACCGGTTGCAGCTGGAGGACTACGACTGGCTGACCGCCGGGGCCGAGGCGCGCCGCCGCGCGGCCTACGCGCATGTCGATGCGCGGCTGGGCTATCCGATCGACAGGCAGGACTATTTCGCAGGCTTCGTTCTGTCGCCCGAGGACGCGCCCACATACTGGGCCCGGATCGATGCTGCGCTCGACGAGGCGCATGCGCGCGGGATCGCGCACCGATACGTCTGGGCGCTGCCGCAGGTCGCGCGCGACGGATACACGCGGCTCGCGCCCCCCCAACACCCCGAGGACGACATGCAGGCATTCGACGACGTATCCTACCCGCTCGCGCTCGGGACCGATGCCAGCGCAAGCCCCGAATTCTCTACCACGGTGCTGGTCACCGCCTCGGGGCACGAGCGGCGCACCGCGCAATGGGCCGACGCCCGCCTGCGTTTCGACGTGGGCCCCGGCATCCGCTCCGAGAGCGAACTGGCGACGCTCGGCGCATTCTTCCGTGCGCGTCACGGCCCGGCGCGTGGCTTCCGCCTTGCCGACCCCTTCGACCATTCGTCCAACGGTGCCACCGGATCACCTTCCGCGACCGACCAGTTGCTCGGCATAGGGGACGGCGAGACCACCCGCTTCGCCTTGGTGAAGCGGTACGGCGACGGGTCCGAGCCGCAGGTTCGGCGAATCACCCGCCCCCGTTCGGGTAGCGTGATGGTGTCGGTAGGCGGCGAAGCGACGTCGGCCTTCACACTCGATCCGTTGGGTCATGCGGTACTCGATGAAGCACCCTCCCAAGGCATCGAAGTGCGCGCAGGCTTCCTGTTCGATGTCCCGGTGCGCTTCGCCGAAGATCGCCTTGCCTTGAGCGCGGCGGGCTTCGCCGCCGGACAGGCACCAAGTGTGCCGCTGATCGAAATAAGGGAAGCGGCATGAGCAGAGACACGCTCGCGACGCAGGCGTTCTTCTGGCGGATCGAGCGGCGCGACGGCGTGACGCTGGGCTTCACCAGCCACGACCGCGATCTCCAGCTCGACGGAGTGGCGCTGCGCTCGGCCCCGGGCATTCGCCCTGCGGCGCTGCGCCTGACCACCGATATTGCGGGCGACGATGCACAAATGGACGGCGCGCTGACCCATGACGCGATTTCGGCAGACGACCTTGCGACGGGCCGGTTCGACGGTGCTGCGGTCGATGTCGGCACGATCGACTGGCAGAGCGGCGAGGCGCGCGTGCTGTTTTCGGGTTCTATCGGGGAGACCGAAGCGGGCGCGGAAGGCTTCTCCGCGCAGCTCCGCTCGCTCAAGGCGGCGCTCGAGTTCGATCCCGTCCCGCGCACCAGCCCCGGATGCCGCGCGCGCTTTTGCGGGCCGGGTTGCAACCTGTCGCCCGTCCGCTTCACTGCCGAAACCGTCGTCATCGCGATTGACCCTGCTGCGGACGCAATCGCGCTGGCCGGAATAGCCCCGGCGGACTTCGTGTTCGGCGAGGTGCGCTGGCTCGATGGGGCAGCCGTCGGATTGCGCCATGCCATCATTGCGCGGGACGACGACCTGCTGATCCTCGATTCGTCGCTTCCTGCAGGGGTCGTCGAGGGTACGCGCGCGCAGGTGCGTCAAGGCTGCGACCGGACGATTGCGACCTGCGCAGCCCGCTTCGGCAATGCGCTGAATTTTCGTGGCGAACCCTTTTTGCCGGGCAACGATCTGGTCGCTCGATATCCCTCGCAATCCTGATGGAGCGGAACATCGCGCTTGCCATCGCGGCGGGCGAGTTGGTCGGATCTCCGTTCCGGCTGCAGGGGCGCGATCCGGCGCACGGTCTCGACTGCATCGGCCTGGTGCTGGTCAGCCTCGCCCGGATCGGGATCGAGCTGCACCTTCCCGCGGATTACCGCCCGCGAAGGCGGCGGTTCGAAATTCCGGAAAATGCCCTGCAACGCGCTGGACTCGAACGCACCCAAGCCCCGTACGCGCCGGGCGACATCCTCCTCCTGCGAACCGCGCCCGCGCAGGTCCACCTCGCAATCGTGCGTGATGCGGACTCGGTCATCCACGCCCATGCCGGACTGGGCCGGGTCGTTGCCCAGCCCTTGATCGAGAGCTGGACCATCGCAGCTGCGTGGCGATTCGCCAAAGAAACTGTCCCAAAAGGAGACAATGCATGGCCACGCTGATCCTTTCTGCCGTCGGCACGGCCGTGGGTGGCCCGATCGGCGCGCTGGTGGGCCGATCGGTCGATAGCCGCATAATCGGTCGCCCAAGCCGCAAGGGCTCCCGCCTGACCGAACTCGCGGTGACGACCTCCAGCTATGGGCAGCCGATACCGCGCATTTTCGGCAAGATGCGCGTGCCCGGCGCGATCGTCTGGGCGACAGATTTGCAGGAAAGCAGCGAGACGAGCGGCGGCAAGGGCCAGCCGAGGACAACCACTTACAGCTACGCGATCTCCTTCGCGGTCGCACTTTCCAGTCGCCCGATTGCCGGCATGGGCCGGGTCTGGGCGGATGGTTCCCTGCTGCGGGGGGCGGCAGGCGATCTGAAGGTCGGCGGGACCATGCGGCTTTACCGGGGCGTTGGCGACGAGGCAGCCGATCCGCTGATTGCCGCCGCCCTGGGCAGCCAGGCCGGTGCCTTTCGCGGCCTGGCCTATGCGGTGTTCGAAAACCTGGAGCTCGCCAGCTTCGGCAACCGCATTCCCGCGCTCAGTTTCGAAGTAGACGCCGGCGATGGCGCGCTCGATCTCGTCGACCTCCTCGACGACGTGATGCTGGTGCCGGGGGCATCGGTGCCGCTCGACGGTCTGACCGGGTTCGCGGATGAGGGAGGAACCCGCGCCGATCTGCTTGAGCATATCTCGGGCGTATTTCCCCACATTTCCACCGCGACCGAGCAAGGGATCGGTATGGCACCCGTGCCCGACACCGCCTCGTCCGTTCTGCCACCTGCCATCGTGGGTCGCGTGGAAGATCGCGCGCTGCCTGCCGTGACGCACCGTCCGATCAATCCGGACGCACCTGCAGCGCTGCGATATTACGATTCGGCGCGCGACTACCAGCCTTCGGTCCAGCGTGCCCCGGGGAGCGGGGCGCAGGGCACCACTCTGGAATTTGCCGGCGTGTTCGGGGCGGGCGATGCAAAGTCGCGGATCGCGGAATTGCACCAGAACGCCCTCAGCCTGCGCGAATGGCTATCCTATCGGATTGCCGAACCGACACTCGGCTGCGCCCCGGGACAGGCGGTGTTTCGCACCGGCGACGCCCGCAGCTGGCTTGTCAGCGGTTGGGAATGGCACTCCGGCGGCGTCGATCTAATGCTTCAGCGTATTGCAGCCCGTCGTCCGGTCGGCGCGGTGGCGGACCCTGGTACGGCGTCCGTGCCGAACGATACGATCCCAGGCACGCTTCGACTGCGCTATTTCGAGATGCCGTGGGATGGCACGGGCGCTGGCAATGTGGCGCAGCGCTATGCCGCCGTCAGCCAGACGGGCTCACGCACATCGGTCACGCTCTCGGGCGTCGAGTACGATTCGCTCATCCCCCTGGGACTGTCTTCGCGCGGTTCGGCGGTTCTGGGCGAAAGTACCGTCGATCTTGCGCCCTCGCCTGCGCTCATCTTCGAGCCCGACGCAACCTTTGGGATCGCGCTGTCATCGGAGCAGGCGCAGTTGCAGTCGGTCGATGAAAGAGCCCTCCTCGATGGCGCGAATCGTCTGCGTATCGGCGAGGAGATCCTCCAGTTTCGCTTCGCCGAGCCTTTGGGAGACGGGCATTGGATGCTCCGGGGCCTGCTGCGCGGTCGTGGCGGGACCGAGCATCTTGCTGCCTCCGGACACCCGGCCGGCAGTTCGGTTGTTCTGCTGGACCGTCAGTTGCTGGCGCTGCCCTCGGACAATTACGATGAGGTTTGCGGCGAGAGCGGCCTTGCCGGATCAGCGCCGGTTTACGCGCAGCTGGAGTCTGCAGGCGCAACCCTGCGCCCGCTCGCGCCCGTGCATCCCTCCGTTTGTGCGACCCCGGCCGGCGACCCCGAATGGCGCTGGATCCGGCGCGCACGAGGGTCCTGGCGCTGGCTGGATGCCGTCGACGCTCCGCTGGCCGAGGAGCGCGAAGCTTACCGGATCGGATTTGGCCCGGTGGCCGCGCCCTTTGCGCAGTGGGAGGCGACCTCGGCCTCGTTCTCGCTGCCCGCCGCGCGGTGGGCCGAACTGCAAGCGGCCCATCCCGGTGCGCAGATCTGGGTGAACCAGGCCGGCAGCCACGCGATCTCGCTTCCCACCCTCCTTCCCTTCCCGCTTCCCGCCTGACCCAAATCTGGGAGACTTTTTAGTGACCGACCCGCTTATCTTCACCGATCGATCGCCGCTCACCGGCCTTCCCTATCTTTTCGCAGGGCAAGCCCAGAAAGAGCCTACCGTAAACGAGGCGCTGGCCCGCATCGACGCCTTGCTGAGCCGATCCGTGGAGGGCGAAAGCGGATCGCCGCCCCCCGATCCCGCCGACGGAGAATGCTGGATCGTCGGCACGAGTGCGAATGGTCCGTGGGACGGGCACGATGGCGACCTCGCCTTCTTCACCGCCGGCGCATGGCTGTTCGCGCCGCCCCAGCCCGGGTGGCAGGTCTATGACCGCGCAGCGGGGTTGCGGCGAACGTGGATGGACGGCTGGCGCGCTCCGACGCTGCCCGACGAGCCTGCCGGAGGGACGACAATCGATGTGGAGGCACGCGCGGCGATTGCAGCCCTCATCGAAGAATTGCGCAGTGCCGCTGTCGGGGGTTGACCCGAGAACGGGAACCGGGTTGAGGGCAAGGCGTTGGCGCCATGGGAGGAACGGGAGTAGTACCCGTCTCCAGAGAAAACTCGAACCAGCTGCTGAGGCAATCGTGCAACAGTGCTTTCGCTTTGCTAGAACGGAAGCCTGGCTGCTTGCCTCTTAACTGGGGAAAAGTTAAGTGGGTGCCTCCTGGTGGCTCCCAATCATTGCAAAGGGGATTTTCAGTAATGCGCAATCTTGTCATCGGAATGGCGATGGCTTCGACGGTGCTCGCATCGCCGGCACTTGCACGCGACGACCAATGGTACGTGCAGGTTCAGGGCGGTCCGATGCTCGTTGAAGACCTCGACTTCGACGTGAACGGCCAGGTCGAAAACCTGACCGCCGACTACGACACCGGCTACGATTTCGGTGGTGTGATCGGTTATGACTTCGGTCCTTTCCGGCTCGAAGCTGAAGGCAGCTATCGCGCTGCGGACATCAATTCGATCCAGGTTGGCTCCGAAGGTTTCCCCCTCCAGCTGCCGGGTCTGCCCGTCCGTAGCCTCACTCCGAGCACCGCTCCGGCAACCGGCGACATCAGCTCGCTGAGCTTCCTGGTCAACGGCCTGTTCGACCTTGGCGACGACGATGGCCTGCAGGGCTTCATCGGTGGTGGTGTCGGCGTTGCCCGCACCCAGGCGTCGATCTCGATCAACCCGACCAACACTCCGGGTCTCGACGATTCCGACACCGGTTTCGCTTGGCAGCTCCTCGGTGGCGTTCGCGCTCCGCTGACCGATCGCATCGACGCGGGTCTGACCTATCGCTTCTACAACGCGGAAGACGTTCAGCTGGTCGACCTGCTGGGCAATTCGCTTGAAGGTCGTTTCCGTTCGCACTCGCTGCTCGGCACGCTGACCTACAACTTCGGCGAACCTGCGGCTCCGCCGCCCCCGCCGCCTCCGCCGCCGCCGCCTCCGCCGCCGCCTCCGCCCCCGCCGCCTCCGCCGCCGCCTCCGCCGGCTGTGAAGTGCAACACGGGCCCGTACATCGTGTTCTTCAACTGGGATCGTTCGGACATCACTCCGGAAGCCGCCCAGGTGCTGAACAACGCGGTTTCGGCTTACCAGAACTGCGGCAGCGCTTCGGTGATGCTCGCCGGTTACACCGACCGTTCGGGTACCGAGCAGTACAACCTCGGTCTCGCGGCACGTCGTAACGCTTCGGTCCGTTCGTACATGACCGGCCGTGGCATCCCCGACGCCCGCATCAGCAGCGAAGCCTTCGGCGAAGCGAACCCCCGCGTTCCGACCGCCGACGGTGTCCGCGAGCTGCAGAACCGTCGCGTGGAAATCACGTACGGTCCGGGTTCGGGCATGTAATCGAGCGGACTTCCGCTACGAAACAGTTGAAGGGGCCGGAGCAATCCGGCCCCTTTTTCGTTGTGCGGGTAGAAGGAGATCTGCCCGCCATGATTCATTTTCCGAAATCACCGCTCGCCATCGCCGGCGCCTTGACCGCGGCCATCGCCCTGTCGGCCTGTGCGAGCGTGCCTCCGCCAGCCTCCGAAACGATCGCGACGGCCATGCTGGTCGACGCGAAAGGCAGTCCTACAGGCGAGGCTAGCCTGCTCGCCATCGGTGATCGGGTGGAACTGTCGGTGACTGCCGAAGGTCTAAGCCCCGGCGAGCATGGCTTTCACCTGCACACGACAGGCCGCTGCACCGTGCCCGATTTCAAGTCCGCCGGCGGTCACCTGAACCCGTCGAACGAAGGGCACGGCCTGCTCGACAATGACGGCCACCACCTGGGCGACCTTCCCAACCTCACCGCCCGCGCCAATGGCACGGCAAGCGCCCAAGTGACGATCGACGGCACGCGCAGCTATGTCCTCGACCAGATTTTCGACGCCGATGGCACTGCAGTGGTCATTCACGCCGATGCAGACGACGGCCGCACCGACCCATCGGGCAATGCCGGATCGCGGGTCGTCTGCGGCGTTCTCACGCGCAGCTAGTATCTGCCGACCTGAACGGCTGAACGACTGGACGCTGCCGCCTAAGCTGCGGCAGCGTCTTCCGATTTGCCGATAGCGATCACACGCTCCTGCGCGGCCGGCACCAGCCTGAGCGCAATCAGCAGCAAGACGAGACCGATCGGGGCGCCCCACAGCGTGCTCAGCATGCCCAGCCCCAGATCTCCGTCCGCCTTCGACGAGACGAGGCCCGCCAGATAGGGGCCGAGCGCGAGACCGACCAAGGTGGTCGCGAGGAAGAAGGTGGCGGTCGCCACCCCCCGCATCCGTGGCAGGACGAGCGATTGGCTGGTCGCCGCTGCGGCACCCAGGGCACTCGACGCGAAAAGCTGCGCCATGGCCGCGAGCACAAGGAACAGTGCCTTGCTGTCGGTGGTGAACATGACCCACACGACCGGCACCGGCGCCAGCAGGCCGAACAGGACCACGTACAGGCGCCCAGCGGGCACGCGGGCGAACAGCCAGTCCGCCACACGGCCGCCGATGATCACCCCGAGGAAGCCCGTCACGGCCGCGGGCGCGCCGAGCAACAGGCCGAGCTCGCTCTTGGAAATCTCGAACACGCGCTCGCCATAGGGCGCACCCCAATACGATGTGGCGTAGGAGATGAAGGCCACCATGCCGTAGCCAAGGATCGTGCACAGGAAGGCAGGCGAGCCCCATGTCAGCGCGAAGGTAGAGGGATCGCGCGACCGAAGCGCGCTCGCCCAGCTGAAGATGGCGTAGTAACCCAGCGCCAGCAGGAACCACTGGTCCGATATTTCGATATCGAAGCCGAGCGCGGGCATGATGAAACCCTGCCCCGTCACGGCGAGCAATGTGATCAGCCATGCGGCGAAGAAGAACCCGACCAGCCCCGCAAGATTGGCGACCAGAGGCACCATTCCGCGCCGCGCCGCACCCAGGATCGTGAAGGGCGGGATGATCTGCAGGAGTTCCTCGACGAAGCCCTTGAACGGGCGTTCGCTCGGTTCCTCGGTCGGAATCCCGTCGATCAGCCCGCGGACCGGTTCCTTCAGCGTGAAGACCCAGATCGCGAGCAGGATGCCCGGCATCCCCACCGCGATGAATGCGGCTTGCCAGCCGGCGAGGCCAAGCGGGCCGCCATCGGGGTAACTCGCGTTCCATTGTTCGACGATCAAACCGCCGATCAGCAGCGAAATACCGCCGCCGACATACAGGCCCGATGAATAGATCGCGAGCGCGGTGGCGCGCAGCCGCGCGGGAAACCAGTCCGAGATCAGGGAATAGGCAGACGGGCTCGCCGTGGCCTCGCCGATCCCGACCCCGACACGCGCGCCCGACAGCATCGCGGCGTTCTTCGCAAAGCCTGACGCCGCGGTCATCAGCGACCACAGGCCCAGACCGATCGTCATCAACCGGACGCGATGCCAGCTGTCCGCCAGCTTGCCGAGCGGGATGCCGAACAGCGCGTAGAAGATTGCAAACGCCGTCCCGTACAGGAAGCCCAGGAAGGCATCGTCGACGCCCAGATCCGCCTTGATGTCGTTGGCGAGGATCGAAAGAATCTGCCGGTCGACGAAGTTGAGCACGTAGACCAGCACCAGAACGCTGAGCGCATACCAGCTGTAGGCCGGAACCCGGGCGTTCTCTGCCGCACCGGGCTTGTCAGTCTCGCTCATAGCATCCCTCACCTTGTGTTATGTGTCGGCAGGATAGCTGAGGCCATCCTCAAGTCCAGCCGCTGCAAATCCGCCTTTGCGCAAACGGCAGCTGTCGCACAGCCCGCAGGGCAGGCCATCGTCCCTCGGATCGTAGCACGACCAGCTGAGCGACGTATCGAGGCCGAGCCTGTCCGCCTCGCGCGCGATGTCCGCCTTGCTGAGGAATTGCAGCGGTGCGTCGATCGCAAATCCGCCGCCCTCGATCCCCGCTTTGGTGCCCAACCTCGCCGCTTCCGCAAACGCCGCGATGAACTCGGGCCGGCAATCGGGATAGCCCGAATAGTCGAGCGCGTTGACCCCTATCACGATCCGGCCGGCACCCCTGGTTTCCGCAAACGCCGTGGTCAGCGCCAGGAACACCAGGTTGCGCGCGGGCACATAGGTGACGGGGATGTCTTCTCCGACGCCGCCCTTGGGCACGTCGATATCGGCCGTCAGCGCCGAACCACCGAACTGGCGCAGGTCGAGCGAGATTTCGGAGTGGCTCGCCAGATCGAGCGCGGATGCGATTGCACGCGCGGCTTCGATTTCGCGCCGGTGCCGCTGCCCGTAGTCGATCGTCAACGCGTGCACGACCTGCCCGCGCTCTTTCGCGAGCGCCGCAGCAACCATCGAATCGAGCCCGCCGGAAAGCAGGGCAGCAGCAATGTGGGAACGATCTTCGGCAGGCATGACCCGCCGCTAGCGCCTCTTGACGCCAACCTGCAAGGCCGGTTGCGCAGTCAGTCTATCGGCAATTGCCGACCCGGCGTCCTTCCGCTTCGAGCGAGAAGGGCGAACCACGCTCGATCCCGTCGCTGCGAAGCTGCACCAGATCTGGGGATTCCCGGCGAATCTGCGTGCGGCCGTAGCCCGCGCCATTGCAGCTGTACTGCACCGTGGCGCTGGCGCCCTTCTCGTCGACAAGGATGCGACGGCAGGTCTGTCCGCGATGGCGAAGCTGCACCAGATCGCTCTCACTGCGCAGGCACACGCGGCGTGGACGCTCTGCGCCCCGCTCGCGAAATTCCCATTCTCCGAGCCTCAGCTGGCCGAACAGGGCGGTAGTGGCGGTGCTGGCCGCAAGGGGTGCCGCGAAGATGGCACCTACCGTCAGGCCCAGCGCAGCGGCCGCCCCTAACTTCAGATGTCTCATAACGCTTTTTCCTTCACACGTGGCCCACAGCAGGGCGCCACAAATTGCATCATAGGCGATCGACGACCGATCGAACCTGAACAAATCACGTCACAATCGTGAAAACCTTTGAACAGAACGCACAATCGACCAAAATGTCCCCGGCTTCGTTGCGCATTTCGGCGCGCTCTTCCTCGGGGAACTGTGCGATCACCGATTGATAGTGTTCGACGCTACAGCGGCAGCCGCGTGAGATTGGCGCACCCGGGAAAACACGCACCTCGTCTTCTTCGTGGAACAGCCGCCAGACCAGCGCTTCGAGCGGAATGGTCGTGTCGAGCAGTTCCTCGTGCCGGATCGATGATGCCATCACCTGCACGTGCTCCCAGTGGGGGTGGGAAAGGCGGACGTGCAATCGTTCCCGCCCGACTTCGCCGTCGGGCAGGTGCTGCGCCAGCATCCCTGCGGCCAGCGTGCGGTCGCCTTCGGTCCGGATCGCAACGCGCAGCAGCGAGGGCACCTGCTCCGATTGCATGAAATAGCTCTCGCACGCCTGTGCCAGGCTATCGCCTTCGAGCGGGACGATCCCCTGGTAGCGGCCGCCCTTTGCGGGCACGTCGAAAGTAAGCGCGAGATGCCCTTCACCGAACAGCGACGCGAGCGACGGGTTTGCGCCGAGCGTGGCAAGCCGTTCACGATCGAAATCGGCGTAGCCCCGGATCGCGCCATTGCGATAATCGCACACCAGCAGGCGGACGATGCCCTTACTCGTCTGCGCCTGGATCGTCAGCTGGCCTTCTTCCTCGTCGATCAGGCCGCCGATCAGTGCGGTCACCACCAGTGCTTCTGCCAGCAGGTTGCGCATTGCGGGCGGATAATCGTGGGCAGCCAGGATCTCGGACAGCGGCTGTTCGAGCCGGACCATCCGCAGGCGCGCGTCCCGGGCAGGGATGGAGGCTCCGAGCAGGCGGTCGGAGAAAGTTTCGCTAGGTTGGGAAGTATCGTTCACGCCGCGCTATATGGGGGCGCTTTCGCGCTCCCCAAGAGCCGGCCCGCATCAAAGCTTGCCGAGCGCCCATAGAAGCACGGATTTCTGCGCGTGAATGCGGTTTTCCGCTTCATCGAACACGCGACTCTGCGACCCGTCGATCACGCTTTGCGTTACTTCGTCGCCCACATGCGCGGGCAGGCAGTGCAGGAAATCGGCCCCCGGCTTGGCCAGTGCCATCAGCGCATCGTCGACGCGGTAGGGCTGCATCGCGCCCAGCTTGTTCTCGACGTTCTCCTGACCCATCGAAACCCAGGTATCGGTGACGATCACATCGGCATCGCGCGCAGCCGCCTGCGCATTCTGCGTCAGCGTGACCGTAGCACCGGCGGCACGGGCGGCATCGACGAAGGCGCTGTCAGGCTCGAAGCCGGCAGGAGTGGCGACCCGCACGTTGAACTTGAAAATGCCGGCTGCTTCCAGAATCGAGTGAAGCACGTTGTTGCCATCCCCGAACCACGCCAGCTCGAGCCCGGGCAATGGCTTGCCCTGCTCGATAATCGTCAGAAGATCGGCGACGATCTGGCACGGATGAGACTTGTCGGTCAGCCCGTTGATCACCGGCACGCTGGCGTATTGGGCCATTTCCTCGACCTTGGCGTGATCGTCGGTGCGGATCATGATCGCATCGACCATCCGGCTGAGCACGCGGGCGGTGTCGGCGATGCTTTCCCCCCGGCCGAGCTGCATCGAGCCGCCTTCCATCACGATCGCGCTGCCACCGAGCTGGCGCATCGCGATGTCGAAGCTGACTCGCGTGCGGGTGGAGCTTTTCTCGAAGATCATCGCCAGCACATGCCCCGCCAGCGGTGCATCGGCGTCAGCCTTGCCTTTGGGCCAGGACTTGCGCGCGCCCTTGCGGTCGATCGCGTCGTTCAGCATCGCAGCGAGCGCATCGCCGCCTGCGTCCGATAGATCGAGGAAATGGCGCGTGCCCATCAACTGGCGTCCGGCACGGTGTAGTCCGCCGCACCGGCAGACAGCTTGTCGAAGAACTCGTCGATCTCGGCATCGCCGATGACGAGCGGCGGGAGGACGCGCAGCGTGTTGTCGCCCGCGGCCACGGTCAGCAGCTGGTGCTTGTCACGCAGGTGCTGGAAGAACGGGCGGCTTTCGACCTTCATCTTGATGCCCAGCATCAGCCCCTCGCCGCGCACCAGTTCGAACAGTTCGGGATAATTGCCGATGAACTGTTCGAGCTTCGCCTTCAGCCGCGCGCCGGTATCGCGCACATGCTCGAGGAATTCGTCGTTGGCGACGGCTTCCATCACCGCAGTGCCCGCCGCCATTGCCAGCGGATTGCCGCCATAGGTCGAACCATGCGTGCCGAAGGTCATCCCGCGCGCGGCGTGTTCCGTCGCCATGCACGCGCCCAGCGGGAAGCCGCCGCCGATGCCCTTCGCGGTCGCGACGATATCCGGCGTGATGCCGTAGAGTTCGTGCGCGTAGAGCTTGCCGGTGCGGGCGACGCCGCACTGGACTTCGTCGAGCACCAGCATCAGGCCGTGTTCGTCGGCAAGATCACGCAGGCCCTGCATGAATTCCTGGCTGGCGGGGCGGATCCCGCCCTCACCCTGGATCGGTTCGACAAGGAAGCCGGCGGTCTTGGGGCCGATCATGGCGCGCGCCGCTTCCAGATCGTCGAACTCGCAATACTGGAAGCCTTCGAGCAGCGGCAGGAAGCCGTGGTGCATCTTCGCCTGGTTGGAGGCGCTGATGGTCGCCATCGTGCGCCCGTGGAACGCGCTCGTGAAGGTGATCAGCTCGGTCCGCGCCGGATCGCCGCCTTCGTGCTGGTGGAAGGCGCGCGCGGTCTTGATCGCGCATTCGACCGCTTCGGCACCCGAATTGGTGAAGAACACCGTATCGGCGAAGGTCTTGTCGACCAGCATCTGCGCGAGGCGTTCGCCCTGCGGGCTGCCGTAGAGGTTGGAGACGTGCATCAGCGTCTCGGCCTGTTTCTGGATCGCGCCGATCAGCCCTTGGTGGCTGTGACCGAGCAGGTTGACCGCAATGCCGCTCGCGAAGTCGAGATAGCGCGTGCCGTCTTCGTCGATCAGGTGGCAGTGCTCACCCTTGACCGGGCGGACGTCGCAACGGGGATAGACGGGCATCAGGGCGGGGATCGACATGGCAACTCCGAAAAATTCAAACCGGGGAACGACAAATGGCGGCCCCGCGAGGGAACCGCCATTCGCGAATAACCGGCGATCTATTGCGTCAGCCGGGCCGGGTCAAACTGATGATCCGGGCCCGCGCGGACGCCGACCTTATTCCTGTACGGGAACGAGGTTGACCGCCGAATACTTGCCTCGTCGATCGACTTCGAGATCGAACTCGTAACGCTCGCCCTCGTTGATCTGCGAGAGACCCGAACGCTCGACTGCGCTGATGTGGACGAAGGCATCGGGCTGGCCGTCATCGCGGACGAGGAAGCCGAAGCCCTTCATCGCGTTGAAGAACTTGACCGTGCCGGTCGCCTTTTCGCCGGTCAGCTCACGCCGCGGCGGACCACCTGCTGCATCGCCGCTGGGAGCAGCCGCGCCACCGCCGGTGACGGGGATGACATCGCCCACCACCTGCAGATCCTGCGCGGAGATCTTGCCGCCGCGATCGACCAGGTTGAATTCCAGCTCCTGCCCTTCGGCAAGGCCTTCGAGACCGGCGCGTTCGACGGCACTGATGTGCACGAACACGTCGTCTCCGCCGCCTTCCTGCTGGATGAAGCCGAAGCCCTTCTGGCCATTGAAGAATTTCACCTGGCCCTTGCCGGTGCCGACGACCTGTGCGGGCATGCGGTTGAAACCGCCGCCACCACCGCCGCCGCCACGCGGACCGCCGCCGCCGAAGCCGCCGCGACCACCGCCGCCGCCGCCACGATCCTGGAAGCCACCGCGATCCTGGAAACCGCCACGGTCCTGAAAGCCGCCGCGGTCGTTGTAGCCGCCGCCGCGATCGTCGAATCCGCCGCGATCCTGGAATCCACCGCCGAAATCACCCCCGGGAAACGGCTCGAAACCGTCTTCGCCGATGTTGTCCCGCTTGTCGCGACCGCGCCGACGTCCTTTATCGTAACCCATAACTCGCCAAAAACCTTGTTACTTCCATCCGTCCTTGAACCGAAATCCCGGCAGGCGCGGACGGCCACTTACCGGCATTGCTATCGGGCAAACGATCGACGTTCTCGCCGCAAATCCCCCGCCACGCACATGTGACCCATACCGCAGAACGCGGGCCAGCGCGAACCAAATCGCACGTGCACCCAGATTCCGCAGAAATATGACAATCTCGAAGAAGCCGAGAGCCGCCACTTCTTGCGCGTTCGCACGCCAGACGGCATGTCACGCAGCCGATGGAGAGGCACACGACACTCGGCGGCTGGGCACGACGCGCGCCTCAGAAGGCGGATCGGCGATTCGCGCCGTGCTTCACCCCCGCCCCGCGCCGCTGGGCGAGCCGCTGAAGCCATGGAAGGGCAGACCCTCCAGCTGATCGGCTCACTGGTCGCGATCCTCGTTCTCGCCGCAATCGCATGGGCGCTCAAACTCGGCCGCTCCGCCAATATCGAAGGCGCGCAGCACGCCATGGCGCTCGCCAGCGAGGCGGATAGCGGGTTCGATCCGGCCGAGGCAGCGGTCTCGCGCGATGGAGCCAGCGCGATCGTGGCGGAGAAGACTGGCAGGATCATGGTGCTGCGCAGCCACGGCGCTCAATTCGCGGGGCGTGTGCTCGAACCTGGCAGCACTACGCAGGTCGAGAGCCATACGCTGACCGTTACCCCCGCCGACCGGCGCTATGGCCCGGTCACACTCGACCTCGGCGATCAAGCACAGGCTTGGGCCGCGCGCATCGACGCGCTACATGCGACGCAGGATGCCTGATTTCTCGCCCGTCGATTACGCCGTCCCCGGCTTCGTCCTGCTCGTGCTGGCGGAGATGCTGTGGGCGCGCTGGAAAGCGCCACAGGCTTACGAGCCGAAGGATACGCTGGTCAGCCTCGCCTTCGGGCTGGGCAGCACGGTGGCCGGATTGTTGCTGGGCGGGTTCGCATTGGCGGTGTTCCTTGCCGCTTACGAAGTGCGCTTTTTCACCATCGGCTGGGCATGGTGGGCGTGGCCCGTGTGCTTCGTGCTCGACGACCTCAAATATTACTGGGTCCACCGATTCGGCCATCGCAGCCGGTGGTTCTGGGCGAGCCACGTGAACCACCACTCCAGCCAGCACTACAACCTCAGCACCGCGCTCAGGCAAACCTGGACCGGCGCGTTCACGCTGGGCTTCGTCTTCGCGCTGCCGCTGGTGCTGCTGGGCTTCCACCCGGTGATGATCGCGATCTGCGGCGGGTTCAACCTGATCTACCAGTTCTGGATCCATACCGAAGCGATCGACAAGATGCCGCGCTGGTTCGAGGCAGTGATGAACACTCCCAGCCACCACCGCGTGCACCACGCGACCAATCCCCGCTATCTCGACCGCAATTACGCAGGCGTGTTCATCGTGTGGGACAAGCTGTTCGGCACCTTCGAGGCCGAGCGTCCGCGCGACGAAGAACCGATCCGCTACGGCATCGTCAAGCAGCTGGGCAGCTTCAACCTGCTGTGGGCGGTGTTCCACGAATGGATCGGCATGCTGGGCGACATCTGGCGCGCGCCGTGGAAGCACAAGCTTTCCTACCTCCTGCGCGAACCGGGCTGGAGCCATGATGGCAGCCGCGAGACTTCGGACATGATTCGCGCGCGCTGGCAGGCGCGGCAGGACGCCAACGAGCCGCCGGCACAGGCGCCTGCGGCTGCTCCACAGGAAAAGCCGATTGCGGGTCCGCGCCGGGCAGCCTAACCTTTCCGTAAACGGACAGGGGAGAGGAACCCGATGGACCAATATGATTACATCGTCATCGGCGGTGGCAGCGCAGGCTGCGCGGTCACCGGGCGGCTCGCGGTCGGCGGCCAGCGGAGCATCTGCCTGATCGAGGCGGGCGGTCGCAACAACACGATGGCCGTCAAGACCCCCGGGATGATGCCCTTCCTGCGCAACTCGCAGAACTACCGCTACGAAACCGTGCCGCAGAAGGGCCTGAACGGACGAGTTGGATATCAGCCTCGCGGCAAGGGTCTGGGCGGCTCCAGCGCGATCAACGCGATGATCTACATCCGCGGCAACGCATGGGATTACGACAACTGGGCCGCGATGGGCTGCGACGGGTGGTCGTACGACGACGTCCTGCCGTGGTTCATGAAGGCCGAGGCGAACGAGCGCGGCGCAGACGATTATCACGGCGCAGGCGGGCCGCTGTTCGTTTCGGACCAGCACTATACCAACGAGGCCAGCCGCGCCTTTGTGAGCAGCGCCGCCGCCTTGCAGCTACCCCAGACGCAGGACTTCAACGGCGACCGGCAGGCAGGCTTCGGCGTTTACCAGGTGACCCAGCGCAAGGGCGAACGCTGGTCCGCATCCCGCGCCTATGTCGAACCGATCCGCAATCAGGAAAACCTCGATATCCGCACCAAGACGCTGGTCGAAAAACTGGTGATCGAAGGCGGCCGCGTCACCGGGGTTGCGATCCGCAAGGGTCGCCACCGCGAAACGATCTATGCGCGGCGCGGGGTGATCCTGTCGGCGGGCGCGTTCAACTCGCCGCAGATCCTGATGCTGTCGGGCATCGGGCCGGGCAACCATCTGCAGGCGCACGACATCCCGGTCGCGATCGATCGTCCGGCGGTGGGCAGCAACCTGCAGGACCATATCGACTACGTTTCGAGCTGGGAGAGCACCAGCCGCGTGCCGATCGGCAACAGCGCCGAAGGGACGATGCGGATGCTTGGCGCTATGCTGGAGCATCGCCGCAAGCGAACAGGGGTGATGACCACTCCCTATGCCGAGGCAGGCGGATTCTGGACGGTGGGCAACGATGCGCCCTGCCCCGATGTGCAGTGGCACTTCGTGCCCGCGATGCTGGAAGACCACGGCCGCGAAAAAGTGAACGGCCACGGGGTCTCTCTGCACGCCTGCGTGCTGCGCCCCGAAAGCCGCGGCACCGTGCGCATCGCCAGCCCCGACGCCGGCGATGCGCCCGCGATCGATCCCAATTTCCTCGACGACGATCGCGACATGGCGGTGCTGCGTGCGGGCGTGCGGCTATCGCACCGCATTGCCGAGGCACCGCCGCTGGCCGACTACGAGCTGACCGACAGGCACCCGGTCGACCTCAACGACGATGCGGCGCTCGACGCGATGATCCGCAACCGTGCAGACACGGTCTATCACCCCGTCGGCACCTGCCGGATGGGATCGGATGAAGAGGCGGTCGTCGACCCGACGCTGAAGGCGCGCGGGCTCGATGGCCTATGGATCGCCGATGCCTCGATCATGCCCAAGATCGTGTCCGGCAACACAAACGCCCCCTCGATCATGATCGGGGAGCGTTGCGCCGATTTCGTGATCCAGGCGGAGAGGGCAGCCTAATCGCCACCCTCCCCGGCCTGGCGTCGTTTCAGGACCCCTGCGCCGTCACCGGCAGGCCAAGCGACGCAAAAATGTCGTCGGTCGGCTCGATCTCGGGCGGGGTCGGGTCGATGGTGCGGCAATAGCCGGGTTCGATCGAGGTCTCGATACACACGAAGCGATCGTACTCGAACTGCGCGCGAGCCCATGCGTTGGCCCCGTCCCGGCGGGTGTATTCGCCGTAAACCGAGTAGATCGGGCTGTTTTTCTTCTCGCTCTGCCGCTCGACGTTGCGCAGCGTGCCCGAACGGTAGGCCTTGCCGGGATCGACGAAATAGCTTTGCAGCTCGAGGATCGCGTCGAGCCGGGCTTCGCCCGCACCATCGCCGAACACGATGCCGCCGAGCCGGTCATAGGCGCGGACGAGTTCCAGATCGCGCTCGCGCTGGTAGAAATCGACCGTGTTCACCCCGACCGTTTCGAACACCAGCTCGATCTGTTCGGGGGCGTTGGGCACGCTGCGAACCGAGCCGATGAAGGCTTCGCGGTCGCAGCGGCCGCTCCACACGGAACCGTCGGTGGTGTCGAACAGGCGACAATTGGCCCCGCTGCGGCGGCCGATCAGGGTCGACGGGCGCATCCCGCCGGTGCCGCGATACTGGCCCCGCACGATATCGCCATCGAATTCCAGCTCGGCCTGGAAGCTGCCGCCGATCAGTTCGGGGCAGCCGCCTTCGCGCTTGGGGCACTTGGTATCGGTGCGGCGCGGCGTGCCGGGAACGGTGGCACGCACTTCCCCGCTATGATTGCCGAAATACTGGACCTTGCCGTGGAAATCGTCGGGCAGGCCGTCATCGGCAGCCGGAACCACCACCTGAGCCGCCGCAGGCGCGACACCAAGTATGGCAAGAGAAAGTGCGAGAAACAGCGAACGCATTGAGGTTGGCTCCTCATGATTGCCTATGGCGTTAACCATATCATGATCCTGCCACATTCAGAAGCACTGCTTTGCTGAAGGCAGGATTTACGCCGCAAGATGCAGACGCGTTTGCCGGGTCAGCCGCCGATGTAGCGATCGGTCGCACGGGTGGGCAGGCCGTCGATGCTGCTCGTGCGACCGGCCATCTTCGCTTCCCACTGGGCCGGATCGGCCTGCGCGTGCGCCTTCTTCAGAGTCGACCGTTCGGCCTCGTAGGCCATGAAGGGGACGCCCCAGCCACACGAGGTCTGCACGCTCTCGACGTCGATCACGAAGATCTGGCGCGTGCCGGGCAGCAGCGTGAAGTGCGCCGCCAGAGCCTCCCATCCGGCATCCTGCGGCAGCACCGGACGCCCCCGGCCGTAGATCCGCAGGATCAGCGCGGGCTGCTCGAAATTGCAGAACATCAGCGTGATGCGGCCGTCTGCGGCAAGATGCGCGTGCGTCTCGTTGCCCGAGCCGCCAAGGTCGAGATAGGCGACCCGGTCGGGCGCAAGCACTCGGAACGCGTCGTAGCCCTTGGGGCTCAAGTTGATCCGCGCCTCGGGCGCGGCGGTGGCGACGAAGAACACCGGCTGCTTCGCGATCATCGCGATATGCTTGTCGGATAGCGCGTCGAAGAAGTCGGCCATGGGGAAGATTTACCCCACCCCCAACGATCCGTCACCCCCCGCACAGGCCGGGGTCCCGCTCATCTGAAGAAAGCGGGATCCCCGCCTTCGCGGGATTGACGAAGGGGCTTACCGTTCCTTGGTCGCGGAGAACTTCAGGTCGGGGTTCTTCTCCGCCTGGTAGTTCACATCCCACGGGCTCTTGGCGAGGAACACCATGTCGCCATCGCGATCCTTGGCGAGGTTGGCGCGGTTGAACTTCTCGAATTCCTCGAGCGCCTTGTCGTCGCCCTTCACCCAGCGCGCGGTCGCGAAGGGCGCAGGCTCGAGCGCAGCCTCGACCTTGTACTCGGCCTGCAACCGCGAGATCAGCACTTCCAATTGCAGCTGCCCCACGACGCCGACGATGTGGTTCGCGCCCAGTTCCGGATAGAACACCTGGATCACGCCCTCTTCGGACAGATCGTCGAGCGCCTTCCTCAGCTGCTTGGTCTTGGTCGGGTCCTTCAGCTGGACGCGGCGCAGGATTTCGGGCGCGAAGTTGGGCAGGCCGGTGAAACGCACCTCGTTCTTCTCGCTCAGCGTATCGCCCACCCGCAAGGTCCCGTGGTTGGGGATGCCGATGATGTCGCCCGGGTAGGCATTGTCCGCGATCTCGCGATCCTGCGCGAAGAACAGGATCGGGCTGTGCACCGCGATGGGTTTGCCCAGACCGCTTGGCGTCAGCTTCATGCCGCGTTTGAACGTGCCCGAGACCTGCCGCATGAACGCGATCCGGTCGCGGTGGTTGGGGTCCATATTGGCCTGCACCTTGAAGATGAAGCCGGTCACCTCGTCGCGGTCGGGCGCGATCTCGCCCTCGTCGGTCGGCTGCGGGCGCGGGGCGGGCGCGTATTTGGCGATCGCATCGATAATCGCGGTGACGCCGAATTCCTTGAGCGCGGAGCCGAAATAGACCGGCGTCAGGTCGCCGTTGCGATAGGCCTCGAAATCGAACGCGGGGTAGCCTTCGCGCGCCAACAGGCCCTCTTCGGCCACCCGCGCGACGCCGTCTGCGCTGAGATATTCGCCCAGTTTCTCGTCCTCGGGCCCGTCGACCTTCACGGTCTTGCCCCGGAATTCCTTGCTGTCGCCCTCGGGCAGGTAGAGCTCGTTCTCCTCGAAGTCGTAGACGCCCTCGAACAGCCCGCCCATGCCGACCGGCCAGCTCATCGGCGCGGTGTCGAGCGCGAGCTTCTCGGCAATTTCGTCGAGCAGTTCGAACGGCTCGCGCCCTTCGCGGTCGATCTTGTTGATGAAGGTGATGATCGGGACGCTGCGCAGGCGGAAGACCTCGAACAGCTTCAATGTCTGCGCCTCGATACCGGCAGCCGCATCGAGCACCATGATCGCCGAATCGACCGCGGTCAGCGTGCGGTAGGTGTCCTCGGAGAAATCCTCGTGCCCCGGCGTGTCGAGCAGGTTGAAGGTGATCCCGTTCCGCTCGAAGGTCATCACCGAGGACGTGACCGAGATACCGCGCTGCTGCTCGATACTCATCCAGTCGGAACGCGCCCGCCGCGCGGCTCCGCGCGCCTTGACCTCGCCCGCAAGATGGATCGCACCGCCGCGAAGCAGCAGCTTCTCGGTCAGCGTGGTCTTACCCGTGTCGGGGTGCGAAATGATCGCGAAGGTACGGCGTTCGGAGGTCATCGGAAACTCTCGTCATTCCCGCGAAGGCGGGAATCTAAGGCCGTTTCGCGGAGGGTCAAAAGAAAGCGGGGCCCCGGATCAAGTCCGGGGTGACGGCAAGATGGTCAGTTCTCGTCCCGCGCCACGCGGAATCCCGCGAAGTCCTGCGTCACCGGCATGATCTCCAGCCGGTTGACGTTGAGGTGCGGCGGCAGTTCGGCGACCCAGCGGATCGTCTCGGCAATATCCTCGCCCGTCATCGGGTGCGCGCCCGCGTAGAACTCGTCCGACTTGTCCTGGCTGCCGGTGCGCACGGTGGTGAATTCGGTCTCGACCATGCCCGGCTCGATGCTGGTCACACGCACGCCGGTGCCGTGCAGGTCCGCACGGATCGCCAGCGTGAAGTGGTTCACGAAGGCCTTTGACCCGGCATAGACATTGCCGCCGGGATAAACGTAGCTGCCCGCGACAGAGCCGATGTTCACCATCGCGCCCTTGCGCTCGATCAGGCCGGGCAGCATCTTGCGTGTCAGCCGGACCATGGCGGTCACATTGGTGTCGATCATGGTCTGCCAGTCGTCGAGATCGGCGTCCTGCGCAGGATTGAGCCCCTTGGCGAGGCCGGCATTGTTCACCAGCAGGTCGATCCCGCGCCAGTCCTCGGGCAGCCCGTCGATGGCCGAATCGCGCGCCGCATCGTCGGTGATGTCGAAGGCGAGGCCGAGGAAGCGATCCGCGCCCAGCTCTTGCGCCAGCGCATCGAGCCGCTCCTGCCGCCGCCCGGTGCCGATCACGCGCCAGCCATTCTCGACCAGCAGCCGCGTGGTCGCCTGGCCGATCCCTGCGGTCGCTCCAGTAATCAGGGCTGTTTTCATGCTCTCAACTCCGCTCCGGTCTTCGCCGCCGCCTTCACGACCGCGTCGGAAATCGCCTTCAGCTCTTCGTCGGTGAAGCTCTTCTCGCCCGGCTGGAGCGTGACTTCGAGCGCGAGCGAGGTCTTGCCCTCGGGTACGCCCTGCCCGTCGAACCGGTCGAAGATGCGCGCATCGACGATTGCCTGCTTGTCCGCGCCGCGCACTGCTTTCACCAGATCGCCCGCTGGCATTGCGCTATCCACAAGGAAGGCGAAGTCGCGGGTCACCGGCTGAAGCGCGGGCGGGCTGTAGGTCGAGCGGGCGAATTCGGCATTCTTCTTCGCCGGGATCGCGTCGAGGAAGATCTCCGCTGCGACCACCGGCCCGTCGATATCGAACGCCTTGAGCGTGGCGGGATGCAGCGCGCCGAAGCGGGCGAGCACCTTCTTGGGGCCGAGCCGCAGAGTCGCCGACTGGCCGGGGTGGAACTGCGCGCCCGCTTCCCCCATCACCATCAGGTTGTCGACCGGAGCCCCGGCCGCTTCGAGCAGCGCGAGTGCTTCGGCCTTGGCATCATACGCGTCGAAGCCCTGCGCCTTGCCATTGGCCCAGCCGCGCGGCGTCTTCTCGCCCGCGAGCACGAGGCCGAGCGTCGCACGCTCGTCGCTATGGCCGCCTTCCCCACGGAAATAGCGCCGCCCGATCTCGAACAGCCGCGCACCCGCCGCGCCGCGATCCGCCGCGCGCTTGGCGGCGGTCAGCAGGCCTGGCAGCAGCGAGGGGCGCATGGCCTTGAGGTCTTCGCTGATCGGGTTGTCGAGGACCCACAGGTCGGCCCCGTCGGCGAAATGCTCGGCCTCGGGCACGGGGAGAAAGCTCCACGTCACCGCTTCGTGCAGACCGCGCGCAGCCGCCGCGCGGCGCAGCTTGCGCTGGACCAGCTGCTCGGGCGTGGCGGTGGGTTTCGCGACACCGGGTGCGCGGGTCAGCGGGACGCTGGCGACCTTGTCGAGCCCTTCGATCCGGACGACTTCCTCGACCAGATCGGCAGGCCCTTCGATGTCGTGACGGCGCGGCGGGCAGGTGACCTGCCAGTCCGAGCCGACCTTGAAATCGAGCGCGGTCAGGATCGCGCGCTGGCGGTCTTCGGCGACTTCGACCCCGCCCAGCTTCGCTGTTCGCGCCGGGTCGAACTGGACCACCTTGGGCTCGACCGGCGGCTGGCCTGCGCGCACCACTTCGGTGGGAGTGCCACCGCAGGTTTTCACGATCAGATCGGTCAGGATCGCGAGCCCTCCGTCGAGGAATTCGGGGTCCACCCCGCGCTCGAACCGCGTGCGCGCATCGCTCGTCAGGCCCAGCTTGCGACCGGTCACGCCGATCCGCGCCGGGTCGAAATACGCGATTTCGAGCAGCACGTCGGTGGTCGCCTCGGTGGCACCCGAATGCTCGCCGCCCATGATCCCGGCGACGTCGTGCACGCCGGCATCGTCGGCGATCACGGTCATCGTGTCGTCGAGCGTGTAGGTCTTCTCGTTCAGCGCCTCGATCTGCTCGCCGTCCTTGGCACGGCGCGCGACCACCGGGCCGGTCAGCTTGGCGAGGTCATAGACGTGCGCGGGCCGCCCGAAGGCAAGCATCAGGTAATTGGTGCAATCGACCAGTGCCGAGATAGGCCGCTGGCCCGCCGCCTTCAGGCGACGCTGCATCCACTCAGGGCTCGCGCCGTTGCTCACACCGCGAATCACGCGGCCGTAGAAGGCCGGGCATCCCTCGGCATCGTCGGTGCGGATTTCGACCGGGCAGGCGCCTTCGCCCGCGATCTCGTCAGCCTCGACCGGCAGATAAGTGCCGAGGCCCGCCGCCGCCAGATCGCGCGCAATGCCCATCACGCCCATGCAATCGGGGCGGTCGGGGGTGATCGCCACGTCGAGGATCGGCGAGGCGGCGTGATATTCGGCAAAACTCGCGCCGACCGGCGCATCGCTGGGCAGTTCGATGATCCCGTCGTGTTCCTCGCCCAGCTCCAGCTCGCGGACCGAGCACATCATGCCGTTAGATTCGACACCGCGGATCTTGGACTTCTTCAGCTCCATGCCGTTGGCAGGCACCACCGCGCCGGGCTGGCCCAGCACGCCCTTCATCCCCGCGCGCGCGTTGGGCGCACCGCACACCACCTGCAAAGGCTCGCCCTCACCCGTGGAGACGGAGAGCACCTGCAGCTTGTCCGCATCGGGGTGCGGCCCGGCGGTGAGCACTTCGGCGATGGTGAACCCGGCAAGCTTTTCGGCCGGATCCTCGATCCCTTCGACCTCGTGGCCGATCGCGTTCAGTGTGTCGGCGATCTCCTGCACCGACGCGTCGGTTTCGAGGAAATACTTCAGCCATTCGATCGAGAACTTCATGCGCGCGCTCCCACACCGCCCGAAAGCGTCGGCTGGTCGAAGGGCGAGAAGCCGTAGTGCGACAGCCAGCGGGCGTCGCCATCGAAGAAGGCACGCAAGTCATTCATTCCGTATTTGAGCATGGCAAGGCGGTCGATCCCGCAGCCGAAAGCGAATCCCTGCCATTCATTGGGGTCGAGCCCGGCGGCTGCAATCACCCGCGGGTTGACCATGCCGCTGCCGAGCAGCTCCATCCACGCATGGCCCTCGGCATCGCCGTGGCCACCGACCACGCGCCGACCACCTTCGTTCGAATAGCCGACATCGACCTCCACCGAGGGTTCGGTGAAGGGGAAGTAGGACGGGCGCAGGCGCAGCACGATATCGTCACGTTCGAAGAAGGCCTTGAGGAAGGTCTCCAGCGTCCATTTGAGATGGCCGAGGTGGATGTCGCGGTCGATCGCGAGCCCTTCGATCTGGTGGAACATCGGCGTGTGGGTCGCGTCGCTGTCGCTGCGATAGGTCCGGCCCGGCGCGATGATCCGCACCGGCGCGCCCTCACCCACCATCGTGCGGATCTGCACCGGCGAGGTGTGCGTGCGCAGCAGCATGCGGTTGCCGTCGGCATCGCGGTCGGGGAAATAGAACGTGTCCATTTCCGCGCGCGCGGGGTGCGTTTCGGCCATGTTGAGCGCGGTGAAATTGTGCCACTCGTCCTCGATCTCCGGCCCGGTCGCGACCGCGAAGCCGAGATCGGCGAAGATTTCCGCGAGCTCGTCCATCACCTGGCTGACCGGGTGGACGCTGCCCTGCGGCATCTGCGGCGCGGGCAGCGTGAGGTCGATCACTTCGGTGGCGAGCTTGGCTTCGAGCGCAGCGGCTTCGAGCACGGCCTTGCGATCCTCGATCGCGTCGGCGACGCGCGCTCGCATCCCCTGCAGGCGTGGGCCTTCGGTCTGGCGCTCCTCCGGGCTCATCTTGCCCAGCGTCTTCATCAGCGCGTTGAGCCAGCCCTGCTTGCCCAGCGCCTCCACCCGGATCGCCTCGAGAGTGTCGAGATCGTCCGCGTCATGCAGCCGCTCGAGCGTCTCGTTAACTTGTGCTTCGTGTTCGGTGCTCACGGCTGTCCGAAACCTCTTCTCGTTCGTCATTGCGAGCCCTGCAAAGCAGGGCGTGGCAATCCAGGGTGTGGCCATGGATCGCCGCGTCGGCTCCGCCTCCTCGCGATGACGAAGAGGGTGCCGTGGTCCTTAGCGAACCGCCCGAAAAGCGCCACCCTTCGCGGGAACGCCCAGAACGGCAAGGGACAAAGAAAAAGCGCCTACCCGGGTGGGTGGCGCTTCCTCTTTTCAAACAGCTTCAGTCAATCAGGCCGGAAGCGCATCCTTGGCCTGCTTGATGATCGCCTTGAAGGCCGCTTCCTCGTTCATGGCGAGGTCGGCCATTACCTTACGGTCGAGCTCGATGCCGGCCAGCTTGGTGCCGTGCATGAACTGCGAATAGGTCAGGCCTTCGGCGCGGACAGCCGCGTTGATGCGCTGGATCCACAGCGCGCGGAAGTTGCGCTTCTTAACCTTGCGGTCGCGATAGGCGTACTGGCCGGCCTTTTCGACCGCCTGACGGGCGACGCGGATCGTATTCTTGCGACGGCCGCGATAGCCCTTCGCCTGGTCTAGCAGCCGCTTGTGCTTCTGGCGCGTGGTGACGCCGCGTTTGATGCGAGGCATTTCGTATATCCTTTCAGAAAGTCAGATGACGCGAGGGCCCGGGCCCTCCAGCGATCACTTCAGGCCGTACGGGGCCCACTTTTTCACGTGGTCGACATCCGACTTGGAAAGCACGTCGGTGCCACGGTTCTGGCGGATATACTTCGCATTGTGGCTCATCAGGCGGTGGCGCTTGCCGACGACACCATGCTTGACCTTGCCGGTTGCGGTGAACTTGAAGCGCTTCTTCACACCGCTCTTGGTCTTCATCTTGGGCATTTTCATCTCCTTTACAGAGACACGTCCAAACCAGCCCTGGCAGCCCTTTCGGCCAGGCCGGTGGTGAAATACGTGTCGGTGAAGGCGCGCGATCTACTGATTCTCGCCAAAAACGCAAGCCCTAACGCAAGTCAGAAGTGGGCGAGGTAGCCGCCATCGACCGCCAGCACCTGCCCGGTGATGTAGCTCGCATCGGGCGAGGCGAGGAAGGCGACCGCGCCCGCGATCTCGTCGGGCTGGCCCCACCGGCCCAGCGAGGTGCGCCGCTTGAGATGCGCCGCAATCTCCCCGTCGGCGACCATCTCCGCGTTGGTTTCGGTCGCGAAGTATCCGGGGGCGACCGCGTTGACGGTGATCCCGTGGGGGCCAAGCTCCGCCGCCAGCGCGCGGGTGAGCGCGTCGAGGCCGCCCTTGCTCGCGGTGTAGGCCACGTCGCCCCGTGCGATCTGGCCCGCAATCGAGGTCACGTTGACGATACGGCCCCAGCCAGCCGCGATCATGTGCGGGGCCACCCTGCGCGCGAGGTCGTAGGGTGCGGCGAGGTTGGTCTCCAGCATCGCGGAAAACGCCTCGCGCGGCAGCTCGGCCAGCGCGCGGCGGTTGCGCATGCCGGCATTGTTGACCAGGATATCGATCCCGCCGACCTGCTCCAGCGCAGCGGCGCAGGCGGTTTCGTCGTCGAGGTCGAACACCAGCGGCCGGGTCCCCCCGCCAACGGCGCGCAACGCCGATTCGTCTCGTCCGGATACGAACACCCGCGCACCGTTCTGCGCCAGCCGCAGCGCGATCGCACGGCCCAGCCCACGCGCAGCGCCGGTTACCAGCGCCGTCTTGCCGGTCAGATCGAGATGCCCCCCCGCGTCCATGTCAGTCCTCGTAGATCATCTTCACCGTCATGCCACCATCGACGTTGATCGCCTGCCCGGTGACGAAGCCTGCGCCAATCAGCCAGTGGACCGTATCCGCGATATCCGCCGGTCGCCCGACGCGGCCCGCCGGGTGCTGCGCCTTGTCCTGCTCGCGGTGTTCGACCTTTTCGCGGGTCCCTTCCTTCTGCCAGTTGCGCGTTTCGATCCAGCCGGGGCGGATCGCGTTGACGCGGATGTCCGGGCCGAGCGAGACCGCCATGGCATGCGTCAGCGCGTCGAGCCCGCCCTTTGCTGCGGCATAGCCGAAGCAGTCGGGCTCGCTCATGACGGCACGGGTGGAAGAGATGTTGACGATCGACCCTCCCTCGCCGCGCCTGAGGAAGGGCAGGCAGGATCGGCTGCACAGGAAGGCGGCCGTCAGGCTGGCGTCGATCCAGCTCTGGAAATCGGCGAGCGACAGGTCTTCCAGTGGCCTTGCGTAAGGGTCCGCTATTCCGGCGTTGTTGACGAGGCAGGTGAGCGGTGCGCCGTCGAGCCATTCGGACAGGCGGTCTGCCGTGTCGATCACATCCGCCTCGCGCCCGGCATCGCCGGGAACGAGCAGCAGATCGCCGTCGAGCCCCTCGCGCAGTTCGGTCAGCGCCTCTTCGTCGGGGTCGAGCCCCGCGACCCGCCAGCCGAGCTGTGTGTAGAAGACGGCCAGCGCACGGCCGATGCCGTTGCCGATGCCGGTGATGAAGATGGTTTTCTGGGTCATACCGCGCCAACGCGCGGAGCGGACGAAAAGTGCCGTGAGTTCCGGGGCTTATTCGCGCGCCGCAATCGGGCTGCGACCGGTTTCCCGCAGCCAGGCAGCGAAATCGCCCCCGCGAATCTCCGGTGCCTGCGAGGGAAGCGGGCGCGCGTAGCAATAGGCGAACGCGGTTGTCGCCGAGCCATCGTCCAGCATGACCGCGATCTCGCGCCGGGCATATTCGGCGTCCGGCCCGTCATGCGCGTCCTCGAATTCGTCCATCGCAGCCCAGTCGACACCGCGCGCGTCGTGGAGGACGCCCCGGACGACGCCCGCGCCGGGCGCAGAAGGAGAGTCGGGCAGCAAGATGGGATACCAGCCCCCGTCCGCTGTACTCTCGATGGCGTAGAGCCTGCCGCGAACGCTGGCGGCTTGCCCTTCGGCGAGCCCTGCGACCAATTCGGCCGCACGGCCCCTCGCCAGTTCGCGGATCAGCACGCCATAGACGAAGAGGCGCGTCAGTGCCCGTGCTCTGCCGGGTCGTGCGAATGCCCGCCCAGCGCCTCCAGCACATCCTCCAGCCGCGCAGGGTCGCCTAGCGCGATGACCGTGCCATCGCTTTGCGCGTCGAGCGGGTTGCCCTGCCAGTCGGACATGGTGCCGCCTGCGCCTTCGACCACCGGCACCAGCGCGGCGTAATCGTAAAGGCTCAGGCCCGATTCGCACACGATGTCGAGGTGCCCGCCCGCGAGCAGGCCGTAATTGTAGCAGTCGCCGCCGTAGACGATCATGCCCTGCCGCTTGTTGCCGCCGACCGCGTGGGCGAGCTTCATGTATCCGTCCGCCGAAGCTGCGTCGAAATAGTGCGGGCTGCTTGTCGCCAGGGTTGCCACGTCGAGGCTCTTGCAAGAGCGCGTGCGGACTTCCTTGCCGTTGAGCGTCGTCGGCATGCCGATTCGCCCGACCCAGCGCTCTCCGATAATCGGCTGGTCGATAATGCCCAGCACCGGCCAGCCATCCTGCATCAGCGCGATCAGCGTGCCGAAGATGGGCCGCCCGGCGATGAAGCTGATCGTGCCGTCGATCGGGTCGAGCACCCATTGCCGGCCAGAGCGGCCTTCGTGCTCGGGATACTCCTCCCCCACGATCCCGTCCTGCGCGTATTCGGCCATGAGGATCCGCCGCATCGCATCTTCCGCCTCGCGGTCGGCGATGGTCACGGGCGAGGCATCGCCCTTGAACTCGGGCGAGACGCTGCGGAAATGCGGGCGAATCGCCTCGCGCGCGGCATCGGCCAGCCGGTGCGCGACAGCCAGTTCGTCGTCGAGTTTCATGCGCCCACTTTCATAGAGACGATATTAGTCGAACAGGCTCGAGACCGAGCTTTCGTCCGCAATGCGCCGCACCGCTTCGCCGATCAGCGGCGCGATGGTGAGGTAGCGGATGCGCTTGGCCTCCTTGGCGGCTTCGGCGGGCGGGATCGTGTCGGTCACCACCAGTTCGGTCAGCTGCGATCCGTCGACGCGGGCCACCGCCGCGCCCGAGAGCACGCCGTGGGTGATGTAGGCGGCAACCGATGCCGCCCCCTGGTCGAGCAGCGCGTCGGCGGCGTTGCACAGCGTCCCGCCCGAATCGACGATGTCGTCGATCAGCACGCAGTGGCGGCCCTTCACCTCGCCGATGATGTTCATCACTTCCGATTCGCCGGGCCGGTCGCGGCGCTTGTCGACGATGGCGAGCGGCGCGTTGTCGAGCCGCTTGGCCAGCGCCCGCGCGCGGACCACGCCGCCGACGTCGGGCGACACCACCATCAGGTCCTTGTCGCCGTAACGCGCCTGGATATCCGCCGCCATCACGGGCGCGGCGAACAGGTTGTCGGTCGGGATGTCGAAGAAGCCCTGGATCTGGCCTGCGTGCAGGTCCACCGCCAGCACGCGGTCGGCACCGGCCTGGGTGATCAGGTTGGCGACCAGCTTGGCGCTGATGGGCGTACGCGGGCCGGGTTTGCGATCCTGCCGGGCATAGCCGAAATAGGGAACGACCGCCGTGATCCGCCGGGCCGATGCGCGCTTCAATGCATCGATGCAGATCAGCAGCTCCATCAGGTTGTCGTTCGCCGGGAAGCTGGTCGACTGGAGCACGAACACGTCTTCGCCGCGCACGTTCTCGTGAATCTCGACGAAGACTTCCTCGTCGGCGAAGCGCCGTACGCTCGCATCGGTGAGCGGGATTTCGAGGTAGCCTGCGATCGCACGGGCGAGGGGCAGGTTCGAATTGCCGGCCATCAGTTTCATGGGTCGAGCGGTCCTTGTTGCAGGCGGTGCGAGATCGCTTTGGCGGCTAAACCGCCGGTCACACGATTGCAACGTGTGGTTCGCGTGTGCGCACGGGTCCACGCACGCAAAGTGCTTTCCTACTTGTGCGGGTTCGTGGCTTAGAATGTGCGATGGCGAAGCCCCCTGCCCACCGTTTGCGCCGCCGCCCCGGCTGGTTCCGCCCCGTGCCGCTGCGCGCGCGGCACGACGGGTGGAGCGTGGCACGCCAGTGCGCCTTTCTCGTGCAGCTGTATCTGACCGGGTCGGTCGCGACGGCGGCGCGTAGCGTCGGCATGAGCCGAGCGAGTGCCTATCGCCTGCGTGCGCGGCCCGAGGCGCGATCTTTCGCCCATGCGTGGGACCGTGTGCTTACGCCGCCCGGTTCGGGGCATGTGGTGGGCGCGCGCGAGGATTTCCGGAAGGTGACGGATGCGGAGCTGATGGCACGGGTGGAGTCGCCGCTGGTGAAGCCGGTGATCTATCGCAGGACAATGGTCGGGATACGCGAAAAGCCGGATATTTCCGCCATTCTGAGGTTGGCGCGGCGGACCGGGCGGGATGCCGTTGCCACCGGTCGGGCAATCACCGAGCGGTGCAGCGCAGTTTTGAAAACACCCCCGGTCACTGTGTCACGCCAGCCTGATCCTCCCCGTTTCGCGAAGCCAAATGGGGAGAGGGACCGCGGCACCGCAGGTGCCGGGGTGGAGGGGAACCTGGCTCGCTGCCCCTCCGTCAGCCGCCTGACGTCGTCTGCCACCTCCCCTCCTGTCCCTGCGGGAAAGGCGGGGAGGATCATGGAGTGAAGCGCATGCCGTTCGCTACCGTCGTTCAAAAGCGAGAGTGCAGTCCTCTCCCGCGACTAGCGTACCTTGTGCTCGCTCTTGATCCACCGCACGTCGTTGGTCTGGCGTACGAGGACCGCCGCACCATCGGCAGGCGAGCGCATGCCCACGGATCACCGCACCTTGTGCTCGCTCTTGATCCACCGCACGGTGCCGCTCGACGAGCGCATCACCACGCTTTCGGTGGTCATCTTGCCGCCGCGCTTGAGCTTGACGCCTTCGAGCAGTGAGCCCGAGGTGACGCCGGTCGCGGCGAAGATGCAGTCGCCCTTGGCGAGGTCTTCCAGCTTGTAGATCCGGTCGAGGTCTTCGATCCCCCACTTGGCGGCGCGGGCCTTTTCCTCGTCGTTGCGGAACACCAGCCGGCCGTTGAACTGGCCGCCGACGCAGCGCAGCGCGGCTGCGGCGAGCACGCCTTCGGGTGCGCCGCCCTGGCCCATGTACATGTCGATCGTGGTGTTCTCGTCGGTCACTGCGATCACGCCCGCGACGTCGCCGTCGCCGATCAGGACCACGCCGCAGCCCAGCCCGCGCAGCTCCGCGATCAGATCGTTATGGCGCGAGCGGTCGAGCACGCAGACGATGATCTCCGACGGGTCGACGCCCTTCGCCTCCGCGACTGCGCGCACGTTGTCGCTCGGCGACTTGGCGAGGTCGATGATGCCTTCGGGATAGCCGGGGCCGACCGCGATCTTGTCCATATAGGTGTCGGGCGCGTTGAGCAGGTTGCCCTCCTCCGCCGCCGCCAGCACCGCAAGCGCGTTGGGCCCGGCCTTGGCGGTGATGGTGGTGCCTTCCAGCGGATCGAGCGCGATGTCGATCTTGGGGCCCTTGCCGGGCGCGCCGCCGACCTTCTCCCCGATATAAAGCATGGGCGCTTCGTCGCGCTCGCCCTCGCCGATCACCACGGTGCCGTCGATATAGAGCTTGTCGAACGCGCGCCGCATCGCCTCCACCGCTGCGGCATCGGCAGCTTTCTCGTCGCCGCGCCCGATCAGCTTGGAAGCGGCGATCGCCGCCTTCTCGGTCACGCGCACCATTTCGAGCACCAGCACGCGGTCGAGTTCATTGGCGAGTTCGTCGGCGGCGCCTGCGGTGTTCATAGGTGATTCAGCCCTTCTGCTATGTCTTGCAATGCTTACAGCGCCTAGTGCGGGAGCGAGGCCATGTCGACAAGGTCAGTGCGGTTTGCGCCGCCCCTCTTCGCTCTTGCGTTGGCGGCGGTGCCGTGCGCGCCTGCGCTGGCGCAGCAGGACGGCGGCGACGAGGACGTCGTCGGGCCGATGCTGGAGGAGGCGCGAAAGACCTATCGGGTCGACCCGCCGGAGCCGGAGCGTCCCGCCGATTGCCCGGAGGCGGTCGGCAACGAGATTCTCGTCTGCGCGCCGGTCGAGAGCGACCCCGACCGCTATCGAATCACCTCCAGCCTCGACAATGGGGACGACAGCCACCTGTCGTGGGGCGGCGAGGCGCCCGATGTGTCGGGGCCGGGGATCTTCAAGGGACCCGCGACGGTGGGCGGACTGTGCTTCATCCCGCCATGCCCGAAAGACCCGGTCTATGTCGTCGATGTCGCCGCGCTGCCCGAGGCGCCGCCCGGCTCGGACGCAGACCGGATCGCGCGCGGCCTCGCCCCGCGCGGCAGCCGCTTCGACGACGGCGAAACGCCGGTCGCTACGATGGAGAGCGAGGAAGAGACGCCCGACCCTGCGGTGGACGACACATCGCAAACCTCTGCCGAGCCGGGCGAAGTGCCCGAGGGCTGAGCGCTCAATCCATCAGGATCGGCATCGCCAGCGGAGGCTCGACGATGCTGGCCGCGCCCTGCAGCCGGGCCAGCGCATCGCGCACGTTGCGCGCCGGGGCCTTGTGCGTGACCAGTGCGATCATGATGCCTGTTTCTTCGGGGCCGACGCTCTCGCCTTCCTGGATCAGGCTCTGGATGCTGACCCGCGCATCGCGCATCGCGGCGGCAAGTTCGGCGAGCACGCCGGGCCGGTCTGCGACCACGAAGCGCAGGTAGTAGCGCGCTTCCCTTGCCCCCGAATCGGCACACTCGACACCGGCGAGGCTGGCGGCGGGTACCGCGAAGGCGGGGCGCGTCTCGCCGCGGGCGAGCGCCACGACATCGGATACGATCGCGCTCGCGGTCGATTCGCTCCCCGCACCTGCGCCCTGGATCAGGATCGGTCCGGCGTAGTCGCCATGCGCGAGCACGGCATTGGTCGGCCCGTCGATGCTCGCCAGCGGATGATGCGCGGGCAGCAGGCACGGGCGAACCCGCTGCAGCAGGCGCGCCGGCGAATCGCTGTGTCGCTCCATATCGGCCATCGCGACGAGCCGCACCGAATAGCCCAGCCGTTCTGCCTGCATGATGTCGGCGGCACGGATATCGCGAATGCCCTCGATCTCGACCTCGCAGAAGCGCGGCTCGACCCCGAATGCGAGCGCGGCGAGGATGGCGAGCTTGTGCGCAGCGTCGCCGCCATCGACATCCAGCGCAGGGTCGGCTTCGGCGTAACCGAGCCGCTGCGCTTCGGAGAGAACCGCACCGAAATCCTCGCCCTGCCGCTCCATTGCGGACAGGATGTAGTTGCTGGTGCCGTTGAGAATGCCTTCGATTCGGTCGATCCGGTTGCCGACCATGCCCTCTCGCAGGGTCTGCAGGATCGGGGTGCCGGCGCACACGGCGGCTTCGAACAGCAGGCCCGCGCCGTTCGCCTCGGCACGCTGCGCCAGGTCCAGACCATGCTGCGCGATCATCGCCTTGTTGGCCGTGACCAGCGACCGGCCATGGCCGAGCGATTCGCGCGCAAGATCGAGTGCCGGACCGTCGGTCCCGCCGATCACCTCGGCGACCGCGTCGATTCCGTCGAGGCGCGCGAGTTCGACGGGATCATCGCACCAGCGGCACGAGGAGAGGTCGATTCCCCGGTCCCTCGTGCGGTCGCGCGCGCTGACCGCGACGACCTCGATCGGCCGTCCGGCGCGTGTTTCGATCAATGCGGCATGCTCGGTCAGCAGGCGGACGACTCCTGCGCCCACCGTGCCCAGCCCCGCGATTCCCAGTCTGAATGCCTCGCTCATGGCGCGCAGCGATGCGATGCTGCACTCGCGAAGGCAAGCCCTAGCAGCACCGATGGCCGCGGAGGATGGGCGAGATCAGTAACGTACGCTCGGCGCCTCGCGCATCCGCGTGCACGGGCCTAGCTGCGACAGGATGAAGCGATAGTCGTCACTGGCACGCGCTCGATCGGCCGGATCGCGGGCCAGGTTTGCCGCGCTTGGCAAGGAAGGCGGCAGCGCGCAGGCGAGGCGGTAATATGCCAGCGAACCGGGCTGCGGCACCTTCACCGCCTGGTCGACGATCTCGGAGAAAGACACCCCCCACACAGGTGCCATCCCGGGCCGGCGCACAACGCTGATAGCGGCGGGGGAATCGTCGACCGTATCGAGGAATATCTGCGTCTCCGATTCGCCTGCCAGCGTGCCCGCAACCGACAGCGCGTCGCGCACGCCCGCGATGCGCGGGGCCGCGTCAGGCGCGACAAGCTGTTTCAAAATGAGACGCGTGCGCTGCTCCAGCGCGTCGTTCCAGAGCAATTGCGCGTCGGGTGCGACCAGCAGAAGCTCGCCGGGCCGGTCGGGCACGGGGCGGGCGAACAGAATTACATCCTGCTTTTTCAGCTTCGGCTTCTTGCCGCGCGCGTCGAGCGGAAGATCGACGAGGTAGCGGATGCGTTCGCCGAGCCGGGTCGATCCTGCAATCAGGCTTTGCGTATCCGCCTCGATGTAGAATCGGGAGTACCCCGGTCGCAGTCCGGGCGCGCGCTCCGCCGCAACTTCGCTTTGCTTGCGCACCTTTGCGCGCACGACGAGGTCGGCATAATCCGCCAGGTCGACCAAGTCGGCATCGCTGACCTGCTGACCTGCAGAGACCTGCGATTGCGTGCTGCTCTGGGCCATCGCCGGTGCGACAAGGGCCGGGGTGACGAGAAGTGCGGCGGCACTGATGGACGAAACTAGGAACTTCACGGCGCTCTCCGTGGTTAAGCATATCGGACCTGTAGGCAGGTCACTATGACAAGATTTTCAGGCTGGAGACACATTAACCCGTGAATCCTGACTGAACCGACAAAGGGTTTGCAGAGGTAGAACATCCTGTTTAAGACCCGGCCCGTCTGGGCGGACGGTAGGAAATTGCCCGGACACGGCCCCATAGGCTCGGTTGATTGCGGCTTCGGCTTGTCCGGAGACGCAATAGAATTGACTAATGGGGTTGAACAATCGCCGTCCGGTGCAGCCGCCGGACATGATCGCCGGGCCGCGCCCGGTGCTTGATGGAGTGATGCGACTGCATGGCTTATTCAGACCAACAGATGAGCGGTAACAAGATTGTCGCGATCATCATCGTTGCTCTTATTCATGTCGTCATCGGCTACGTCCTCATTACCGGCCTGGCGTATTCCGCCGTTAAGAAGGTCGTGGAACGGGTGACGACTGTCGATATCGAGGAACCGGAGCCGGAGCCGGAGGAAGAACCCCCGCCCCCCGAAGAGCCGAAACCTGAAACGGCACCCCCGCCGCCGGTGGCACCGCCGCCGCCGATCAGGGTTGCTCCCAATCCCCCGGATGTTCGGACGCAACAGACGATTCCGCCGCCAGCGCCGCCTGCGCTGCGGATCCCGCCTGCCGCGCCGGTAGCGCCTCCCGCGCCGCCGCCGCCCCCGCCTCCGCCGCCGCCCCCGCCCCCGCCTGCGGATCCGCTTCGCCCGTCGAACAGCCCGGGCTCGTGGATTACCCCGTCGGATTACCGGTCGAGCTGGATCAGCCGCGACTATTCCGGCAGCGTTTCGTTCACCGTGACGGTGGGCAGCAACGGGCGGGTTTCGGGGTGCTCGGTTACCGGAGGCAGCGCCCCTGGCGACCTCAAGGACGCGACCTGCCGCCTGATCGAACGCAGAGCGCGTTTCAAGGGCGAGGCAGGATCCTGGTCCGGCACGGTTCGCTGGCAGATCCCGAATTGATTTAGGGCGACGCGTCTCCGCAATGGGGCACCACGGGGACGCGTCGACATTGTTGGTTAGACATACTTTTTTGGAGAGTTCGCGATGTTCATCAATCTAATGGCGGCCGCCGCTGGCGAAGGTCCGCAGACTGAATTCGGTTTCATGGAAGCGATGAAGCAGGGGGGTCCGATCGCATGGACCATTCTGGCCGTTCTCGTGATCATGTCGGTCGGTTCGTTCTACATTCTGATCACCAAGCTGCTCGAGCAGAACAAGGTGCTCGGCCAGTACAAGAAGGTGCGCACGCAGTTCTGGCGCGCCAACACGCTGGAAGAAGGCGCTGCCAAGCTCGACAAGAACAGCGCATGGCGCCAGATGGTCGACGATAGTGTCGAAGCCCAGGCTTCGCATGGCCGCATGACCGACAGCCTCGAAGCGCACGACTGGATGCACGGTTCGCTGGCCCGCTCGCAGGACGCGATCATGTCGCGCCTGAATGGTGGCCTCGCGTTCCTCGCCACCGTGGGTGCGACGGCTCCGTTCGTCGGCCTGCTGGGTACGGTTATCGGTATCTACCGCGCGCTGATCAACATCGGCCTCGCCGGCTCGGCCTCGATCGACAAGGTCGCCGGCCCGGTTGGTGAAGCGCTGATCATGACCGCGATCGGTCTGCTCGTCGCCGTTCCCGCCGTGTTCGCCTACAACTGGCTGATGGCGCGCAACAAAAAGATCGCCGAGCTGCTGACCGGCTTCTCGACCGATCTGCTCGCCTACATCAACTCGAACGGCGCGGTGAAGCCGATGACTGCGGCTTCGGCCAAGCAGGCTGCTGCTGCCAAGACCGTCAAGAAGTAAGCCGATCCGGGGTCACGTTCCATGCGTGGCCCCGCTTCGCTCTTCATCTTGGCTAACTAACGGATAGGACGCAGACCATGGCGATTTCCACGGGAGGCGACGGCAATACGCCGATGGCAGACATCAACACCACTCCGCTGGTGGATGTTATGCTGGTGCTTCTCATCATCTTCCTGATCGCGGTTCCGGTTGCGATCCAGACGATTGAGAAACTCGAAATTCCGATCTTCGAATCGGTCGAATCGAAAGACAAGGTGGAAAACCTGCTGATCACGGTCAGCACCACCGACGCCGAAGGCCGCACTGCGGGCCCCGTCAAGTCGGGCTTCAGCGGTGCTGTTCGCGACGGCGAGTGCCGCGTGTATCTCGGCAACACCACCCCGGTCAGCTCGGAAGAGCTTTACGACCAGGCGTTCAAGCGTCTCGACAGCATTGTCCAGCGCGCTGGCGGGCCCGAGGCCATCATGGAAGACCCGGATCTCATCCCGCAGGTCCACATCCGCGGCGACGTGAATGCGCCGTGGCGCTGTGTCGCCGGGACGATCTACAACGTGCAGGCGGCAGGCTATCCGACCATCGGGTTCATTTCGAACCCGGTCGATCCGAACGGCTGATCCGGCCCAGACAAAGACTTAGGAGACTTCAACCATGGCTATGTCAGGCGGCAAGGATGATGGCGCGCCGATGATGGAAATGAACATGACGCCGTTGATCGACGTCCTGCTCGTGCTCCTCATCATGTTCATCATCACCATCCCGGTGGCTACGCACGCGGTCAATATCGACCTGCCGTCGCCGGACCCGAACAACCCGCCACCCGATCAGATCGATCCCGTGAAGAACAAGATCGTTCTCACGCAGGACGGCCAGATTCTCTGGAATGGCGATAATATCAGCCAGCCCGAACTGGTTCGCAATCTGCAGCTGACCCGCGACATGCAGCCCGAGCCCGAGCTGCAGTTCGAGCCCGAGCCGCTGGCCAGCTACGACCTGTCGGCCAAGACGCTGAACATCATCAAGGCGTCGGGCGTGACCAAGTTCGGCTTCGTCGGCAACGAACAGTACCGCACGTTCGGCAAATAGGCCGATAGGCAAACCCAGCGGCGCATGAGCGCTCGCGAAATTCGAGGGGGCGGAGCGATCCGCCCCCTTTTTTGTGCCTACTGGTCAGTCCGTCGATGATGATATATTCTTACACACGCAGGTCGGACAACCGATCGCGTTGTGGGAGAGTGAAGATGGCTTTCGCGAGATCCGCCGAGACCGCCCCCCTGGGCGAAATGAACATGACCCCCCTCATCGATGTGCTGCTGGTGCTGCTGATCATGTTCGTGATCACCATCCCGATCGCCGCACACTCGATCGACGTCGATGTCGGCTCGAGCACCGAACGGTTCGACTTCGATCCGGTCGTCAACAAGGTGGTCGTCACCGAGAGCGGCACCGTGCTGTGGAACGGGCAGCCAGCATCGCAGAGCGAGTTGAAGGCCAATCTGCTCCTCGCAAGCCGGATCGCGCCCGAGCCGGAGCTGCAGTTCGAACCGGAGGGTAATGCCAGCTACGATCTGTCCGCGCGTACGCTGCGTACGATCAAGGCGTCCCCCGTCACCAAATTCGGCTTCGTCGGCAATGATCAGTATCGAGAGTTCGGGTCGAAATAGGCCGATGCCAGCATGGCCGCATCCCGCTAGGCTGCGGCCATGACACTCACCGAAGCTTATACGCTCAGGCACGCCATTCCGACGGTCGAGGATTACCTCGGCCTTCGGATCGCGGCAGGCCTGAGTCCACACGATCGCGCCGCGGCTGAAGCCGGCCTTCCCAACAGTATCGTCTCCGTCATCGTCGAGTTCGAAGGCCAGACGGTGGCCATGGGCAGGGTTGTGGGGGACGGCGGGCTCTTTTTTCAGGTCGTCGACATCGCAGTCCATCCCACCCACCAGGGAAAGGGGCTGGGCAAGGGAATCATGCGCGATCTGATGGATCGCCTGGCGCAAAAGCTGGAGGCACCCGCCTATGTCAGCCTCATCGCGGATGGCGATGCGAACCATCTCTACGGCCGTTACGGATTCCTACCGGTCGCGCCCATGTCGCAGGGAATGGCCCGCTGGCTGGAACCCGCCGCCAGCTAGCCTTCGTTGGCGCTGGCTCGCATGGCTTCTGCCGCCAGACTGTCCGCCTCCAGTAACAGCTCGTCGTCGACCGATCCCTGCGGCAGGCTCTCGCGCCCGATCATCACCATGACCGGCACGGCCAGCGGGCTGACGCGGTCGAGCTGGACATGCACCAGATCGCCTTTCGCGCGATCGAGAAGATCGCCCAACCGCCCGACATCGGTCATCCGCGTGCGCGCATCCGCCCAAGCCGCCTCCAGCAGCACATGATCGGGTTCGTATTTGCGCAAGACATCGTAAATGAGGTCGGTCGAGAAGGTCACCTGCTTGCCGGTCTTGCGCTTGCCGGGATGCTGCCGCTCCACCAGACCGCCAATGACCGCGACCTCGCGAAAGGATCGGCGCAACAGGTGCGAATCCTGGACCCAATCGACAAACTCATGCGCCAGGATATCGGGCGACAGCAGGGGCGCAGGATCCTCAACCGGCTTCAGCCCCCACACGGCCAGCGAATAGTCGTTGGCAACGAAGCCCCCCGGCATCAGCCCGCGATCTTCCATGCGCTTGGTAATCAGCATGCCAAGCGACTGGTTGGCGTTCCAGCCGATGAAGGTGTAGTAAACGGTGTATTCGCGCCCCCCACGCGGGAAACTCTCGACCAGCAGATTGTCCGGACCCGGCATTGCGCTCCGCCAGTCCTGCATTTCCAGCCATTCGCGAACATCGTCCGGGAAGCGGCCCCACCCTGCTCGGTCGACCAGCATCGCACGAACGCGTTCTGCCAGATGCGTCGTCAACGGCATGCGGGCGCCGCCATAGCTGGGAATCATCGCCGACTTGGACGATGCGCGCACGATAATCTCCATATCCCGCAGCTGTTCGACTTCGAGAGAGGTGCCCGCGAAGGCAAACGTGTCGCCTGGCGAAAGCTGAGCCGCGAAGTTCTCCTCGACCCGCCCCAGCGAGCGGCCATTCCTGAAACGAACCTCCAGCATCTCTGCATCCATGATGATGCCCGCATTGAGCCGGTGGCGGGCAGCGTGTTGGGGGTGCGTGAGGCGCCACTCACCGCTGCGATCGCGTACGATCCGCTGGAAGCGGTCGTAGGCCTTCAGCGCATAACCGCCGGTGGCCACGAAATTGAGGACCCGGGCGAAGACGTCCCCGTCCACCCACGCATACGGGAGCGAGCTGCGCACCTGCGCGAGCAGTTCGCGTTCCTCGAACGGCGCGGCGCAGACGCAGGCCATCACGTGCTGGGCGAGCACGTCGAGCCCACCGGGGCGGAAATCCTCGCCGTCGCGCTGCCCTTCGTCCACCGCATCCTTGGCGGCCTGCGCTTCGAGAAACTCGAACCTGTTGCCCGGGACCAGCAAGGCGCGGCTCGGCTGGTCGAGTCTGTGATTGGCCCGCCCCACGCGTTGCAGGAGCCGCGAGGAGCCCTTGGGGGCACCCATCTGCACCACGCAGTCGATATCCCCCCAGTCGACCCCCAGATCAAGGCTGGCTGTGGCCACCAGTGCCCTCAGCTCACCCGCCGCCATCGCCGCTTCCACCTTCTCCCGCGCCTCTCGGCTGAGCGAGCCGTGATGAATGCCGATCGGGAGCTTCTCCTCGTTCACATCCCACAGGTGCGGGAAGATATATTCCGCCAGAAAGCGGGTATTGGTGAAGACCAGTGTCGTGCGGTTCTGCTTGATGACCTCGTAGAGCTGAGGGATCGCCCAGGTCGCGGCGTGGCCGCCCCACGGCACCCGATTCTCATCGGGCAGCAGGATCTCCACCTCGGGGGGAGCACCCGGTTCGCCCTGGACCACCGCCACGCGATCGATCTCGCCCCACGGCGCGAGCCATGCGCGAAAGCCTTCCTCGTTGGCCACCGTGGCGGACAGTGCCGCACGCTGCATCTCGGGCGCGATCGCCTGCAACCGTGCGAGGCATAGCGCCAGAAGATCTCCCCGCTTGCCCGTGGCGAAAGCGTGAATTTCGTCGATCACGATCCGCCGGACGCCTGCGAAAATCTCGAAACTTTCGGGGTAGGAAAGCAGGAGGGAGAGGCTTTCGGGCGTGGTCAGCAGAACGTGTGGCGGCTTCTCGCGCTGGCGGCGCTTGCGATCGGAAGATGTATCGCCGCTGCGCGTTTCCACCCTGATTGGCAGCCCCATCTCGTCGATGGGAGCCAGCAGGTTGCGGGCGACGTCCTGCGCCAGCGCCTTTAGCGGGGAGACGTAGATCGTGTGCAGGCCGTCCGGCGGGGTGAGATCGCCCAACCGCGAAGGAGTGAAGGCCGCCAGAGTGGGTAGAAATCCGGCCAGCGTCTTGCCCGCCCCCGTATCCGCGACCAGCAATGCGTGGTCGCCCCGGTCGCTTGCTTCGAGCATGGCACGCTGGTGGTCGCGGATGCGCCAGCCACGCCCCGCGAACCAGTCTTCGATTTCAGGCGGAGTTCCGCTGCCCGTCATGTCATCATAATGCACGACGGGCGCGATGGAGCCTGGCGGTTATTCGCCGCCGACATCCTCCATGGCTTCTTCAAAGGATTCGCCCTTATCGGCATCGGACGAATCCATCGAACCCTCGGAATCAACCTCGATCTCGTCGGCCGCTTCGTCCGCTGCCGCGTCCAGTTCTTCGTCGGACCAGTCGCTCATGTCGATGGTCATCGCCTCTTCTTCCATCGCTACGGCCGCGGCCATGCTTTCCCGCAATGTCACCTGGTCTATTCCGAGCATCTCGGCCGCTCGCCGCTGCTCCGACGGCGTGAGGTCGTCATAACGGCGCGGTTCAGGCAGCCCGTCCGCCGCATTCTCGAAGCTTTCCGTCAGCATCGGCAGCTTCTCGATCAGGCTGGGGATGGTATCCATCATCCCCGAGATCACCTGGGGGTCGGCGTTGAGAAGCAGGCTTTGCGAAGCATATTTCGCACCGACGGGAGTTGCGAAAAACGATTCCAGTTCTGCCAGCTCGCTCGCCTCGAACTTGCTGGCATAGGCGCGGGCCAGACCATCGCGCACGCCGGGCTCGAGCACCCCGAACAACGTGTTGACCCCGCTGATGATGCCATCGAATTTCGCCTGCTCGCGGCTCTGGTAGACAGGATCGAATATGTCGGTCAGCTCGGCTCGTTGCTCGTCGGTCAACGCTTCCACTGTTTCCTGGGCAAGCCCAGTATAGGTCGCAAGGTCCGAAGTGCTCATCCCGCCTTCGGTATTCGCCATCTTGAAGATCGGGGCGAGGAATGAATCGATCATCTGCCCCATCATCTCACCATAGATACCTTCCGGCACCAGGCTTGCCGCGACCGAAGTCGCCAAGGGGAGGCGCGCTTCGGCCTCGGCGGTCAGCGGCTCAGCCTCGAACATGCTGGAGAGCATGGCGGTGACCATCGCCATGGCCATCGCATCGTCCTTGCCGCCTGCCTCGTCCGAATCATCTTCGAACCATACGTCGTCAGTGTCGGCGTCCCGATCCGCATCGTCGATCCGAACCACAGAGACGACCACCGGCGGCGCATCGCTTTCCTGCGCCATGACGGGTTGCGCGCTGACCGCGGCAAGCGATCCCAGCGCGGTGGAAATGAGCAATTTCTTCATGACGGTCCCCCCTCGTCCAATTCCCGGATCTAATGCCCTGCTTGAGGCCCTCTTGCGAGTCCCGAAAGTGCCAGTTGCTCGTCGATCTGCTCCATCAATCGTTCGAGCCCCGCTTCACTGTCGCTCTCGGCCCGCGCAACCAGCACGTCCTGCGTATTCGAGGCGCGCAGCAGCCACCAGCCGTCATCGGTGGTGACGCGCACGCCATCTGTTCCATCGACGTCTGCCGGGCTATCCTCCAGCCGCGCCTTCACCTCGTCGATTGCGGCAAATTTGCGCGACTCGTCGACCTGGAAGCGCATTTCCGGGGTGTTGATCATGTCCGGCATGGCGTCGCGTAGTTGTGTCACCGATTGGCCCAAGCGCGCCGAAGCGGCGATCAGCCGGATGCCCGCATAGAGGGCGTCGTCGAAACCGTAATAGGTGTCGGCGAAGAAGACATGTCCGCTCATCTCACCCGCCAGCGGAGAGCCGGTTTCTTTCATCTTGGATTTGATGAGCGAATGACCGGTCTTCCACATCAGCGGCTTGCCGCCGTGCCGTTCGACATGATCGAACAGGGCACGGCTGGCTTTGACGTCGGCAATGATCGTCGCCCCCTGCTGCCGCTGCAGCAGATCCTGCGCGTAGATCATCAACAGCTGGTCACCCCAGATCACTCGGCCCGTGCCGTCGATCGCGCCGATCCGGTCGCCATCGCCATCGAACGCAATGCCGAAATCGAAACCCTGTTCGGCGACCAGCGCGCGCAGGTCCTCGAGATTTTCCTCCACGGTGGGATCGGGATGGTGGTTGGGGAAGGTCCCGTCGACCTCTGCGAAAAGCACATGATGTTCGCCGGGTAACTTCGCGACCAGCTGTTCCAGTGCAGGGCCTGCAGCGCCGTTGCCCGCGTCCCAACCGACCTTGAGGCTCGCAAGGGCAGTTCGGTCGATTCCGTCGAGCCCTTCGAGCAGACGTTCGATATAGCTGTCCATCACGGACCGCTCGCTGACAGTGCCGGCGCCGTCCTCCCAGTCACCCGATGCAGCGATTTCGCCGATCCGCTGAATGTCCTGTCCAAAGAACGGGCGGCCCTGGAAGACCATCTTGAAGCCGTTGTAATTGGGCGGATTGTGGCTGCCGGTGATCTGGATACCGCCATCGACCTTCGCGTCGGAAGCCTCGGCGTAATAAAGCATCGGCGTCGCACTGAGGCCGATTTGCACGACATCGCACCCGCTCGCCGTCAGCCCTTCGACCACCGCGTGTTCGAGCATGGGCGAGCTTTGCCGCCCGTCGTATCCCACCGCTACCGTCGAACCACCGGCGCGCTTGAGCAGGGTGCCGAAGCTGCGGCCGATCGCGCGGGCGTCGTCCGCCTCCAGCGTCTCGCCAATAATACCGCGAATATCGTATTCGCGCAGGATCGACGGGTCGAAATTGTGGCTCATAAGGATCTCTCGTTTTCGGGAAGACTGTCGATCAACGCATCACGCGCGGCATTGGCTTCATGCACCTGTGCGGTCGTTCCGCCCATATCGGGGTGAACCTGCCGTACGAGCCGCTTGTGCGCCTCGATGATCTGGGCGCGGTCCGCGTCTGCCGACACACCAAGCAGCTTTCTGGCTCGGAACACGGTTTGCGATCGGTTGGGCGGCGCGCTCAGATAATCCCACGGCCAGCGCCCGAATATCCACCGGCACGCCAGGCACAGGATTGCCGCAATAACGATGAAGCGGGTCATGCGGCCTTGAGCGCGCGGTCCGCACCATCGGGAACGGGCAGACGCAGGTTCTGGACCAGCTGCCGCAGCTCCTGCCGCGCGACCAGATGACTGGTCCCCAGATCGCCAAGATAGCCCTTGTCGAGCAGGGTGAGCCCGGAGGGGAAGAGTTCGCGGTAGATCACGCGCTCGGACAGGCCCGAGGATACGCGAAAGCCAACCCGCTTGCTCAGTTCGGACAAGGCACGCTCGATGCGGACCATGTTGCGCGCCTCGGTATGGCCGGTGCGGTTGCGCACCACGACCCAGTCCATCTGCGGCCGCTCTTGCTCGATTGCCGTCTTGCTGCGCGCGAGCCGGGCTTCCCAGATCAGCTCGGCATAGAAGCTGAGGCGGCGAACCTTGAAGCTTTCCGCGTCGACCTGCCCGATAAGGTCGAAATCGACGAAACTGTCGTTCAGCGGCGTTACCAGCGTGTCCGCCTCGCGGGCGACATGGCGCGCCAGCGGATCGTCGCGACCCGGCGTGTCGAAGATGACGAAATCGGCCTCCTTCGAAAGCTCCCGCGTCAGCGCTTCGAGCTCCGTCTCGTTGCCTTCGGAAAACACCGCCCGTGCCGCCGTCGGCAAGGCGATATCGCGCCGCCTTGCCGTCTCTTCCCGGTTCTCCAGATAGCGGTCCATCGTACGCTGGCGGTGGTCGAGGTCGATCGCGACGACGTGCGCGCCCTGATAGGCGAGCGCGACGGCAACGTGGACCGCCGTCGTCGACTTGCCGGTTCCGCCCTTCTCGTTGGCGAACACGATCCGGTGGGTGCGACGGCCTGACACGTGGAGCGATCCTTTGCTGATTGCGGAACAGAGCTTATTGCGAAACGGGTTCGGGCCCCGCTAGGCCGCATGTGAATTCGTCTATCGGAGGGGTCCAACCCATGCAATCCGCCATGAAATCGATCCACCGTCTGGATCATTTGCGAGAGGAAATCGCCCAGTTTCGGGCAGAGCAAGAGCGCATTGCGCTGGTGCCAACGATGGGCGCGCTGCACGAGGGCCATCTTACGCTGGTACGCGCCGCACGGGAGCGCGCCGACCGCGTCGCCGTCTCGATCTTCGTGAACCCGACCCAGTTTGGCCCGAACGAAGATCTCGCTGCGTATCCTCGCACGCTGGAGGCGGATACCGAGCTGCTGCGGCAGGAAGGGGTCGACCTGCTGTGGGCCCCGAACGTACCGGAGATGTATCCGGAAGGGTTCGCGACCAGTATATCGGTCGATGGTGTCAGTGCGGATTTCTGTGGGGCGAGCAGGCCGGGCCACTTCGCCGGGGTCGCAACGGTGGTGTGCAAGCTGTTCCAGCAAGTGCAGCCCGATATCGCACTGTTCGGCGAGAAGGACTGGCAGCAATTGGCGGTCATCCGGCGTATGGCGCGCGATCTCGACCTGCTGCTGCCCCACGCCGACGCGATCATCGGCGTGCCGACCGTCCGCGAACCTGACGGACTCGCGCTGTCCAGCCGCAATCGGTACCTCGACGCGGAACACCGTGCCAAGGCTGCGGTGCTGCCGAGGGCGATGCGCGACGCGATAACGTCCATGGAAACGGGCGTCGCTATCGGCGACGTACTCGTCCGGTTGGAGGAGACGCTTCGCGAAGGGGGTTTTTCGAAGATCGACTACGCAGCTTTGGCCGACGCAGCGACGCTGCAGCGGATCGAGACGCTGGGCGATCGTCCTGCCCGCTTGCTCGTCGCTGCGCACATCGGAGGCACGCGGCTGATCGACAATATGGCGGTGAATGCGCCGTCCTGATCCCAGTCGAGTGCGGCGGACGGTAGCGCCTCGGGCGGCGCGATCGGCGGCGTCGGCTCGGGAAAGCTGGAGCGGGTAAGGGGAATCGAACCCCTCTAGCCAGCTTGGAAGGCTGGAGCATTACCACTATGCTATACCCGCTTCTCGGTCGCAGCCTTTGCCACCGGTTGGGCGCGCGCGTCAATCGCTCCTGTGATCGCCTGACAACGTGCGGCGAGAATTCAGGTCAGCTGCCCGCAGCGGTCGATTTTGAAGCGGCGGTGGGAGCCGGTGTCGTTGGCGGCCCGGTTGGCGTGGGAGTTGCCGTCGGGCCTGGATCGGGAATCGTCGCCCCCTTGGGCACGAGGATGGTGACATCCACGCGGCGGTTGGCCGCACGCCCGCGCTCGTTCGGTTCGCCATTGGGCAGCAGGTTGGGCTGCACCGGATTTTGCGCACCGAAGGCGATAATCCGCACCTGATCTTCTGCGAGGCCCTTTTCCTCGAGCCACTCCGCCACGGCCTGCGCGCGCTCTTCGGAAACGCGCATGTTGACGCGATCCGGGCCGCCTGCGTCGCTGTGGCCGCGAAGGATGACGAGCTCGACCTGTTTCCACTGGTCGGTATCGAGCATCGCTTTCAGGTCGGCGATGGCCTCTTCGCTGAGGTCCGTACCTCCCTCGGAGAACGGGATCGTGGTCCTGAGCGGTTCTAGCGGAACGGGCGGCCGCTCGACGTCCATTTCGGGGCGGATGATAGAGGTCTGTTCGGTGGTCTGCGGCTCCATCGTGGCCGAGGACGTGGGAGCAGGCGTGGGATCAGGCGCAGGCTCTTCCCGATCGCAGCCTGCCAACAGCGCTGCCAGCGCCAATACAATGATCTTCGGGCCACGCATGGCCGCTCCTCCCTCGCTTGCTGTATTCATGCCGGCTTTGCCTTTCCGGCATTTGCTTCTGCCTCGCGCCGGGCCGTTTCGGCCTCGGCTCTCTTAAGCTGTTGCGGTGAATAGGTAATGACGATGTCCCCCGGGCGCGGCTCGGGCTTGGCGGCGTGCGTGAAGAAGCGCATCGCGCCGTTCTCCCGCAGCAGCAGCAGCATCTGCGCCTTCTCGCCCAGCTTTTCCCGGGCATCGTCGATCGTGAATTCTTCGGTCAGCTTGGTTCGCCGGAAGGTCCAGCCTTCCTGCTGTCGTTCGTCCACCTCGGTGACACCGAAGCCGGAGGTGAACAGGGCACGTCCGCGCAGGCTATCGGGGAGCGCGCGGCGATCGTCGTCGGAGGCCTCGCCCAGCTGGTAGACGCTGTCGCGCCCGATCTCGTGCGCGAATTCGTTGCACACCAGCGCATTGTAGGCCTCGTTCTCGGTCGCAGCGACCAGCACCTGGTATGGATTGAGATCGAGGTTGTGTTCGGTAGCCTCGTTCAGGATCTCACCATGGTAAAAGGGCAGGCCTTCGCGCCTCGCCGCAGCGAGACGTTGCCAGCTTGAATCGACGATCATGACCGGGGTCTTGAGCTCGTGCATCTGCTTGGCGAGGGCAATCGTCCACGAGGTACTCCCAGCGATGATCAAACCGGGTCGGGTGGCGCCTTTCACTTTCAGCAGTTTGGCGACCAGATCGACCGTGAAGCCATGAGCGACAATGGTCGCGACGACGACTGCGAAGCTGAGGCCGATCAGGACATTCCCGTCGCCGTAACCCAGTTCGTTGAGGCGCAACGCGAACAGGCCGGAGATCGCGACCAGCACGATCCCGCGCGGGGCGATCCACGCCACGAACAGCCGCTCGTTCCAGGGAATGGGGCTTCCGAGCAGGCTGATGAGGACGGTTGCTGGTCGCACGAGGAACAGCAGCGCCACCAGGAACGCGGCAAAGCGCCAGTTGAGGTATTGCAGGTCTTCCCAGTTGAGCGATGCCGAGAGCACGATAAAGATGCCCGACACCAGCAGGACGGCGATGTTTTCCTTGAACGGATGGATGCTCCGCAGGCTGGAGACATCCATGTTCGCCAGTGCCACGCCCATCACGGTGACTGCGACGAGGCCGGCCTCGTGCTCGATCATATTGCTGACCACGAAGACCGCGATCACCATCGAGAACAGGACCGGGACCTTGAGATATTCCGGAACCGCGCCGCGCGGGAACAGGTAGGAGATCAGCCAGGCCGCGCAGTATCCGATCAGGCCCGAAAGCGCGGCCGCGAAGATCAGCGGCGGGACCACTTCGAACAGCGACGCCCCCGGACTTTCGGAGATCCTGCGGAAATACTCGTAAGCGATCACCGCGCACAGTGCGCCGGTCGGGTCGTTGACGATCGCTTCCCATTTCAGGATCGAGGCGGGCCGTGTCTGCACCGACGACTGGCGGAGCAGTGGCAGAACCACGGTGGGCCCGGTCACCACCAGAATCCCGCCGAAAAGGATTGCCACCGGCCAGACCAGACCCGCGATTCCGTATCCCGCGAGCGATCCGAGCGCCCAGCCTACCGCAACCCCGATCGTCGCAAGCCGCCAGACCGCGCTTCCCGAGTGTCGCAATTCGCGAAAGTCGAGGCTGAGGCCGCCCTCGAACAGGATCAGCGCGACGCCGATCCCGATCATGGGCTCTAACAGCGAACCGAAGGTCTCCTCAGGGCTGAACAGGCCCAGGATCGGCCCTGCGAGAAACCCCGCGATCAGCATCAGTACGATAGCCGGCCAGCCGGTACGCCAAGCGATCCACTGCGCGCCGATACCCAGCGCGCCGATCGCGGCGATAACCAATGCTGGTGAGTCCATCGTCAAACCGTACCCCCTTCAACCCGCAACCAACGGCAGGTGGGGCGATTGTGTTCCTCGCCCCTCGGATTGGCAAGGTTACTCGCCTTCGAAGGCGAGCAGCGTGTGCACCTCGATGTTCGAATCCCGCAATCGCGCGGCGCCGCCCAGATCGGGCAGGTCGACCACGAACAGCGCGGCGGCGACTTCGCCGCCCGCCTTGCGAACCAGTTCCGCCGCAGCGAGAGCTGTGCCACCGGTGGCAATCAGGTCGTCGACCAGCGCGACCTTCGCGCCCTGAGCGATCGCGTCGGGATCCACCTCGAGCCGGTCGGTCCCGTATTCCAGCTGATAGTCTACGCCGATCGTTTCGACGGGCAGTTTGCCGGGCTTGCGGATCGGGACGAAGCCCGGGCCCGCCTCGATCGCCACCGCGGCACCGAAGATGAAGCCGCGTGCCTCCATCCCGGCGATGACCGTCGCGCCGGAGGCACGGGCGTGTTCGGCCAATAGTGCAACGCTGCCATGCAGCGCCGCCGGATCGGCCAGCAACGTGCTGATATCCCGAAACTGGATGCCGGGCTTGGGAAAGTCCTGAACGGTGCGAATGGTCGCGCGAAGCTGCTCGATATCGAGCAGTGCGCGACTTTTCACGGATGCGTCCGTGGGGATCGGGTCAGGCCTTCTTCTTGGGCTTCACGCCCGCCCAGATTTGCTTCTTGGCGAAGTAGGCCAGCACGGTCGCAAACAGCAGGAAGACGAGCACACCCCAGCCGGTCTGGCGCCGCTCGACGAGCTTGGGCTCGGCGGTCCAGGTCAGGAAAGCGGCGACGTCTTCGGCCATCTGCGGCACGGTTGCCTTTGTGCCGTCATCATAGGTCACCTGGCCCTCGGCCACCAGCGGCGGCGACATGGCGAGGTTGAGGTTCCCGAAATAGGGATTGAAGTACAGGCCGTCGGGCGTGGTGAAGTCCGGGAACTCCTCCATCAGCCGCTTGCCGTCCTTTTCGAACGTCGCCGGATCGGTGAACCCGGTCAGCAGCGAATAGACGTAGTCGCTGCCGTGGTGGCGCGCCTTGGTCATCAGCGAAAGATCGGGCGGAATGGCATTGTTGTTGGCCGCCGCAGCCGCAACCGCATTGGGATAGGGCGACGGGAAATAGTCGGTCGGCTCGCCCGGGCGTGTGGTTGCTTCGCCGGTGTTCGGATCTATCCCCGGCACCTGCTTGGTCGCGGCGAACGCCTTCACCTGTGCCTCGCTGTAGCCAAGCTCTTCGAGGTCGCGGAAGGCGACGAACTTGAGGCTGTGGCACGCCGAGCAGACTTCGCTGTAGACCTTCAGGCCGCGCTGCAGCTGGGCGATGTCCCAGTTGCCGGTCGGACCGTCGAAGCTGAAGCCGCCTTTGGGCCCGTGCGCTTCGAGGTGGAACTCGTGATCGGCCGAATGCTGCGGCTCTTCGGTGAGCGCAGTGTACGCCCCGTTGAAGAACGCGAGCAGGGCAACGCCTGCAAAGACGAGACCGGCAAGGGCGGCAATAATGCGGATCATCGGGTGTCCTTAACTTTCGTCCGTCGTCTCAAGGAAATCGGTTGCAGGGATCAGGTGGCGGGCTGGGTGTTTTCGCCCAGCACGGCCTTCTTGTCGGAACCCAGCACCGCCTCTGTAATCGAATAAGGCAGAGGCTTCGGCTTCTCGATCGAGGAGACGATCGGCAGAATCACGAGGAAATGCAGGAAGTAATACGCCGTCGCGATCTGACTGATCATCACGTAGGGTTCTTCGGCCGGCGCACCGCCGCAATAGAACAGCACCGCCATGTCGGCCACGAAGATCATGAAGAAGATCCGGAACAGCGGACGATAATGGCCGCTGCGAACCGGCGAACGATCGAGCCATGGCAGCAGGAACCACAGCAGGATCGAGCTGAACATGGCAAGCACGCCCCACAGCTTCGCTTCGAGGATGAAGTCGAACGTGAAGGCACGCAGGATCGCGTAGAACGGATAGAAATACCATTCCGGCACGATGTGCGCAGGCGTCGAAAGCGGGTTTGCCTCGATATAGTTGTCCGGGTGGCCGAGCATGTTCGGCAGGAAGAACACGACCACGCAGTAGATGATGAGGAATACGCCGAGCCCGAAGCCATCCTTCGCCGTGTAATACGGGTGGAACGGCACGGTGTCGCTTTCGCTCTTCACTTCGACCCCGGTCGGGTTGGACGAACCGGGAATGTGCAGCGCCCAGATATGGAGGATCACCACGCCGGCGATCACGAAGGGCAGCAGGAAGTGCAGGCTGAAGAAACGGTTGAGCGAGGCATTGTCAGGCGCATAGCCGCCCAGCAGCCAGACCTGGATTGGCTCGCCGACCAGCGGGATAGCGCTGAACAGGCCGGTGATGACCTTGGCGCCCCAGAAGCTCATCTGACCCCACGGCAGCACGTAGCCCATGAAGGCGGTCGCCATGCAAAGCAGGAAGATGACCACGCCGAGCAGCCAGATCATCTCGCGCGGGGCCTTGTAGGATGAATAGAAAAAGCCGCGGAAAATGTGTAGGTACAGCACGAGGAAGAAGAAGCTGGCGCCGTTGGCGTGCATGTAACGCAGCATCCAGCCCCAGTTCACGTCGCGCATGATGTGTTCGACCGTGCCGAAAGCGACCTGCGCATTGGCGGCGTAGTGCATCGCCAGAACCACGCCGGTGACGATCTGCAGAACGAGGCAGAAGCCCGCCAGCACACCGAAATTCCACATGTAGTTCAGGTTGCGCGGCACCGGATAGCCCGCGCCCACCGCGTTATAGACGAAGCGCGGCAGAGGCAGCTTTTCGTCGATCCACTTGGTGAACCCGCTCGCCGGGGTATATTCCTTGGCCCAGGGAAAACTCATCGCTCTCGTCTTTCTCTTGCCTTAGCCGACGGTAATCGTGGTGTCGGAGCTGAACACGTAATCCGGAACCACGAGGTTCTTGGGCGCCGGGCCCTTGCGGATACGCGCAGCAGTGTCGTAGCTCGAACCGTGGCAGGGGCAGAAATAACCGCCGAACTCGCCCTTGTTCTCGCCCTCGGCGGCACCCAGCGGCACACAGCCCAGGTGGGTGCAAACGCCCATGGTCACCAGCATGTCCGTGTGACCTTCCTTGGTCCGGTCGGCCAGCGTTTCGGGATCGCGCAACGCGGAAAGCGGCACGTCGTTGGCTTCCTTGATCTCGGTCGGCGTCAGGCGACGCACGAACAGCGGCTGCTTGCGGAACACCGCCTTGATCGCCTGCCCCGGTTCGATCGCGGAGACGTCGACTTCGGTCGTGCTCTCGGCAAGCACGTCCGCCGAAGGCGCCATCTGGCTGATCAGCGGATAGAGCACCGCCGCACCGCCGACTCCGGCCGCGCTCAGCGCTGCGATATTGATGAAATCGCGACGGCGCACGCCTTCGCTGTTTTCGCCGATCTCGTTGGGTTCCGCGGTTGCGGCACCGGTTGCGTCTGCCATCGTTCCTGCCTTGTCGCGTGCACAGCGGCGGTTGCCGCGCTGCCCGTGTTGCTTTTTTCTCTGGGAATTCGGGCGATCCGCTCGGCCCCCGGGTGCCGGGGAGCGGGCCCCCTTTCCCATGTGCCGGGGCTGTTAGCGCGTAAGGTGCGGGCTGCCAATGGCCTTTTGCGCAAGAGTGTGGCGCAGGTGTGAAAGCATCAGTCGATGCAGATGAACGCGCCCTGCCGACCATAGGTCGCTTCGCCCCGGTGCGTTGCGCGGCGGAAAGAGTAGAACCGCGCCGGATCGGCATAGGTATCGAGCGCGAGATTCTCGATCGTCGACACACCGGCAGTCCGGAGCTGGCGGGTGACGAAAGCAGGTAGGTCGAACTGGTGATGGTCCGGTTTCCCGGGGAGGAAGAATTGGGCATTGCCTGCATCGTCCGCGCAAAATGCGTTGAAAAATGCCGTGTCGACCTCGTAACTTGGCTGCGCAATCGTGGGCCCGATCGCCGCGGCGATCCGTCCGCGATCCGCGCCAAGCGCGACCATCGCGTCGATTGTGGTCGCAAGCACCCCGCCCTTCGCACCGCGCCAGCCCGCGTGCGCCGCCGCGACTACGCCAGCCTGCGCATCGGCGAGCAGGACCGGGGCGCAATCGGCGGTCACGACCCCGATCAACAGACCGGGAGTTGCGGTCACGAAAGCATCGACACGTGGTCGGTCTTCATCGGCCATCGGCGCGGTCACGATGGCGGCATCGGCGGAATGCACCTGATACGGCAAGACCAGCCCCGCGCCCGGTGACAGCGCGGCAATCACGCGCGCCCGGTTCTCCTCGACTGCCGCAGGATCGTCGCCCGCGCCCTGCCCGATCTGCAATCCGGCCACAGCGCCGGTCGAAACGCCGCCCTCCCGACCGAAAAAGCCGTGCGTCACGCCTTCGAGCGCACCCGCCCTTATCGGGATGGGACCCTTTTGCATGTCAGCCAAGGCTCGCCTCGACCTGCTCGGCCACGTCGCGCGACAGCGTGCCCGCCGCCGCGATCCGCTCCAGCTCGGCGCGCATGAGGGCCGACCGGCCCGGCTCGACCCGCCGCCAACGCCCGAGCGACGGAACGAAACGCGCCGCGAGCTGCGGATTGCGCAGGTTCAGCTCCAGAATCAGGTCGGCAATCATCCGGTAGCCCGCGCCGCTTTCCTGGTGGAAGGCCACCGGATTGCCCGACATCGCACCGTAGAGCGAACGCACCCGGTTAGGATTGGAGATGGTAAAGGCCTCGTGCCTGGCGAGCTTCTCGACCTCTTCCAGCACGTTGGGCCGTAGCGATGTGGCCTGAAGCGTAAACCACTTGTCGACCACCAGCGGGTTGTCGGCAAAGCGAGCGTAGAAGTCGGCCAGCGCTTCTTCTCGCTCCGCCCCATCGAGACCGGCCAGCACGGCGAGCGCGCCCTGCCTTTCGGTCATCCCGGCGGCGGCGCGATATTGGGCGAGACCCAGACGCGCGCCCTCTGCCTCGTCCGCTGCGGCAATGTAGCCGAGCGCGAGCGAGCGCATCCGCCGCGCCTGCTTGCCCTGCGCGCCTTCCTCGCGCGCCAGATTGGTCAGCCGCTCGTGGTAGTCGCGGAATTGCTCGGCGAACTCCTGCCCCAGCCAGACCTTCAGCCCTTCGCGCTTTTCAACCATCGCGCCCGGATCGTAGATCTTCGAGCGCTCGCCGAGATAGGCGAAAGGCGGCAGGGTGAGCAGCTCGGCGCGCATCTCGTTATCGAGCGCCTCGTCGGCCAGCACGGCCTGCGTCGCCGTGCCAATGGCCGCGCGTGCATCGTCGTCGCCCTCGCCCAGCAGGTAACCGAGCAGCAGCTCCTGCATCGCCTCGTGCCGCGCGAAACTGTCGTCGTCGTGCGCGGCAAGGAAGACCAGATCGTCACGCGAGATATCCCGGTCGAGCGCGATCGGTGCGGTGTACCCTCGGTTGATCGAAAGGATCGGTGGCTTGGCAAAGCCTTCGAAGGAGAATTCCTGCTCGGCTTCGGTCAGCACGATCAGTTGCTCGCCCGAATGGTCGCCACTCTCGCGATCGAACAGCGCGATTCGCAATGGGATCGGCACCGGGGACTTTTCCGGCTGGCCCGGCGTCGGCGGGACGACCTGTTTCAGGACGAGCGTCACGGTCTCGCCCTCGTGCTCCTGCTCGGCGGTCACCTGCGGGGTACCCGCCTGTTCGTACCAGCGGCGGAACTGGGTGAGGTCGAGCCCCGCGCCGTCTTCCATCGCGCGCACAAAATCCTCGCAGGTCGCGGCCTCGCCATCGTGGCGTTCGAAATAGAGATCGCTGCCCTTCCGGAACGCCTCGATACCCGCCATGCTGCGCATCATGCGGATCACCTCGGCGCCCTTGTTATACACGGTCGCGGTGTAGAAGTTGCTGATTTCCTTGTAACTATCGGGCCGGATCGGATGCGCGAAAGGCCCGCTGTCCTCGGGGAACTGCACACTCCGCAGAACGCGCACATCGCCGATCCGCTTGACCGCCGCGCCATGCATATCCTCACTGAACAGCTGGTCGCGCAACACGGTGAAGCCTTCCTTCAGGCTCAGCTGGAACCAGTCGCGGCAGGTAATCCGGTTGCCCGACCAGTTGTGGAAGTACTCGTGTCCGATCACGCCTTCGACCGCATCGAAATCGGCGTCGGTCGCGGTTTCCTCGTCCGCCAGCACGTATTTGGTGTTGAAGATGTTGAGGCCCTTGTTCTCCATCGCGCCCATGTTGAAATCGCCCACGGCGACGATGTTGAACCGGTCGAGATCGTATTCGCGGCCGAAGGTTTCCTCGTCCCATTTCATCGACCGCTTGATCGATTCCATCGCATGGCTTGTGCGCGGCAGGTCTTCCTCGCGAACCCACACCCCAAGCGCGACCTCACGCCCGGACATGGTGGTGAAGCTGCCGGTCCGCGCGACCAGATCGCCCGCGACCAGCGCGAAGAGGTACGACGGCTTGGGCCAGGGATCGTGCCATTCGGCGAAGTGGCGGCCATCTTCCAGCACGCCCTCCTCGACCGGATTGCCGTTGGAAAGCAGGATGGGGAACGCCTTGCGGTCGGCCGCCATCCGCACGGTGTAGACCGAAAGGACATCGGGCCGGTCGGGGAAGAAGGTGATCCGCCGGAAACCCTCCGCCTCGCATTGGGTGCACAGCATCCCATTGCTCGCATAGAGCCCCATCAGCTGCGTGTTCTCGGACGGGAGGATGCGGGTGACGATCGTCAGTGTATGCTCGCCTGCGCCGAGCGGGACGATCAGTGCCTCGCCATCCCGCCGCCAGTCGGTGCGCTCTTCACCATCGACATGCACGCGCTCCAGAACCAGACCGTCCCCATCGAGGCGGATTTCCTCCTCCGCCTCGGCATCCGGATTGGGTTCGACCGTCAGTGTCGCTTTGACCCGCGTCGTCTCGATCCCGAGATCGAAATCGAGCCGGATTGCCGGTACACGCCACGCGAACGGGGCATAATCCTTGCGGCGAATCACCGCCGGCTCCTCCGGCTCGGGCGCGGCATCAGGCAGGACGGGCGAGCCTGAGGGAGCATTGGCGGCGGTGGGGAGATCGCTCGGCTGGTCCATTACGTCGCATTCCTTCCGGCAGTCATCTGTGGCAGCATCGCGCGCGATGCCAAAATTGTTCATCTTCGGGCTCGGCTATAGCGCCGGGCGAATCGCACGCGAGGTGCAATCACTCGGTTGGGAAGTGGTGGCGACCGGCAGCAAGGGCAACCTGTCGTTCGACGACCGGGACGCGGTGGTGGCCGAGCTGGCGGGCGCGGATGCGGTGCTCTCCTCGGTGCCGCCCGATAAATCGTCGGGCGAGGATCCAGTCCTTGCGACCTATTTCGAGGAGATCCTTCATCTCGAAGTCGCCGGAAAAATCGGCGTATTCTACCTCTCATCCACTGGGGTCTACGGCGATCGGGAGGGCGCATGGGTCGATGAGGCGACGCCTACCATTGCGCAAACCGGCAAGGGTCGCCGCAATGCGCGAGCAGAAGCGGACCGTGGCTGGCTCGATATCGGTGCGCGGGTCTTCCGCCTGCCAGGCATCTACGGCCCGGGCCGCAGCATTTTCGAGCGTATCGAAGAGGGTAAGGCAAAGCGGATCGACCTGCCCGATCAGGTTTTCAGCCGGGTGCATGTCGACGACATCGCAAGCGGCGTGGTTGCCGCTCTGACCAGCGATGCGCCGCGCGGTGCATACAATCTGGGCGACGACCTGCCCGCCAGCCAGAACGCGGTGGTCGAGGAAGCATGCGCTCTGCTGAGTATCGATCCGCCACCGCTGATCTCGCTGGAAGAAGCCGACCTCAGCCCGATGGCGCGCGGTTTCTATGCGGAGAACCGGCGGGTCGCAAACCTCAAGGCGAAGCGCGTTCTGCGATGGCAGCCGCGCTATCCGACATATCGCGAAGGCTTGCGCAGCTTGCTCTAGTGTCTGAGCGACCCTGACTGCTGCACCTGCACCGCTTTCTGGCGCCGCGCCTTCAGCGCCAGCATCATGCCGATCACCGCAAGCGCCATCCCGCTGGCGGTTAGCCACGTCCAGCGATAGTCCTCGAACAGCGTCGAAAGCAGCATCGCAACCGAGATCGTCAGGATCGAATTATACGCGGTGCGCCCTGCCCCGATCTCGCGCACGAGGCCGTAGTGCAGCGGGAAGGTCACCACGGATCCGATCAACGCGAGATAGACGATCCCCGCCCAGTAGCCGGGGTCGCTTGGCACAGTGGGCGGCCCGGCCGTGAGCCACGCAAAGCCGAGGTCGGCCAAAGTGCCATAGAGCATCGCCCAGGCGAGCAGGCTGACCATCGGCACGCCGCGCCCGGTCGGGTTGGCCTGCACGACATTGGCGAGCGATGCGGCGAGGATGCCCGCCATCGCCAGTCCGATCCCCAGCGCCACATTGCCGCCGATCACCCCCGCATCGGGATTGGCCTGCCATTCGTGGATTAGCAGGAAGGACACACCAATGATGGCGATACCGCTTCCGACGATGAAGCCACCCTTCACCTTCTCGCCCAGAAAAGCGCGTGCAAACAATGCGTTGGGCACCATCAGCAGGCCGAACATCATCGCGACGATGCCAGAGGTGACGTAAAGCTCTGCATGGTAGACGAACAGGAAATTGCCGCTGAACTGGAAGATACCCACCACGAACGCGAGCAGATGCTCGGGCCGGGTCAGCTGCAGCCGCCGCTTCATCAGCAATGCCACCAGAAACAGCGCAGGGGTTGCCAGCGCGAAGCGGTAGAAGACCGACCATGCGGCGGGCACGTCGGCGATCTGGCCGGTGATGACGAGCCAGGTCGACCCCCAGATCGTGCCGGTGATAACGAAAGGCAGGATCACGCGAGGCCGCAGCATCCCGCTGTCGGTCGCGCTCATAGGTCGGCGATTCGTTCGCCGAGCGTGCGCGCCTCGGCAAGATCGCTATCCCACGCGGCGACGAAACGGGCTGCGTCGGCGCCCCAGTCGTAGAACTGGAAACCCTGTTCGCGCAGCACCTCGCGCTCCTGCGGGGTGAGGCGGATGAACACCTCGTTCGCCTCGACCGGGTGCATCAGCCGGTCCGCGCCGTAGTGCGCAATCGCCTGCGCGGCGGCGTTGGCGGCGCGCGCATCGTCGAGCCACAGATCGTCCTCGATCATCGCAAGCAGCTGCGCTGCGAGGTAGCGGCCCTTCGATTGCAGGTGCCCCGCCCGCTTCCGGCGATAACGGACCACATCGGCCAGCGCGGGGTCGAAGAACACGATCGCCTCGGCGCTCATCCCGCCGTTCTTCACGCACCCGAAACTGAGCGCATCGACGTCGCCGGCAGCCTCGGCAGCCGACACATCCAGAAACGCCGCCGCATTGGCAAACCGCGCGCCGTCCATGTGCAGGCGAAGGCCGCGGTCGCGGGCAAGCGTGGAAATCGCCGCGATTTCGTCCGCGCGATAGGCGCGCCCATACTCGCTGGCCTGGGTGATCGAAATCGCGTGCGGCTGCACCTGGTGCACATCGTCGCGGATCGGGTCGATCACCGCGCGAATCGCGTCCGGCGTCAGCTTGGCACCCTCTCCATCGGCCAGCATCAACTTGGCCCCGTGAAGAAAGAAGCCCGGCGCGCCGCCCTCGTCCATTTCGATATGCGCCTCACGATGGCAGACCACGCCGCCGTGCGGGGGCACCATCGCACTCAGCGCAAGGCAATTGGCCGCAGTGCCCGTTGCGACCCACAGCACCGCAACTTCGCGTCCGAAAAGCTGCGAAAACCGATCGTCGAGCTGTTGCGAATGCGTATCGCCGTCATACGGCGAATCGGGACCATCGGCGGCACGCATCGCCTCCCACACCTTCGGATGCACGCTGGCGGCATTGTCGGAGAGAAATCGCATTGGAACGCCCCTAAGCTGCCCGGCGTTCGATGCAAGAAGATCGAAAGGGACCGTTCACCATGACCATCACCAGCATCACCCACCATGTCACCGGCCAGGGCGGTAAATACGTCGCGCATGTCGAGGGTGAGGAGGCGCAGGGCACGCTCGAGTGGGAACCAGGTGACGAACGCGACGGCAAGGAAGTCCGCATCGCGACCCACACCATCGTTCCGAAGCCGATCGAGGGGCGTGGGATCGCAGGCGAACTGGTCAAGCGCCTGATCGCCGATGCACGCGAACAGGATTTCCTGATCGACCCCCAATGTTCCTACGTCGATGCGCAGTTCAAGCGGCACTCGGACTGGCGCGATCTGCGCGCCTGAGACGAAGCTATTTCACCAGCCGGGAGAAATCTGTCCGGACCATGCTGGCGAGCAGCGCTTCACGCAGCTGCTCCGCTTCGGCGCGCGGCAGCCCGGCCATGACGAAATGTCCGCCTGCAAGGCCCAAATGGAGTGTGACATAGCCGAATAGCCGGCCCAGGGGACCGCGCGAGATGCTCACCGATTGCAGCTTCACGCGGTCGCCGATCTTGTAGCCGGGGGCGAGCCAACCGGTCCGCTTGTAGATGTGACTCGGCGAGAGCGCATGCCGCTCTAGCCGCCACAGAAACACCTGCCGGATCGCCGCGAATGCCGATAGACCGGCGAGGAGCAGCGCGGCCACCCACAGCCAGCTATAGCGTTGGTCCTGCAGCTGGAGTGCCAGTATCGCGGCCCCCACGGCGAGCGCGGCGTAGCCCACCACTGCGAAGAGCGCCGACACAACGCGAAAGCTCGCAGCAGTCCGGTGCCACTCGAGCCCGCGAGTGGGCAACGGGAAACCCGAAACCTTGAGGATCGGCGTCAATTCCTCCGATTTGGCGAAGGGCGCGACGACATGGCTCGAATCGCCCGAATCCTGCGCCAGGCTAACCAGTTTGAGACTCTTCCAGCCGAACCTGTGGCGCACCACACCCGTTGCTATCTGGACTGCCTGCACCCGGTGTACCGGCATGACCACGTCGGTCCGGGTGAACATGCCGCGCCGCCGCCGAAAGCCTTTTGATGTCCGCTCCAGCCGGAAATCCCAGTCGCGCAAGAAAGTGCGCACGATCCCGCTCAACATGCCGACCACCAACAACGAAACGACCGCTGCGACGGCGCCGAGGATCTGACCCAGCAGCCCGAGATGCGCGATCTGTTCGCCTGGTCCGGCCAGCAGGCCCTGCCAGGTTTTGACGTCCCAGATGTCGAACGGCAGCAGGAAGTCGAATTGTTGCGCCGCCGCGCCGAGGAAAGCGACCAGCGCCAGCGAGAATTCGAACAGGCCGAACACGAACAGCCGCTTCGGTCCCATCGAAAACAGCACCGGGGCTGCCTCTTCCTCGCGCGAAGCAATTGCCGCTTCCGTCGCTTGCGTCGTAGAAAGTGTGGTGGGCGTATCGAGCTCGTCGCGCATCTCGCGTACCAGCTCGCGCAGCCGTGCGCCTTCTTCGTTGCTGAGATAGGCGAGCTTGATCTCGTCCGATCCACCCGCTCCCGTCTCGAACTTGACCTCGGTCAGGCCGAACAGCCGGGGGATGAAGCCCTGTTCCAAACTGACGTCCTGAATACGGTCGTACGGAACGGAGCGCGCGGCGCGTGACAGCACACCCGTCTCCAGCCGGATATCGCTTTCCCCGACGCGATAGGTCTGTCGCCACCAGCGCAGGAAGGTGAAGAGCATGTTGATGGCCAGGATTGCCACAATGATGCCGAAAATCATCAGCGGCCCGAACACCCCGTCGTTCCGCATCGCGATCGCAACCGCTACCAGCGGCAGGATAGAGCGCGGGACAACCTGCAAGGCCTGCACCACGAAGGTCCGCGGATCCGTGCGCCGGGGGAGCGCGTCATCGGCTTCGGCGGTGGCAACCAGATCGCCTGCTCCCGATTCGGGTTGCCTGAGCGGCGCGTTGCCCGGATTCTCGGTCACAGCGATTCGCGCTTGATGTGCGCACGGATCGTCTCGCGCATGGCAAGGGCGTCGTCGTGCGACAGGCCCGACAGCGTCACCACATCGCCATGCGAGCCCGCGGTGTAGAGCTGCAAGGTGGCGATACCGTAATAGCGTTCGATCGGGCCGCGATCGACGTCGATATGCTGAACCCGCCCGAAAGGGACCACGGTGTCGGTGTGGAACATGATCCCGCGCACCACCCGCAGGCGATCCTCGCTCAGGGCATAGCCACGCGCGGCGTAGCGCCGATGCGGCAGGAAGATGACCAGACCCGCAAGGATCAGAGCAATCGGCCCGGCGATGACGAAGTTCGGAAACGGTGTGAGGTATTCGGCGACCAGCGCTCCGATCAGGATCGGGGTCGCCACCAGCAGCGCCTGAACGCGCATCGCCTTGGGATAGTTTGGATGGCCCTGCCTCAGCGGCTGCCCGTCTGCATCCCCCAAGCCGTCCAGTCGCGGATTGATTCCCTTGCTCATTCCCGGCTGCTGCCCCTGTTCGTCCATGGCCCAAGAATGGCCAAGCACCCTGCGCGCGGCAAGAGCTTTCCGGCCAGCCGCCGAGGCGGGTCGATCACGGGTAATGGCGAGATAGAGTGTGGTGCTGCTGGGGAGGATTGAACTCCCGGCCTCACCCTTACCAAGGGTGCGCTCTACCACTGAGCTACAGCAGCATAGGGGACTCGCGACGGGACCGAGCCCGCTACAGGCCGCGCGCTATTGTCGCGTGGCGCGCGCAAGTCAAGCAAAGCTTGCGTATCACGCGGTCAGATAGCATTCGGGACGGACGATGAGCAAGCAATCACCCGCCGATCCCACGCCCGACAGCAAGGAAGCGCGGCTGGCCGCGCAGCTTCGCGCGAACCTCAGGCGGCGCAAGGCGCATAGCCAGAAAAAGCCCGAAGCCGCCGCTTTGCAGGCGCCCGACCTTCCCAAAGATGGCGAGGCCCGCTAACGGCTCGCAGCCTATCCGCAAGGGAGCATGTAAATTGTCGACGCTGATCCTCGTCCGCCACGGACAGTCGGAATGGAACCTCGCTAACCGCTTCACCGGATGGTGGGATGTGGATCTGACCGACAAGGGCGGTGAAGAAGCGCGCGCGGCAGGCCGCCTGTTAAAGGACAAGGGCTTACTGCCCGATCTCGCCTTCACTTCGCTCCAGACCCGCGCGATTCGCACGCTCAACCTCGCGCTGGAGGAATGCGGACGGGTGTGGATTCCGGTGCGCAAGGACTGGCACCTGAACGAGCGCCATTATGGCGGGCTGACCGGGCTCAACAAGCAGGAAACGCGCGAGAAGCACGGTGACGAGCAGGTGCATATCTGGCGCCGCAGCTTCGATACGCCGCCCCCGCCGATTGAGCCGGGCAGCGAGTACGATCCCGGCGCAGACCCGCGCTACCAGGGCATCGATGTGCCCAAGACCGAAAGCCTCAAGCTAACGATCGAGCGTGTGCTGCCCTACTGGGAAGAGCATATCCTGCCCGAGCTGACCGGCGAGCGGACGGGGATCATCTCCGCCCACGGCAATTCGCTGCGTGCGCTGGTGAAGCACCTTTCCGGCATTTCGGACGACGAGATCACCGATCTCGAAATCCCCACCGGCCGCCCCATCGTCTATCCGTTCGAGAACGGTAAGGTCGCGGGGGAACGCCGCTACCTGGACGAAACCTGATGGCCGATACCCCTGTCGTAGCGATCGTCATGGGGAGCCAGTCGGACTGGCCGACGATGAAATGCGCCGCCGACGTGCTCGAGGAGCTCGGGATCGCGCACGACGCGCGGATCGTTTCCGCGCACCGTACGCCCGACCGGATGTACGATTTCGCCAAGGGTGCGGCGGACGAAGGTTTCAAGGTCGTGATCGCGGGCGCGGGCGGTGCGGCGCACCTGCCGGGAATGATCGCGTCGATGACCCCGCTGCCGGTGCTCGGCGTACCCGTGCGTTCGAAAGCGCTGTCGGGCATGGATAGCCTGCTCTCCATCGCACAAATGCCCGCCGGGGTGCCGGTCGGCACGCTTGCCATCGGCGAAGCGGGGGCGACCAACGCCGCCCTGTTCGCGGCCTCGATCCTCGGTGCGCACGATCCGGCGGTCATGGACCGGCTGGTCGCATGGCGCGCCGCGCGCAGCGCCTCGGTGGCAGAGAAGCCCAGCGACGCATGATCAAACCGGGTGGCACAATAGGCATCCTGGGGGGCGGCCAGCTTGGCCGGATGCTCGCGATTTCCGCCGCCCAGATGGGTTACCACGTCATCGCCTACGCGCCCGAAGAGGACGCGGTGATAGCGCAGGTGTGCAACGAATATATCAGCGCCGACTGGCACGATGCGGACGCGCTGAAGGCGTTTGCCGACCGGTGCGACGTTGTGACGCTCGAATTCGAGAACGTGCCCGCCGCGCCGCTGGCGGCCATCGCAGACAGGCTCGCCCCGCACCCGCGCGCACTGGCCATCGCGCAGGACCGGCTGGCGGAAAAGCGCTTCGTCGCTGAATTGGGCGGCAGTCCCGCCCCCTTCCACGCGGTCGATTCGCGCGAAGACCTGCTCGCCGGGATCGACGCGCTGGGCACGCCTGCAATCCTCAAGACGCGCCGCGACGGATACGACGGCAAGGGCCAGTGGCGGATCGGCTCCCGCGAAGAGGCCCAAGCTCTGGAGCTGCCCGACACGCCCTGCATCCTCGAAGGTTTCGTGCAGTTCGAGTGTGAGTTCTCGGTCATCCTCGCCCGGCGCGCGGATGGGGTAGTCGCGTTCTGGGAAAGTTCGGAGAACGGACACGAGGATGGCATCCTCGCCCGCTCCACCCTGCCCGGTGCCGCGATCATCGGCCAACAGGTGGGCGAAGCGCGCAGGCTGGCGCAGGCGGTGGCGGACAAGCTCGACTATGTCGGCGTGCTGACGCTCGAGTTCTTCGCCAGCGAAAGTGGCCCTATCTTCAACGAGATGGCCCCGCGCACGCACAATTCGGGCCACTGGACCATCGAAGGTGCAGCCACCAGCCAGTTCGAGAACCAGGTCCGCGCGATCTGCGGCCTGCCGCTGGGCGATACCCGCCGCGTCGCGCCGCGCGTGGTGATGGAGAACGTGATCGGCCCCGCCGCCGCGACCGCTCACGAAGCGCTAAGCAATCCGTCGGCGCACCTTCACCTCTACGGCAAGACCGAGGCGCCCGAGGGGCGCAAGATGGGCCACATCACCCGGCTCGAGTGGCCCGAGGGAGACGTCAGCTCATGATCCAGGACCAGCTCTTCCTCGTCTATGCCCGTGCCGCCAATGGCACGATCGGCAAGGATGGCGGCCTGCCCTGGCACATCCCCGCGGACCTCAAGCACTTCAAGGAAGTGACCATGGGCAAGCCGATGATCATGGGCCGCAAGACCTTCGAGAGTTTCCCGGCCCCCCTCCCCGGCCGCCGCCATATCGTGCTGAGCCGCGATTCGGACTGGCAGGCGGAAGGTGCCGAGCACGTCATGTCGGTCCCCGAAGCGCTCGCCGCCGCCGGGGGCGAGGAGACCGCCATTATCGGCGGGGCGGATGTGTTCATGCTGTTCGAACCGCAGGCGAAGCGGATCGAGCTGACCCAGATCCACGCCGATTACGACGGCGACACCTTCATGGACGCGCCCGATCCTGAGCGCTGGACCGAAGTTGCGCGTGAGGACCACCAGGCCAGCGGCGACACCCCCGCCTTCTCCTTCATCACCTACGAGCGGCGCTCGTGAAAAAGACCGTCCTGATAATCGTGGGGCTGGTGCTGCTGGTCGGCATCGCAGCCTTCTTCCAGTTCGGCCCGGGGATGGTCGAGCGGAGCATGAACAAGGTCGACGGCGAGCCGCTGATCGAAGTCTCCGACGAGGCGAAGGCGCTGCACAAGACGCTGACCATCGTCGATCTGCATTCGGACACGCTGCTGTGGAACCGCAACCTGCTAAGCCGCGGGACCCGCGGCCATATGGACCTGCCGCGGCTCGAAGAAGGCAATGTCGCGCTGCAGGTGTTCTCCAGCGTCACCAAGACACCCAAGGGCCAGAACTACGACGCGAACGACGCCGATAGCGACAACATCACCCCGCTGGTGATCGCGCAGCTGCAGCCCACCCGAACCTGGAACAGCCTGCTGGAACGCTCGCTTTGGCACGCCGAGAAGCTCGAACGAGCAGCGGCGAAGTCGGACGGCGAGCTGCTTGGGATCGCCTCACCCAAGGACCTCGACCGCCTGCTTCGCGAACGGTCGAGCGAGACGCCCAAACCGGTCGGCGCGCTGCTGAGCATCGAAGGCTTGCAGAACCTCGAAGGCGATCTCGCCAATCTCGACACGCTGCGCGAGGCGGGCTTCCGCATGGCCAGTCTGACCCATTTCTTCGACACCGACCTCGCGGGGTCGATGCACGGGGTCGAGAAGGGCGGGCTGACCGACAAGGGCCGCAAGGCCGTGCGGCGCATGGAAGCGCTCGGCATGGTGGTCGACATTGCGCATTGCAGCCACGAGTGCGTGGCGGACATCCTCGCGATGGCGAAGCGACCGGTCGTCTCCAGCCACGGCGGGGTGCAGGCAACCTGCAAGGTCAACCGCAACCTGTCCGACGATGAGATTCGCGGGGTCGCCAAGACGGGCGGCGTGGTCGGCATCGGCTACTGGGACGCGGCGGTGTGCGGCACGTCCCCGCGCGACGCGGCCAAGGCGATGAAGCATGTCCGCGATCTTGTGGGGATCGACTACGTCGCGCTCGGCAGCGATTACGACGGCGCCACAACGGTACGCTTCGATACCTCTCAGCTGATGCAGGTGACGCAGGCGCTGATGGACGAAGGCTTCACCGAGGACGAGATTCGCGCGGTGATGGGCGGCAATGCTCTGCGCGTGCTGCGTGCGGGAATCGTGCCGCAATGAGGTGGCTCGACCATCGCGAACAGGTGCCTGCGCCCTTGCGCGGTGCCATCGTCGCGCTCGGCAATTTCGACGGGTTTCACAAGGGGCATCAGGCGGTCGCGGGCGAGGCGATCCGCTGGGCGCGCGAGGAAGAGCGCCCGGTGATCGTCGCGACCTTCGATCCGCACCCGGTGCAGTTCTTCAGGCCTGACACCCCGCCCTTCCGCCTGACCAGCCTCGAGCAGCGGCACGAACTCTATCTCTCCTTCGGGGCGACCGCGATGCTGGTGTTCCACTTCGACGCCGAACTGGCGGGCACCAGTGCCGAGGATTTCATCGAGCGCATTCTCGTCGAGCGGTTCGGCGCGCATGGCGTGCTGACGGGCGAGGATTTCACCTTCGGCAAGGGCGCGAAAGGCAATGCCGCGCTGCTGAAGGAGCATGGCGCGAAGCATGGGCTGGAAGCGCGCACCGTATCGGCGGTGAGCGATGGCGACGCGGTCGTCTCCTCCAGCCGGATTCGCGACCTGCTCAAGGCAGGCGAGCCGCAGGCAGCCGCGCAGCTGCTCACCCGCCCCTTCGCGATTCGCGGGATCGTGGAGCATGGCGACAAGCGTGGGCGCGAAATCGGCTACCCCACCGCAAACCTCGCGCTCGAGGATTACCTGCGCCCCAAATACGGCATCTACGCAGTGACGGGCCGCATCCTGTCTTCCGGCGAAGTGCTGCAAGGCGCGGCCAATATCGGCATCCGCCCGCAGTTCGAACCGGCCAAGGAGCTGCTCGAACCTTTTTTCTTCGACTTCTCGGGCGACCTCTACGGGCAGGAAATCGAGGTCGCGCTGCATCACTTCATCCGGCCCGAAGCGAAGTTCGACTCGCTCGACGCGCTTACTGCTCAAATGGACCGGGATTGCGCCGAAGCGCGGCGGTTGCTGGCGGAGTAGGGGGTTGGCGCTCAGCGCCTTCTGACACACCTGACACAGTGTCCTGGGGCCAAAAAACCGGCCTCTTTTGCGAGGGTAAATTCATCACGCGAAAGCGGATGAGCAGGCCCGCGCGGTTCGACAGTATCAAAGAACGGCAGCGAGGTTAGCGGGTCGGCGGCGTGTAGGACAGCTTGCGCGATATCTGCGAGCCCCGATCCTGCGCAAACCGGCATCGGGCAGGGCAATCGAAAAATTGCGCGATGCACAAGGCCCCGCTAAGGCCTCGCGCCTGATGAGCGATGAACCAAAGAAGGACTGGCGGGACACCGTCTTCCTGCCGAAAACCGATTTCCCCATGAAAGCCGGGCTCCCCCAGAAGGAGCCGGGCATTCTGGCCGGGTGGCAGGAGAGCGACCTGCACGGCACGCTTCGCGCCGAGCGTGCGGGCGTGGAGAAGTTCATCCTCCACGATGGGCCGCCCTATGCGAACGGCGACATCCACGTCGGCCACGCGCTCAACCACATCCTGAAGGATATGGTCGTCCGCACGCAGAGCCTGCTCGGCAAGGATGCGCCCTACGTGCCCGGGTGGGACTGCCACGGCCTGCCGATCGAGTGGAAGGTCGAGGAACAGTACCGCAAGAAGAAGCTCAACAAGGACGAGGTCCCGCGCGCCGAATTCCGCGCCGAATGCCGCGCCTATGCGCGAGGGTGGGTCGATACCCAGCGCGAGCAGCTCAAACGCCTCGGCATCATGGGCGACTGGGACCATCCCTACCTGACGATGGATTTCGACAGCGAAGCGACGATCGTGTCCGAGCTGATGAAATTCGCCGAAGCGGGGAATTTGTCCCGCGGCTCCAAGCCGGTGATGTGGTCGCCCGTCGAGAAGACCGCGCTCGCCGAAGCGGAGGT
>PBYQ01000039.1 GCA_002729695.1 Citromicrobium sp. | reverse complement strand
TTTGCGAGATCGACTTCGGACTTCTTGCGAAGGTTGCGTGCTTCCTCACGCCAAATTGGCACCATAGCTGCGAACGCCGCGCCATAGGGACCGGCTGAAACAGTCGTTTCGAACGGCATCGAGTTCAGAAGGGTGAGATGGCCATCAAGATATCGGGCCAGATCGAGAACCAGATCCAAGCGCCGTGGGTAATCTTCGTCGTTATAGGCATTGAATAGGATCGTTTTCATCATTTGCCCTCCAACACGGACGGAGAGTTCCGTCCGAACTCCCTTAAGGATAGGACGGGTCGACGAAGGCGTAATTGATCCAAGACAATTTAGAACGAAGATGCACCAGCAGCATTCAGCACTCAGCCACCTAAAAGCGGACCGTCTTCAACCGGCCCAAATTCCGCCGCTTCAAATTACAAGCGAATTGGGCAATCAGATTGGACACCTTCACTGATCGCACTCCAAGCTGGACACACGCCAAACCAATCCTTGCACCTTGGAATCGGGAGGTTCAGTGTGTCGCAATGCAAACGCCAGAGTGCGCCACGAAACTCCGATTTGTGCTTCCCCCGCGCTTCCCCGGAGCAACCGACAGAGCGGGGAAGCAGAATTCGCCAACTTGCGATCCGCTTAAGCGGTTCAATTTTCTAAAGAAAAATGGAGCGGGCGAGGCGATTCGAACGCCCGACCCCAACCTTGGCAAGGTTGTGCTCTACCCCTGAGCTACGCCCGCTCACATGGCGTTTCCGGCAAGCTGCAAAACAGCCTCTCCGGAACGGGAAGCGGGCAAGTAGCAATGAGTTCACGCTATCGCAAGCGCAAAATCGCACAGACGGAAATGCCCTTCACATCGCCTGCCAAAGGCCCACATTGGGGCTACCAGAACCTTATCAAACTGCACGAAGGGGACCGCACTTGGCCAGCATGGGGCTCAATCTCGATGAACAGAAAGCCGTCGACCGTTTTCGGGACGATGTCGTCGAACCGTCGATGTCGAAGCTGGTGGTGCTGGACTTCTGGGCCGAATGGTGCGGGCCGTGCAAGGCGCTCACCCCGGTGCTGGAAAAGGTCACGGCCGAATACGCCGAAAAGGGCGTGGTGCTGAAGAAGCTCAATGTCGATGAAGAACAGTTCATCGCAAGCCAGTTCCAGGTCCAGTCGATCCCCACCGTCTATGCGATGTTCCAGGGTCGCCCCGTTGCCAACCTGACCAGCGCGCGCAGCGAAAGCCAGTTGCGCGACGCGCTCGACCAGATCCTCGCCCAGCTTCCCATCGGTGACGGTGGCGGCGAACAGCCGCAGCAGGATGTCGGCCAGTTTATCGAGATGGCTGAAGGCGTGCTCGCCGAGGGCGAGAACGAACGCGCGCTCGGCATCTTCGCGCAGGTGATCGACATGGCTCCCGACAATGCTGCCGCCCATGCAGGGCTGGTGCGCGCAATGGTCGCGATGGGCGAAACAGAAAGGGCGCGCGAGCATCTCGACAGCCTCGATGCGACACTCGCCGAAGCGCCCGAGATCAAGCAGGCGCGCACCGCGATCGAACTGGCGGGCGACAAGGTCGATGAAAGCGAACTCGCAAGCTTGCGCGACCAGGCGCAGGGCGGCGACATGGACGCACGCTACGCCTATGCCGAGGCCGCCTTCGCCGCCGGTCAGCGCGATGCTGCGGCGGACGAACTGCTCGCCATGATCGAAGCCGACCGCGAATGGAACGAGGGGGCGGCGCGGACCAAGCTGCTCCAAATCTTCGAAGCGGTCGGCCTGGAAGACCCGTGGGTGGTCGCCACCCGTCGGCGCCTGTCGAAAATCCTGTTCGGGTAACGCAGTGCGGTTTTCCATCTTCCCATTAACCGGGGCGATCCTGTTCCCCGGCCTGCAATTGCCGCTGCACATGTTCGAGCCGCGCTACCGCGCGCTGGTGAGCGATGCGCTCGCACGCGACCGGCGGATTGCGATGATCCAGCCCAAGACGGCGAGCGAGGGTGCGCCGCTCTACGATGTCGGCTGCGTCGGCAAGATTTCCGACGTCGAGGCGCTGGACGACGGGCGCTATAACCTCGTGCTGGACGGGGAGAGCCGCTTTCGCGTCATCCGCGAGCTCGACGTCGCCACGCCCTTCCGCCAGGTCGAAGGCGAACTGATCGCCGAAGACGGCGACGAAGTGCTCAGCGGGATCGAGCGCGCCGGGTTCGAACGCGAGGCACGGCGGTTCGCCGATGCGCAAGGCTATGCGGTGGAATGGGATGCGGTCGCCCAGCTCGACGACCAGTCGCTGATCAACGGAGTCAGCCAGATCGCGCCGTTCGATGCCGCATCCAAGCAGGCGCTGCTTGAAGCGCCCGACCTTGCCGCGCGGTGCGAACTGCTGATCCAGCTGATGTACTTCTTCGGCCGCCAGAACGGCACCGACGACCGCGTTACCTTGCAGTAAGGGCCCTCGCGAAGCGTCAGAGGTTGAATGCGCCCCGCAGTCCGTCGATCACATATTGTGCCGCCAGCGCCGCGAGAAGCACGCCGAGCAGGCGGGTGATAACCGATTCCACCTTATCGCCGAACAACCGCATCAGCGGGCCTGCGGCGATAAGCGCCAGAGAGGTGATGACGAGCACGGCGGCAAGCGCAGCGAGCACCACGCCCATTTCTTCGAGTGAGGACGCTTCGTTCATCAGCAGCATGATCGCGGCGATGGCGCCCGGCCCGGCGAGCATCGGCATCGCCATCGGGAAGACCGATACGTCCTCCACCTCCGGGCTGGCGGCGATTTTCTCCGCCCGTTCCTCGCGTCGCTGGGTGCGCTTCTCGAACACCATTTCCCACGCGATCCAGAACAGCATCAGGCCGCCCGCGATACGGAAGCTGTGCAGTTCGATGTGCAACGCCGCGAGGAGATCCACACCGAACAGTGCAAACACCAGCAGGATCGCGCCCGCGATCAGGCAGGCGCGGACCGCCATGTTGCGCCGCTGCTGCGCGCTCGCGCCCTTGGTCAGCCCGGCATAGATCGGGGCGCAACCGGGCGGATCGACGATGACGAAGAACGTCACGAAGGCAGAAAAGAAAAGTTCGAGCATGACGTCTAACCTTCAGGGCCGACGGAAAAGGGCGAGTGGAGGATGATCATTCGGATGCAGCGAAGCGCTCCTCCACGATCTTTTCCCAAGCGCCCGAGGTGAGATAATCCGCGCGGAAATACTTGCTGCCGTCGGCGTGATGTTCCCACATCCAGCGCAGCGTACCGTCAGATGAAAGGTGGACCTCGCGCCGGGCGTCAACCGCCTCGGGCAAAGCCGGCGGGGCTGGCACGGCCTCGCCGCCACGCGGGCAATCGGCAACCAGCCCCTGCACGTAATCATAAGCGGTCGCGATAATCTCGTTCTCGGCGGGCTCAACCGGGGTGGGCTGCGGCACATCGTCCCCGCCCGCGTCGTACACCCAGCGATAGTCGTCGTCGTATCCGCTGCGCTTCCAGACCGTCACGAAGGTGCCGATTTTGCCTTCGGGATCGAGGTAGCGCCCGCGACTGACGGCAACCCTGCCGTCGCAGCTCATCATCACGGTGCGCGGCGACCACTGGATCGCTTCCGCAGGATCGCTGAGCCCGGCGAGCAAGGGCTTGGCCGGAACCGGGCCGTTACGGCCATGCAGCACCGCATCGTCTGCGGCAAATTCGGCAAAGGCCGTCCACTGCCCGTCCTCGCGCGCGGCGCGGGCGAACGCGATCTCGCGCGCCACCACCAGGCTCGGCTGGGCGGCGTAGGGTGCGCTCAACAATGCACGATCGATCTGGCGGTCGCTATAGCGCGAGGCAGGGCCACCCGAGCACGCGGAAAGGCCGCAGGCGACCACAGTCAGCAAGGCGAGCGGCAGCAGTCTCATCACAGGCCCTCCGGCGCCTCGATCCCTTCGTGCGCGTATGCGGCGACAAGCGTGTTTCGCAGCAGCACCGCGATCGTCATCGGGCCGACCCCGCCGGGCACCGGGGTAATCGCGCCCGCGACTTCTTTCGCGGCTTCGAAATCGACATCGCCGACCAGCCGCCCCTTGCTCTCGCCATCCGCCGGTGCGAGCCGGTTGATCCCGACGTCGATCACCGTCGCGCCGGGCTTGAGCCAGTCCGCCTTGACCATCTCGGCACGGCCCACCGCAGCGACCACGATATCCGCGCGCCGCACCACATCTGCCAGGTCCTTCGTCCGGCTGTGCGCAATGGTAACGGTCGCATTCGCGTCGAGCAGAAGCTGCGCCATCGGCTTGCCGACGATGTTGGAGCGGCCGATCACGACAGCGTTCATTCCCGACAGGTCGCCGTGCCGATCCTTGAGCAGCATGATGCAGCCCAAAGGCGTGCACGGCACGAAACCTTTGCGGCCGACCATCAAGCGCCCGGCGCTTTCGACATGGAAGCCGTCGACGTCCTTGCCCGGATCGATCGCCGCGATCACCGCCTGTTCGTCGAGATCGCCCGGCAGCGGCAGCTGCACCAGGATGCCGTCGACCGATGGGTCGCCATTCAGCTGTTCGACCAGCGCGATCAGATCGGCTTCGGACGTGTCGGCGGGCAGGCGATGCTCGAAGCTTGCCATGTTGGCAGCCACGGTCGCCTTGCCCTTGGAGCGGACATAGACCTCGCTCGCCGCGTCCTCGCCCACCAGCACGACCGCCAGGCCCGCCTTGCGCCCTGCCTTGTCCGCAAACGCCGCAGCGTGCTCGCCCACGCGCTCGCGCAGGTCCGCTGCGAAAGCCTTTCCGTCGATAAGCTCTGCGCTCACCCGACGCTCCGGATAATGGAGCTGAGGATGATGAGGAAAATCTGCAGCACGATGATCAGCACCAGCGGCGAAAAGTCGATCGCGCCGGTCTGGGGCAGCCTCTCGCGGATCGGCCGCAGCACAGGGTCGAGCAGCGAGTTGATCGACCGGTAGACGGAGATCACGAAATCATTGCCGCGGCTGACCACGTTGAATGCGAGCAGCAGGCCGATCACGAACTGGACGATGATCAGCATCACGAACACGTTCGTGAGCAGCTCGACGATCTGGTAGATGGTATAGAGGGCTTGCATGGTGGCCCTGTCTCCTGACGTTTCGGTTGGGCGCCTTAGGAGAGTAAGACGCCTCTTTCTAAAGGCAAGGTTGCCCTAGCCGTTTTAGGTAGCTCTGACGAGCGTACCGGCACCGCTGGCGGTGAAGAACTCGAGCAGCATCGCATGCGGCACTCGCCCGTCGAGGATGACCGCCGCTTCGCAACCGTCGCGCGTGGCGGCAAGGCAGGTTTCCAGCTTGGGGATCATCCCACCGGTGATGACGCCCTGTGCCCGCAGCGCCTCGATCTTCGCTTCGTCGAGCTCGGTCACCAGATTGCCCTCGCCGTCGAGCACGCCTGCCACGTCGGTCAGCAGCAGCAGGCGGGCCGCACCCATCGCACCGGCAATCGCGCCCGCCATGGTGTCGGCGTTGATATTGAAGGTCTCTCCATTCTCACCCGCACCGATGGGGGCGATCACCGGGATCAGGCCGCTGGCGGTCGCCATCGTTATCACGTTCGGATCGACGGTTTCCGGCTCGCCGACGAAGCCCAGGTCGACGATCTGCTCGATCGCGCTGTCGCTCTGGTAATCGGGGGTCCGCGTTTCGCGGCTGACCTTGCGGGCGCGAACCAGCCCGGCATCCTTGCCCGAAATGCCCAGCGCGCGCCCTCCGGCGGCGTGGATCGCGGCGACGATCTGCTTGTTGATCGCGCCCGACAGCACCATCTCGGCAATCTCGACCGTCGCCTCGTCGGTGACGCGCAGGCCATCGACGAACCGGCTTTCGACACCCAGCCGCCCCAGCATCGCGCCGATCTGCGGCCCGCCGCCGTGAACGACGACGGGGTTGATGCCGACCGCCTTCAGCAGCACGACATCCTGCGCGAAGCTCGCGGCGGCGGCGGTGTCGCCCATCGCGTGGCCGCCGTATTTCACCACGAAGGTGCGCCCGGCGTAGCGGCGCAGGTAGGGCAGCGCCTCGATCAGAACGCTGGCCTTGGCGCCTGCGTCGAGCGAGGCGTCGCTTGCGGAGGGGATGGTTTCGCTCATTCCCCGCGCGCTACCGCGAACCACACGGTTTGGGAAGGCGGGACGCGCGCGCCCCGGCCCCGGTTTGCGCCAATCGTCGCCCTCTATTCGTCAGGCGTGGTTTCCGCGCTCGACATTGCAGAGCCATCCGCCTCTTCGGTAGGGGCAGGCGTCATGGCGGTGTCGGGCGTGTCGACCGGCACGGCGTCCGGATCCTCGTCGGTAACGATCAGCTCGCCGCCGCTCTGGTCGACGGCGTCGGCTTCATAGGTCTTGTCCTCGTCGGCCTGCGAGCAGGCGGCGAGACCGAGCATTGCGGCCAGCGGCAGGGCGATAAGGGCAGTTCGTTTCGTCATCGCGGGTCTCCTTCCGTATCGTGGGCCAGGTATCTGGCTTACTCGGCGGGCGTAGCTTCGCCGCCCTCTTCACCGGTCGGCGTGGCCATCGCATCCTCGCCTGCCGTGCTGCCGAGATCGGTGTCGAGCCGTTCTTCCTGCGTAGTCACAGCATTGTCGGAAAGCGCAGGATCGTCGCCATCGGCGTTGAGGAACACGATCACTGCAGCCACCGCCAGCAGCACGATCGCGGCGAGCCAGAACCACTTGCTCTTGCTCTTCGTCTCGATCACGTCGTCGTTAGCCATTGCAGAGTCTCCTGTTGCGTTCGCGTTCGTGACAACAAGCCGCGAAGGCACCGCGCAGTTCCGCGATCGGTTCTGCGGAGCGGTCGCCTGACACACCTGACACAGTGTCCAGGGGCGGAAAAACCGCCCCTCCCCGCGCGGTCGAGAGGCCCGCTTGCCGGAGGCTCTTCACAAGCGGACGATGCTTTCGACCTCCGCCTATCCTAGCAGCGCGGGCAGGCTGTAGGACAGCGCCCCGAGCGGCGTGCGACCGGCCGCGAGGATATTTGCGCCCTTTCGCGCATTGTTGATCTTCGGGCGCTTGGCGCTGCCGCGTTCCACGCCTGGCAGCCACCACAAGGGTGTGATGCAGATGGCTGAGGGAAACGGCTCCGACGACGAAAAGGGCCCCGATCAGGACAAGACCGAACGCAGCGATGCCGCGAAGGAAAGCGGGCACGACATCGTGCGCGAAGACCTGGACGATCACGAGCGCGAGATCGTCTCCAGCCACGAAATCGCCAGCGCCAAGCTGGTCCATGAAATCATCCGCCAGCGCGGGATCGAGGAGCTGGAGCGGCCCGCCTCCGCGCTGCTGTGGTCGGCGATCGCCGCGGGCTTCGTCATCGGCCTGTCGCCCTATGCGATCGGCGCGCTGCTGAACAAGGTGCCCGAGGGGCCGTGGATGCCGCTGCTGATGGCGCTCGGCTATTCGCTGGGCTTCATCGCGGTCATCTCCGGCCGGTTGCAGCTGTTCACCGAAAGCACCGTCACCGCGGTCATCCCGCTCGCGACGACCCCGTGCTGGAGCAATTTCAACCGCACCATTCGGCTGTGGGTGATCGTGCTGGCGGGCAACATGATCGGCACCTTCGCCTTTGCGCTGTTCGTCCACTTCAACCTCTCGGGCCAGCCGGAGATCGCGATGCATATTCGCGAGGATTCGCTCAAAGCCATCACCGCCTACATGGATAGCCCGTTCCTGAAGGGTATCCCTGCCGGGTTCATGCTCGCCACGCTGGTCTGGGCGATGCCCAATCTGGAGCGGCAGGAGGTGTTCATCATCGCCGCGATCACGGGTCTGATGTACCTCGCGGGGGTGGCGCACTCCATCGTCGGCGCGGCGGAGCTGTGGGTCATCATGCTGGCCGGGCAGATCGGCGTGGCGCAGGGCCTGTTCGGGTTCCTGGTGCCCGCCGTGCTCGGCAACGTGATCGGCGGCGGATTGCTGTTCGGCCTGCTCGCCCACGCGCAGGTCGTGCCCGAGATCGACGAGAACTACGTCTACGACAAGGATCGTCCGCGCAGGAAGCGGCGCAGGGTCCGCTAGCCGCGAGCTTGATCGACGACAGGCCATCGGCGTAGGATCGAGGCGGGTACGGGTCGGGCAAGGCGCAAGGGGCGGCGATGATGAGCGAACGCGAAGACGGCAGCGAAGCGATCGGCGCGCGTGGCAGTGCATCTCGCGCGGCAGCGCCATCGACGGGGGTGACGCTGTACCGGCCCATCATCGTGGGCGCGCTCTACCTGCTGACCCTGTTCACCGGCTTTTCCGTGCTGGTCGGCCTGATCCTCGCCTATGTGTGGCGGGGCGAGGAGGAGACCGCCGGGTGGGAAAACACCCACTTCACCTACCTGATCCGCACCTTCTGGATCGGTTTCTGGGTCGCAATCCTGATGGCGGTGGCAATGATCGGCACCGCTCTCGCGCTGTCGACGTCGAGCACGCTGGCCTCGCTTGCGATGGTCGAGGATCGGGAGGATCCAGCCATTGCCGTTCTTGTGTTCGGCGGGCTGGCGCTGTGGTTGGTGATGTGCGTCTGGTTCTTCGTACGCACCATCCGCTCGCTCGCCAATGCGGCCAGCCAAAAAGCGTTCCCAAACCCGAAAACATGTCTGTTTTGAAAAACTTGCGGGCGTCCGCTCGGTGAGACCGCGTTAAGCATCGCTGTTCAATCTCCTTTGAGACATCCGGCCCCATGGGGTGGGAATGGGCGATCTTGCCTCCTTCCGCCGGCCTTCCCCCCGATCCTCCGCGCGCACCGGTGCGCGGGAGCGGCAGCCCGCGCCTGCGAAGGCGGCGGAGAGTTCCTCGTGGCGCGATGCGGCGCGCGGGCTCGGCATGGTGCTGCTGGTCGCCCCGCTGGCGGTGTTCACCGCGGTGCTGTTGGTCGACGGGGCACCCGAAGTGCGCGCGTCGGCCGAGGTGCCGCAGGCGGCCGCCCCGCCCCAGGTGGTACAGGCCAGCTTCGGCCCGTGCATCGGGGGCGAGCGGCACACCTGCGTGGTCGACGGCGACACGATCTGGCTCAATGACCAGAAGATCCGCATCGCGGATATCGACGCGCCGGAAATCTACAGCCCCGATTGCCCGGCCGAGCGCGCGCTGGGCCTGCGCGCGACCGAGCGCCTGACCCAATGGCTCAACGCCGCGCCCTTCGAAGTCCACCCCAACCCCGACGGCCGCGACGAAGACACCTACGGCCGCAAACTGCGTGTGCTCGCACGGAGCGGGACAAGCGCGGTGGCAGTGCTGGAGGCGGAGGGACTGGCGACGCGCTGGGGCGGTCGCGGGCGGGAGTGGTGTTGAGTGCGCTCAGGGCGGCTACCGTAGCGAGGCTGCGACAAAAGTACCGTCATTTAGGCGCCTAATGAGCCTGCTTCGTAGCCGTGCGCAGTCCCCGCTTATCCAACTCGAACTCGAAACCGTTGGTGCCGACGCGAGCCTTAGCCGTTGCGTCGAGTAGTGCCGCCAAAGCATCAAGCGACCGCTCGTCGGTATGCTGCACTTCAGGACTCGCAAATAGCCCCTCACAGACGGCTTGAAGCCAAACATCGGGTATCTGTTGAGCTTCTAAGCTGCTCATTTGCAAGATGGTTTCAACGACCCAACTTGCTCGATCCATGTCATAGCCGTAGCGCTGAATCTCTCTTCGGAATTCATCTTCGCGCGATACAGACTTTTTAAGACCCGAAAGACCTGCCCACGCAAATGCAACTCCAGCCGCGCCAAGAAGCGCACTCTTAATCGCCGATACCCATAAGGCCTCCGATACTAGATTATCGAAGCTAGCCTGAGCTGTAAGCGCCGCAGATAAAAAGAACAATATGCAGCCAACAAATGCCTGTAGATAGTACGGGCTGCGAACATTCCATTTAGCCCTGCCCTCCTCTTTCGGGCTTAAAAAATCCCTAAGCTGAGAAGTTAAGTCCTCACGGAGCCTTCGCCTCTCATGCTGTGGCTCTCGATCATTAATTTCTTTTCGAAGTGCCTCTAAAGATGCCCTCTCATCGACCAACTGAGTGTTTCTTTGCTCAAACTCTTCTTCGAGCTTCTCTAAGCGCTTCTTGAAAGCATCCTCATCCTGCGCACGCGCTTCAGCCATGCGACCTAGGAACTTTGATGAAAGAGCGCTTAAATCGTCTATGTTTTGATCAAGGCGAGCAGTAAGTGTATCGCTGGATTTATCGTTGCCAAGCTTAACTGGAGCAGAAAGTCGGCTCAATGCACGGGCGATTTCCAGTTTATTCTGGTCACTGAATGATACGTAATCGGCTATGCCTTGTCTGTTCGGTATTTCAAAGAACGCAAGCTCATCGAAGTATGGATCCGGCTCGCGCAGCCGATAGAACTGGTTTGCGAGAGGCTGGTCCCTTGCAACATTCGACATAGGCATGACGCCACGGCCAAATCTTACCTCATCGGATCGCTTGATTCTATGAGAAAATACGAATTTCTCTATGAGATATTCGTTACTGCCAACCGCTAATTTCTCAAACTCTTCCAGATTCTCTGCAGAGAACTGTACGCCTCCAAAATACTGGCCACTGACCTTTCCTTCTGGGTAAATCTCAAAGAGTTTCTCGCAGAGCGAAAGCAGGCGCTTATCACTTATTTTTCGCGTGCGGATTATCACGGAAAACTACTCCGCCGCCTGCACGCCCCCGGCATCATCCCCGAACAGCCCCGGGCCGTCGTCCTCGGCGCCGTCGACCTCGTTCGCGGCCTTGGCCTTGGTGCGCTTGTCGAAGGTGCTCCAGACCGTGTTCCAGTCGCCCTTGGTGGCGCCCTTGGAATATTCGGTGGCGCGCTGTTCGAAGAAGTTGGCGTGCTCCACGCCGTTCAGCAGCGGGGCGAGCCAGGGGAGCGGGTGCTCGTCGATCATGTAGATCGGCTGCAGGCCCAGCTGGCCCAGCCGCCAGTCCGCGATGTAGCGGATGTACTTCTTGATTTCCTTCGCGGTCATGCCGCTGACCGGGCCCATCTCGAACGCGAGGTCGATGAAGTTGTCTTCCAGCCGAACAGACTTCTGCGCGATGTCGATGATGTCTTCCTTCACCGCCTTGGTGTAGCAGTCCCGCTCGCGCACGAATTCGTGGAACAGCCGCACGATGCCTTCGCAGTGGAGGCTTTCGTCGCGGACCGACCAGCTGACGATCTGGCCCATGCCCTTCATCTTGTTGAAGCGCGGGAAGTTCATCAGCATCGCGAAGCTGGCGAACAGCTGCATGCCTTCGGTGAAGCCGCCGAACGCCGCGAGCGTGCGGGCGATATCCTCGTCCGTGTCGACGCCGAACAGCTGCAGGTAATCGTGCTTGTCCTTCATCTCCTCGTATTCGAGGAACATGCCGTATTCGCTTTCGGGCATGCCGATCGTGTCGAGCAGGTGGCTGTAGGCCGCGATGTGGATCGTCTCCATGTTGGAGAAGGACGCGAGCATCATCTTGATCTCGGTCGGCTTGAACACCCGGCCGTACTGCTCGTGGTAGCAGTTCTGCACTTCGACGTCGGCCTGCGTGAAGAAGCGGAAGATCTGGGTGAGCAGGTTGCGCTCGTGCTCGGAAAGCTTCTGCGCCCAGTCGCGGCAATCCTCGCCCAGCGGCACTTCCTCGGGCAGCCAGTGCA
>PBYQ01000038.1 GCA_002729695.1 Citromicrobium sp. | reverse complement strand
CTTGGAAAACAGGTTGGACCGTTTCTTGTCCTGCGCACCCTTGCGGTGCATGATGTTCTTGAATTTGGAATGGCCTGCCATTGTAACCCCAAAAAGTGCTACTTTTTGGGGACCCCGGTGTGGGGTCCCTTAATCGCAACGCCCTAGCGAAGCAGACCGGGCAGGACAACGCCGCTTGCAGGAACTCTTCGTGTCTTCGCATGAGACCCTACAGCCGCACCGCCGTACCTGAGGCGCTGACCATCAGCATCGAACCGGTATCGCCGATCCCCTCGTAATCGAGATCGACCCCGACCACCGCGTTCGCGCCCAGTTTCTGTGCCTCCGCCTGCATCTCCTCGATCGCATCGTGGCGCGCCTGCTTGAGCACCTTTTCGTAGGAACCCGCACGCCCGCCCACGATATCGCGGATCCCGGCGAACAGGTCGCGGAACATATTCGCCCCGATGATCGCCTCGCCGGTCACGATGCCGAGGTAGTCCTGCACCGGGCGCCCTTCGACGGTGGGCGTGGTGGTGACGATGATGCCGGTCTCGGCGGTCTTCCACGGGCTAGCCATTGACGATGATTCCTCCGTTGGGGTGCAGTACCTGTCCCGACATATAGGACGAATCCTCGCAGGCAAGGAACAGGAATGCGGGCGCGACCTCGTTGGACTGGCCGGGGCGGCCCATCGGCGTGTCCTCGCCGAAATCGTCCATGTTCTCGGGCGGCTGACCGCCCATCGGGTTGAGCGGGGTCCAGATCGGACCGGGCGCGACCGCGTTCACGCGGATGCCGTCGCCGACAAGGTTTTCCGACAGCGAGCGGGTGAAGGCGGTGATCGCGCCCTTGGTCGCGCTGTAATCGAGCAGGATCGGTGCGCCCTTGTACATCGTCACGCTGGTGCAGTTTACGATCGCCGCGCCCTTTTTCAGGTGCGGGCGCGCGGCCTGCACGAGGTAGAACTGGCTGAAGATATTGGTCTGGAACGTGCGCTGGAGCTGCTGCGCGGTGATGTCGGTCACATCCTCGTCGGGATGCTGCTCGCCCGCATTGTTGACCAGCACGTCGAGCCCGCCGAAGCGGTCGATCACAGCGTCGATCAGTCCCTTGCAATGATCCGGGTCGCCCAGATCGCCAGCGGAAAGAAGCACCTGCGCGCCTTCCTTCTCGCACGCTTCGCGTGTGATGCGGGCATCGTCGTGCTCTTCGAGATAGGCGATGGCGACGTTCGCACCCTCGCGCGCGAACAGCACCGCAACCGCACGGCCGATGCCGCTGTCGGCACCTGTGACGAGCGCGGTCTTGCCCTTCAAGCGCCCCGAACCGGGATAGCGCGGCTGCCACTGCGGCTTGTCGTCGAGGTCGGTCTCGTGCCCCGGCATCCGCGGCTCTTCGGAGGTTTCGGGGACGAAGGCGGTGTCGGTTTCGGTCGGCTGATTCATCGGGCATCATCCTTGAAAAAGAGGGGCTTATCTCTTTTCAAGCACGCGAAACGCGATGGGTTCCAATCGTCACCAGAGCGCCGTGCGTGCCTGTACCGCTGACGCTCCAGTTGTTAAGGCTGCTGGAAGAAGAAGACGAGCAACTGCCTGCCATCCGCCAGCACGAGCTTGCCGAACAGGTTGAGCTCGGCGGCATAGGGGCCGTAGAATGCGCCGATCACCTGCCCCTCGGCTCGCGCTGCGCCCGAGCTGTCCTTCAGCGTTCCACTCACGATCTGCCCCGAACGGTCGAGCTTCCCCTCGAAATCGAACGTGATGTTCCGGTTCGAAGCCGCGCCTTCGGGCAGGACGGTGGCAATCTGCGCCTTCAACCGGTCCTTGCCGTAGTCGATCTCCACCGGGAAATCCGCGCCGAAGGTGGCGATATTGTTGGCGGAGTTGTCCTGCGAAACGAACGTTGCCTTGAAGCGGCGGCTCTCCACACCCGAAGGCGGCAGGTCGGCGATAACCGTCTCGAACCCGACCACCGCAACCTGCTCGCGCCTGAAATCGTCCGCATAGGTTTCCAGCCTGTGCGAAACGCTGGCGACATAGCCGCCGGCCAACTGCGGATACCTGGCGAAGCCGAGAAACTCCTCCGTCTCCGGCCCCGGCCGGTACCATTCGACGGTGTCGCTGCCGACGCGATAGGTCGTGCCTGCATCTTCCTGCACCACCCGCGCCTCTCCGCCGATCTGGAACCTGCCGAGTCTGCTGGCGGGGTCGAAATCGAACAGCACGTTGTGCCGCTGGGGCAGTGTGATCTGGGCAATCGTCTCGCGGGTGCCGTCCGGCAGCACCTGCCCCGTTTCCCGGATCACAATGTCGATGCCGAAGCCAGGAAGAGTGCGAGCGGCGTCGTCGGCGAAAGCGCGACTATAGCTCGTCGTGTCGGTTCGCGGCGGCGGGCCAGCGGGTGCGGGGGTCGGCACACCACCCTGCGCAGGGGGCGGCGACCCGCCATCCCCGCCGCACGCACTCGCCAGCAACGAAACCGCGAGCAGTATCGCGGCCCTTGAACCCATCCGCATTTGTCTGAGACCCCCTGTCGACGCCAATTTAGCGCCGGGTCTCAGATACTTGCCTCCAGAATCGGGTCAAGCGCAATCGGTTTCGCGAAGTCAGCCCAGACCCAGTGCCGCCTTGTAGGTATCGAGCACCATTTCCATTTCGTTGCGGTCGTCGGGCTTCATCTTACGCAGGCGCACGACCTGCCGCATGATCTTGGGATCGTAGCCGACCGCCTTGGCTTCGGCGTAAACGTCGCGGATGTCGTCGGCGATGCCCTTCTTTTCTTCTTCGAGGCGTTCGATGCGCTCGATCAGCAGGCGCAGGCGGTCGTCGGTGGCTTCGGCCATGAATCACTCCAGTGTCTTTTGAGAATCGGTTGGCCGCTCGGTAGCCAGCGACACGGCCCGGGTGAACCCGGTGCGGACCTAATCCACGCGATTCTTCTTCACACTCGCTTCCATCGCAGCAATCTGCGCGTCGGTAGCAGGGCTCTGGCGGGTCGCCTTCCATTCGTCCTGCGGCATCCCGTGGATCAGCTCGCGCGCGGTCGCCTTGTCGCCTTCATAGCCCGCATCGCGAATCCAGTCGGCCAGGCAATTGCGGCAGAAGCCGGCGAGCCCCATCAGATCGATGTTCTGCGCATCGTGGCGATGGCGCAGGTGTCGCACCAGCCGCCGGAAAGCGGCGGCGGCCATCGCGTCGTCCAGCTGGTCCAGCGGGTCGCTGCCATTGGTGGGCGCGGGGTGAGGCGCATTCGTATCCATCGCGATCATTCCTTGAGTTGCAACGCAGCCGTGCCATAGCAATGCGCTATGCCCAAGCTCGATCCGCGCAACCGCAAGGTGAAGATTCTCGCCACCATCGGCCCCGCCAGCCGCGATCCCGAAATGCTAAGGCGCCTGTTCAAGGCCGGGGTCGACGCCTTCCGCGTCAACATGAGCCACGGCGATCAGGCGACCCACGCGCAGACGATTGCGGCGATCCGCGCGCTGGAGAAGGAATTCGATCACCCGATCGCGATCCTTGCCGACCTTCAGGGTCCCAAGCTGCGCGTCGGCACGTTCAAGGATGGCAAGGCGGTGATCCGCCATTCGGGCCACTTCACGCTCGACACCAATCCCGAACCCGGCGACGAAACGCGCGTCCACCTGCCGCATCCCGAGCTGTTCGGGCTGCTCGAGAAGGGCCAGCGGCTGCTGATCAACGACGGCAAGATCCGCCTGAAGGTGATCCGTGCGGACAAGGACGCGATCCTGTGCTCGGCCGAGGTTGGCGGGGTCATTTCGGATCGCAAGGGCGTCAACGTGCCCGATGCCGAAATCCCGATCCCCGCGCTGACCGACAAGGATCGCAAGGACCTCGCCTTCGCTTGCCAGCAGGGGGCCGACTGGATCGCGCTCAGCTTCGTGCAGCGGCCCGAGGACGTCGCCGAAGCGCGCAAGCTGATGACCCCGACCGACGGGATGATGCCCGCGCTGTGCGCCAAGATCGAAAAGCCGAGCGCGGTGCGCCGCCTCGCGGAAATCGTCGACCTGTCCGACGGGATCATGGTCGCGCGCGGCGATCTGGGCGTGGAGCTCGACCCCGAAGACGTGCCGCCCTTGCAGAAGCGGATCGTCGACATGACCCGGCAGGCGGGCAAGCCGGTGATCGTGGCGACCCAGATGCTCGAATCGATGATCGAGAGCCCGGCGCCGACGCGCGCCGAAGTCTCCGACGTCGCCAACGCAGTTTACGACGGGGCCGATGCGGTGATGCTGTCGGCGGAGACCGCGGCGGGCGAATGGCCCGAGGAAACCGTGACGATCATGGACCGCATCGTCGCCAAGGTGGAGCACGACCAGAGCTACGCCGCGCGGATGCAGTTCCTCGAAACCAAGGCGGACCCGACCACCGCCGACGCGCTCAGCCATGCGTGCTCGACCATCGCGGCAACGGTTTCGGTCGCGGCGATCACCGTGTTCACCTTCAGCGGATCGACCGCACGGCGCGTCGCGCGCGAGCGGCCCTCGGTGCCGATGCTGGTGCTGACGCCGAGCATGCGGACCGCCCGGCGCGTCGGCCTGCTCTGGGGCGCGCACGCGGTCGCCACCAAGGACATCGGCAGCTTCGAAGAGATGATCGCCAAGGGCAAGCGCATGGCCCTGCGCCACGGCTTCGGCAAGGCGGGCAGCAAGCTGATCGTGCTCGCGGGCGTGCCCTTCGGCACACCCGGCAGCACCAACCTGCTGCATGTCGTCTCGCTGAGCGGGGACGAGCTGAAGGGGCGGTAGGGCGGATTAGCCGGGCCTTATCTATTGCCCCTCACAGCGATGACGCTACTGTAAGGGGCAAGGCGCGGCCCGCGCCTCCTCCCTCCCGTCGGGGCAGCATCTTACATGCAGGGCGCTTTCCAACTGTCGAACCGCTTTGTTCGGGCACACGCATAAGGAGGGGTTGCGCGCAGTCGCCCGGGCAGGAGGAACCGACATGCAACTCTCCCAACCGATCTATCAGTTGAAACGCCGCGCAAAGCTGCTCGCGCGCGAGGCCGGAATACCGCTGCACGCAGCGCAGGACCGGATCGCGCGAGGCGAAGGCTACGACACGTGGAGCCTGCTCTCGGCGAAGCACGCCGAGGCACGTCGACCCGCCCCGATCCTGACCGAACTTGCGAACGGCGATCTGGTGCTGCTCGCCGCCCGCCCCCGTCAGGGCAAGACACGGATCGGGCTGCAACTGCTGGTCGATGCCGTGCGGGCAGGCAGACGTGCGGTGTTCTTCACGCTGGAATTCACCGAGGCACAGACGCTCGCCCTGCTGGCGGAGATGGGCGCGGGCGACGACCTGCCGGAAATCGTCACGACCGACGATATCGACGCGGCGAGCATCGCCGGACACCTTGCCGGAGCAGCCCCCGGCAGCGTCGCGGTAATCGACTATCTGCAATTGCTCGACCAGCGACGCGAGACACCCGTGCTTGCCGATCAGGTCGCCACCCTGCGCGACTTCGCACAGACGAGCGGCGCGATCCTGGCATTCATCTCGCAAGTCGACCGCGCCTTCGAACCATCGGTCTCGCAGCTTCCCGGCCTCGCCAACCTGCGTTTGCCCAATCCAATTCCCGTCACATTGTTCGACAAGGCCTGGTTCACGCATGCTGGGAGTGCCCAGGGCCGGGCGATCGGCTAGACTTGCTGCGCGGCCGATGCCGCCCGATGCTAACGCGCTGACCAAGCACAATAGCTAGTGGGTAAATCGCGGGCGGGTGCGCATGCATCCCGCCCGCCAAAGGCTCCATCAGGCGAAGGCGACTGCAGCGAAGCCTGCCAGCAGGACGATAGCCACAGCGGCAGCCGCGGCGATCTCCAAGGCTGTCAGCCGGTCGACATGCGCCTTGCGAAATTCGCCGTACTGCGGGTTCACGCTATCCTTGCTTGCAAGGCTCGCCACTTCGAAGGAGGAGGCTTCCTTTCCGAACCAGCGTTTAAGATCTGCCAGCTCGCCATCGTCTATATCGGGATAGCGCTGCAAGATCGCCTCGATCTGGTCGAAGCGGTCGGCGACGGCGGGTTCGCCGTCATTCTGAATTTTCATGGTATATTTCCTGTCCGAACGGGATCGGCGCCCGAAGCGGGCGCGGCTTGTTCAGGACAGGTGCGGGGGTTCTCTTGGGGCAGCGAGCGAGCGCGGCGGAGGCCTGAGCGGCGGGCCGCGCGCGCTCTTGGTCGGCCAGACGGGCCGATGCACATCGAGCTGCGGACGCAAGACGGGCGCGAACCGGGCTTGCTGGAAATCGGCCTCGTGCGGATCGGGTGCGGCAACGAGGCAGTCGAGACCCGCATCATCCTTGCGCGGAGGGAGCGTGACCTCCACCGTCGCCGCGCTGAACACCGGTCCTCGGCTGCGTTCTAGCGTGATCTCGTGGGCCGGAACCGCTTGCGCGAACAGAATCGCGAGCAACAGCGCAATCAGCGCCTGCAATCCCGTCCTGTTCGAAGAAGTCAGCATGAAAATGTCAGTTAGGTCGCGCAATGCAGCGCTGCAAGGCGGTCGATCGGGTCCGCCGCATTGCCGGGCCTGCACTCCAGGGCTCACCCTGCGAGCTTAGCTTGGTGCCCGCTCCATCCCACCCAGAAACGCCGCGACGTTCGCGCCCAGCGCGTCGACCGCGTAGCCGCCTTCCATCACCACCAGCGTCGGCAGGCCGAGCGCGGCGATGGCCGCTCCCATCGCGGTGTAATCTTCGCGCGCCAGCCTGAAGTGCGAGATCGGGTCTTGGGCAAAGGTATCCGCGCCGTAGGACACGATCAGCAGGTCCGCCCCATGCGCACGCACCGCATCCAGCGCCGTCTCTAGCGCGGGCGCATAGCCCGACCAGTCGGTGCCCTGCGGTAGCGGCAGGTTGAGCGTTGCGCCCGCCCCTTCACCCTCGCCACGCTCGTCGGCATGGCCCCAGTAAAACGGAAAATCGGTCTTCGGATCGGCGTGGATCGAGGCGAACAGCACTTCGCCATCGGCGTAGAAAATGTCCTGCGTGCCGTTGCCGTGGTGATAATCGACATCGAGGATCGCGATCCGGCGCGCGCCACGCGCTTGCGCTGCACGCGCGGCGATGGCGGCGTTGTTGAGGTAGCAATAGCCACCCATGTAGTCGGCCCCGCAATGGTGGCCGGGCGGGCGGCAAAGGGCCATGGCAGCCCGGTCGCCCGTCAGCACCGCGTCGAGCGCGGTCAGCGCGCTCTGCACCCCGCCATAGGCGGCGGCCCAGGTATCGGCGGCAATCGGCGTCGACGCGTCCATCGAAAAGGCGCCGATTTTCGCGTCGATCCGTTCAAGGTCGAGCGGGCGCCTCCGCACCACCGGGAAGACGTAGCCCATCGCATCGCCATCGCGCCCGGCGGCCCGCCACTGCGCATGGGCTTCGCGCAGGAACGCGACGTAGGCGGAATCGTGCACGGCAAGGATAGGGTCGAGCCCGAAATCGCGTGCAGGCTCGCCCGGCCCCAGCGCTTCCAGCATGGCCTCGAAGCGCGAGGGACATTCGGCGTAATCCATCCAGCCGCCATTGTGCAGTTCGCGCTGCGGCGCGTGGCGGAGCTGTGCCGGATCGGAGAAATGCCTCACGCGGCGGCTGCGCTGGCCAGCCGGGCGCGCGCCTCGCTCTCGCCGATCAGCGGCAGCAGCTCGCCCATGTCGGGCCCGTGGTCCATCCCGGTCAGCGCCTGGCGCAGCGGGAGGAACAACGGCTTGCCCTTGCGCCCGGTGCGATCCTTCAGCGCGGAGGTCAGCGTGCCCCACGGATTGTCCGACCATTCGAGCGCATCGGCCGCTTCGGTCAGAAAGGCGCGGTCGTCGTCGGAGAAGTCCGGCCGATCGATCGGCCCGGTGACCAGCCGCCACCATTCGGCAGCCTCGGACACATGCGACAGGTTGGGCCGGATTGCGTGCCAGCCGGCCTCGTCGATGCCTTCGGGCAGGCGATCCTTCACCTCGTCGAAATCGAGCTGGTGGACGATCGCGGCGTTCAGCCTTTCCAGCTCCGCCTCGTCGAACTTGGCCGGTGCCCGCCCGAAGGTGGCAAGATCGAACCCTTCGATCAGCACCTGACGGTCTGAAATCGGCTCGACCGGCCGGGACGTCCCCAACCGCGCCAGCAGCGACAGGATCGCGGCGGGTTCGATGCCCGACTCGCGTAGGGCCTCGCACGAGAGCGAGCCCAACCGCTTGGAAAGCTTGCCCTCCTTGCCCACGAGCAGCGCGGTGTGGCCGAGGTTGGGGAAGCTGTCGACCACGTCGCAGTGATCCGGCCCTACCCCCGCCTGGTGCAACGCGCTGAACATCTGCACCTGTACCGCGGTGTTCGAAACATGGTCTTCCCCGCGCAGCACGTAGGTAACGCCCATGTCGAGATCGTCGACCACGCTCGGCAGCATGTAGAGCCAGCTGCCGTCGGCGCGGCGGATCACGGGATCGGAAAGCTGCGCCGGATCGAATTTCTGCGGGCCGCGAACGGCGTCTTCCCAGTCGATGTGCTGTTCGCGATCGAGCTTGAAACGCCAGTGCGGCGCAACGCCTTCGGCCTCCTTGGTCGCGCGTTCCTCGTCGGTCAGCTTCAGCGCTGCGCGGTCGTAGATCGGCGGCAACCCGCGGCCCAGCGCGATCTTGCGCTTGAGCTCCAGTTCCTGCGCGGTCTCGTAGGCGGGATAGACCCTCCCTGCCTCCTTCAGCTTCGCAAAGGCGTTCTCGTACAGGTCGAGCCGCTCGGACTGGCGGAATTCGGCATCGGGTTCGAGCCCCAGCCACGTGAGATCCTCGCGGATCGCGTCGACATATTCCTCGCGGCTGCGTTCTGCATCCGTGTCGTCGATACGCAGCAGGAAACGGCCCCGGCCATCCTCGTCGCCCTTGCGGGCCAGCAGCCAGTTATGCAGCGCGGTGCGCAGGTTGCCGACATGAAGCCGACCGGTGGGCGAAGGCGCGAAGCGGGTTACGATCATGGGCAGCAGCGCTACTCTCGCGCTCGCCCCCCATCAAGCATGTGTCGCGCGAAGCTAGGCGACCTTGCCGTGAAGCTGATGGACGTTGTCGGCGATCACCTCACCCGCCGGCCATTCCGAAAGCGCGCCCGAGGCTTCGGCTGCGTCGGCCGCTTCCATCGGACGCGAGATGTAATAGCCCTGCGCTTCGGTGCAGCCATGCAGCTTCAGCCATTCGTACTGCTCGCGTGTCTCCACGCCTTCGGCGGTGGTTTCCATGCCCAGCGCCCGCGCGAGCATGATGACGTTTCGCACGATCGCCTGACAGTCGCTGCGATCGAGCAGCTCGGACACGAAGCAGCGGTCGATCTTGATCTTGTCGAACGGGAAGGCGCGCAGGTAGTTGAGCGAGGAATAGCCCGTGCCGAAATCGTCGAGCGCGATGCGCACGCCCGTCTTTCGCAAACGATGCAGCAGCTCCACGTTCGCCTCGCTGTCGTGCATCAGGGCGTTCTCGGTGATCTCGATCTCGACCCGTTCCGGTTCGATCTGAGCGCTCGCGATGGCGTTCGTCAGCACGTTGACGAGGTTGGGATTGCGCATCTGGATCGGCGACAGGTTGATCGCGATCGTGTGCGGTTCTTCCCATCGTGCCGCCTCGTGGATCGCCTGGCGGATGATCCACTCGCCCAGCGGAATGATCAGGCCGGTTTCCTCTGCGATGCCGATGAACTCTACCGGCATGATCCGGCCGCGAACCGGGTGTTCCCACCGAACCAGCGTTTCCTTGCCGGTCCACTCGCCGGTCTTGAGACAGACCTGCGGCTGATAGACCAGCGTGAACTGCCCTTCCGCGATCGCGGTGCGCAGATCGAGTTCGAGGTCCCGGCGGGTCCGCTCCTCCAGATTGAGCGCCGCGTCGAAATCGGCGTAGGTCGAACGGCCCGCGCGCTTGGCGGCGTAGAGCGCAAGGTCGGCCTGGCGCATGAATTCTTCGCTCTCGAGCCCGCGCGTGGGGCTATAGGCAACGCCGACCGACGCCGAGACGCGCACGGTCTGGCCCATCAGGTTGAACGGTTCGGCCATCGCATCGACGATGCGCTGCGCGCAGATGTGTGCGGTCCTCAGATCGCTCACCCGGGTCAGCAGGACGGCGAATTCGTCACCGCCCAGACGCGCGGCAAGATCGTGCTCGCGCACGATTCCAGAGAGGCGGGCGGCGGATACGCGGATCAGCTCGTCCCCGATGTGGTGGCCGAGCGTATCGTTGACCGATTTGAAATGGTCGAGATCGATGTAGAGCAGCGCGATTTGCTGGTTCTTGACCTGCCGGCCCAGCATGTCGTCCAGCGTTTCGTTGAACAGGTGCCGGTTGGCGAGACCGCTGAGCGTGTCGTAGCGTGCCATGTGCGCCACGCGCTGTTCGGTTTTCCGGCTGTCGGTCACGTCGCGCATCACCCCGCGCATCGTCCCGTCGGAAGTGGGATTGCCCGAGATCGACCACCACCGCGCTTCGCCGGCCAGATCGACCTCGACCACCAGATCGCGGAAGGATGCGCATTCCAGCATCAGTGCTGCCAGCTTCTCGCGCGCAGGGCCCGATTTGAACAGGCCGACCAGCTCGCGCCCTTCGAGGAAGTTGCGATCGTGCCTCGCCGCCGTCCCGAAACGTTCGCACACATTGACTAGGCAGTTGCCCTCGTCGACCTCCCACAGCCAGTCGGAGGCGGAAGCCTCGTATTCGTGCAGCAGCAGCTTCACCGTCTCGGCGGTCTGTTGCTGTTCGATCTGTTCGCGCAGGTAGCGGTCGTATGCGCGCGCCTGCCGCCAGCAAGCCCGGATAAGCGATCCGCCGAACAGCAGCGCGAGCGCGAAGGACGGCCAGGAAATTTGTTCCGTCATGGTAAACGACAGAACCGCCGATGCGACCATCGCGGCGACGAGGTAACTGGTCAGCGGCTTCGGCAGCGATCGGTAGGCGATGACCGAAGAGGCCATCAAACCGGCGGTCAGGACCGCGAAGAACACGGGATGCTTGGGAAAAAGGATCGGAAACAGCGTGATCGCGCCAGCAGCCCAGAACACGCTTTCGACATTCGCGGTGATCTGCAGCCTGCGATAGAACGTGGTGAGGTGCGCGGCGTCGATCGTATCGGGATAGTATTCGCGCGAGAGCAGATACCGGCGCAGATTGCAGGCGGAGATGAGCAGCGCCCAGATCACCGCAAACGGAAAGCCGGGATGGCCCCATATCGCGACCGCGCAGGCGAAAGCGGCCAGCGAATGAAGGGCGCACAGGGACGGCAGGTGGGTCACGAATTCGCGAAGACGCCAGGCGAGCAGCAGATTTCGTTCGCCAAGGATCGCCAGCTGTTTCTGGATCACACTTGTCCCTCCTCGGGAGCCATGCGCTAACGATAAATTCTTAATGGAAGATCAAGCAGATAGGCATCTCCACTCCCGAGCGCCACGACCAGTGCCCAAAATTTACCAATAATTTCAAATGGAGCGAGGTTTTGTTCGGGCCAGTGCTTCGGCGAAGACTTTGCAATCCGGGGGAAATCCTCCTCCAGCGCGCCCTACTGTGCGAACAGCGTCAGGCTGCGGCCCTGCCCCGATAATCTTATGCCGTTGGCGGGTGTCCGCTCGATCCGCTCGGCGGCGAGGATTGCCGCCATGACCTGGGGCAGACGTTCGGGATAACCGATCGCGCAGACGGCCGGCGGAGGAGGCGGTGAGACGGCTTCGAAGCGGTTCCCGTCGATATTGTAGTCGATCGTCTGGCCCGCGCAGCGTGGCGACCACCAGATATGATCGCCGTCCGCGCTGAGCGCGACCCTGTAGGGTTCGTCGAAGTCCTGTCCGTCGATCCCCGCCACGCGCCATTCGCCTGCGAGTGTGACGGGCGCAGGTGCCGCGGCGCTGCTGCCTTCGCGGAGCGCCCCGTCGGCCTGAGCGGTACAGCCTGCCAATGCGACTGCGATAAGAGCGATGGCGCGCATGTGTTCGGATACCTCGCGAATAGAGACGAAAAGGGCCCCGGAAGATTTCTCCTCCGGGGCCCTTATCATGGTGTCGGGGTGAACCCGCGCTTACTCGGCGGTATCGCCCTCGGTGCCCTCTTCGCCCGTCTGAAGGTATTCGCCCGCATCGGCATCCGTGCCGTGCGATTCGCCTTCCATCCGGGCCAGCGGGTCGTCGCCGAGATCGTCCGCAGGGTCGCGCAGCGCTTCGGCAGCACGCTCCTCTTCTGCCGAATTGGCGGCGATGATCGCTTCCTGGGCCTTCTTCCACGACGCCTTCAGGGCAGCATCGCGGCTCGACGCGGTCACGCGCATCCGGTTCATGGTCGCACCGGTGCCCGCCGGGATGAGGCGGCCCACGATGACGTTTTCCTTGAGCCCGATCAGCGTGTCCTTCTTGCCCTCGACCGAAGCCTGGGTGAGCACGCGGGTGGTCTCCTGGAACGACGCAGCCGAGATGAACGAACGCGTCTGGAGCGAGGCCTTGGTGATGCCGAGCAGAACCGGCTTGCCCTGTGCAGGCTGCTTGTTCCGGCCCAGCTTCGCGTTGACCTCGTTCATTTCTTCCAGGTCGACCTGTTCGCCCGGCAGCAGCACGGTGTCGCCACCATCGGTGATCTCGACCTTCTGCAGCATCTGGCGAACGATCACCTCGATGTGCTTGTCGTTGATCTTCACGCCCTGCAGTCGATAGACTTCCTGGATCTCGTTCACGAGATACTCGGCCAGAGCTTCCACGCCGAGCACGTCGAGGATGTCGTGCGGGTTGGGCGAGCCCGAGATGAGCGTATCGCCCTTCTTCACGTGGTCGCCTTCCTGCACGTCGATCACCTTGGTCTTGGGGACCAAGTACTCGACGGGTTCACCCTCCTCGGGAACGATCGCGATCTTGCGCTTCGCCTTGTATTCGCGAACGAATTCGATTCGTCCGGAAATCTTGGCGATGATCGCGTTGTCCTTCGGAATGCGCGCTTCGAACAGCTCGGCAACACGCGGCAGACCGCCGGTGATGTCGCGCGTCTTGGCGGCTTCGCGGCTGGCACGGGCGAGGATGTCGCCCGCTTCGACCGTCTGGCCATCCTCGACCGAAAGCGTGGTGCCCGGCGCCAGCATGTAGCGCGCGGCCTCGTTTTCGGCATCGGTGCTGCCTTCGTTGAAGAGGGTGAGGCGCGGACGCAGCTCTTCCTTCTTCTTCCGGCCGGTCGCACGGTTTTCGGTGACCACGCGCTGGGCGATGCCGGTGGCATCGTCGACACGTTCTTCCAGGGTCGAGCCTTCGACCAGATCCTGGAACTTTACCACGCCCGACTGTTCGGTGATGATCGGCAGCGAGAACGGGTCCCACTCGGCCAGGCGATCGCCATCGGTCACCTGTGCGCCATCCTTGTGCATCAGCACGGTACCGTAAGGCACCTTGTGGATTTCGCGCTCGCGGCCTTCCTTGTCGATCACCGCCAGTTCGCCGTTGCGGGCGAGCGACAGGATCCGGCCCTTCTTGTCGGTGATCGTGGGCATGTCGCGATAGACGACCTTACCGTCGGACACCGAGTCGAGGTGGCTGGTTTCGTTCAGCTGCGCCGCACCGCCGATGTGGAAGGTACG
>PBYQ01000037.1 GCA_002729695.1 Citromicrobium sp. | reverse complement strand
TCGGGCAGGAAGTGCATCTCGATCTTGATCAGGCCGTCGCCCTGGCACGCCTCGCACCGGCCGCCCTTGACGTTGAAGCTGAAGCGGCCGGGCTTGTACCCGCGCGCCTGGCTTTCGGGGAGCCCCGCGAACCAGTCGCGGATCTGGGTGAATGCGCCGGTATAGGTCGCGGGGTTGGAGCGCGGGGTGCGGCCGATCGGCGACTGGTCGATCTCGATCACCTTGTCGCAATATTCGAGGCCGGTGACCTTGTCGTGTGGCCCCGCGATCACCCGCGCACCGTTCAGCTCGCGCGCGGCGGCGGCGTAGAGCGTGTCGATGGTGAAGCTCGACTTGCCGCTGCCGGAGACGCCGGTGATGCAGGTGAAGGTGCCCAGCGGGATCGACGCGGTGACGTTGTTGAGGTTGTTGGCGCGCGCGCCGTGGACGGTCAGGGTGTGCCCGTTGCCCTTGCGGCGCTTGGCCGGGACCTCGATTTCGCGGGTGCCGTTCAGGTACGCCGCGGTGAGCGACTTCTTGGACTTGAGCACTTGGCGGAGCGTGCCCTCGGCCACGATCTCGCCCCCGTGCACGCCCGCGCCGGGGCCGAGGTCGACCACGTAGTCGGCGGTGCGGATCGCGTCCTCGTCATGCTCGACCACGATCACCGTGTTGCCGAGGTCGCGCAGGCGTTTGAGCGTTTCGAGCAGACGGTCGTTGTCGCGCTGGTGCAGGCCGATGCTGGGCTCGTCGAGCACGTAGAGCACGCCCGACAGCCCGCTGCCGATCTGGCTGGCGAGGCGGATGCGCTGGCTCTCGCCGCCCGACAGTGTGCCCGATTTGCGGTCGAGGTTGAGGTAGTCGAGGCCTACGTTGTCGAGGAAGCCCAGCCGCTCGTTGATCTCCTTGAGGATCGCGCGGGCGATCTGCTGCTGCTGGTCGCCCAAGTGCTGGGGCAGGTCCTCGAACCACACCTTCGCATCGCCCACGCTCATGCGCGAAGGTTCGGCGATGTCGGTCGGTCCGGCCCCGCTGGGGATCTTCACCGCCAGCGCCTTTTCGTTCAGCCGCTTGCCGCCGCAGGTCTCGCAAGGCTGCGCGGTCTGGAACTTGGCCAGCTCGTCGCGCATCCATGCGCTCTCGGTCTGCAGCAGGCGGCGGTTGAGGTTGCCGATCACGCCTTCGAACGGCTTGTTGACGGTGTACTGCTTGCGCCCGTCCTTGAAGGTCAGCGGCACGCGCTTGCCCTTCGTGCCGTAGAGGATGACGTCCTGGTTCTCCGCGCCCAGATCCTGCCACGGGGTGGTCAGGTCGAAGCCGTATTCCTTCGCCAGGCTGGCGAGCACCTGCATGTAATAGGGCGACGGCGGATTGCTCTTCGCCCACGGCATGATCGCGCCCTGCTTGAGCGTCAGGGCTTCGTTGGGCACGACCAGCTGCGGGTCGAACAGCTGCTTCTCCCCGATCCCGTCGCACGTCGCGCACGCACCCTGCGGCGCGTTGAAGGAGAACAGCCGCGGCTCGATCTCCTCGATGGTGAAGCCGCTGACCGGGCACGCGAACTTCTCGGAGAAGACGATCCGGTTGGCAGGCACGCCTGCGCCCTTGAGCTTTTGCCCATCCTGAGTCCCAGCGGAAGCTGGGACCTCGTCCGGCTGCGCTCCATCGCTTGAGGTCCCAGCCTTCGCTGGGACTCGGTCGAGGTCCGCGAGGTCCACGTAAGCCAACCCCTCGGCCAGTCGCAGCGCGGTCTCGAACGAGTCCGCCAGCCGCGTCTCCAGCCCTTCCTTCACCGCGAGGCGGTCGACCACCACCTCGATGTCGTGCTTGAACTTCTTGTCGAGCGCGGGCGCGTCTTCGATGGGGTAGATTTCCCCGTCGATCCGCACGCGGGTGAAGCCCGCCTTCTGCCACTCGGCCATTTCCTTTCGGTATTCGCCCTTGCGCCCGCGCACCACCGGCGCGAGCAGATAGGCACGCGTCCCCTCGGGCAGCGCCATCACCCGGTCGACCATGTTGGAGACGGTCTGCGCCTCGATCGGCAAGCCCGTAGCAGGCGAGTACGGCGTGCCCACCCGTGCCCATAGCAGGCGCATGTAGTCGTAGATCTCGGTGACGGTCGCTACGGTCGAGCGCGGGTTCTTGCTCGTCGTCTTCTGCTCGATGCTGATCGCGGGAGAGAGACCCTCGATATGCTCGACATCGGGCTTCTGCATCATCTCGAGGAACTGGCGCGCATAGGCGCTCAGGCTCTCGACATAGCGCCGCTGGCCTTCCGCGTAGATCGTATCGAAGGCGAGCGAGCTCTTCCCCGAGCCCGAGAGCCCGGTGATCACGATCAGGGAGTCCCTCGGCAGATCGATATCGACGCCCTTGAGGTTATGCTCGCGCGCACCGCGCACGGAGATTTTGGTGAGTGCCATGTAGGGCGCGTGTTCCGGCTTCGTTCGCTTGTGTCAAGACCCTCGGGGCCCATCGGTCAGCCAAACATGGATACTCAAGGGTGCTCTTACCACCCCCCAAAGCAAGTCATCGAAATCGAAACAGCGCAAGTAGCCTCGACCCGATCATCGACCCGTCAATAGGTTAAATTTCGAACTGATGAAGAACCCGACGCCCTTTTCCTCGTCGATTGACCTTCCGTCATTATATTCCCCAGCCGATCGGAAATAGAGCTTAAGACCCCCGGTCAGGTTGCCAGAGGAGTCGGCCATCAAATAGAACGGAACGTCGAGACCCAACCGCTCCGTATCAGTCCGGTAGGTCACCTTGGCACCCATCCCGATATCGGTCGGCAACCAACCATAACTGGGCACGAGCACGTTTACGCCGAGCGCCGGAATGAATTCCTCGATCTTGGCGGGCGCGTCGAAATTGTAATCTTTGCAAGTGGAATAATTGCCGTTTAGCAGGCACAGTGTCTGTTCTGCGAATCCAGCGGGAAACTCGTAGTCTGAAAGGTAGGTGAGCGATCCAATAAGGCCGATGCTGGTGCGTTTGCGCAATTGATTAGCAAGCCACCTAGAGCCCTCGAATTTCTCGTCTTTTAGCAGGGCCTTGGTGACGTAAATCTTGGCTGAAAACGGGTTCGAAGAAAAGGTGTTGGCCTTGTTGAAGGCCTTGAGATCGTCGAAAGTCGTTACAGGCCCGATCGCCGCTCGATTGGCCGCGCTCAGATAGCCGATTTCGCGGAAGCCAAAGCGGACCTCAGTCCCGATGCTAAGCTCGGGAACAGTCTCGCCAGCACGATATATCTTGCCAGCTGTCGCGCCCCAGTACTTCTTCTGTCGATCCTTGTCCGCGGCGATCCATGTCCACAATTTGGAACTGGAACATTCATTGATCGCCTGCTGGTAGTTCACGATGTTGGCCGCGCGCGAAACATCGACGACCTTGCTTTCTATACATTCCTTGCGCGCCTCGTCGATCCCACTGGACAGAATGGCTACTGTTCTCAAACTAACTGGCGGGACGTCGCCGTTCTTGGCGGGTAACCGGGCGAACCGGCCCCATTCATATCCTAGGATAACACCGGAACCGCTCTGGAGGTCATCGAAGTCAAAGATGATTGCCGGGGCGTCTCCCTTTCCTTCAGCTGCATATCCACCAACGGTAAACTTATTATAGTAAGCTCGCGCCGTCTTCTCCTTGTAGCTCCGCAAATTGAAAGACAGCTTGCCTTCGATGGTGTCGTCGACACTTTCTGCCGCGCTTTGCAAGGAGACATTGGCAAAGCTGTACTGGCCGGGACTTTTTATCCCAAGACCATTCCAGACAAAGCAGTTCAGAGCATTCTTTATCGGCTTTCCGTCTTTGTCTTCGCATTTGATGCCTAGCCGCTTGACCTTGTCGGCGATTGACAACCCTCCCGAGAAGTCGATTGGATCGAGTTCCTCGGCAGAGCTGCTCGCCCTGGCGATCTGGTGCTCGGTGCTTCGGGCGGCGCGAAGGGTTTCAAGTTCCTTGACCACAAGATCGGCCTTCGCCATCGCCGCTTCCGCTTCTTCCCGCGCGCGCCTCGCATCTTCGATCGCGGTGGTCAGTTGCTCATCGGTAACTTCCCTCGATGATTGCGCTTGCGGATCGGCCTGTGCCTGCGCCGCAGTCGGCGCCCATGAAGCGGACACTAGCAACGCCAAAGCCAGTCTAGACATTATTCTTCCCCCCGGAAAAACGCGCCACCCTGACGATCCTGTTATCTCAACAATTAAATTGACGCGCAAGCATTACTCGCGCGGTTAGGTATTCGTGCGAGGGATCAATTAGCTTCGGACATGCCTCCAGTTCGCACAGCCCCCTCGTTAGTACGCTCACCGCCTGAGGCTGCTGTGGCAACAGCCCGACAGGGCATTGTCAGCTTGGATCGTCCGCGGTCCACTGCACGACGAAGCACGTCGTATCCCTTGCGCGATTTGTCGCGCGGTTTCTCCAGTACAAACTGGCGGCGAAAGTCATTCTTCCGGGTCTTTTATCGGCTTCGACAAGACGACCCGCCGGACTCGCCCGACGAAGCGCGGACCTTTTGAGATGGTTTGTCCGTTGATTGGATGAAGGCGGCAGACTCGTGCGGTCACGTTGGCGCGCGTCTGTCGATGAGCAGTGCAACAGGAGAGTGGCATATGATCGCCCGGGTGGCGACCACATCGGACAGGGTATGCGGCCGGCGGCACGTCGGCCGATGACAGGCCTGTCCGCTTCCCGCACTTGCGTTCGCAATGCCGGCGGCCCCCGCGTTGCCCGGCGCCAACGCCGACAGCGTGCCCGCCTGCGCGAGAGACATCCGGAGGAGCACGAGCGCCCCCGCCTCTCGCGCCGCAAACGCTTTATGAAGCGCGCGCCGGTGGCGCTTGCGGCGATGTCCGTCGCGGCGGGCTCGCTGGGTGCGTACAGCCCCTCGCAAGACGATGTTCGCGGCTGGTCGTATGAGACCAACCTGAAAACCAACCCCAACTTCACCCGCATGAACGCGCGGCTCCTCACCACCAGCGAGCGGATGCGCAACGCGCTGGCGCAGGAGGAAGGCATGCGCCTGACCGTCTATCGCGACGTCGCCGGCTACCCCACGGTCGGGATAGGCCATCTCGTGCGGCCCGAAGACGGGCTGCGCGTGGGCGACCGGATCACGCGCGAACAGGCGATGGCATTCCTCAAGGCCGATCTGGAAACGGCGGAGAAGTCGGTTGTGGCGGTCGTCGGGGATCTGAAGCTCTATCAGCACGAGTTCGATGCGCTGGTCGATCTGGCATACAACGTGGGCGAAGGCACCTTGTCCCCCGAAGAGAGCCCCGATCTCAATCGCGCGATTGCCAATGCCGACTACGACGGGATAGCCGCCGAACTGAAGTATCGCTTTGCAGGTGGAGAAGTTGCAGGTGGCCTCGTCCATCGTTCCAAACGGCGCACACAGATTTTCCTCGAGGCGAATTATGCGGATGTCCGCCCCGGCTAGCATCATGCTCGGCGTCGGTATTGCTGCGCTTTCCGCTTGCTCCCCCGCACAACCGCAGAGCGACGAACGCGCAGCGGCGCGGGTGCCGCAGCCGCCCTCGCCTCTAGAAACCGCACCAACACCGGCGTCCGACAACTGCCTGCTGGTTGTCTGGCAGGATCAGAAGACGCGCGACGAACAGTTCGACCTCGCGCATGACAGCGCGACGGGCGGAGCGATTTCCTGCGCGACTGGTACCAGCGCAAGTCAGTTCGCCAACGCCTTCACCGCGATCCGCAGTGCCGCGCGCGCGCAGGACAAGGCGGCCATCCTAAACGAAGTCGGCCTGCCGCTGCTGTACATCGACGCCAACGGGAAGCGGCGGGAACTCACCGCATCCGACGATGTCGATGCGGCCTTTTCCGAAGTGTTCGACGACAACGTGCTCGCCCCGCTGCGCGATGTCGACCTCGATGCGCTCACCGTGGTGCCCGATCAGGGTGCGTTCGTGCGGCTGGGATCGGTCTGGCTGGTGGTCGATCGCAGCGGAGGCAGGCCGCGTATCGTCACCGTCAACAAGCAGGCGCTGGGAGAAGCCGCAGATGCGGTGCGCGCAAAGGCCGAGGCTGGCGAAGGAACGCGGGCCCCGCAAAGATCACCCGAATGAATGCTGAATAATCCGCAAGCCGCTGTTCAAGTGGCCGCTGCTATCGCATAGCCCAACCCATTCACGAACGTACAGACAGACAGTTGGAGAGCACTTGATGCGCATTCTTCTTACCACCGCCGCGACCTTCGCCATGGTCGGCGGCTTTCATGGAGCGGCCATGGCCCAGACGACAACCTCGAATACTGCTGACGCGGTCACCACGACCGATCACCTGGAAGGCGCGAACTATTTCGATCTCGAAAGCTCGCTGCCGTTCAAGGCGCCCGATTTCAGCAAGATTTCGGAAGACGACTACCTGCCCGCCTTCAAGACCGCGATGGCGATCCAGAAGGGCGAAATCCAGCGCATCATCGACAATCCCGAGCCGCCGACCTTCGAGAACACGATCGTCGCGCTCGAAAAGTCGGGCCGTATGCTGGGCCGCGTGAGCGCGGTGTTCTTCCATCTCACCGGTGCCGACACGACGGACCGGCTCGACGAGATCAATACCGAGATCAGCCCCAAGCTGTCGGCCCATTCGGACAGCATCGTGCTCAACCCCGAGCTCTTCGCCCGGGTCAAGGCGGTGTACGATAACCGCGCCGCGATGAGCATGACGCCCGAAGACGCCAAGCTGCTGGAAGACACCTACCAGGGCATGGTCCACGCCGGTGCCGAACTGACCGACGCCCAGCGCGAGCGGGTGAAGGAAATCAATACCGAGCTTTCGACCGTGACGACCGAGTTCGCGCAGGATGCGCGCAACGCGATGGCCGACCAGCCGGTGTTCTTCGACAGCCGCGAAGAACTGGCGGGCCTGTCCGAAGCGGACATCACCGCCGCCGCCGACCTCGCCAAGGAAGAAGGCCAGCCGGGCAAGTTCGCGATCGCGTTGCAGAACACTACGCAGCAGCCGCTGCTGCCGAGCATGGAAAACCGTGCGGCGCGCGAAAAGCTGTTCATGGCGAGCTACCACCGCGCCGACGGCACCACCGATATCGACACGCGCCCGTTGGTCGCCAAGATCGCCGAGCTGCGCGCCGAGAAAGCTGCATTGTTCGGCCAGCCCGACTGGGCGAGCTACACGATGTACGACCGGATGGTGGACTCGCCGCAGGCCGCGCTCGAATTCATGGGCCAGATGGTCCCCGCGCTGGCCGAAACGCAGCGTCGCGAAGGCGAGATGCTGACCGAGAAGATCGCCGAGGAAGGTGGCGATTACGAGGTCAAGCCGTGGGACTGGTATCGTTATTCGAACATGATCAAGGCCGAACGCTATCAGGTCGATGACGACGAGGTGATGAAGTATTTCCAGCTCGACAAGGTGCTGGAAGACGGCGTGTTCTACGCCGCCAACAAGTTGTACGGCCTGACCTTCGAACGGCGCACCGACCTGCCCGTCTACAACGACGACGTGTGGGTCTACACCGTGAAGGACGCAGACGGTTCGGACATGGGCCTGTTCTATTTCGACCCGTTCCAGCGGGCATCGAAGCGCGGCGGCGCGTGGATGAGCAACTTCGTGGACCAGTCGTTCCTGTGGAACGAAAAGCCGGTCATCTACAACGTGCTCAACATCCCCAAGGCACCCAAGGGTGAGCCGCAGCTGGTCAGCTTCGACTGGGTGGAAACCGCGTTCCACGAATTCGGCCACGCGCTGCACGGCTTCTTCTCCGACCAGACTTACCCGAGCCTGTCGGGCACCGCGACCGCGCGCGATTTCGTGGAGTACCCGAGCCAGGTCAACGAGATGTGGGCGACCTATCCCGAAGTGCTGCAGAACTACGCCAAGAACTACAAGACGGGCGAGACTATCCCGACCGAGCTGGTCGACAAGATCCTCGCATCGTCCAAGTTCAACCAGGGCTACGACTTCGGCGAAGTGCTGGAAGCGGCGTTGCTCGATATGAAGTGGCACGCCCTTTCCAAGGACGAAGCCGCTGCAATCGACACCCCGGAGAAGGTCTCGGCCTACGAGACCAAATCGCTCAAGGACCTGGGGCTGGAGATCGAACTGGTACCGCCGCGTTACCGGACGACTTACTTCAACCACATCTTCTCCGGACCGACGGGCTATTCCTCCGGCTATTACAGCTATCTGTGGACTCAGATGCTCGACCGTGACAGCCGGGCGTGGTTCCTCGAAAACGGCGGGCTGACGCGCGCCAACGGCGATCACTATCGCGACACCGTGCTCAGCCGTGGTGGAACGATGGATTACGGCGAGATGTACCGCAACTTCGCCAACCGCGATCCCGATGTGCAGTACATGCTGGTCGCACTCGGCCTCGCGGAGGAATCGATCGACGACGGTCCGCGCATCGCGGGCCAGCCCGGCGACCAGGGGCAGTAAGCGACGCAAATTGAAACGCGCGGGCCAGCAGGTCTCGCAAGGCCGTGGCCCGCGCGTTCAATCCTGCACTGCCGGGCCCGAACGAAGGCTTCCGCCGTCGTTACCCGGCCCAACTAATAGAAAATATCCCCTTTCGGCATTTCGCCGAAGCTGGTGCCGATAGAGCATTCGCCACGGTCGGCCGCTTGATCGACCGATGCCATGATTTTCACAATATCCGCGCCGATGCCGTTCACGAATGCCGCCGGCAGCGTGTAACCGGCCCACGGAGTTTCGATGCTCTTGGATGTTTCGAACATCCAGTCGCCATCGGTGAACAGCTTTGCCGGGTCGGAAACGCCCGCATTGTCGCCACCGGCTGGGCTAAGGACGAAGTACGCGTCGCCATCGGGGGAGAAGCCGTCTCCCATCAGGGGCTTGCCGCCCACGCTCCACCGCACCACTGGCTTGGGTTTGCGCTTGTAGGCGGGGTGGTCGGGGCTGGTGCCTTGCAGTTGCCGCGATTTGACATGGACCCACTGGAGGCCGGGCTTCGCCGCAGCCGCACCATCCCCGGCGGGCGGGAGGTAGCCGTCCGCTACGCCCAGCGTGACCTTCACTATCCCTTCCGCCGTGTCCGAATGCGCCTTCGTGATCGGCGCTTCGATCGTCATGCGCAGCTCGGTCGTCGGCGCGGGCGCATCCTTGAAGCGAATGCGGCGCACGTGGAGTGCGCCGGTCGTGCCGTCACCAATGCTGAAATTCATGCGGGTCCTGTATTCGCAGGGCGGCAAGGGCGCTTGCGTCGCGCCGCCCGTGGCAGCGCCGCCGGCTGCCTGCCCGGCGCCGCTCGCCGAAGCCATTGCTGCGGACGAAAGCGCCAGCCCGGCTGCCGCTACCCGTAGTGAAATGCGCATTGATATCTGTCCCCGAGGTCGCTCGCGTCACATTTGTCGCAAGATTGCCCCGAAGCCGCTCGCCCTGCCAGTGACAATCGCCGTCAGACTTTATTGCGCCCTGACCGACAACACGCGTTCGCCCGGCTCGCCCAGCCATGTTCCCTCGATCCCGAAGGCGGCTGTGAGGTTTGCGGGCGACAGGGCCTCCTCTGGTGGCCCATCGGCCAGTACATCGCCCCTTTTCAGGAGGACTACTCGGTCGGCGACGTTATGCGCCAGCCCCAGATCGTGGACCACCACCACGACCCCGCGCCCGGCCTCCGCCTCGTCGCGCAGGTGCCGCGTCAGCGAGGCCTGATGCGCCAGATCGAGGGATCCGAACGGCTCGTCCGCGATAATGAACCGCGGCTCTCCCGCGAGCACCCTTGCGAGCAGTGCGCGCGCCCGCTCACCGCCCGACAGGGTCGAGACCGGGCGATCCGCAAATCGCTCCAGCGACAGTGCCGACAGAGCCGCGTCGACCGGCCCCTGCCAGGTTCCACCGCGCGCTCCGCCATGCGCCAGCCGCCCCAGAGCGACGAGATTGCGAACCGACAGGTCCCACGCGATCTGGGGTTCCTGTGGCAGGTACCCGATGGCCTTGGCGCGCTCTCGCGGTTTCATGTCTTGCAGATGGGTGCCATCGAGCAATGCCTCGCCATTCGTGGGCGTGAGTACGCCTGCCAGCAGGCGAACCAGCGTCGACTTGCCGGCACCGTTGGGGCCGCAGATCGCGGTCACGCGCCCTGCAGGGATTTCAACCGTGGCGCCGCGCAACCGGTTGTCCAGCGAAAGCTTGCGTGCCTCCAGCATCAGGTGAGCCCCAATGTGCCGCCACGGCGCAGGCGCAGCAGCAGCCAGAGGAAGAACGGCGCCCCGATCAGCGACAGCGCGATTCCCAGCCGCAGCTCGCTCACCAGCGGCAGCGCGCGCAGCACGCTGTCCGCCACCAGCACCATCAGGCCCCCGGCAAGTGCGCTCGGCACGATCAGGGAGGATGGCCTACGGTCGGTCAGCGGACGGACGAGGTGCGGGACCATCAGGCCGACGAAGCTGATGATCCCCGCCACCGCGACACCGCTGCCGATGGTCAGGCCGACGCCGACGACCAGCAGCGCGAGCAAGCGATCCATCCGCACCCCCATCGATCGGGCGGCATCCTCTCCCAGAGTAAGCGCGTCGAGTGCGGATGCGGCCCGTATCAGCACCACGATCCCGACCAGCGTCAGGGGTGCGGCGAGCGCCACGTCGGCCCAGCTGCGATCGGTAAGCGCCCCCATCAGCCAGGTGACGATCTCGCTCAACGCCCACGGGTTGGGGGCGAGGCTGATGACGAGGCTGGTCAGCGCGCCTGCAAGGCTCGCGATCATAAGCCCCGCGAGCGTGAACAGCGCGATCCCGCCGCCGCGCCCGGCGAGCAGCGCCAGCAGCGCCATCGCCCCGCCCGCGCCGGTCAGCGCCATGATCGGCAGCAGCCATCCGCTCGCTGCATAGCCGAAAGAAAAGCTCAGCACCGCGCCCAGCGCTGCACCCGGCGCGATCCCGAACAGGCCCGGATCGGCGAGCGGATTGCGCAGGTACCCCTGCATCGCCGCCCCCGCTGCACCAAGCCCCGCACCGACCGTCACCGCCAGCAGAGCGCGCGGCAGTCGCAGATCGGCGATGATGAGCAACGCGGTTCCCTGCTCCTGCCCGAATATCCACGCTCGCCCAGCGATCAGCGACAGCGGGATGGCCACCAGCAGGCACGCCAGCAGGGTGAGGTTCGGGCGGTTCACGCCGCACCGTCCCTGATCGCAGCGAGGCGTTCGGCTGCGCGGATCAGGCTTGGCCCGCCGCAGTAATAAAGCTGCGGCGAAAATTCCGCGCGGCGTGTCGGCAAGTCGCGCAACACGGGGTGATGAAGCGTGCGCGACTGTTCGTCTCCCTGCGCCCCGGCATGCAGCAGCAGTTGCGGCGGGTCCACGATCACTGCCTCGAGCGGCAGGCGGTCGCCCTGCCCGAGCCCGCGCGTGGCCTTGGCAGGCTGCAATCCGACCCGCCGCATCAGGTCGACCACCAGCGCGCCGTCGCCCGGCACGATCCCACCCGGCTGCCACAGGATCGCGCTCACCGGGCTTCGTCCTTCGGTCGGAGCGGCGTCTGCCAGCGCAGCCTCGATCCGCCGCACCAGTGCCGCACCCGCCTGATGCTCGCCAACCGCATCGGCCAGTTCGCGTACCTGCGCCAGATTGCCGTCGACGTCGTTTGCCATGCCCAGCGTGACAACCGGGATACCCAGCTTGTCGAGCGCATTGCGCGTCGGGGCGGGCAGGAAGCTGGAAGCCACCACCATGTCCGCGCGCGCGGCGATGATATCCTCCACCGAACCGCCGGTCGCAGGCCATCGGCGCGCAAGGCTCACCGGCATCGAAGATGCCGACGGGTCGTGGCTGTATTCGGAGATCGCGACGAGCTTTTCAGGAGCGACCACTGCGAGGATCGCGTCGCTGCACGGGTTCAGGCTGACGATCCGGGTTGGCCCCGCGCCGGAACGCGCGGCTGGCGAGGCAGAACACCCCGCCAGCGCGCACGCGATGAAAAGCGCGAGGCAGCGCATGGTCAAAGCCCCACGCGGATCCCGGCAAACACGCCCCGCGGCGCCTGGTTGTAGCCTGCAGCGGTCTGGTAGTCTTCGTCGAGCAGGTTCTCCACCCGCCCGAACACCTCGACCGGACGTTCTCCCAGAATGCTGCCGAGCGGGACGGACACCCGCAGGTCGACGACGGTGTAGCCATCGAGCGGGACGAGATTGGCCGCATCGTCGAACGCCTTGCCGACGATCCGCACGTCGCCGCCCACAACCGGCACGAACAGCGTGTCGGGCTTGGGCGCCCAGTCGAGCGAAACCGTGCCCGCGTGCTGCGGGCGACGTGCAAGCTCGTTGCCGAAATTGGCGCTGCCCGGGCTGCGATCTTCCGCCTCGGTATATGCATAGGCTGCGCGCAGGCTCAGCCCGTCGAACGGCGTTACGCCTGCCTCCACCTCGACACCGCGCGCGCGCGCCACGTCGACATTGTCGTAGGTGCCATAGGGCCGGTTGGTGCAGATGCCCGTCTGGACCGGACAGCCGATGAAGCCGATCAGGTTTTCGCTATCGCGCTGGAACAGCGTAACCGAGGCATAGGTCCGCGCCGCACGCGTTCCGTACGCAAGCCCGAGGTCGTAGCTGGTGCTTTCCTCCGGCTGGAGAGTGGTGTTTCCGTAGTCGGAATAGAGCTGGTAGAGCGACGGCGCCTTGAAACCCTCGCCCACGCTCGCACGCAGCCGCAGATTGGGCACGATTTCGTAGGTGAGGTCGCCGCCGAAGCTGGTCGCGCCGCCGAAATCCTCGTGCTCGTCCTGCCGCACGCCGACATGGCCCGAGAGCCCGCGAAACTCGATCCCGGCCTGCACGTAGCCGCCGAAAATGCTGGTGTCGGCAGCCGTGGTGACGCCGTAAGACGTGGTTTCGTAGTTGGACCACAGGTTTTCGGCCCCAAAATTGACGATCAGCGGGCCGATCGGGCGCCATTCGCCGCGCAGCTCGACGCGGTCGGACGATCCGGTGCTTTCGAACGTGGGCGCTGCGCCCGCGCTCGGCAGGTTGTCGCGATCGGTATCGGAGAAGCTGTAGCCCCCACGCAGGTAGAGCGGGCCGCTGTCGTAGATCGCGCCGACGCTGCCCGAAAGCTGCTGCGTCTCCTGCACTTCGGGCGTGTCGCCCAGCGCGTAGGAAGGGGGCGCGAAACCATCGAGATCGAGCGTGCCGTCGGCATAGCGCAGGCTGCCGATCAGCTCGAACGTCCGGCTGAGATAGGCGCGTGCGCGCAGGTTGCCCGCAAACTGCTTGAAGCCGTCCGGCTCTGTGCCGCTGGCGGCCGCCGAGAAGCCATCGGTGGTGATGTAGCCCACCGATCCGCCGACGAAGCCCGCATCGCCGCCGATCCCGCCTTCTACACTGGTCGATACGGTCCCGCGCGATCCCGCCTCGACCGACCCGGCAAGGCCGCTGCGCTCGAACGTGGAAGCGACCAGCACGCCTGCCAGCGCATCCGCGCCCCAGACAACGCTGTTGGCACCGCGCATCACCTCGACCTTGGAGAGATTGGCGGCGCTCAGCGTGCCGAAATCGAACCCGCCCGCTGGGGATGCAGTGTCCGCCACGCGCACGCCGTCGATCAGCACCAGCAGCTTGTCGTTCGCCGCGCCGCGCACGGAGACGCCGGTGGTCGAACCGAGCCCGCCGTTTCGGTTGATCGTGACGCCAGGCACGCGCTGCAGGACGCGGGCCAGATCGGGGCCCTGAACGTCGGCGATTTCCTCAGCGCCGATCACGGTGACCGGCTGCCCTGTATCCTCCACCTCGCTCGGATTGCCGGTGACGGTGATCGTCAGGCTATCCTCGCGGACCCGGTAATCGGCGATCGTGATCGCGTCCGAAGAGTCCGCCCCGAGCGGAGCATCGTCGGCTTGCTGGGCATAAGCAGGGGCCATGAGCCCGAGAATCGAGCAGCCGACGAACAGAATTTTACGCATGAAATCTCCATCACAAGCATCAATGTCGCTCATGACGGAAAGCCGCAGACCATTCCTGCGAGCCTTTCCTCCGCTTCCCCGGTACACCCCGCCCAAGGCCGAACGACACATTGCGGGCAGGTCTCCTGGCTCCCGGATCGTTGCGGCCCCGCTCACCTTCCCGTCTCTCGGCTGGCGAGGAACAGTGGCGTATCGAGCGGGTCGCTCCCCGGTTACAGTTGCGGGGGCAGCGAGAGCATCGAACTCTCTTCCCTCTTAGATGGACGCGCCTTGCGACACGCCCATACCTGCAATGCTGCGGCGGCGTTTAGTCGCTTCGCGTCGCGCGTGCAACCGCGGTGCGGCTGGTCAATTCGTTAACCATGCCGCTTCACAGGTTGGTCGAGAGTGCCCCGTAAGAGTACAGTGCGGCCAGCGCCAGGCGCGCCCCCAACCCTTTACGCCTAGATGCTGGCCGTACTTTTTCGCCCGCCTTACGACCAAGGACCCGTTTGCCCGCCCATCATCGCCCGGCCTCTGCCAGCTTACGTCCCGCAAGGCCGGCCAAGGCCTGGCGCGGGATCGCTGTGCTTGGCGCTGCGGTGACGATCCCTGCGATGGCGGCGCACGCCCAGTGGCAGCTCCCGCAGCTTGCCCCGCAGGCCAGCGAAATCGTGGCGAGCAAGCTGGTCGAACCGATGCCGTTCGAAAAAGCGGGCGCGACCTTCCCCGGCTCGGCCTTCTATTTCCTCGCCGATCCGCCTGCTGCTGCGAGCACCGTGAATATCGCGCCGGAGAGCAATGCCGGGGTCAATCCGATCGCCGCGTGGAACGGCGACCCCGATGCCGCGATCGCGATCGAATCCGCCGGCCCGGCAGCTCACGCGTTCGTCAGCCGCGGAACCGGGCTGGACAAGGCGCGCGCGCTCGATTGCCTCGCCAAGGCCGTCTATTACGAGGCCGCCAGCGAAAGCGAAGGTGGCCAGCAGGCCGTCGCACAGGTCGTGCTCAACCGCGTGGCGCACCCCGCCTATCCCAAAACGGTCTGCGGTGTCGTTTATCAGGGTTCGCAGCGCCGGACCGGGTGCCAGTTCACCTTCACCTGCGATGGGTCGCTCGACCGCAAGCCCTCTGCCGGTGCGTGGGCGCGCGCATTGTCGGTCGCGAGGAGAGCGCTTTCGGGGCAGGTCTATGCGCCGGTCGGGCTGGCGACGCATTACCACACCACCTGGGTCAACCCGTACTGGGCGCCCAGCCTTGCGCATATCGGCACGATCGGCGCGCATCGCTTCTATCGCTGGCCGGGCAAGGCGGGCCTGCCGCAAGCCTTTACCGACCTCTACAGCGGCGGGGAGCCGCTTCCCAGGCCCGCGCAGGCAGCCCGGTCGGTAGAACCCGCACCCGACCCGGTCGCGATTGCCCGCCGCTACGAGAGCGCCAGCACGCCTCCTCCTTCTCCCGCGCAGGAGACGTCCGTCCGACCGCTCGACGGCCGTTCTGGCGCAGGGCAGGCGCGCAGCCTCTCACCGCGCGAGGCGGCCCCCGCGCCAGCAGAGGGCCCCGGCAGCGTCCGGCCCGAATATGCCAATAGCGGGCAGTGGATCGCCCAGCCGAACTGAGCGAAAACCGCCGCTGGTCCAAACCGCAACCGGCACTTTGTTAATCTTTCGAAACCCTGCTTGTGCTCCAATGATTCAGAGACTTGGGCGTAGGAACAAGACAATTGGCCCGATCCCCCAGGGCTTTTGCAAGGATGTCATCAGAATGAGCCGCGGTCTCGCCCCCACCCGCCCCTCTTTCCGGCTATCGTGCGCCGGCACGGCACCGCTTCGCGTCCCCGAAGCCGCCAACGACGACGAAGCATCGGGCCGTCCCCCGCAGAGCGACGAAGAGATCAGGGCCGCCCTTGGCCATTTCGCGCGCCATCACCTGAATGCAGCGCAGGACGCGCACGCGCGCGCCACCGCCGCGCTGGCAGTCGGCGACAGCGAAGACTTCGCCTTCTGGTCGAACGTCTGCCGCGCGCTCGACCGTCGGCTGGCAGGCACGCTCTCGGCACCGACAGAGCAGCCTGGGTAGCAAGCGCTCACGCCCGGGGGCATATGCGCGCGGCGCAGATCAGGGCCTCCGCAAATAATTGACAAAGAATTAACCATGCCGCAGAATCCGCGGCATGGTGACTTCTGTCCATCTGCAAGCCGATGCCGGGCATTTTGCGCCGGTCGATGATGATGCACGCTCGTTCCTGCTTCGCGAAGTCGGTGGCGACGAGGGCGGCGCTCTCGCGGCAGACATTCTGCTGCGCGAGGTCGACGGCCGGATCGACATCAGGCCTGTGGTGCATGCGGACCGCGTCCGGCCACGGCTGCAGCCCTGGAAGGCATGGCAGCATTTCAGCCGGGTACTGAAGGACAAGGAACAGACCGACGAGTTGATCGGTGTGTTCGACACCCTGCCTTGGTGTGGCGTGGGGGAAGCTGCGAGCGAGTTCCTGGCGACCGAACGCGGCCGCGCGATTTACCAGTCCGAACCCTACCTGCCCGACATTCTCGATGACCATGCGCGGCTGCGCCAGATGCCCAAGGGCAGCTTTGCGCACGCCTACTGCGATTTTATGGAGCGCGAAGGACTTACTGCCGCCGGGCTGGTAGAGGCGTCGGGTGACACCCGCAACGGCATGGAAATGCTCGAAGACGGTGTGGAATGGTACGGCGATCGCCTGCGCGACACGCACGACATCCTGCATATCCTGACCGGTTACGGTCGCGACACGCTGGGCGAGCAATGTGTCCTCGCATTTCTGTTCCACCAGCGGCCCAGCCCCGGCCACCTGTTCGTGGCGTGGGCCGGGACCTTGCTGATGAAGGTCAAGCTCCGCACGCGTGCGCCGATCCTTGGAGCGCTTCTCGAAGCGCGTCGGCATGGGCGCCTGACCCAGCGGATTGTCGAACAGCCGATCCTGGACCTGCTGCCGATGCAGCTCGACGAAGTGCGTGCCCGGCTTAACGTTCGGACCCCAAGCAAGTATCTCGCGACGCTGGACATCTTCCGCGAGGAATCGATCGACCCGCACGCCTTCCTCGCCAAGCAGGCAGGGTAGTCGCGGACATCATCGTTGGGTTGCGAGGGTTGTTAGCGCTATTTCATTTTCGCGCGTAACCTACGTATTAACCGCCTAGTGACCATTTACCCGCTAGCGTTCCTGAGGAACCAGCGGGAAAAAGCTCATTCTTGGCTTTCGGAATTTTATTAAGGGCTTGAAGCCTAACAGCGTCGTCGACGTCAGGGTTCGCAAGACCCTGGTAGACTCGCTGTATTCCAATACGATGAGCCTGATCATCGGGGCTGTAGCCGCAACCGGCGTGTGTCTGGCCGCAGCGTTGACGGTGGGCAGCCCGTTGCTGATCGCCGCTGCCTGTTGCGTCGGCGTGACCGCCTTTCTTCGCACCGCGCTGGTCTTCGCCTTCCGCCTTCTTCCCCGATCCAGCACGCAAACGCTCGAACTGCTGTTCGAAATCGGCGCTTTTGCCTTCGCCGCCGCATTAAGCGCGACTGCGTCGATCGCGGTCTGGCAGCATGTTTCCTTTGAAGCACAGATGCTTTTGGTCGTCGTCGCGGTCAGCTACGCCACGGCGATCGCAGCGCGCAACGCGGGCACGCCGTTCATCGCCTTCGGCCAGCTGCTGATGGTTCTCCTCCCGCTCAGCGTCGCGCTGCTGTTCAGCGAAGCACCGCTTGTGCGCATCCTCGGCCTTGCCACGGTGCTGCATATCCCGTCGGTCATCTCGATCACCATGCGGGTCTATCGTTCGCTGCGTTCGTCGATCCTTGAAGCGGAAACCAACGAACAGCTGGCCCGCAAGATGGAAGTCCTTGCGCACACCGATGTCGTTACCGGCCTGCACAATCGCGCGGGCCTGAACGATATGCTGACGAACGAGCTGGCATGCCGCAATCCCAATCAGCGGCTTGCTCTCTTCTGGCTCGACCTCGACCGCTTCAAAGAAGTCAACGACCTCCTCGGGCACCAGATCGGCGATCGGGTGCTGATCGAGGTTGCCCGCAGGCTGCGCGACAACTTGCCGGAAGGTGCCGGGATTGCGCGCTTCGGCGGTGACGAATTCCTGTTCTTCTGCGAGGTGAACGACCGGGCGGACTGCCAGCGGCTTGCAGGCCGCATCCTCAATCACATCCTTCGGCCCATGCGGCTCGATGCGGAGCGGATGGAAATCAGTACCTCGATGGGTATTGCGCTGATGCCCGATGACGGCACCGATGCCGAAAGATTGATGCAGAGCGCCGACCTGGCGCTGTATCATGCCAAGCTCGAAGGCCCAGGCACGCTCCGCTTCTTCGATCCAGCAATGACGCGTGACCTGGCCAACCGGCGCGAGATCGAGGCCGAGCTGCGGCTGGCGATCCAGCGCGACGAATTGTCGCTGTTCTACCAGCCGATCGTCGACCTGCAGACCGGCCACATCCGCTGTTTCGAGGCCCTGCTGCGCTGGTTCCACCCGACCAAGGGAGAGCTGCGTCCGGCCGAATTCATCCCGGTGGCCGAGGAAACCGGCGTGATCGTGACGCTGGGCAACTGGATCACGCGGCAGGCGGCGCTCGCCTGCGCACAATGGCCCGAAGATATCAGCGTGGCGGTCAATCTCTCGCCGCTGCAGATCAGGGCCCCCGGCGCCGTGCTCGCGATCAAGCAGGCGCTGCGCGACGCGAAACTGGACCCGCATCGTCTCGAGCTGGAAGTTACCGAGAGCCTGTTCATTCAGGACAGCGAACAGACCGCCGAGTTCATCAAGGAACTTGCCGCCGAGGGCGTGCGCTTTGCGCTTGACGATTTCGGGACCGGCTATTCCTCGCTCTCGTACATCCACAAATTCCCCTTCTCCAAGATCAAGGTGGATCGCTGCTTCGTCTCCGGCGACGACGTCGGCCCCCGGGCGCACGCCATCATCCGCGCGGTCGCGGAGATGGGCCGCGGGCTCGACATGGAAATCGTGGCCGAGGGGCTCGAGGAACAGGAGCAGGTCGAAACCGTAAGGGACGCAGGATGTACGCTGGGCCAGGGCTATTTCTTCAGCCGTGCCGTGCCCGACTATCTCGCCGCGATGCTGCTGGCGCAGGACCGTGAGGGCGACGGACTGCGCGCGGCATGAGACGATCTTTGCTGTTGCGAAGCATTATCTAAATCCCTGCAAAACTAGGCTTGATTGCCGGTTGCAATCGCGCAAACCCGGGCCTACGTCGCATCCCAGAAGCAGGCCTTCGCGCGTAATCCCTCGGGGACGCCGAAGGGGCGTGAAGGTCTTGCAACAACGAACGGCAACCGCGGCGTCCCCGGCAAAAAGGACTGATACGCTCCCATGGCCACTCCCGCAGGACGCAAGAAGATCGCCCTCATCGGCTCCGGCATGATCGGAGGCACCCTCGCCCACCTCGCCGCGAAGAAGGAAATGGGCGACATCGTCCTGTTCGACATCGCCGAGGGCATGCCGCAGGGCAAGGCGCTGGACCTTAGCCAGTGCGGCCCGGTCGAAGGCTTCGACGCGAAGATCATCGGCACAAACGACTATGCCGACATCGCCGGAGCGGACGTGATCATCGTCACCGCCGGTGTGCCCCGCAAGCCCGGCATGAGCCGCGACGACCTGCTCGGCATCAACCTCAAGGTGATGAAGGCGGTCGGCGAAGGCATCAAGAACAACGCACCC
>PBYQ01000036.1 GCA_002729695.1 Citromicrobium sp. | reverse complement strand
TTCGTGATAGCAGTCCTGCACCTCGACATCGGCCTGCGTGAAGAAGCGGAAGATCTGGGTGAGCAGATTACGCTCGTGATCCGAAAGCTTCTGCGCCCAGTCGCGGCAATCCTCGCCCAGCGGAACTTCCTCGGGCATCCAGTGAACCTGCTGCTGTCGCTTCCAGAAGTCGTACGCCCACGGATATTCGAACGGCTTGTAGGTCTTGCGGGCTTCGAGCAGCGACATTGGTAATTCTCCGGGGCGCGTGGGCCTTCTGCGGTGGTTGCGATTCTGTCGGGTCCGACAACATAAGGAATCACAGCCGTGATTCGATAGCAAGCGGAGCGAATGGATCGGGGATAAGCGGCAAGCAGTGCTACCGCCTTTGGGCGGGGGCCGCAGCTAGCCGGGCAATCCGCCGATCAATAAAGATAGCAGTACGACCACAATCACGATCCCGATACCCGCCGCCGCGCCGAGACCCGCAGCGGGTTCGTTGAAAAAGGCGCGCATCCAGCTCCGATGTTCTTCCTCTTCCTCGATCGCGGCGAGTTCTTCGGGCGACATCGCGTTGCGCTTCACCCTCTGCCACATCCATGCGCAGGTCGTCACCAGACCGAAGGCGATCGGCAAGGCGACGTAGCTCCAGCCCTCGCCCAGCATCCGCCCAAGCTCGTCGGCGAAATTTATCTGAAAGACGATCAGGGCCGGCGTCCCGATTGCCATGAAGGCGATGCCTGTGAGGAGGCCGCGCAGCGAACGGGGGCCCTCCTCCTCGTCCTGATTCAAGGCGAGAAGATCGGCGTGATCGTAGTCGCTCCGCGCAATTGCGCGCCGGATACGCCACGCGCGCAACTGCCAGCGCGCCCACTGGCCGAAGGGTACGACGCCAGCTGCCAAAGCCGCGACCGCGAACCACCGCAGCTCGCCCCACGTGAAGTCCACCGCGCCGATATGCAGAGCTACCCCTTCCCCCATGCCTTCGAGGATGCCCCATGGCGGACGCGCTCGCAAGCCGCGCAGGCATTACCGCCTTTAGGCGCGGGGCGGAACGAATCCCCCTCTCCGACCGTTGTGTTTGTGTAAGGCGGGCCGAAGCAGGCCCTTGAAAATAAAGACAAGATTGGAGCATTTTATGTTCGAGAAGATTCGCATCAAGGAACATATGGAAGTCACCGACGCGACCGGCCAGCACGTCGGCACAGTCGATGAAGTCGAAGATGACCGGATCAAGCTGACCAAGTCCGACGCAATGGACGACCAGCACCACTTCATCGCGCTCGACGCGGTTGAAAAGCTCGACGACAACCGCGTCGTGCTCAAGGAAGGCACCCCGCTGCCCGTCGGCCTCGGTAACAAGGCAACGATGCCCGCGTAACGCGACTTCCCCCCGCCAGCCCTCACGGGTTGCGCAAAAAAGACCCCGGCCCGCGATCGCGCGGGTCGGGGTCTTTTCAATGTCGCCTATCCGGCCCGGATCAGAACTCGCTGGCGGGGTTGGCGCGCTGTTTTTCCCGTCGCTCGCGCTCGCGCTGCTCGGCCTGTTCGCGCGCGAGGCGGAAGGTTTCCTTGTAGTTCGCTTCCATGATCCGCGTGTCGATCAGGAAGCTGCGGGTATATTCGACAGGACGGCCCGCGACACTGGGCTGGAAGCCTACCTTGACCACGAGGCCCCAGTAGCAGCCCTCATGCTGCTCGATATCCTGCGGGGCGCGGAAATAGCGGAAGTTGTTGCGCATCGGCCCGCACTTGCGCGGCAGCTTCTTCGCGTGCCACGATCCCATCATCTCGTTGTTGCGCGTCTCGTACACGGGCGCATCGCCATACTTGTCCAGCAGCGCGCTCATCACGGTTGCGTAGTTCGGATAGTGATCGCGCCGGTACGAACTGCTCCGGTAGATGGCGAGCGCGCGCGGGTTCTCGCTGAAATCGAAATAGACCGTAATCCGCTCGTAAGTGGGGCGCGTGCCCTCATGCTCCCGCTCCGCCTCGAGATAGCGCATGTTGCCCGCGCCGCGCGCGGTCCGCCCCAGGCTCGTCCCCTTGAGATGGAAACCCTTGTCGAGCAGCGCGAGGTTCGCTTCGCGCACCGTCATGCCCAGCTTGAGGTCGAGAATGTCCTCTTGCGGCGCCGCGTCGTAATACGGGGCCAGCACGTCGGCGAACTCGTAGTCGGGCTCCTGCGCTGTGGCCGGAACCGCTCCTGCCGTTAGCAACCCCAGTGCAAACCCCGCAGCATGCGCGAATATGGTGTGAGAAATCTTCAAGGCGCCCCCCTTCCTGTGCGTCTGGGGGATACCCTACCGGCTTGGTCAGATCATGCAAGAATGGCGGATATCCGGGCCTGCAATGCAGACAAGATACCCGCCACGCCGGTTTTTCCTGCTACCGCCGCACCGGCGTGCCGCTTACTGGCAGGCGAGGCATTCCTCGTAGTCGGTCTGCTCGCCCGACCCTGCCGCGAGTTCGTACTTCGCCGCTTCGGAGGTGTTGTCCGCCTCCACGCCGCCGGCGAAGCCTGCGCGCTGCATGCTCTTCGAACGCAGGTAATACAGCGACTTGATCCGCTTTTCCCACGCGTGGAAGTGCAGCATCATCAGGTCCCACTTGTCGACATCGGCGGGGATGAAGAGGTTGAGGCTCTGCGCCTGGTCGATCATCGGCGAACGGTCGGCCGCGAATTCGAGCAGCCAGCGCTGGTCGATTTCGAAGCTGGTCTTGTAGACCGCCTTTTCCTCGGGCGTCAGGAAGTCGAGATGCTGGACCGAGCCGCCGCGCTCGAGGATCGAATTCCACACATTGGTCGAATCCTTGCTCTTCTTGGCGAGCAGTTCCTGCAGGTACGGGTTCTTCACGATGAAGCTGCCCGACAGCGTCTTGTGCGTGTAGATATTCGCCGGGATCGGCTCGATGCAGGCGGACGTGCCGCCGCAGATGATGCTGATCGATGCGGTCGGCGCGATCGCCATCTTGCAGCTGAACCGCTCCATCGCGCCCATTTCCTCGGCATCGGGGCACGGGCCGCGTTCATGCGCGAGCATCATCGAGGCTTCGTTGGCAGCGGTGCTGATGTGCTGGAACATCTTGATGTTCCACGCCTTCGCCATCGGCCCTTCGAGCGGCAGGTTCTTGCTTTGCAGGAACGAGTGGAAGCCCATCACGCCCATGCCAACCGAGCGTTCGCGGCTGGCGGAGTATTTGGCGCGCGCCATTTCGGGCGGGGCGCGGTCGATATAGTCCTGCAGCACGTTGTCGAGGAAGCGCATCACGTCCTCGATGAAGCGCTTGTCGGTGTGCCACTCGTCCCACTTTTCGAGGTTGAGCGAGCTGAGGCAGCACACCGCCGTGCGGTCGTTGCCCAAGTGATCGCGGCCCGTGGGCAGCGTGATTTCGGAGCACAGGTTCGAGGTCGAGACCTTCAGACCCAGATCGCGGTGATGCTTGGGCATCATCGAATTCACCGTGTCGGAGAAGACGATGTAGGGCTCACCCGTGGCAAGCCGCGTTTCGACCAGCTTCTGGAAGAGGCTGCGCGCGTCGACCGTCTTGCGGACCGAACCGTCGCGCGGGCTGACCAAGTCGAATTCCTCGCCGCTGCGGACCTTTTCCATGAACTCGTCGGTGACGAGAACGCCGTGGTGCAGGTTCAGCGCCTTGCGGTTGAAGTCGCCGCTGGGCTTACGGATTTCGAGGAATTCCTCGATCTCCGGGTGGTTGATGTCGATGTAGCACGCGGCCGAACCTCGGCGCAGCGAGCCCTGCGAGATCGCCAGCGTCAGGCTGTCCATCACGCGGACGAAGGGGATGATCCCGCTGGTCTTGCCGTTGAGGCCGACCGGCTCGCCGATCCCGCGCACATTGCCCCAGTAGGTTCCGATGCCGCCGCCCTTGGAGGCAAGCCACACGTTCTCGTTCCAGGTGTCGACGATGCCGTTGAGGCTGTCTTCGACCGAGTTGAGGTAGCACGAGATCGGCAGGCCGCGATGCGTGCCGCCGTTCGACAGCACGGGGGTCGCGGGCATGAACCACAGGTTCGAGATATAGTCGTACAGGCGCTGCGCGTGATCCTGATCGTCGGCGTAGGCATCGGCCACGCGGGCGAACAGGTCCTGATAGTTCTCACCCGGCAGCAGGTAACGATCCTCGAGCGTTTCCTTGCCGAATTCGGTCAGGTTCGCATCGCGCGATTCGTCGGTGACGATCGCGAAGCGGCGCGGATTGACCTTCTTGCTGTCGGACGTGTCGGCAACGCTGGCCGCGACCGCCTTGGCCATGGCGTCGGCAGCGGCTCCAGCCACCAGTTCTTCCGATCCGCGATCGTCTTTTTCCATCGTCACTGCCTTCGTCTGGCGTTTCTTCGCGCTTGCGCCCTTGCTGCGGGTCTTGGCGGTTCGGGACGTGGGTCGCACCGTGTCCTCTCCAACCGTCGAGATATCGGTTTCGCCTGTGCTGAATTCCATAGTCTCGCCCCCAAAAGTAGCGCCTGCGTGGTGCGCGCAAAAGCGCCCCAGCCATATGTCATAAATCGCGCACTGGCGGGTTGCCCCGAGCCATCGCTGCGCCCCCCGCGAGACCCCTGTTGCAAGTCGCCCGAACGCCGCCGGATCGCGAGAGAGGCCGAACATGAATCAGCAGGGCGGACCGCGCAAGGGTCGGCGGGTGGAAAAAAGGATGGAGTAGCGCACCGAAAGGACTGGACGAGTCATCAAAGGTACCGCTCGCGCCGATTCGGGAGCCGCCTGCGAGCGCAACCAAACTGTGGGAAAAATATGTGTGCCGGATTCAGCTTGGCGATGGGCTCCGCTAGCAGCGTCCGCCCGTTATGCGGCGGCATACGAAAAGGCCCCCGCCAATGCTGGCGGAGGCCCATGCCGGAAACCCGGCAATTCATACCGAAAGCCGATTACATCTGGTCGGCCTGGTCTTCCATGGCGTCGGCCTTTTCCTCGCCAGCCGCCTCGACCGCATCGGCCTTGTCTTCGAGCGTGTCTTCGGTGGTTTCGTCGGTCGCATCATCGGCCATGTCGTCGATCATGTCGGCCTGGTTATCAGCCGCTTCTTCGGTGGCATCGGCCTGGCTTTCCATCGCCTCTTCCTGCGGGCTTTCGCCACAAGCGCTCAGCGCGAGCGCGGCGGCGGGCAGGGCGGCGAGAATAGCGATCTTCTTCATGGGTAATTCCTCTGTTTGCTCACACCCCTCATGGGCATCACCCCCACAATGGGTCAGCGCCTTGATCCGGCCACAAACTAACTTCCATCAAGTTTCCGCAATCGAATTCAACGCGGTAGCAACACCGTATCGCGGGCGATCGGATCGGTCTGGGGATGGTCGAGCGTGAAGTGCAGCCCCCGGCTTTCCTTGCGTTCGAGCGCGCAGCGCACGATCAGCTCCGCCGCCTGAACCAGGTTGCGCAGCTCGATCAGGTCGGTCGTCACCCGGAAGCTGCCGTAGTAATCGTCGATCTCCGATTGCAGCAGGCGGATACGGTTCGCCGCACGCTCGAGCCGCTTGGTCGTGCGCACGATCCCGACATAGTTCCACATGAAGCGGCGAATCTCGGTCCAGTTCTGCTTGATCACGACCTCTTCGTCCGAATCGGTCACCCGGCTCGCGTCCCACGGGCGGATTTCAGGCGGGGCGTCGAGTTCGTCCCACATCGACAGGATGTCGCGCGCCGCCGCCTCGCCGAACACGAAGCATTCGAGCAACGAGTTGGAGGCGAGGCGGTTCGCCCCGTGCAGCCCGCTTTCGATGCATTCGCCCGCCGCCCACAGGCCCGGCAGGTCGGTTCGCGCGAACAGGTCCACCAGAACTCCGCCGCAGGTATAGTGCTGCGCGGGCACGACGGGGATCGGCTGGGTGGTCATGTCGATCCCCAGTCCCAGCAGCTTCTCGTGGATCGTGGGGAAATGCTCGCGCACGAATTCGGGCGGCTGGTGGCTGATGTCGAGATGGACGTAGTCGAGCCCGAAACGCTTGATCTCGGCGTCGATCGCGCGCGCCACGACGTCGCGCGGGGCCAGTTCGAGCCGTTCGGGATCGTAGAATTCCATGAAGCGCTTGCCGGTCCGCGGGTTGATCAGCCGTCCACCCTCGCCCCGCACCGCCTCGGTCACGAGGAAGTTCTTGACCTCGAGATTGTAGAGGCAGGTCGGGTGGAACTGCATCATTTCCATGTTGGCGACACGCGCGCCGCCGCGCCACGCCATCGCGATCCCGTCGCCGGTGGCCCCCCGCGGAGCCGTGCTGAACAGGTAGCAGCGCCCCGCGCCGCCCGCCGCGAGCACGGTCGCGCGCGCGACATGCGCCTCGACCTCGCCCGTTTCCTCGTTGAGCGCGTAGGCGCCCCACACCTGGCCCGCGCCCGAATATCGCAGCTCGTGCCGCCCGGTGATCAGGTCGATGCAGGTTCGCCCCGGCAGCAGGGTGATGTTGGGGTTTTCCTCGGCGGCTTTCAGCAGCGTGGACTGTACCGCCCAGCCGGTCGCGTCGTTCACATGGACGATCCGGCGGTGCGAATGGCCGCCTTCGCGCGTCAGGTGCAGCGCGCCGCTTTCCTTGTTGAAGGGCACGCCCAGTTCGATCAGCCGGTCGATCGCGTGCGGCGCGCGCTCGATCACGAATTCCACCGTGTCGCGATCGTTCAGCCCCGCGCCCGCCACCATAGTATCCCGGATATGATCCTCGAACGTGTCGCCCGCGTCGAGCACGGCGGCGATGCCGCCCTGCGCCCACGCCGTGCTGCCTCCGGTGAGCGTGCCCTTGGCGAGCACGAGCACCTTCTTTTCTTCGGCAAGAGCCAGCGCTGCGGTGAGGCCCGCCGCACCCGACCCGATGATGAGGACGTCGTGGGTTTCGGTCATGTCCCGTCTCATGGCGGGCACGGTGCCCTGCTGCAAGATTTTGCTTGATCGCCGGACGTTTGCGTTGTGCAAACCGGCGATGGACCCGGAACGGCGAAAACAGCTCGACGAACGCCGCGCAGCCTTGCGTGAGGCCCCGCCCCGACGCGTCGAAGGCACGATCATCCCGCGCCTCGCGGAACGCGGCGTCCCGCACGAGCCGCGCTTCGATGGAATCTGGACCCCGCCCTATATCCGCGTCGCGGGCAACGGAGTGTGGTGGCCCGACAGCCCCGAGCCGGCGGACATCGATCACTGCTGGCTGAATGACGAGGTCGATCCCAAGGGCACTCTGACCGCTCAGTTGCGCGTCGATGTGATCCGCCGGATGATCGAAAGGGCGACCGCTCCTGATACCGAGATCCGATTCGGCTACGACACTGGATTCGAAACCGACGTGGCGCTCCGGGCGAGCGATGCGATCGCCAATCTCGACGTGCTGCTCGATTTCGGATGGACGATCTGGATCACCGGTTACCCGGAGAACTGGCTGATCGAGATGAACCGTGACGACATCGCGCGGCTGGCGCTGCCGCCCGAATTGTCGCCCGAAGAGGACGCCCGGTTAGACGCGCTGGCGCAGCTCTACGCGTTTCCGCTGACCCAAACGCTCGCCGACCTTGGCATCGAGCACGAGCTTGTCCGCGACGACGATCCTCGCCATCCCCGGCGGCCGCGCCACGTCTACAACGACAAGCGGGGGATCGAAAAAGAGAGCCTGAAGAAAGTCGTCGATCCGAGCGACATCGACGCCTTGCAGACGCTGGTGAGCACCTTCGTGGAGGCGCGCTGCGAGGGCGACGCGATGCTGGTCGCCACAGTGGGCATGTACGGCGTGCCGCACAACCGCACCGGGTCGCCCTACGTCCTGATGCCCCGCACCGCGCTGGTGCCCGCATTCCATTCGCTGGTGGCGATGGGCTATCGCGAGATCGAGCAGGAGCCGCTGGCCGGGGTGTCGCTGAGCCACATCGAACTTTGGTGCACCAGCGGGAACTGGCTGCTCACCGTCGACTTCGACGATCCCTTCTGGAAAATCCGCGGCTGGGGCTGAGCCCCCGCGTCACGTATCCTCTGCCACGATCCGCCTACGGATCAGGCGGCCTTGGCGGTGGTCGAGCCCGGCGTGGAAACTTCCCCGGCGCGCGCTTGCGCAGCGTCTTCGACGGGCATCTCTTCCCCCTCGATACAGGTACGGTTCCGGCCCTTGGCCTTGGCTGCGTAGAGCCGCCTGTCGGCCAGCCTGATGCACGCGTCCGTCAGGCCGCCGGTCTCGCCGGGCATGGCGATGCCCGCACTGAAACGAAGCCGGTAACCGGGCGCGAAGTCGAACACTTCCTGCGCAGCTTCGGTTCGCACGCGCTCTATGATCTGCCTCGCTTCCTCCAGCCCGGTCGCGGGCAGCACGACGAGAAACTCCTCCCCGCCCCAGCGGCCGACGATGTCGGTCGGGCGCAGGCACCGCTCCACCACCCGGGCGAAGTCGTTGAGAATCCTGTCGCCCGCATCGTGGCCGAAGGTATCGTTCCACCATTTGAAGTGATCGATATCGAGCAGCACGAACGAAGCGCGTGGTTGGGTCGCCCCGACGTTACGCAACGCCTGGTCCATTTTTTCCAGCGTCGCGCGCCGGTTGCCGAGGCCGGTCAGCGGGTCGGTCATCGCCAGGCGGCGGAAGCGGCGACGGTGCCGCAGCAGGAAGAAGATCAGCGTGCCGAGCAGCGCAAGAGTGGTGACGGCCCCGACGATCACCGCGATCGCCAGCCGCAGCCGTGCATCGCTCGAGCGTTCCTCGCTCATCAGCCGATTTTGCAGTTCTTCGGTCTGGAAACGTGCCTGCAACGCGTTGACCCCGCTTTGCAGTTCTTCCGCGCGCTGTTCCGCCTGGGCGACGCTCGCGCGGCGCATATCGGCATAGGCTTCGGCGTTGCGGCCGAGCATCGAAAGCGCTTTCGCGCGCGTCTGTAGCGCGAGGATCCAGTCTTCGTGCGACGCTTCGCCCTTGCCTTCGGCAATCTGTGGATCGAGCAGGGCGACGGCCCTGGCCGGGTCGCCCCGTTCGGCGAGCAGGTCCGCCATCAGCGCCGTTGCCGGCAGGGCCATGCGCTCTCCCTCCCTGGCGAGCGAGGCGTACACCCGTTCGCACTCGGCGCCCGCTTCGACGATCCTGCCGCCTTCGTAGGCGGCCTGGCAGACGCCCAGCAGCGCATAGTCGACCGCATAGTCGTTTCCGTAGGTGCGGGCCTGGTCCGCTGCGGCCTTGAAGTCGGCCATCGCCGCGCGGGCATCGCCGTCCTCCAGTTCGGTATAACCGCGCAGGACAAGCTCATTCGACGCAAGATCGCTCATCCCCGTCTTCAGATAGGTGTCGAGCGCTTCGGAGTGCAGCTGCCGCGCATAAGGAAAATCGTGCCCGGACGAGACGAGGTAGGCGAGCATCGAGGCCGCGTTCGCGTGCGCCAGCGACTCCTTGTCCGCCGGGCTGTTGCGATAGGCCTGCGTCGCGTAGACGAAGGCATTGCGCTGATCTTCGAGCAGCGCATAGTGAAACGAGAGGTCGACCCCGCGGCAGGCCTTCGCCTTGCTTCCGTCGGGAAGCGCCCGATAGTCGCGCACGATCGACGAAAGTGCGCTGCGCTTTGCGGGCCCGTTGTCGAGCTTGTGGAGATCGGCCAGGCGCACCATCAGGTTTGCCGGATCGCCCGAGGGAAATCCGCTCGCCGCACCGCGCGCCTTTTCAAGCGCGCCTGCTGCAGGTTCCCCGCTCATCGTCAGCGCGACCCACTGGGCGAGGTAAAGTTCGGCCATGCGGCGTTTGTCGGTGGGGTCGGTGGCGGATATCTGCCGCGCGATCAGGTCGACCGCGCGATCGGGGTCGCGCCCGGTCTCCAGTTCCGCGCGCATGATGACGGGATCGAGACTGCCAACGCATCGCGCCGATGCCGGCCCTGCGACAACGGCGCAAAGCAGGGCGGCGAGGATCGTGGCGACGGCGGGCAGCTGCGCCAAAATCCTGGAAAAGGGCACAATTTTCGTCACATGGTCGCATTAACGACGATGCGTTGACCAATGGTTATCGCTGGGGTGACGATACCTTGGCCTTTAGGCCTATCCCGCGCCCGTCAGCTGCACGAAAACGTCTTCCAGATCGGGCTCCAGCGTCGAGACATCCTCGATCGCGTAACCGTGGCCCTGCACGATGGTCAGCACCTGGCCGGCGGTCATCTTGTCGCGATCATAGGCGATTTCGAGCGTGCGCGGCGCAGTCACTTCGGCGCGGGTGAACGCCTCGTCCATCGGCGGGCCTGCCAGGTCCTTGTCCACTTCCAGCCGGATGATCTTCTCGCGCGCCATGCCGACGAGTTCGCGGGTCGGCTTGTCCGCGATCAGTTCGCCATGGTTGATGATCGCGATCCGATCGCACAACTGCTCGGCTTCTTCGAGGTAGTGCGTGGTCAGCACCACGGTGACGCCCTGCTGGTTGAGCTCGGTCACCAGTTCCCACAACTGCCGCCGCAGCTCGACATCGACGCCCGCGGTCGGCTCGTCGAGCACGAGGATCGGCGGCGAATGGACCATCGCCTTGGCGATCAGCAGGCGACGCTTCATCCCGCCCGACAGCGTGCGGGCATAGGCGTCGCGCTTGTCCCACAGGTGGACCGCCTTCAGCAGCTCCTCGCTGCGTCGCTCGCTTGCCGGAATGCCGTAAAAACCGCCCTGATTCTCCAGCACCTCGAACGGGGTAAAGAACGGGTCGAACACGATTTCCTGCGGCACGATGCCGATCGCGCGCTTGGCATTGCGCGGGTTCTTGGCGGTGTCGAAACCCCAGATTTCCGCGCTGCCGCTGGTCCGCGTGACCAGCCCGGCGAGGATGTTGATCAGCGTCGACTTGCCCGCGCCATTGGGGCCGAGCAGGCCGAAGATGCCGCCCTGCGGGACATCAAAGCTGACGCCTTTCAGCGCCAGCTTGCCCTCGCTCTCCCCCTTGGCGGGGGCATAGCGCTTGGTCAGGTTCTGGATCGAGATCGCGGGCCGGGTCGTCATGCGATCCGCCCTAATGCGCGCCCGCGTGCTTGGCCACAGGTTTGGCAGCTCTATCGGGACTTGCCGCAAACGGGCCACGAGGATATGCGCGCTGCCATGTCGATTCCGCCGCCAGAAATCTCCAAGGTCACCGCCCGCCGCGTATGGTGCGATGGCGCCACCGACATCCGCAGCGGCGAGAATTACCGTCCGGCCGCGCTGGGCCATCCCAAGATCTATCTCGAAATCGACGAGCACGGCTACGTCGATTGCGGCTATTGCGACCGGCGCTTCGTGCTCGAAGGCGGACCAGCCGACGGAGTGGACCAGGCCGCGCTGCGCGATATCAGCGAAGGCGCCGATCCGGGTCACCCGTGAGCCGGTGCGATCGCCGCGCCGCGCGCGCGAAAGTCAGCGATCATTCACCTGCTTTGTGATCTACTCGCCCGCATAAAACATGCCTGCGAGCGATGCCATGCGGGCTTCGCTCCTTCTCGCAGGCTCCAATGCGGACGAAGGATCGACCCCATGACGTTCAAACTCGCCACACTCGCCACACTTGGCCTCGCAGCCCTTGCGGTGACTGCCCCTGCCAGCGCCGAACAGTCGAAAGGCGACGAACAGCTCGCCAAGCTGCTCGAAGGCCGGGTCGCGGGCGAGCCGACCAGGTGCGTGCCCAGTCACGTGAACGCGCGCATCTACATGATCGACAAGACCGCGCTGGTGTATGACGCGGGGCGCACGATCTACATCAACTACACCGCCCACCCCGAAGCGCTCGACAGCAACGACATGCTGGTGATCAGGGACGCGACACCCTCGTTCTGTCGCACTTCGCGGGTCGAGATGCGGCGCTCCTACGCCAGCGATTCGCTGGGCTATCCGATCTTCCTGACCGACTTCGTCCCGTACAAGCGCGCGTCCGACTGACGGGGCCGACAAGGGTGTCGGCGGGGCCGTTTCAGGCGGCCTTCGCCCGCCCGGTCTTGCAGAGCGACTGGGCAGGGCACGCGGGGCAATCCGTGCTGCTCGGTCGGCAATAGGCACGCCCGATTTCCTTCATCAGCAGGTGATGCTCGTCGTAGTCGGCCGCGCTCCATTCGGGCGGCATCACGGGCATGATCGCCGCATAGGCGCGGCTCGTATCGGCCCTTGGCGGAACCAGACCCATGCGCTGGAGCACACGGCGATGGTGCGAATCGAGCACCATCGCCTTGCGGTCCAGCGTCGAGGCATTGACCACCCCCGCCGCGATCTTGCGCCCGACGCCGGGCAGCGTTTCGAGCCACGCCATCGCCGCATCGGTCTTCATCGCTTCGAGATGCGAGAGGTCGACGGCGCCACGCCGCACGACCAGGTCGGTCAGGCAGGCCTTAAGCCGCTCGCCCGCGACATTGGGATAGGTCTGGGTCGCCAGCTCAGCCTGCAAGTCTTCGAGCGCAGCCGCCGCCACCGCCTCCCAGCTTCCATATCTCGCCAGCAACCGGTCGGTCGCCGCGTTGGAAACCTCCGACCGCGTGCGCGCGCCGATCACCCCCTGCACCAGCACCCACTCGGGCGCGCGCCGCTCGCGTGGTGCGCGCTCGATCCGCCCGAACCGCTGGATCAGCAGCGGCTGGAGCCGCCGAAGCGTGTCGGTGCGCGGATCCTCGCCGAGGGGGAGTTGCATGGCGCGTCAGATATCGATCGCGATCTTGCCGAAGTGCTTCTGATCCTGCTCGTGGCGGAAGGCCTCGGCCAGATCGGCGAGCGCGAAACGGTCCGAGATGACCGGCTCCATACCCGTGGCCTCGATCGCGGCGATCATCCGCAACTGCATCGCGCGGCTGCCCACGGTCAGCCCCTGCAACCGCCCCATCTTGCGCATCAGCGCGGCGGTTTCGACCTCGCCCTTGCGGCCCGTGAGCACGCCGATCAGGTGGATATGGCCGCCGGGCCGGATCGCGTCGATCGCCTGGTTCACCGTGCCCGGCCCGCCGACCTCGACCACATGATCGACGCCGCCCTTCGACCAGTCGAACGCCTCGGCGCCCCACTCGTCGGTGCTCTTGTAGTTGATCGTGTGATCGGCACCCAGCTCGCGCGCCCTCGCCAGCTTGTCGTCCGAACTGGAGGTGATGATCACCCGCGCCCCCGCCGCCTTGGCGATCCGCAGTGCGAACATCGAGACGCCGCCGGTCCCCTCCAGCAGCACGGTCTGCCCGGCCTGCAGGTTTCCGTCCTCCTTCAGCGCACGCCACGCGGTCAGCCCGGCACACGGCAGGCAGGCCGCCTGCGCGAAGTCGAAATTTTCGGGCATCCGGGTGAAGGCACGGGCGGGCTTCACCACCTTTTCGCAAGCGAAACCGTCGATCCCGTCGCCCGGCGTGGTCTCGAAGCTGCCCATCGGCGGACGCCCGTCCTGCCATTCGGGAAAGAAGACCGACATCACCCGGTCGCCGACCGCGAACTCGTCGACACCCTCGCCCACCGCCTCGACCTCGCCCGCGCCATCGGACAGCGGAATGCGCCCGTCCTCGGTCGGGATCATCCCCGCGACGACCGCATAGTCGTGAAAGTTGAGCGAGGAGGCATGCAGCTTCACTCGCACCTCGCCAGGGCCGGGTTCGCCCGGAGTGTCGATATCGACGACTTCTAGGCTGTCGAGACTGGCGGGATTGCGGACCTTGACGGCTTTCATGGGGGAGCTCCGTTGCTTTGGGGGTTCACCGGGGCAACGCAGCAGGCCGCGGATCGGTTCTGGTGCTGTCGCGCCTGACTTGCACACCCCTGGCGTAACCGTTGGGTTTGACGCCCTGGCCCGTTGCACCCGCCCCAATGAGGGCACCCAGCCCGGACCGCCCGGGCACCGTTCATGCAGCTTAGTCGCGAATGGCGAGCACGTCGTAATGGATGGGATCCTTGCCGACGCGCTCGAACCGGGTGAAGCCGGATGCTCGGAGAATCTCTTCGAGCTTGTCGGACGAGACCCAGTCTTCGTCGACTTCGTAAAAGATGTGGCTGGTGCGATGAACGGCCAGTGTCTTCGCGAATTCCCGCAAGACGACGTCTTCCAGACCTTCCACATCGACTTTCACGATGTAGCTCGGCGCATCGGGGATCCGCGCGTCGATGCCTTGTGCAGAGACCGTTCGGATGGTTTCCGTCTCCGGCACGGAGAATCCGTCCTTGGTAGGGTTGAGGCTGGCTTTGCCGCTATGCCCCGGAAAGGTCGTCAGCTGCTCCGTGCCCTCCTTCGCCGCGACCGCAAACCGGTGGACCTCGATTTGCGAGGCTTCGTTGAGGGTAACGTTGCGCGACATGAGATCGGCGGTCGCGCTCGATGGTTCGAAGGCCGCCACGCCAAGGCAATGCGGATTGCGCGCGGCAAGGATAGAATAAAGCCCCTGGTTCGCACCGATATCCACGAATGCGAAATCGGCCGTTCGCGTGGCCAGAAAGTCGCTGAAGAAGGTGCCGTACCCCCCGATGACATAAAGCTGGAAGGTGCTGTCGCTCCAGTTCGGGATGAGCTTTACCCCGTAATCCGAAAGGACGAAATCCTTCCCGCCCGTGGCCACTCGTCGCAGTCCAAGCGAGCTCCGGCGCGAGATTTCGCGCGCGACCCGGCGGACAAATAATACCGGCCCGTGCCGACGCAGGACCGCACTCGCACGCGTCAGCAAACTCATTGGCTCACTCCCATTCGATCGTGCCGGGCGGCTTGCTGGTGTAGTCGTAGACGACCCGGTTGATCCCGCGCACCTCGTTGACGATGCGGGTCGCCACGCGGCTGAGAAATGCGCCGTCGAAGGGATAGACATCGGCCGTCATCCCGTCGGTGCTGGTCACCGCGCGCAGGGCGCACACGCTGTCGTAGGTGCGCCCGTCGCCCATCACGCCGACGGTCTTCACCGGGAGCAGCACGGCGAAGGCCTGCCAGATCGCGTCGTAGAGGCCGGCGTTGCGGATTTCCTCGAGGTAGATCGCGTCCGCCTTGCGCAGGATGTCGCAGCGTTCCTTGGTCACTTCGCCGGGAATACGGATTGCGAGGCCGGGGCCGGGGAACGGGTGGCGGCCGACGAAGATGTCGGGCAGGCCTAGCTCGCGCCCCAGATCGCGGACCTCGTCCTTGAACAATTCGCGCAAGGGTTCGACCAGCTTCATGTTCATCCGCTCGGGCAGGCCACCGACATTGTGGTGCGACTTGATCGTCACCGAAGGCCCGCCGGTGAAGGAAACGCTCTCGATCACATCGGGATAGAGCGTGCCTTGCGCGAGGAAGTCCGCACCGCCGATCCTGTTCGCCTCTTCCTCGAAAACGTTGATGAACTCGCCGCCGATGAACTTGCGCTTCTTCTCGGGGTCGGTCTGGCCCGCGAGGCCCGCCATGAAGCGTTCCTCGGCGTCCACCACCACCAGCGGGATGTTGTAGTGGTCGCGGAACATGGTCTCGACCTGTTCGCGCTCGCCTTGGCGCAACAGGCCGTGGTCGACGAAGACGCAGGTCAGCTGTTCGCCGATCGCCTCGTGGATCAGGATCGCGGCGACCGAGGAATCGACCCCGCCGGAAAGCCCGCAGATGACCTTCGCATCGCCCACCTGCTCGCGGATTTCGGCGATCTTGGTCGCGCGGTATTCGGCCATGGTCCAGTCGCCCGAGAGGCCGCAGACATGGCGCGCGAAATTGGCGAGCAGCTTTGCGCCATCGGGGGTGTGGAACACCTCGGGGTGGAACTGCGTGCCGTAATAGCGCCGCTCGTCATCGGCGATCAGCGCAAACGGAGCGCCATCGCTGGTGGCGACGATGCGGAATCCTTCCGCGAACTGTGTGACCTTGTCGCCGTGGCTCATCCACACCTGGTGCCGCTCGCCGACGTTCCACAGGCCTTCAAAGAGCACACAAGGCTCGGTCACGGTCAGGAACGCGCGGCCGAATTCGCCGCCTTCGCCGGTCTCGTGACCCGGCTTCACTTCGCCGCCGAGCTGGGTGGTCATCACCTGCTGGCCGTAACAGATGCCCAGGATCGGGAGGCCTGAATCGAACAGCACCTGCGGCGCGCGGGGGCTGCCTTCGTCGCACACGCTGGCGGGCGATCCGGAGAGGATGATGCCCTTGGGCTTCATCCGCGCGAAGGCTTCCTCGGCCTGGCTGAACGGGGCGATCTCGGAATAGACGCCCGCCTCGCGCACGCGGCGCGCGATCAGCTGGGTCACCTGGCTGCCGAAATCGACGATGAGGATGGAATCGGGGAGATGGTCTGGCTGCATGGCTGCGCGGTAAGTCCTGCCCCGCAGCCTGTCCAGCGGGCGGCGTTGCCGTTGCACGGGCGGGTGTCTGGCCGGGCAGCCGCGACAAGGTATATCCCCTCTCTTCGGACCCAAGGCGAAGCCGCCGATCCGGTTGAGCGCCGCGCAACACATGGGGCCGTTCGAGATGCGGCAGTCCGTGCGAAGGCGATTCGCGTTGTCCGATTTATCCCACCCCCCCGTATCAGCCTCGCTGCCGCGATCCGCGGCGATGGCGGCATCCGGTGGGACGGAGGCGGCCCGGCGAACCAACGTGCCTTCCACCGCTTCAGGAGGCTAAACAGGCTGATCTGCGGGGTTTTTTTCCTGACGGATGCGGGAGCTGTCGCTGCTTGAGGCAGTGGGATGGACCCATTCTGTCCATCCCGAAGCCTCCATTCGAGCATGTGGTAGTCGCCCTGTTCAGCCGAGTGCTTTTCGAGACAACAGAGCGTGCGACGCTCGCGTGAGCGCCATTCTAAGACAGTTGCATAAAAGTGCATCGACCTGCGGGTTTTCTCACTTTCATATAGGGCGGTGTAAGATTATTTCGCCTCCCGAGCCGGCGGCGGATCGTCCTCTCCCCCCCCCTGATCCGCCCCCGGCCTTCCTCCTCGGTGACATGTCTCGCGGCCCCTCCCCCCCGGCCGCGGATGCACCTCCGGCCCGCTTGCCACCCCCGGCAGGCGGGCCTTTTACTTATGGCGATAGCTCCCGCTCGACCGGGCGCGCCGCGCCTGCCATACACGCCGTGAGAGGTTGCGCGGGAGGATACGGATGAGGTGCTGGCTGACAGGCGGCGCGCTGTGCGCGAGCATGCTGATGTGCGTGGCGGGCAATGCGCAGGAGCGCGCGCCGACGATGCTGGCGATCTTCGCGCATCCCGACGACGAACTGGTTGTCGCCCCTGCTCTGGCCGATGCTGCGGCGGACGGGGTTGAAGTCACAGTGATCTACGCCACAAGCGGCGATGCCGGGCCGGGCGTTTCCGATTTCGAGAAGGGCGCCGAGCTGGCCGCTGCCCGCGAGGCGGAGGCGCTTTGTTCCTCGCGCGCGCTCGGCCTGAAGGAGCCGGTGTTCCTCGGCTATGGCGATGGCACCTTGTGGGAACAGGCGCAGTCGAAAGATGGCGCGGCAAGCCCCCTCGAAGCCGAGCTGAGCGCGCTGATCGAATCGTACGGCCCCGCCTCGATCATCACCTGGGGGCCCGACGGCGGCTATGGCCATGCCGACCACCGCATGGTCAGCGCTCTGGTGACCGAGATCGTCCAGCGGATCGATCACGATCCCACCGCGCCGCTGGTGCTGTTCCCCGCGATCGAAAACGGCACGCTTCCCCCGGTACCCGAAATGCAGCGCTGGGCCACGACCGATCCCAAGCTGATCAACGCGCGCGCCGAATACGACGAAGCGGAGCTTGCCCGAGCCGCCGAGGCCGCCAAATGCCACGCGACCCAGTTCGACGACGCGACGCGCGCAGGGATGGTGCCGCTTTTCGACCAGTCGATATGGGCCGGCGCGGTCAAGTTTCGCCGCGCATTTCCCTAGGCTCCGTTCACCCTTCGACGATCAGCATTCGACCACGTTGACCGCCAGCCCGCCCTGGCTCGTTTCCTTGTACTTGTTGCTCATGTCGAGCCCGGTCTGGCGCATGGTCTCGATCACCTGATCCAGACTGACGAGGCTTTCCGCGCCCGTCCGGTGCAGCGCCAGCCGCGCGGCATTGACCGCCTTGACGGCGCCGATCGCGTTGCGTTCGATGCACGGCACCTGCACCAGCCCGCCGACCGGATCACAGGTGAGGCCGAGATTGTGCTCCATCCCGATCTCGGCTGCCGAGGCGACCTGCACGGGACTGCCGCCCCATAGCGCGGCGAGGCCGCCCGCCGCCATCGAACAGGCTACCCCGACCTCTCCCTGACAGCCCATCTCGGCGCCCGAAATGCTCGCGCGCTGCTTGTACAAAAGGCCGACCGCGCCTGCGGTGAGCAGGAATAGCCGCCGCTTCTCGATGCAATCCTCGTCCTCGGCGGTCTTGCAATAGAAGCGGATGACCGACGGGATGATCCCCGCCGCGCCATTGGTGGGCGCGGTCACGACGCGGCCCCCGGCGGCGTTCTCCTCGTTCACCGCCATCGCGTAGCAGTTGAGCCAGTCGAACAGCTGCTCGCGCTCGTTCGACATGGGATTGCCCGAAAGCTTGTCCCACAGGTCGGGCGCGCGGCGCTGCACCTTGAGGCCGCCGGGCAGGATGCCGCGCTGGGTCAGCCCGCGATCGATGCACTGGTCCATCGCGGCGGCGATTCGGTCGAGCCCGGCAATCGTCCCCTCGCGCGGACGCATCGCGTCCTCGTTGGCAAGGATCAGGTCTGCGACGGTGAGATCATGCTCGGCACACAGTGCAAGCAGTTCCTTCGCCGAGCCGAAGGGATGCGGCACGTCCGCGCCCGCTTTCACCCGGTCGTCCTTCGGCGGCCGGCGCAGCTGCGCTTCGGACGCGACAAAGCCGCCACCGGTGGAGAAATAGGTCCGCTCAAGCAGGATTCCGCCCGCCTTGTCGTAGGCGCGAAGGACCATCCCGTTGGGATGCAGATCGGGGATGATGTGCCCGGCAAGGTCGATGTCGGCCTTGGGATCGAAGGCGATCTCGCGCTTGCCGCCCAGCATCAGCCGGTTCGTTTCGCGAATGCCGGCGAGCGTGTCCGCCGCCTTGTCGGGATCGGTCCGGTCGGCCTGGAAGCCTGCCAGCCCGAGGATGCTCGCGTCGACGGTGCCGTGCCCCACCCCGGTCAGCGCGAGCGAGCCCTGCAATTCCACCGCCACCCGCGCGACCTTGTCGAGCCCGCTGGCCTTTTCCAGCGCCCGAACGAAACGCCGGGCGATACGCATGGGGCCGACCGTGTGCGAAGAGGACGGACCGATCCCGATCCGGAAGATGTCGAGTACAGAGAGCATGGGGCGCGGATGGGGCAGCCCTTCCGCTACGTCAATCGCTACCCGCCGCCGAGCGAGCCGAGCAGGAAGGCGAGCACCGCACCGATCGCGGTAGCAATTCCCGCCCAGTAATCGTCTTCGCGAAACGCCTGCGGGAAGACTTCGATCGCAAGGCTCGCGATCACCGCCCCTGCGGCAAAGCACCGGATCGCGCCCAGATGCGTCTCGCTCGCACCTTCGAGCAGCAGGTTGCCCGCAATTGCCGCTGCGGAGAGCAGCACGGCGGTGCCCGCCCACAGCGCGAAGATCTTGGCTCGCGACCGACCGTCGCCGCGCATTTCCTTCGCACCGCCCGCCGCCTCGGGCAGGTTGGACAACAGGATCGATCCGGCCAGCGCGGCAACCTCCATCGGCCCTGCGCCGATCAGCGCGACCCCCAGCGCGAGGTTTTCAGGGATGCCGTCGAGCGTGATCGCGGCGAGCAATCCGCCCCCCGAGCCGCCGCCCCATTTTTCCTTCACCAGCCAGTCGGCCAGCGTAAACACGCCCGCGCCCGCCAGCACGGCGATCCCTGCAACCATCAGCGATCCGCGCTCTATCGAAGGCTGGATCAGTTCGCTGGTGACGGACAGCAGCAGCGCGCCGCCCGCAAGTGCAACGAGGAAGCCCTCGGTCTTCTTTCCCAAGGGTGCGTAAAGTCCCCAGGCGGCACCGAGCAGGAGCGCTCCGGACACCACCGCCACCACGATCAGCGTCATCATCATCACCCAACCTACGCACGTCCGCGGCCTATGTGCCCGCGCTGCGCCATACCCCGTGGAAAAGCCTGCAATTTCGCCATGTTTCGTTTGGGTTTCAGGCGTCGTGTGCCTATATTCGCCCGATGGACGAGAACACGAAAAACGGCCGGAATACCGGCGAATATGGTGCGGATTCGATCAAGGTGCTCAAGGGCCTCGACGCGGTGCGCAAACGCCCCGGCATGTATATCGGCGATACCGACGATGGTTCGGGCCTGCACCACATGGTGTTCGAGGTGTCGGACAACGCCATCGACGAAGCGCTGGCGGGCCATTGCGACCTCGTCCTGATCGAATTGAACCCCGACGGCAGCGTCTCGGTCGAAGACAATGGCCGCGGCATTCCGGTCGACATGCACAAGGGCGAAGGCGTCTCCGCCGCAGAGGTCATCATGACCCAGCTGCACGCGGGCGGCAAGTTCGAGAACACCAGCGACGACAATGCCTACAAGGTTTCGGGCGGGCTCCACGGCGTGGGCGTGTCGGTGGTCAACGCCCTCTCCGAATGGCTCGAACTGGTCATCTGGCGCGACGGCAAGGAGCACTGGATGCGCTTCGAACACGGCGATGCGGTCGCCAGCCTCGAAGTGCGCGGCGATGCGCCGCCGGTCGATTCGAACGGCGACGAAAATGGCCTGAAAAAGGGCACGCGCGTCACCTTCAAGGCGAGCGAAGAGACCTTCAAGAACGTCACAGAGTTCGATTTCGACAAGCTCGAACACCGTTACCGCGAGCTCGCCTTCCTCAACTCGGGCGTGCACATCAAGCTGCGCGACCGCCGGGGCGAGGATGTGCAGGAGCACGACCTGTTCTACGAGGGCGGGATTGCCGCCTTCGTCAACTATCTCGACCGCAACAAGGAAGCGCTGATTCCCGAGCCGATCTCGGTCTCGGCGGAGAAGGACGGGATCGGCATCGACGTCGCTCTCGAATGGAACGATTCCTATTACGAGAACGTGCTCGCCTTCACCAACAACATCCCGCAGCGCGACGGGGGCACGCACCTCGCCGCGTTCCGCACCGCGCTGACTCGCACGCTCAATAACTACGCCGCCTCCTCGGGCTTGCTCAAGAAGGAGAAGGTGAGCCTCAGTGGTGAGGACATGCGCGAAGGGCTGACCGCGATCGTTTCGGTCAAGCTGCCCGATCCCAAGTTCTCCTCGCAGACGAAGGACAAGCTGGTCAGCTCCGAAGTCCGCTCTCCGCTCGAAAGCCTGATGGGCGACAAGATGACCGAGTGGCTGGAGGAAAACCCCAACCACGCCAAGACTATCGTCCAGAAGATCGTCGATGCCGCCGCCGCCCGCGAAGCCGCGCGGCGCGCGCGCGAAATGAGCCGCAAGGGCGCGATGAGCGTCGCCAGCCTGCCCGGCAAGCTGGCCGACTGCCAGGAACGCGATCCTGCCAAGTGCGAACTCTTCCTGGTCGAGGGTGACTCGGCCGGTGGCTCCGCCAAGCAGGGCCGCGACCGCAAGACGCAGGCGATCCTGCCGCTCAAGGGCAAGATCCTGAATGTCGAGCGCGCGCGGTTCGACCGGATCATTTCATCGAAGGAAGTCGGCACGCTGATCCAGGCGATGGGCACCGGCATCCGCGACGATTTCAACATCGAGAAGCTGCGCTACCACAAGATCGTCATCATGACCGACGCCGACGTGGACGGCGCGCATATCCGCACGCTGCTGCTGACCTTCTTCCACCGCCAGCTGCCCGAGATCGTCAAGGCCGGGCACCTCTTCATCGCCCAGCCGCCGCTGTACAAGGTCGCGCGCGGGCGCAGCGAGGTCTACCTGAAGGACGAGCGCGCGCTCGACCGCTACCTCGTTGCGGAAGGCTTGCAGGACCGCGTGCTCGACAGCCCGACCGGCGTGCGCGCCGGGGCCGATCTGTCCGCGCTGGTCGATCACGCGCTGCGCATGCGCAACCTGCTCGCCTACGCGCCGCGCAAGTACGACACCGCGATCGTCGAGACGCTCGCGATGGCGGGCGCGTTCGATCCGGAAAACCTCGCAGCCGCCGACGCGCTCGACCGCGCGGCAGCACGCCTGCAGATGGGCGACACCGAAGCCAAGTGGAGCGGCGAGCGTTCGCCCGATGGCGGGATCATGCTCAGCCGCCTGTGGCGCGGCGTGACCGACACGCACCTGATCGAGGAGAAATTCCTCGAAAGTGCCGAAGCGCGCAAGCTGCACAAGGTCGCCGCCGAGAACCTCGACGCCTACGAAAGCGCGGCGAAGCTGGTGAAGCCGAGCGCGGTCGAGGAAACTCCCGAAAGCGACGGCGAGGACGATGGCGGCACGCCCGATCGCTCGGCCACGATAGGCCAAGGCACGATCATCCGCCCGACCCAGCTGTTCGACGCGGTGATCGCGGCGGGGCGCAAGGGTCTGTCCGTGCAGCGCTACAAGGGTCTGGGCGAAATGAACGCGGAACAGCTGTGGGAGACCACGCTCGACCCGGACAACCGCGCGCTGCTGCAGGTGAAGATCGAGGATGCCGATGTGACGGACGAGATTTTCAGCCGCCTGATGGGCGACGTGGTCGAAACCCGGCGCGAGTTCATCCAGGACAATGCGCTGAACGTCGCGAACCTCGATATCTAGGCGGGCGCGCGCTCCCGCGCACCGACCAGCAGTCCCCAGCCGCGCTCTTTCGGGCGCACTCCGTTGAACAGCCACAGCGCCAGGGGGCTGCGGCGCAACAGCCGATGCGCGGCGTAGGGCAGCACAAAGGCGGTAACGCAGATCGCGCTCCACGACAGGAGCGGCGGGAGTGCCGCCCACACGCACAATATCGCCAGCGCCACCACCACCGGGTGGTGCAGCAGGTAGATCGTGAAAGACGCGTCGACCAGCCGATCGATCCGGGCGGATGGACGGTGTGCGATCTTCACCAGCAGCGCGAGGATGGTCTGCGTCAGGCACAGCGATGCGAGCCCGTCGAACGCCAGATCGAGCGCGATGCCGACCCGCGACTGATCCTGCCACAGCCCGACATGCAGCAGCAGCGCGACCAGCCCGATGACCGCGACCGCCGGATCGAAGGCGGAAAACCTCCCCCACAAGGTGCGTGATCGGCGCAGCGCCACGCCGAGCGCGAAGAACGGCAGGTAGATGGCCAGCCTTCCAAGGTCGACGAACCCGCCGAGGAAGCTCAGGTCGCTGTGCAAGACGTGCTCCAGCGCGAACAGGGCGAGCTCGTAGGCCGCAAAGCCAAGGCCAAGCGTGATGACCCCGGGTACGGGCGCATGCCGGACCCGCACCACCAGCGGCCATACTGCCGAAAGCAACAGGCACATCAGGATCAGGACGGGCAGGAACCAGAGGTGCGAGAGGAGATCGTGCGTCGCACCGCCATCGACCATACGGGCAGGTGCGTTGGCAAGGATCGCCGCCTGCACCGGCACGATCGTCGCGATGCCGACCGCCAGAGGCAGGCCCAGCCTTTCGATCCGCCCCTTCAGCCATTCCCCTCGCGAACGCCGCTCCAGCAGCAGCGCGGCGAAGAAGCCTGCGATCACGAAGAAGCCCGGCATGCGAAAATCGCTGAGCACGGGCGGGATCAGGCTCAGCAGCGGATCGCTCGACCCGCTCATCACCAGCCAGTGTCCACCTGCAAAAGCCAGGCTCGCGTGGAAGGGAATGCCCAGCAGCATGAACAGCGCACGTGCGGCATCGAGATGGTGATAGCGCTGGGCGTCGGGGGCGGGGGCGGGTGCCGGGTGCATGAACCGCAATTGCACCGGAGGCGTGCGCAAGTCGCGCGCGTGGATCGGCGCGTCTCTTACTAGGACGAACCATTACCGAAACCTTTCCGCATCCGCTCGACATGCCGGCAGCGAACGTCCACGGACCATCGCATGGGCCATGATGCGATCATACTGGGCGGCGGAGCTGCGGGACTGTTCTGCGCCGCCGTCGCCAGCCAGCGCGGGCGGCGCGTGCTGGTGCTCGAAAAGGCCGAGGCGGTGGGCAAGAAGATCCTGATCTCGGGCGGCGGGCGGTGCAATTTCACCAATCTGGGCGCCGGGCCCGACAACTACCTCTCTGCCAATCGCCATTTCGCCAAATCCGCGCTCGCGCGGTACACCCCGCGCGATTTCCTCGACCTGGTCGAGCGCTACGGGATCGCATGGCACGAAAAGACACTCGGCCAGCTGTTCTGCGACGGTTCGGCGAAGCAGATCGTCGCGATGCTGCTGGACGAATGCGCCAAAGGCGCGGTCGATGTCCGGGTCGGTCAGGACATCCAACGGGTCGGCCGCGATGGCGACGGGTTCATCGTCGAGGCGAACGGCGAGACGCACCGCGCGCCAGCGCTGGTAATTGCCACGGGCGGTCCTTCGATTCCCAAGATGGGCGCGACCGGCTTTGCGTACGATCTGGCGCGCCAGTTCGGCCTCAAGGTGGTCGAGCCGCGCCCCGCGCTCGTCCCGCTGACGCTGGGCGGGGAAGATGTGCTGTTCCGCGAACTGTCGGGCGTCTCCGCGCCCGTCGAAGCGCAGGCTGGCAAGGCGAAATTCCGCGAGGCGGCGCTGTTGACGCACAAGGGCCTCTCCGGCCCCGCGATCCTGCAGGCCAGTTCCTACTGGCGGCACGGCGAAGTGCTGCGGATCGACTTCCTGCCCGACCTGCCGCGCGGCTGGCTGATCTCGCGCAAGGGCGAGACTCCAAAGGCGAGCGTTACCGGCGTGCTGCGCGAGCACCTACCCGAACGGCTGGCCGATACGCTCGCCGGACGGCTGGGCCTCGAAGGGCCACTCCAGGGCCTCTCCGACAAGGCATTGCAGGCAGTGGAAGATCGCCTGCGCGGATGGCAATTCCACCCCAACGGCAGCGAAGGCTTCGCCAAGGCAGAGGTAACCGCAGGCGGCATTTCCACCGCCGAACTCTCCTCGCAGACGATGGAGGCCAAAAAGGTCCCCGGCCTGTTCGCGATCGGCGAGGCGGTCGATGTGACCGGCTGGCTCGGCGGCTATAATTTCCAGTGGGCCTGGGCGAGCGGCCAAGCCTGCGGGCAGGCGATTTAGGGCCGGTACGAACACGACCCGCTAGCCAAGCGATGCGGATCGCGGCAACATGGGCTTGGGGTCGCACCGCAAGGGAGCTTGCAATGCTGGGGACCATGCTTCGTCGCATCCTTGCCGCTGCACTGATGGCATCGCTGTTCGGCCCGGTCGCCGCACAGGCCGAGGATACGACCTGCCGCAACGGCCTGTTCGCCGATGGCGATGGTTTCCGGCAGGCGCGGGTCACCGCGCAGCGCGCGTTCTTTTACGAAGACGCCGATTTCTGCCCGGCGGGGAGCGACTGTCGCACGCGTTCTTATGTCATCGCAGGCGATGCGCTGGTTGTGGACGGGCGGCGGACGGATGGCTTCGTCTGCGCGTTCTACCCCAATGAAGGTGGCGGCACCGCCGGCTGGCTCAGGATGGAAGACCTGGCCGTGCTTTCTCCCGATGCTCATCCCTCGCCCGATGGATGGCTCGGCGACTGGACCAGCAACGGCAATCCGGAAGTGACCATCGGTGCGAAATATGGCCGTTTCTCGATCGTGGGGGAAGCGTTCTGGCCCGACCGCCCCGAAGAAATCGACTGGCCGACGATCCATATCGGCGAGGTGGCCGGAGAACTCGACATCGCAGGCGCGCACGCGAGCTATTCGGACGACAACCTGTGCGAGCTGGAGCTGACGCTGCTCGCCGACTTCCTCGTGATTTCGGACAATCGCCGCTGCGGCGGCGTGAACGTGACCTTCAGCGGGGTGTACACCCGGGCCCAATAGCGTGCCTCACACCGCGATCGCCGGCAGGTAAGGCTCTCCGAACACGACCACCACGAAGCCCAGCGACGCGCCGATCCACGAACCGAAAAGCCATGCCCACCCTACGCCGGCCCTGCGTGCGGACATGACCATGACCACCACCAGCGCCGCCACCACGATCGCGGGGAGAGTCCATGTTCCCAGACCCGATAGCTCGCTGATCCGCGCCTCGTCGTTGGGCATCTGCAGGCTGATGATCGCCGCCAGCACCCGCATCATCAGCGCACCGAAGACGATCGTCGGGCCGACAACCGCCCCGCGCGCGCTCATCGCCAGCCCGATCAGCGCCAGCAGCACCGTCACCAGAGGCCCGGCGGCATCGACGATGATCTGGTCGCGGATGCTTGTGGCACCGCCGGCCAGCGAGACGCTGTTCATCCGAATGACCGCGTCGTAGCCAAGCGCCTTGGCGGCGAGAAGGTGGCCGACTTCGTGCAACACCACGCACACGACCACGATGAGGAACGCCAACCCGATTTGCTTGAGTGCTAAAGCCACCATTGTTTCCCCCCGGTTGCGATACTTGAAGGCACACCGCATCGAAGTGCGCGTCAAGCCGACCCGTGACCGGGGGCGCTCACCCATCGACCGACTGCATCCCGGCGGAACATTGCAGACGACAGGTCAGAGGAGTGCGGGCGGAGGCATTTTCCTCCTCGCCCTTCGAGCGCTAGCATCGCCCCCGCTCTTTCGCATCGTCGTTGCCCGGCCCCTCGACGCGCTGTCCTTCAGCCAAAAAAAAAGGCACGATTCCGCTAAAGTGTCGCCTGCACCTATCCAAGCCTTTGAGAGGCAAGCGATTTTCCAGGGTGACACATGGGTGACACGTGTCACCCTGTGTCGTGCGAAGCGGCGCTACATCCGGAACACGCCGAAGCGCGGGCGATCCTCGATCGGTGCTTCGAGGCAGGCGGCGAAGGCGAGGCCCAGTACGTCGCGGGTCTGCACCGGGTCGATAACGCCGTCGTCCCACATCCGCGCGGTGGCGTAGTAGGGATTGCCCTCGTCCTCGTATTTCTGGCGGATCGGAGCCTTGAATTCCTCGGCCTGTTCGTCGGTCCACGAGTCCGCGTCGCGGTGGACCGTGGCGAGCACGCTGGCCGCCTGTTCGCCGCCCATCACCGAGATGCGGCTGTTGGGCCAGCTGAACAGGAAGCGCGGAGAGTACGCGCGGCCTGCCATGCCGTAATTGCCCGCGCCGAAGCTGCCGCCGATCAGGATCGTGACCTTGGGCACTGTCGCGGTCGCCACGGCGGTCACCAGCTTGGCGCCATGCTTGGCGATGCCTTCCGCCTCGTATTTCCCGCCAACCATGAAGCCGGAGATATTCTGCAGGAACAGCAGCGGTATGCGCCGCTGGCACGCAAGCTCGATGAAGTGCGCGCCTTTGACGGCGCTTTCGGAGAACAGCACGCCATTATTGGCAAGCACCGCCACCGGCATGCCCCAGATATGCGCGAAACCGCATACCAGCGTGGAGCCGTAATCCTTCTTGAACTCGTGGAACTCGCTGCCGTCGACCAGCCGTGCGATTACCTCGTGCACGTCGTAGGGCGCGCGGACATCCTCGGGGATCAGGGCGTAGAGGTCTTCGGCGTCGAACTTGGGCGGCACGGGCTCCTGAAGGTCGATGTTGGTCGCCGCACCGGTGTTCGCTCCCAGATGGCTGACGATGTCGCGCACGATGGTCAGCGCGTGTTCGTCGTTCTCGGCCAGATGGTCGACCACGCCCGATTTCTTGGCGTGGAGGTCGCCGCCGCCCAGATCCTCGGCGCTGATTTCCTCGCCCGTCGCGGCCTTCACCAGCGGCGGCCCGGCGAGGAAGATCGTGCCCTGATTGCGCACGATCACGCTCTCGTCGCTCATCGCGGGCACATAGGCCCCGCCCGCGGTGCAGCTACCCATCACGCAGGCGATCTGCGGAATGCCGATTCTGCTCATCTGCGCCTGGTTGAAGAAGATGCGCCCGAAGTGATCCTTGTCCGGAAAAACCTCGGCCTGGTAGGGCAGGTTCGCCCCGCCGCTGTCGACCAGATAGATGCACGGCAGGCGGTTTTCCTGCGCGATTTCCTGCGCGCGCAGGTGCTTCTTGACCGTCATCGGGTAGTAGGAGCCGCCCTTCACGGTCGGATCGTTGCACACGATCATCACCTGCCGCCCGGACACGCGACCGACACCGCAGATCATCGAGGCGCCGTTGACGTCGCCTTCGTACATGCCGTTGGCGGCAAGCTGCCCGATTTCGAGAAACGGCGAGCCGGGATCGAGCAGCCGCTCCACCCGCTCACGGGGGAGCAGCTTGCCCCGAGAGACATGCCGCTCGCGATGCTTTTCGCTCCCACCCAGCGCGGCCTCGGCCACCTTTTCGCGCAGCGCGTTCGCCAGCGCCTTGTTATGATCGAAGCGCGCCTTGGCATCGGGCGCTTCACGGTCGAGCATCGAGGTGAGTACGGGTGCGGTCATATCTTCTACCTCAGCGCTTCTTCACGAACTCGGCACGCAGGACGAGGCCCTTGATCCCGGGATACTTGCAGTCGATCTCCTGCGCGTCACCGGTCAGGCGGATCGACTTGATCAGCGTGCCCTGCTTCAGCGTCTGGCCCGCGCCCTTCACGTCGAGGTCCTTGATCAGCGTCACCTGGTCGCCGTCGGCCAGCAGGTTGCCCACTGCGTCGCGTACCTCGACCGTGTCCGCCGCAGCCTGCTTCGCCGCCAGCTGCGAGGCGGGCATCCACTCGCCGCTTTCCTCGTCGTAAACGTAGTCTTCGTCGGCGCTCATTCAGACGGTCCTTCGAGATGCTCGGCGAAGAAGGGCATCACATGGTCTGCGAAACGCTCGTTCACGCGGTTCGTGTGATCGCCTTTGTAGAGTTCGAAATCGTAATCGACGCCGAACCGGTCGAGCTCGGCGCGCCAGATGCGGTTGCCTTCGAGGAGGAAATCCTTGTCGCCGATATCCATCGCGAACCCGTCGAGCGTCGTCAGCGAGCGCAGGTATTGCGGCAAGATCACCACCGGCGCGTTGGCGGCGATGCGCTGGTTGACCAGCGGGTCGATCGTCCCGTCTTCGCGCAGGCCGGTGTCGGCCTTGAGGAAGCCTTCGTCGGTCGGATCGGGCGACCAGGCGACCAGCGTGGAGATCGCGGCGAGCTGGAAGAACTCGGCATTCTCGACCTCTTCGGGGCTCATGCTCTCGATCTTCTGCGCCATTTCGGGCGTCATCACCGCCGGGTCGAGGCAGCAGGCGCTCATCATGTAAATGCTGGAGAAGATTCCGGGGTTCTTCAGCGCCACCCGCGCGGTGCCGTAGCCGCCCATCGAATGGCCGGACAATCCGCGGCTCGCAGCCTCGGGGATCGAGCGGTAGTATTCGTCTATCCAGCTGACCAGATCGTGTGCGACGAAGCCTTCGTAATCGCCCACGGTCGGACCGGAAGAGTAGAACGCGCCCTTCCACTTGGAGTCGCCGTTGGGCACCACCAGGATCATCGGGTGCCCCGCTGCGGCAGCCTTGTCGACCGCAGCGGTGAAGTCGATGTGATGTTTTGCGTAACGCTCGGGCGAACCCCAGTAGCCGTGCAGGAAATAGACCACCGGATAGCGGGCGTCCGGGTTCTCGTCGTAGCCCGGCGGGGTAATGACATAGACCTCGCGGTACATGGTGTTGGCTTCGAGGTTGCCTTCGATCGCAGGACTATCGACTCTGTCGATGTTGAGCCGCGCCGTCTCTTGCGCAGCAGCTGGCATGGCCAACGACGCTGCGAGACCCAGCGAAAGTGCAAGTTTCTTCAGCATCGTCGTTCCCCCTTAGCCAGCGGCCCCGATCAGTTCCCGACCGATCAGCATGCGCCGGATTTCGTTCGTGCCCGCCCCGATGTCGAGCAGCTTGGCATCGCGCATATAGCGTTCCACCGGCCAGTCGAGCGTGTAGCCCGCCCCGCCCAACGCCTGCACGCTCTCCGCTGCGACCCGGAAGGCGTTCTCCGACGAGAGCAGGATCGCGCCCGCCGCGTCGAAGCGCGTGGTCTGGCCCGCATCGCAGCTCTTGGCGACAGCATAGGTGTAGGCGCGCGCCGATTGCAGCGCGACGTACATGTCCGCCACCTTGGCCTGCATCAGCTGGAAGGACCCAATGGGCTTGCCGAACTGCGTGCGCTCGCGAAGATAGGGGATCACGGTGTCGAGGCACGCCTGCATGATGCCGAGCTGAAGCCCGGCAAGCACCACGCGCTCGTAATCGAGCCCGCTCATCAGCACGCCGACGCCGCCACCGACCGGGCCCATAACGCGGTCCTCGGGCACGAAGCAGTCGTCGAACACCAGCTCCGCCGTGGGCGAGCCGCGCATGCCGACCTTCTCGATCTTCTGGCCGATCGAGAAGCCCTCGTCGCCCTTCTCGATCAGGAAGGCGGTGATTCCGCGCGATCCGGCCTCGCTGTCGGTCTTGGCGTAGACCACCAGCGTATCGGCATAGGGCGCATTGGTGATCCAGAACTTGGTGCCGTTCAGGCGGTAGCCGCCGTCGACCGCCTCGGCCTTGAGCTTCATCGAGACGACATCGGACCCCGCGCTCGCCTCACTCATGGCGAGCGAGCCGACGTGTTCGCCGGAGATCAGCGGACCCAAGTACTTCGCCTTCTGCTCCTCGTTGCCCCAGCGGCGGATCTGGTTGACGCACAGGTTGGAATGCGCGCCGTAGCTGAGGCCGAGAGAGGCGCTCGCCCGGCTGACTTCCTCGACCGCGATCACGTGCTCGACATAGCCGAGGCCGAGCCCGCCATCGGCTTCGTCCACGGTGATCCCGTGCAGGCCCAGTTCGCCCATCTGCCGCCAAAGCTCGTCGCGCGGAAACCAGTCTTCACGGTCGATCTTCTCGGCCAGCGGCGCGATCTGCTCGTCGGCGAAACGGCCAACGCTATCGCGGATCATCTCCGCGCTTTCGCCAAGCTGGAAGTCGAATTCGGGGGTCGCACGCATGCTGGACATTGGGGGCATCCTTCTCTTTCGCTGCCGCGCATAGCAACCCCGCTCGCCATCGCAAACCGGCGGCCCGATCAATCGGCGCAGAGGTTTGAGAGACTTAACAAAAATCATGCTTCGCGAAGCTTTTGTAGCGTTCGTCGCTGGGGCCCCTATATGGCGAAGCTGGAAGGGGAAGATGGACTCTCTCGTATCGAATCAGGGCCCGGGCATGAATCGCCCGGATGCATCTTCTACGGTGGAAGATCCGCGTGCGCGTGAGCTCGCACCGTTCGGGATCGATTCGCTCGAAGACGATCACGAGCTTCGCTCCATTGCCGATTTCGCCGCGCAGCTTTGCGGCACGCCCAGCGCCAGCGTCACCATCGTCGAACAGGACCGCCAGCGTTTTCTCGCCCGGCACGGGATGGAAGACCGCGAGACGCCGCGCTCGGTCAGCTTTTGCGCGCAAGCGATGCAGCAGGAAGGGCTGTTCATCGTCGAGGATGCGACCGAGGACCCGCGCTTCACCGATAATGCGCTCGTCACGGGCCCGCCCCATCTGCGCTTCTACGCGGGCGCCCCGATGATTACCGAGGACGGCACGCAACTCGGCGCGCTGTGCGTGATCGACACCGAGCCACGCCCGGGCGGCCTCACCCAGCTGCAGCAGGACGGTCTGCGCGTACTCGCGCGCTCGGCCCTGCGCCGCTTCGTGAACGAACGCGAGGCAAAGCTGTCGCGGGAGCGCGAGAAGGATCGCGCCCGGATGCTCAATCTGGTGCTCGATTCTGTGCCGGGGATCGCCTGGTCGGCCGACGAGGACCTCACTTTCGACTTCTTCAACGCCCGCTGGGCGGAAGTGACCGGGGTCGCCCCTCCGAAGTCACTCGAGGATTGGCGCGCACATATCCATCCGGACGAGTTCGACGCCACGAGAGAAAAGTTCGCGTTCTCGGCGGAGCGCAAGCTGGTCTACAGCGACGAATGGCGGATGCGTCTTTCCGACGGGTCCTATCGCTGGGCGCTCAGCCGCGCAGTGCCGATCGAGCTGGCCGACGGAAGCTGGCGCTGGGTGGGCACGATCATCGACGTCGACGATGCGCATCGCCTGTCCGACAGCCGCGACCTGCTGGCACGCGAATTGTCGCACCGGATCAAGAACATCTTCGCCGTGGTCGCGAGCCTGATCACCCTGTCCGCGCGGCGCGATCCGACCCTGCGCTATTTCGCGCAGGAGATGACGGACAAGATTTCCGCATTGGGCCGCGCGCACGAATTCGTCGCGCCGACCGGAATGGTGCAGGAAAATTCGCTGCACGGCCTGCTCGAGCAGATTTTCGCGCCCTATGTCGATGGCGATACGCCGCGCATCGCGATCTCGGGCGTCGACCTGGCGATCCAGCCACGCTCCGCCACGCCGCTGGCGCTGGTATTCCACGAGCTGGCGACCAATTCGACCAAGTACGGCGTGCTCTCCGGCGACGAAGGCACGGTCGATGTGGCGATCTCGCATGCCGGGGACGAAAGCCTGCGCATCGTCTGGCGGGAGCCGGGCGTCCCCCGTTACGAGCAGGAAACCGAAGGCTTCGGCTCGCGCCTGCTGCGGATGAGCGTGGAGGGGCAGCTGCAAGGCACGATCGAGCGCGAGTGGGACGATGACGGCATGTCCGTGACCCTCGACCTTTCCCTTCCCGTGCTCGCCGGGTAACGTCCCGCCGCATGGCTTCATCGCTCGCGTTCGAAGGCGTCACCAAACGCTATGACACTACCGAAGCGCTCGCCGGGATCGACCTGACCGTCGAACCGGGCAGCTTCATCGCTCTCGTCGGTGCGTCGGGCTCGGGCAAATCCACCCTGCTCAAGACGATCAACCGGCTGGTCGACCCGACCGAGGGCCGCGTTTTGCTCGATGGCGAGGATGTCACCACCCGCGACCCGACCGAGATGCGCCGCCGAATGGGCTACGTCTTCCAGGGGATTGGGCTGTTCCCCCATCTGACCGTGGGCGAGAACATTGCCATGGGGCCACGACTTGTGGGCGAAAAGCTGACCGGCGAGCGGATCGCCGAACTGCTCGAACTGGTCGACCTTCAGCCAGACATGGCCAGCCGCCTGCCGGCAGAGCTGTCTGGCGGGCAGCAGCAGCGGGTCGGCGTGGCGCGCGCGCTGGCGGGCGATCCGAAGCTACTTTTGATGGACGAGCCTTTCGGCGCGCTGGACCCGGTGACGCGCGACGCGCTGGGCACGCGGGTGCGCGATCTGCACGCCCGGCTCGATCTGACCACGATCATGGTGACGCACGACATGGCCGAGGCGCTGATCCTCGCCGAACGCGTGCTGGTGATGGATCGGGGCCGGATCGTCGCCGACGAAACTCCGCAGGCGCTTGCCAGCGGCAAGGGCGGTGACATCGCGCAGGCGCTGGTCGAAATTCCACGCCATCAGGCGCAGCGGATGAAGGAACTCGAAGCGTGAGCGCGGTGTGGACCGCGCTGCTCGGGCTGGGCGATGTGCTGGCGCAGCACGTCATCCTGTCCGCCTGCGCGATCGGGCTCGGCACCGCCGTCGCCCTGCCGCTGGCGGTGTGGGCGAGCCGCAGCCAGGCGGTATCGCGCGGCGCGCTGGGCTTCGCCAGCCTCGTGCAGACGATCCCTGCGCTGGCCCTGCTGGCGCTGTTCTTCCCGATCCTGCTGTCCTTGCGCGCAGTATTCGGCCCCGACCTGCCGACGCTCGGCTTCCTGCCCGCGCTGCTCGCGCTGGCGCTCTATGCGCTGCTGCCGATCCTGCGCAACGCGGTGACAGCGCAGACCAACCTCGATCCCGGCGTGCTCCAGGCGGCGGACGCCGTAGGCATGAGTTTCTGGCAGCGACTGCGGATCGTCGAGGCGCCGCTCGCCGCGCCCTACATCATGGCGGGCATTCGCACCGCAGCGGTGTGGACCATCGGCGCAGCGACGCTTTCCACGACCATCGGCCAGCCGAGCCTCGGTGATCCGATCTTCGCCGGATTGCAGACGCAGAACTGGACGCTGGTGCTGGCCGGATGCATCGCCAGCGCCGGGCTGGCCATCGTCGCCGACGCGCTGCTCGGACTGATCGAATCGGGCTTCCGCCATCGCGACCGGCGGCGCTGGCTGGGGGGTGCGATCGCGGTGGCGGTGGGCGTCGCGGCGGCGTTCGCAAGCCAGGTCGACTGGAGCCGCGACGACGGGCGCGAGACGATCGTGATCGGCACCAAGCAGTTTTCCGAGCAACTGATCCTCGGGCGGCTCGTGGGCGACCGGTTGCGCGAAGCCGGATACAACGTCGAATACCTCGAAGGGCTTGGCTCGGCGGTGGTCGCGCAGGCCGTCGCCAACGGGTCGATAGACCTCTATTTCGACTATACCGGCACGATCTGGGCCAATCAGATGAAGCGGACCGACAATCCCGGACGCAACGCGATGTACAACGCGATCGTCAAGTGGGAGCGAGAGAAACAGGGCACCCGCGTGCTCGGCAAGCTTGGCTTCGAAAACGCCTATGCCTTCGCCATGCGCGAGGATCGGGCGAAGGAACTCGGTATCACCACCATCGCCGATCTGGCGCGTGCCGCCCCTCGTCTGGTGGCGGGCGGCGATCCCGAGTGGTTCGAACGGCCAGAATGGTTTGCGGTGCGCGATGTTTACGGGCTTAAGTTTGCGCGCCAGCGCAATTTCTCGCCGACCTTCATGTACGACGCGCTGCGTTCGGATGAAGCGGACGTGATTACCGCTTATACCTCCGACGGAAGAATCTCGGCGGACAGGCTGCGCGTGCTCGAAGACCCTCGCGAAGCCTTGCCGAGCTACGACACGCTGATCATCCTCTCGCCCGAGCGGGCCAACGACGAGAAGCTGATCGCGGCGCTGCGCCCGTTGCTAGGGTCGATCAATGTCGAGAATATGCGCGAGGCGAACTTCTCGGTCGACCGGACCGATGGCGAGAAGAAGACGCCGGCAGAGGCGGCCAGGGCGCTCGCCAAGGCCAGTGGGCAGGAGTGATTATTCTGCGGAAAGCAGCGGCGCTCGCGCTTGGCAGTCGCCTGACGCCTAACGCCGGGTCCAGATCTGCGTCTGGCAGAACGGGCCGACGCAGCCCTTCACCTCAAGCTTGGTCGGGCTCTTGCGACGAATGACCGAGCGGTAGGTCTTGCCGGACTCCGGATCATAGATCTCGCCGCGCCACAGGTCGTTCTCTTCGGTGAATTTGGTCAGGATGGCCATGCCCATCAGCTTGCGGCTGCGCAGCGACTTGTTGGGGTTGTGGATGTCGCGCTGGTCGGGTCCGTCGGGCGGAGTGACGAGGAACTTCGAGATCTTGCCGCACACGCTCGCGCCGCAATCGGCGATGGTCACGACCGCCTTGCCATCCTCGACGACCCATTGCCCGCCGATCGGGTCGGCTGCCCATACGGGTGTGGCGGCCATGACGAGTGCGGCGGCGGCGGCGGAGAGCGAGGCGGGGATGACAGATTTCATGGGATGCAATCCTAAGCCATTATCCGGAAGTCTTCAAACCCGCACCGTCGGGCCAGTCTGACCGGGCGAAGGCGATCACCTTGAACAACTCGCCCATCTGATCTGGCGCGGTCAGCCGTGCGCGGGCCACCTCGATCTCCTCTGCCCTGCCCGGTGACACCTTTGCCAACGCGGCGGCGCGCGCATCGATGCCCAGCGCGGTGAGCCATTCGCCTTGGGTAGCGCTTCCCAGCATCCGCACCCCCTCGCGCTGCGCCACCTCGGCCAGCGCGGCGAAGTCGACGTGCACAGTGAGGTCCGCCGTGCCCGGTTCGGCCAGCGGATCGACCTTTTGGTGCTGCGCGATCGCCTGAAAGGTCGAGCCTGTCCGCGAAGCGAGGTGCCCGTAATCGATCGCGAGGGCTACACCGCCCTGCCCCGCCAGCCGCCGCGCGATCTCGTCCATCACCGCCGCTGCGGCAGGACACGTCTCGATAATCGTACCCGCCGCGCTCTTGGTCCATAGGGCGGGCACGGCGCTATCCATCGGCTGATCGCCCGCGACGAAAACGAAGGCGTCATCCTCGCCCAAACCCACCATCCTCTCGCGCCAGCCCGCCTCGGTCCGCACCCGCTGGCGCACGGGCAGCGCGTCGAAGAACTCGTTGGCAACCAGCAATAGCGGGCCGTCCTCGGGCACGCTCGACAGGTCATCGTGGAACAGCGCGCCTGGGACGGCCTCGGCCTGCAAGGCGCGCAACGCGGGCGAGCCTTCGACGAAATGCACCTGCGGCGCGCAGCCGAAACGCGCCATGCTACGCAGCGCGTCCTTGGCCAGAGTGCCCCGCCCCGGCCCGAGCTCGCAATAGATCGCATCCTCGGGAGAGCCCGCGCGCGTCCAGATATCCGCCAGCCATAGCCCCACGAGCTCGCCGAACATCTGGCTGATCTCGGGCGCGGTTATGAAGTCGCCGCCGCCAACTTCCCTGGGGCCACCCAACGGATCGCGTGCGGCGTAATAATGCGCGTTGCTTTCACCCATGAAGCGCGCGACCGGCAACGGCCCGTGGACGGCGATCAGCCGCCGGAACCGCTGGGTAAGGCTTGCTCGATCGGCTGCGTCGTTCAGGATGCGCTCTCGGGATTGTCCTGCGGCACCGGCTTTGCAGTGCCGGTCTTACCGCTGATCGCATAGGCGACGATGCCCAGACCGATCAGGATCATCGGTATGCTCAGCCATTGCCCCATCGACAGGCCCGACCGGGCGGCGAACTCGGTCAGCTGCACGTCCGGCTGGCGGAAAAATTCGTTGATGAACCGCGCGACCGCGATGCCCGCAGTGAACACCCCGACCAGCAGGCCCGGCTTCCATCGCGCGCGCGTCAGCCAGAACAGCGAGAGCATGATCGCCGCCATCGCCAGCCCTTCAAGCCCGGCCTGGTAGAGCTGGCTCGGGTGACGCGCGACATCGCCGCCTCCCGGAAATACCATCGCCCACGGCACATCGGTGGGGCGGCCCCACAGCTCGCCGTTCACGAAGTTGGCCAGCCGTCCAAAGAACATGCCGAAGGGCACATTGACCGCGATGTAATCGGCGACGCGCAACCAGTTGAGATTGCCTCGATAGCTGACCCACAGCAGCGCCAGCACAACGCCGATCACCCCGCCGTGAAAGCTCATCCCCCCATCCCATAGCCGCGGCAGGCCCCAGGGCATCCATCCCGGATGGCTGAAATCGAGGAAGAGATCGGGTTTGTAGAAGATCGCGTAGCCCAGCCGCCCGCCGAAGATCACGCCGAGCGTGCAATAAAATAGCAGATCCTCGACATGCTTCTGCGCCATCGGCGCGCCGGGCGCCTTGATCATCCGCGAAAGATGAAAATACGCTACGACAATGCCGAAAATATACGCCAGCGAGTACCAGCGCAGAGTGAAACTTCCGAGCTCGATACCCGGCGTCAGCCCCAGATTCGACCAGTAAATTGGCTGATTTGCGGCTTCGGCGACTAGTGACAGCATCCCATCGACCCCTTAGAGATACGCCCGAATGGCCTCGTCTTGCGTCAATGCGGCGTGCATTGGCACAGGCAGGCGCCGGACAAAAGGGACAATGCGACCCCGCGCAACAAGCGACGGTGTGCAATACGAGAGGAATAGAATGCCGACCGAGCTCGACAATACGCTGGATGCCATCATGGACAAGCTGGTCGCACCCGGCGGCCCGGCAGAAACCGTGCCGTTTGTACGCCATGGCGTGACCATGCCGGCGTTCAAGAACGCCCCGCCCAGCCTGGCGCACTATTTCGCGCATTATTGCAACGAGCATCGGGACAGCGAATTTCTCGTGGACGCGGGCTGTCGCCTGACCTTCGGCGAAGCTTACGACGCCGCACGCCATGTGGCGGCAGGGCTGCTGTCGCGGCACAAGCTGGTGAAGGGCGACCGCGTGGGTATCGCCGCGCGCAACTCGGCCAACTGGATCGTCGCCTACATGGGCATCACCATGGCAGGCGGATGCGCCGCTCTGGTCAACGGCTTTTCTACCGGCGAGGAAATGGCCGACGCGATTCGGATGGTGAGCTGCCGCCTCGTGCTGGCAGACCGCAAGCGGGCCGAACGTCTCGAAGGCACCGCTCACGGTGCGACGATCCTGCCGCTGGGGCACGATTGCAACCCCGCCGATGGTCTTGAAGCGGTGTGGGGCGATCCCGCCGCGACCCCGCTGCCCACGCTCACGCCGGACGATTACGCGACGCTGCTCTACACTTCGGGTTCGACCGGGCGCTCCAAGGGCGCCTATTCGGATCACCGCGGCGTGGTCCACGGGACGATGAGCTACGTCATGCAATCGCTGATGGCGCTCACCTATATGCAGGGCAAGGGCGAGGCACCGAGCCTGCAGCCCACCGCGCTCGTTTCGGTACCCCTGTTCCACGTGACCGGCGAAGTCCCGGTGTTCCTCCAGAGCTTTGCGCTGGGGCGCAAGCTGGTGCTGATGAAGAAGTGGGATGCGGGCGAGGCGCTGCGGCTGATCGAAGCCGAGAAGGTCACCTATTTCACCGGCGTGCCCTTGATGAGCTACGAGATGGCGACGCATCCCGATCGCGAGAAATACGATACCTCCACCTGCACCTCTTTTGCCGCAGGGGGCGCGCCGCGCCCGACCGATCACGTGGAAAAGATTCACAAGGCGTTCCCCGGCGGCTTCCCGCTGCTCGGCTATGGCCTGACCGAAACCAACGCTATCGGCTGCGGCAACTTCAACGAGAACTACCTCGCCAAGCCGACCAGCACCGGCAAGGCCAGCCGCCCGCTGGTCGACATGGCAATCCTCGACGAAGCGGGTAACAAGCTGCCCGATGGCGAGGTGGGCGAAATCTGCATCCGCACAGTCGCCAACTTCCTCGGCTATTGGGACAACCGCGAGGCGACCAAGGAAGCCTTCACCGACGACATGTATTTCCGCACCGGGGACCTCGGGCGGCTCGATGAAGACGGCTACCTGTTCATCGTCGACCGCAAGAAGGACATCATCATCCGCGGTGGCGAAAACATCAGCTGCCTCGAGGTCGAAGAAGCGATCTATGCGCACGACGCGATCGCCGAATGCTCGGTCTTCGGCCTGCCCGACGATCGCTACGGTGAAATCGTCGGCGCGGTGTACCAGACCAAGGACGGTGCCAGCCTGAGCGAGGCTGAGCTGGCCGCGTTCCTCGAAACCAAGCTGCCGCCGTTCAAGCGCCCTGCCCACATCTGGCAGGAAGCCGATTCGCTGCCGCGCCTCGGCACGCAGAAGATCGACCGGAGGACGCTGCGCACCAAGTACGCGGCGCTCCACACCGGCACTTGAGCGCACCGCCCCTCTCCAACCAGCGCGCCATCATCCACCGGCGCAGGCTCGCCCAGGCAATCGCGGAATTGCCGGGCGAGGGAGGGGAATCGCGCGATGGAGTGCTTGCGCTGCTGCGCGACGCGCTGAAGGATGGGCGCGCCGAACTGTCGCGACGCCTGGTCGAGCATCCGGCAGCAGGCCACGCTCAATGCGGCGGACAGAGCTTCCTGCTCGATCAGATTATTCGCCTGATCTACGACTACGCCGCGCGCCAGCTTGCCCCCGTTCCCGACAATAAGAGAGCGTGCGCGATCTCGGTGGTCGCGGCCGGCGGATACGGGCGCGAGGAAATGGCCCCGCACTCGGATGTCGACCTGACATTCATTGTCGAGCGGGCGGACGACAAGCGGACCGTCAGCCTGATCGAGGCGGTCCTGTACCTGCTCTGGGACCTGGGCCTGACGGTCGGCCATTCGGTGCGGACGGTGGACGAGATCGTCAGCATGTCGAAGGCAGACGGCACGATCCTCACCTCGCTGCTCGAATGTCGATACCTGTGGGGTGACGAGGCGCTCTACGAAGCGAGCAAGCAGCGCTTCTATGCCGAGGTCGTCGACGGGACCGAACGGCAGTTCGTGGTCGAGAAACAGCGCGAACGCGATGCCCGGCACAAGCGGATGGGCGATACGCGCTACGTCGTCGAACCCAATGTGAAGGAGGGCAAGGGCGGCCTGCGCGACCTTCAGGCGCTGTACTGGATCGGCAAGTATATCCACCGCGTGCGCGATGCGGCCGAGCTCGTGGACGCAGGGCTGTTCACCAAGGCCGAATATCGCAGCTTTCGCCGGGCCGAAGGCTTCCTGCTCGCCGTACGGTGCCACCTGCACGACATCACCGGCCGGGCCGAGGACCGCCTCACGTTCGATCTGCAAAAGGAAGTCGCGCGGCGGATGCGCTTTGCCGACCGGCGCGGGAAAAGTTCGGTCGAGCGGTTCATGCAGTACTATTTCCTGCAGGCGAAGCGCGTCGGCTCGCTCACCGGCGTGTTTCTCGGCCAGCTGGAAGACCAGTTCGCAAAGAAGCGCGCGCGGCGCGGGTTTTTCGCAGGCTTCAATGCGCGCCCGCGGACGCTGCGTGGCTACACCGTCTTTGCCGGCAAGCTCGCCGCGCCGGGCGACGACTGGTTCCGCAAGGACCCGGTGCGGCTGATCGAGATCTTCCAGATCGCGGAGAGCGAGCAGCTCGAGATCGATCCGCGCACGATGCGGCAGGCGGACCGCGACAGCGGGTCGATCAACGACGAGGTGCGCAACGACCCGCGCGCCAATGCGCTGTTCCTCGATCTTCTATGCGGTCGCAACGATCCCGAAATGGTCCTGCGGTGGATGAACGAGGCAGGCGTGTTCGGCCGCTTCGTGCCCGATTTCGGGCGGGTCAATGCGCAGATGCAGTTCAACATGTACCACCACTATACGGTGGACGAGCATACCATCCGCGCGATCGGCTTCCTCAACGCGATCGAGAAGGGTGAGCTGGCGGAAGATCACCCGCGCGCGACGAAGGAAATCCAACGGCTGAAGAGCCGCCGCACGCTGTTCGTCGCTACCCTGCTGCACGATATCGCCAAGGGCCGTGGGGGCGATCATTCGGTGCTAGGCGCCGAAGTGGCCGAGAGGCTGTGCCCGCGCTTCGGCCTCGACGAAGAGGAAACCGCGCTTGCCGCGTGGATGGTGCGCCAGCACCTGCTGATGAGCCACACCGCCTTCAAGCGCGACCTTGCCGACCCCAAGACGGTCGAGGATTTCGTCGCCGAAGTGCAGACTCTCGAACGGTTGCGCCAGCTCGCCATCCTCACCTCGGTCGATATTCGCGCGGTCGGGCCGGGCACGTGGAACAGCTGGAAGGGCCAGCTGCTGGGCGAGCTGTACGACCTGACTCACGAGCGGCTTCGACTGGGCCACGCCACCAGCGGGCGCAAGGAACGCGTGGCCGCGCGAAAGGCGGCAGTGCGCGAGGAACTGGGCGACAAGGCCGAGCTGATGGACGAGCTGGGCGAACTGCTGACGGCACCCTACTGGATTGCCGAACCGCCCGACATCGCCGCGCGCAACATCGTGCAATATTCGGTCGCGCGCGAACTCGGCGAGGCGCTCTCGGTCCATTGCGAGGCGGACGAGGAACGCGGCGCGACGCTCGTCACCGTCATTGCCGCCGACCATCCGGGCATCTTCATGCGGATCGCGGGCGCGATCCATCTCGTTGGCGGCAACATCATCGACGCGCGGATTCATACGACACGCACCGGCTTCGCGATCGACAACTTCCTGGTGCAGGACCCGCTCGGCCGCCCCTTCGGCGAAGACAACCAGCTCGAACGGATCGAGCGCAGCATTGCCGAGGCTCTCGCCAGCGGGAGAGAACTGGTGCCCAAGCTCGCCAAACGTCCGCTGCCGCGCAGGGGGGCAGGCGCGTTCGACGTGCGGCCCTTCGTCGCGTTCGACAACGACGCCTCGCACCGCTTCACCGTGATCGAAGTCGGCGCTCGGGATCGCCCCGCGCTGCTCAACCGGCTGGCGCGCGCGCTGTTCGAACAGCACGCGATGATCCGCTCGGCGCACGTAACCCACTACGGCGAGCGCGCTGCCGATACGTTCTACGTCACCGACCTGACCGGCGACAAGATCACCGACGAGAACCGCCTCGCAAACATTCGCGCCGCACTGATCGAAGCGGCCAGCGACGAGATGCAGGCCGAACTGGAGCCTGCCTAAGGTCCGGTGCGATGCTCCGCTTGCACGAAATGCAAGTTGATGAAGCACATGCAGCGCAGTGCGTTTGAAAAAGCGCGCCCAGAGGCGTCGCGGATCACGATGTGAAAGAGCGGGCCAGCGACGCTAGCACCGGGCGCGGGGGTAGGAAAACGCCTGGCGTGTCTTAGGGTGCGAAGGAGGATCGCGGGTTCACGGCCTTATCGAATCCATTGAATCGCTCACGGAAAGTTCTATACCTATAGGTATGGAAAAGCTTGCCACGAGAGGTCGCCCCCGCGAATTCGATACCGACGTCGCGCTCGCCGAAGCGCTGCGCCTGTTCTGGCAGAAGGGGTACGAAGGCACCTCGCTGACCGATCTGACCGACGCAATGGGTATCACCCGCCCGAGCCTCTATGCCGCTTTCGGAAATAAGGAGACGCTCTTTCGCCGGGCGCTCGATCTCTACGAGAAGGACAAGCTAGCCTATATCGGCGAAGCCGTTGAGGCACCGACCGCGCGCGCCGTAGCCGAAACGCTGTTGCTCGGATCGGTCGATGTCGCGACCGGCGGGGAGTGCCGCGGCTGCATGGGCGTGATCTCGATGGTCGGCTGTCAGAGCGTCGAGCCGTCGATCCGCGACGACGTCAATGCGCGCGCCGAGTCTGCCAAACAGCTCATCGTCGACCGGATGCAGCGCGCGATCGATGCGGGGGAATTCGCCGTGCCGACCAGCGCGACCGCAATCACGCGCTATCTGCTCGCTCTGATGCAGGGGATTTCGGTTCAGGCACAATCGGGTGCCAGCCGGTCAGAGCTTTTGGAAGTCGCTGAATCTGCGCTACTTTCCTGGCCATCTCGCTGAGGACTCTTCGCACTCGCAGAAAAAATTACCGAGCGGTACACAATTTCCGCTTGACCTGAACCTGAGATTACATACTTATCGGTACAGATAGCTGCGCGGCAAGCCATTGCTGCGTGGTGGCTGGGCCCTGCGTGTGTCCGGCTCATCCGAATTATGCGCGTTTTGCTTCGAAAGCCGGTGCTTTTGGAGGCGGGCACGCTTGTCTCGATTAAGGTCAGGGTATCCCATGTTCGACACACCATTCGATCGCAACGCAGCCGAAGCCGCAGAAGAGCGCCGCGATCAGCAGGCTTCAGAACTTCTCGACGATGGCAGTGCCGAGGAAACCACAGTATCCGAGAAGGGCACCGCCCTACAGCGGCCCAGGCGCCTCTGGCTCGCGCTGGCGGCGCTCTTCGCGCTCGTCGGCGCGTGGTGGCTGCTGGGCAGCGAGCCCGCTGCGACCGCCGCACCAGCGCCGCCCGTGGTGACGGTTGCCCCGCCGCTGCAGAAGGAAATCACCGAGTGGGATGAATTCGTCGGTCGCTTTCAGGCCAGCAACAGCGTCGAAGTGCGCCCGCAGGTTTCCGGTGCGATCACACGCATCCACTTCACCGATGGCCAGTTCGTCCGCAAGGGCGCCCCGCTCTTCACCATCGACTCGCGGACCTACCGCGCTGCGCTGGCCGAGGCTCAGGCAGAAGTGGCCCGCGCCGAGAGTGCGCTCGCCCTGTCGCGCGACAATCTGGCGCGCGCGCAGCGCCTCATTACCGAGGACGCGATCGCCGGAACCGAGATCGACCGCCTGCAAGCCGAGGTCCGCAACAATGCCGCAATACTGGCGGCAGCGCGGGCACGAGTTTCAGCGCGCGCCCTAGACGTAGGATTCACTACCGTGCGCGCGCCGATATCGGGCCGGATTTCCGATCGCCGGATCGATGCGGGCAATCTGGTCTCGGGCGGCGGAGGGAGCGCGGCCACGCTGCTGACCACGATCAACGCGGTCGACCCGGTCTATTTCGAATTCTCAGGCTCCGAAGCGCTGTTTCTGAAGGCGCGCCGCGAAGGGCTCGACAAGGGCACCCCGGTCGAAATCAGCCTGCAGGACGAGAGCGACTATCGCTGGCACGGCACGCTCGACTTCACCGATAACGGTCTCGACAGCGACTCTGGTACCATCCGCGCGCGGGCCGTGGTCCGCAATGGCGAAGGCTTCCTTGCGCCGGGCCTGTTCGGGCGGATGCGGCTGGCGACCGGTGGCACGCGACAGGCTCTGCTGGTCCCCGATACTGCCGTCACCACCGACCAGACGCGCAAGCTGCTGCTGGTTGTCGGCAAGGACGGAACGGTCGCAACCCGCGCGGTGGAGCTCGGCCCGCTGGTCGGCAATCTTCGCGTGATCGAGAAGGGGCTCAAGCCCACCGACCGGGTGATCATCAAGGGCACCCAGATGGCAATGCCGGGGCAGAAGGTCAGCGCCCAGAGAGGCCGGATCGCGGCCTCCGCACCGGGCAGCGACAAGACGCCCGAGGCGCCCGCGTCGACCCCCGCAGCCTCGGCCAGCCTCGCCAGCTAAGCCCCCTTCGCGCCCCATCACGCCAAAGCGCCACGCCCCAGTTTACGCCCGGAGTGCGTCCATGAAAATTTCCCGCTTCTTCATCGATCGCCCGATCTTTGCCGCCGTCCTCGCCGTTCTGGTGACGCTGGTGGGTGCGATCTCCTACTTCTTCCTGCCGATCAGCCAGTATCCCGACATCGTCCCGCCGACGGTGACCGTCACCGCCGTATATCCCGGGGCCTCCGCCGAAACGGTGGCCGACACGGTCGCCAACCCGATCGAGCAGGAGATCAACGGCGTCGACGGCATGCTCTACCAGTCGAGCGAATCCACCGGCGACGGGCGGATGACCATCACCGTGACCTTCGCGCCCGGCACCGATCTCGACGAAGCGCAGGTGCTGGTGCAGAACCGCGTCGCAATTGCCGAGGCGCGCCTTCCCGAACAGGTCCAGCGGCTCGGGATCGTCACCCGCAAGACCACGCCCGACTTCCTGATGGTGGTCAACCTGATCTCGCCCGACGGTTCGCTCGATCGCGAATATATCTCGAATTACGCGCAGACCCGGATCAAGGACCGTATCGCGCGGCTCGAAGGGGTCGGCGACGTCCAGATGTTCGGCCAGCGCGAACTGGCGATGCGCGTGTGGATCGATCCCGGCCGCGCCGCCGCGCTGGGGTTGACGGGCAGCGATATCGTCCGCGCGCTGAGGGCGCAGAACGTGCAGGTCGCCGCGGGTACGCTCGGCCAGCAGCCGAGTCCGGACTCGGCCTTCCAGCTCAATGTCGAGACGCAAGGCCGCTTCACCAGCCCGGACCAGTTCGGCGAGGTGGTGATCCGCACCGACGACCAGGGGCGGCAGGTCCGGGTCAACGACGTCGCCCGGGTAGAGATCGGCGCGGCGGACTACGCCACCTCCGCCTATCTCAACGACAGTGATTCGGTGATCCTGCCGGTCTTCCAGAAGCCCGGTTCCAACGCGCTCGCCGCGGCGGAAGGCGTGAAGGCGACGATGGATGAGCTGTCGGCGGAATTCCCGCAGGGCCTCGAATACCGGATCGTCTACAACCCGACCGAATTCATCGCCGAGAGCATCGACGCGGTGCTCCACACCCTGCTCGAAGCGGTGGTGCTGGTGGTGCTGGTGATCATCGTCTTCCTGCAAAAGGCGCGCGCCTCGATCATCCCCGTGCTCGCTATCCCGATCTCGCTGGTCGGCACCTTCGCCGTGCTGGCGATGCTGGGCTATTCGCTCAACAACCTCTCGCTGTTCGGACTGGTGCTCGCAATCGGGATCGTGGTCGACGACGCGATCGTGGTGGTCGAGAATGTCGAGCGCAATCTGGAGGCGGGCTACAGCCCGCTCGAAGCCGCACGTCGATCGATGGACGAGGTCGGCAGCGCTTTGATCGCGATCGTGCTGGTGCTGTGCGCGGTGTTCGTGCCGACCCTTTTCATGGGCGGCCTCTCGGGCGAGTTCTACAAGCAGTTCGCGGTCACGATTTCCGCCGCGACGATCATCTCGCTGTTCGTCTCGCTCACACTGTCGCCGGCGCTCTCCGCGCTGCTGCTCAGGCCGCACGAGCACCTGCCTGAAGACGCGCCGCGCTGGCGAAGGGCGATCGAGCGCGCAGGCGACAAGTTCAACGCCGGGTTCGAGCGTTTCAGCGACTGGTATGCAGGCCTGACAAGCCGGCTGGTCGCCATGCCGCGCCGCATGATGCTCGCCTATGGCGCGCTGATCGGCCTCACCGGGTTCGCGCTGGCGATGACCCCCACCGGCTTCGTACCGCAGCAGGATCAGGGATATTTCGTCTCGGTCATCCAGCTTCCTCCGGGATCGTCGACGACCCGCACAGATGCGGTGATGAAGAAGGTTGCCGAGCGTGTGCTGCCGATCGAGGGCATCAAGGGCACGGTCATGCTGTCGGGCTTCGACGGGACCACGCAGACCCAGTCCGCCAGCTCTGCCGCCGCCTACTGGGTGTTAGACGATTTTCATCACCGTGAGGGCAACGGGCAGTCGATCGACGAGCTGATCGCCAAGGCGCAGGCCGCCACCGCCGATATCAACGAAGCGCGCCTGATGATCGTCAAGCCGCCCGTCATCCAGGGGATCGGCTCCGCCGGCGGCTTCCGCATGATGCTGAAGGACGATTCCGGACAGGGCTACCGCCAGATGCAGGATGTCGCGAACGCCGTGATCGCCAAGGCCAACCAGCAGGAAGGGCTCGCCGGAGTCTACACCTTCTTCGATACCGGCACGCCGCGCGTGAAGACCGACATTGATCGCGACAAGGCACAGATGCTGGGCGTCGCGCCGAGCGACATCTTCGAAACGCTGTCGGTCTATCTGGGCAGCGCCTTCATCAACGACTTCAACCTGCTGGGGCGGACCTATCGCGTCACCGCGCAGGCGGATGCGAGCTATCGCGACGACGTCAGCGATATCGGCAATCTGTATGCCCGGTCCGGCAACGGGGCGATGGTGCCGCTGGGATCGGTTGCAACCGTGACCGACACCACCGGCCCGTACCGCGTCAGCCGTTATAACCTCGCGCCCGCAGTGGCGATCGACGGCGACACCGCGCCGACGAGTTCGACCGGCCAGTCGCTGGTGACGATGGAGAAGGTCGCGGCGGAAACCGTGCCGCAGGGCTATTCCACCGAGTGGACCGGCATCGCCTTCCAGCAGGCCAGCACCGGCAACACCGCGATCTATGTCTTCGGGCTGGCCGTGCTGCTCGTCTTCCTGGTGCTGGCGGCGCAGTACGAGAGCCTGATCATGCCGTTGGCGATCATCCTGATCGTGCCGATGTGCCTGCTGGCAGCGATGATCGGGGTGAACGTGATGGGGATGGACAACAACGTCCTCACCCAGATCGGCCTCGTCGTGCTGATCGCCCTCTCCGCGAAGAACGCGATCCTGATCGTCGAATTCGCCCGACAGGGCGAGGCGCTGCATGGCCGTTCGCCGGTCGATGCCGCAATCGAAGCCGCGCGCACCCGCCTCCGCCCGATCCTGATGACCAGCTTCGCCTTCATCCTCGGCTCGGTCCCGCTCGTCATCGCCACGGGCGCTGGTGCGGAGCTGCGGCAGGCGCTGGGAACAGCGGTGTGCTTCGGCATGCTCGGCGTGACCGGCTTCGGGCTCGTCTTCACCCCCACCTTCTACGTCGTTTGCCGCGCGCTGGGCGACCGGATCGCATCGCTGCGGGGCTCGCCCCGCGCCGGTGACGCGCGCCCGACCCTGCTGCCGGCCGAATAGGAGCATCGCTCATGACCCTTCGCACTATCCTCTTCCCCGCCGTTTCCGCGCTGGTGCTTTCGGCCTGCGCGGCGGGGCCGGACCATGTCGCCTCGACCCCCATCCGCGATGTGGAATCCGGCCCCTTCCTCTCCGCCGAGGCCGACGTCGTCAGCCCCGCCCCCCTGCCCGCGGACTGGTGGCGCCTGTACGACGATCCCATCCTCGATGGGCTGGTCACAGATGCGCTCGCCGCCAACACCGACATCCGACAGTCGGTCGCGCGGATCGATCGGGCGCGTGCTGCGCTGCGTGGCGCGCGATCGGATCGGCTGCCGCAGGTGGGGCTCAATGCCTCGGGCGGCTACGGGCGGACGCCCGAAGCGCAGACCCTGCCCGGACAGGACCGCGACGGCGGCCAGTTCTCCGTCGGCGCGGATGTGGCCTACGAGGTGGATCTGTTCGGGCGGGTGAGCAGCGGCATCGCTGCGGCGCGCGGCGATGTCGCCGCCGCCCGCGCCGACGCCGAAGCGGTCAGGGTGATGGTCGTCGCCGACACCACGCGCGCCTATGCCGACGCCGCCAGCGCCGCCGCGCGGCTGCGCGTCGCGCGGTCTATCGTCGAGATCCTGCAAGACAGTCTGCGACTGACCAAGCTCCGCCATGACGCGGGCTATACCGATGGGCTGGCGGTGGCCCGGATAGAGAGCCTGCTGGAGCAGCGCGCGGCGACCATTCCCGCGATCGAGGCGCAGCGCCGCGCCGCGCTGTTCGCACTCGCCACGCTGACGGGCCGAGCGCCTGCCGCCCTGCCCGCCAATATCGGCGAACGCGATGTCCCGCTCGAGATCGAGGCTCCGCTGCCGGTCGGCGACGGGAGCGAACTGCTGTCGCGCCGCCCCGACGTTCGCGCCGCCGAACAGCGCGCCTTGGCCGACGGAGCGCGGATCGGGATCGCACGCGCAGACCTCTACCCGCGCATCACGCTCGGCGGATCGATCGGCTCGAACGCGTCGAACGTGGGCGATCTGTTCACCGGCGGACCGCTGGGCTTCCTGCTCGGCCCGCTGATCGACTGGGCCTTCCCCAATCGCGAACCGGTCTATGCCCGGATCGACGCGGCGGAGGCGGATGCCGCAGAATCGCTCGCCGCGTTCGACGGCACGGTTCTTGTCGCGCTTCAGGAGGCGGAGAGCGCGCTGTCGAACTACGCCCGTTCAATCGAGCGGCGGCGCATTCTGGTCGCTGCGGTCGCGTCTGCCGAGCGCGCGGCGCGGATCGTGCGGGCGCAGAACCGCGAGGGGCTGATCAACTCGCTCGACACGCTCGATGCCGAACGCACGCTGGCCGAAGCCCGCGCGACATTGGCCGATCAGGATGCCAAGGTCTCGCGGCAGCAGATCGAGGTGTTCCGCGCGCTGGGAGGTGGCTGGTCGGTCGATGCGGAGGTGGCCAATGAAGAAGGATAAGCGTTCGCTGTGGAGCGCGCACCGTGACGCCTTCGCCTCGGGCCTGCTCGGTTTCCTCATCGTATCGGCCGTGCTGATCTGGCCGATGATAAGCGGTCCCGTTTGACCGATCGCGACCATGCGACGGACGGTCGGCGTGTGTCATCGCTTCGATCCATGTCCTGGACAGGACTGTTAGCTCTAGGGGCGTACGCGGCAGGTTGGCTTATCTACGGTTCAAGTCCCAAGGGGGACTGACCGATAACGGCCCCCAAGCCGCCCCTACCCCATCACCCCCGCGCGCCGAACAGAGCCGATCCCACGCGGATATGCGTCGCACCCAGCATGATCGCAGTCTCGTAATCGCCGCTCATTCCCATGCTCAGGCCCCAGACGCCGGGCTCGGGCTCGTGCCGCCGGGCGAGTTCGCCCAGCAGCGCGAAGAACGGTGCGGGTTCCTTGTCGGCGGGGGGGATGCACATCAGGCCGCGCAGGGGGATCTCCGCCTCGCGCGCCTGTTCGACCAGCGCGGGCAGGTCGGGAATCGCGCAGCCGCCCTTCTGTCTTCCTCGCCGACATCGACCTGGATGAAGCACGGCACGCGCTTGCCCAACTTGTCGTATGCTTTGGCGAGCGCCTTGAGCAGGCTCGGCCGGTCGAGCGAGTGGATCACGTCGAACAGTGCGGCGGCATCCTCCGCCTTGTTCGATTGCAATTGGCCGATCAGGTGCAGCTCGACATCGGGGTACCGCGCCCGCAGATCGGGCCACTTCTCCTGCGCTTCCTGCACGCGGTTTTCGCCGAAGAGGCGCTGACCGGCTTCGAGCACGGGCTCGATCGCCTCGGCGGGGTGCGTCTTGCTCACCGCGATCAGGTTTACGTCGTCAGCGTCGCGCTTGGCGATCTTGCACACGCGGGCGATCCGCTCTTCGACTTCGCTCAGGGCTGCTGCACTATCCATCGCGCGCCGCTATAGCGACTGGACGATGCCGATCCATCCCCTTCCCGACCTGTGGCTGCTGTCCGGTGCCCGCAACGACGCAGCGCTGGAGGAAGCGCTCGCCACATTGCCCGAAGGCTCGGGCTTCGTCTTCCGGCACTATCATTTGCAGCCTGCGAAACGGCGAGAGAGATGGGAAATGCTGCGCAGCATTGTGCGCAGCAAAAATCACCTCATGGTCCTTTCGGGCGACGCCGACACGGGTATCGAATGGGGTGCCGACGGTATTTACGGACCACCGGAAGAGCTCGGCAAGCGACCCTGCTTGTTGCGGCTCGCCACGGCGCATGATGCGCGCGAAATTCATCTCGCGGACCGCAACGGAGCCGACGCGTTGTTCCTCTCCCCGGTCTTTCCGACCCGGTCGCATCCCGATGGCACAGCGCTGGGGGCAGCGATGTTTCACGATCTTGCGGCGCGCAGCACCATCCCGGTCATCGCGCTCGGGGGGATGACGGTGGAGCGTGCGCGCGAGCTCGGCGTGCGCAGATGGGCTGCAATCGACGGGCTTTCCTGACTTTTCCAATGGCTCAGGTAGCCTCCCGCGAGGCCAAACCCCTTGACGCGGGAGTCCCTGCGGATTCATGGTGCGTTCCGCACCCCACCCCCCAGGGAGAACACCCGTGGCGAGCAGAGCGCTTGTAACCACCGAACCGGTCGACGTCCGCAAGGCATTCCAGCAGTCGCTGCGGCGCGCGCTGCAGATGGTCGGCGCGCTCATGCTGTTCGCGGCGATGCTGTTCCTTGCGCTGGCGCTGGTGAGCTATACGCAGACCGACCCCAGCCCCTCTACCGCCGCCGCGCCCGACGGGCCGATCGGCAACTGGATGGGTCGCCCCGGCGCATGGGCGGCAGAGCGCGCGCTGTTCCTGTTCGGCTGGACGTCGGTGCTGGTGCTGCCGCTGCTCTATTCCGGAGCGCGCGGGTTGTGGCGCGCCGCGAACGAGGATCACGCGGGCGAGGCCAAGACCCGGTGGTGGCGCCCTGCGGGGCTGCTGCTGCTCGCCATGGTCCTGCTGGCCAGCGTCGTCGCGCTGGCGCTGACCGAGCAGCAACTTTCCCTGCCCGCTGGCCCCGGAGGGCTGGTGGGTCTGCTCGGCGCGACCGCGCTCGAGGCGATCGCCACGCGGCTGCTGGGGGGTGCCGCCGGCTGGCTGATCCTGGCCGTCGCACTGGCGATGCTCGCCGGCGGCGCGCTGCTGGTGGCGCGCGTATTCGCGATCGACTGGCGTTCGCTCATGACGCTGCCCTCCATGCCCAGGCGGCTGGCGCGCGACGCTGCGGAGCCCACCCCCCCGAAGCAGAAGACCGTCAGGCGCAAACCTGCTGCAACGCCCGAAACCGACACTGCGCAGCCATCCACCCCGGAACCGGCGCCCGAACGCCGCGCGCCGAAGATCGTCGATCCCAAGGTCGCGCCGCACAAGGCGGATGGCCACGCGATCACCCGCCAGAAGGACATGTTCGCCGATTTCGAACTGCCCTCGATCGAGCTGCTGTCCGATCGCGGCGATGCGGGCATCGTCCCGCTCGACCGGCAGGCGCTGGAGCGCAATGCCCGGCTGCTCGAATCGGTGCTCGACGATTTCAACGTGAAGGGCGAAGTCACTGCGGTCCGTACCGGCCCGGTGGTGACGATGTACGAGCTGGAGCCTGCACCGGGCACCAAGGCCGCGCGCGTGATCGGCCTGTCGGAAGACATCGCCCGCAACATGAGCGCAGTGTCGGCGCGCGTCAGCACGGTGCCGGGCAAGACGGTGATGGGGATCGAACTGCCCAATGCCGAACGCCAGATGGTCGGCTTCAAGGAACTGGCCGCCTGTTCGGACTTCGTCGATGCGCCGGGCGACCTGCCGATCATCCTGGGCAAGGACATCGCGGGCGAACCCGTCATCGCAGACCTTGCCGCGATGCCGCACCTGCTGGTCGCGGGGACCACGGGCAGCGGTAAATCGGTCGGCCTCAACACGATCATCCTCTCGCTCCTCTACCGCTTCACGCCCGCCGAGTGTCGCCTGATCATGGTCGACCCCAAGGTGCTTGAACTGAAGAGCTACGAGGATATCCCGCACCTCCTCTCGCCCGTCGTCACCGAGCCGGAGAAGACCATCCGCGCCTTGAAGTGGACGATCGAGGAGATGGAGCAGCGCTATCGCAAGATGAGCGAGGTCGGCGCGCGTAACATCACCGGGTTCAACGATCGCGTGCGCAGCGCCAAGGCCAAGGGCGAACCGCTCGGCCGTCGCATCCAGACCGGCTACGACCCCGAAACGGGCGAGGAGATCGTCGAGGAGAAAGAGCTCGATTACGAAGAGCTGCCGCTGATCGTGGTTATCGTCGACGAGCTTGCGGACCTGATGGCGGTGGTGGGCAAGGACATCGAGATCCTGATCCGCCGCCTGACGCAGAAGAGCCGCGCGGCGGGCATCCATCTGATCATGGCGACTCAGCGGCCTTCGGTGGACGTCATCACCGGCGTCATCAAGGCCAACCTGCCCACCCGGATCAGCTTCAAGGTGACCAGCCGGATCGACAGCCGCACAATCCTGGGCGAACAGGGCGCGGAAACGCTGCTGGGCAAGGGCGACATGCTGTTCAAGCCCAATATCGGCAACCTCACCCGCGTCCACGGCCCCTTCGTCAGCGACGAGGAGGTCGAGAAGGTGGCCGAGCACTGGCGCAAGCAGGGTGCGCCCGCCTATGTCGACGCGGTCACCGAGGAACCGCAGGACGGCTTCGGCGGCGGCTTCGCTTTCGAGGACGAATTCACCGCGAGCGACAATCCCGAAGAGCGCAAATATCGCCAGGCGTGCCAGGTGGTGTTCGAAAACCAGAAGGCGTCGGGTTCATGGCTCCAGCGCCAGATGGGCGTGGGCTACAACACCGCCGCCAAGTGGATCGAGCGGATGGAGAGCGAAGGCCTGGTCGGCCCCGCAAACCACGTCGGCCGCCGCGACGTCTACCGCGACAAGGACGGCAACCCGCTTTAGCTCTGACACACCTGACACACTGTCCTGGGGGAGAAACCCTCGCCCCTTGCGAGGCGCGATTTCGGCAGGGGATCGACGGTGTGAAAGAGCGGTGCGAACGCTAGCGCTATAGGCGCGTGTAGGACAGCGGCTACGCGCGCCGGGCCAAGGCCATTGTGCCATGTGGCGGCACGATTCCCGCCTAGAGCCCATCCGTCAGCATGTGCGGCGTCGCCATGCCGAATGCGATTGCGACCGCGACCGGAATCGCGATCATCCCCGACCAGGCAAGGGCGACCAGCGCGAGCGTGCCCAGCAATGCGAGGATGCCGGTCGGTAGGGCTGCGTTCAGCACCTGCTTCAGCCCGTGCCTCTCGATCTGTCGGCGTTGCACCGGCGCGGCGTGGGCGACGAAGAAGATCAGTGCCACCGCCATCACCGGGCCGGCCAGCATCGCGGCCAGCGCCGCGATTATTGCATAGCCAGCGCCGCTCTGCCTGCGGACGATCGCGTAGGCTGCGCAGGCCATTCCCGCCATTCCGGCGAAGGCGAGTATCTGGACGAGGATATCGGGTACCGGCTGCCCGGTTACCGTAGCGAACACCGCCGCGGTCTGCGTCGGCATGAACAGCGCGCTACCTCCGATGGCCACGCCTGCGATCGCGTAACGCGACGCGGGGCAGAAATCGCAGCGGCCATCGGCGAAGTGCCACGCAGAAAGAATCAGGAACGCCGCGAGGCCAGCGACGGGGGCGGCAAGATAGAGCGCCGCAATGCCTGCGGCGAAGGCGACGTAACCAGCGGCATGCGCAGCCGAGTAGCGATAGATGCCGCCTTCGTCCTCTTCGGCCGCCCCGTGCAGCACGCCCGCCGCGAAGAGGCCGAGCGAGACGAGTGTCGACGCGGTGCCACCGGCAAGCTCCCCCACCACCGCTGCGGCGACCGGCAGAACGGTGACGAGGGCCCCGGCATCATGCCGGAGCCCCTTGGTTGGAATGGCGGCTGTCTGCGCCAAGCGGTCAGTCCCCCCGCTTGGAAGCGACCACGGCCCCCAGCGGCGAGGTTTCGAGCGCCTCTGCAGCGGGCACGTAGCCTTCCAGCGCGCTCCTTCGCAGGACGTAACGGCTCAGGATCAGGCCGTAGAGCAGCTTCGAACTGATGTCCGCGATCGAGAACAGCAGCTGGCGGACAACCACGATGTCGCCATCGAAGCCCAGCTGGGGCAGCGCATAGGCAATCGGGTACAGTCCCCAGGTCGCCAGGAAGTACCACCAGATGTTCTTCGGCCAGCCTTTCAGTTCGGGCGGGCTGGTAGCGACGCCGCGACCGATCACGCCGCGCACCTCGATGATCAGCCAGACGAAGAAAACCGTCGAAATCACGCCCCAGATATTCAGGCGCAGGAAGTCGCCGGTTTCGCCGAACTGGCCGTAGAGGCCGGTCCAGATCATCAGCAGCGCCGGGATGATCATGCGCACGGCGCGCTTGTGCAGTTCGGGCCGCGGCAGCCCGAATGCGATCGCCAACTGGGTAAGCAGGATGGGGACCGTGATCGTCCAGTTCCCGTACCGGAAGGCGTTGGTGAAGCTCGTATTGTCGGCCAGCGGCCGGTAGACCCCGCCGACAAGTTCGTAGCTCTGTTCCCAGATCATGAATTCGCGCAGCAGGCTGAGACCGGCAGAGGCCATGACCACGGCAGAAAGGATCGGGACGATCCGATAACGCGGCGCCAGCTGCCAGGCCATCGCCAGGAAGAACAGGATGAACGCGAAGTGGGCTCCGTAGCTCACCATCAGGATGAGCGAACCGGAAGTATATTGGTCGACGCTGAGCGCGACCACATTCTCGATGCTGCCGAATTGGCTGGCAAGTTCGGAAGTGACCATAATCCGTGCCTTTCAAAGGATGATAATCACGGACCGAATGCCTTCTCCACCAAAGAGCCCCCGGCACTGGGTACGCCGCAACCAAAGGGGCGGTCGTGTGTTAAGTTCCTGAACTGACACATGGACTTTGGGGCAGGTCGTGAAATTGAGCCGTTCTTCCACCAGCCTGCGGGGCTGGGTCGCACACCGTCTGGTGGCGAACTACTGGTTCCTGGCGATCTGCGCGGTGATCGCCGCTCCGCTTGCCTTTGCACTCTCGCTGGCGCTGGACCGCCGCTATTTGTCCGACTGGCTTATCGCCCACGACCTCGCGCCCGTCGCCACTGCGGACACCGCGAAAGAGGTCGCCAGCGTCATTGCCGGAATCGATGCGGCCTTCATCACGCTCTATTTCTCGATCTCGCTCATCGTGCTGACGATCGCGGCGGGGAATCTCGGCGTACGCCTGATCGACCGCTGGCTCGGGCGACACCTGGTGCGCGTGTCGATCGCGGGCCTGTCGTTCAGCCTGATATTCGCAGTGCTGACGCTTGCCGCCATCGACGCGGAAGCGCCTTTGGCCGAGACCCCGCTCGCCACCTTGTCGATCACGATCCTGCTGCTGGCGGTCAATGTCGCCATGCTGGCGGTCGCCCTGCACGATCTCGGGCGGACCATGTTCGTCGACAAGGCGATCGACGCGCTGGCGGGAGATGCGATTGACGGAATCCGCGCAATCGCCGGACGCGCGCCCTTTTCCGGCACCTTCGCGCAGACCGTCGCGGCACCGCGCGACGGCTATGTCGAAGGGGTCGACCTCGATCGGCTGGTAGATCGCCTCGCCGGGCACGAGGGCGCGGTGCGGATCTGCGTTGCGCCCGGGCAGCACGTATTGAAGGGCGAGCCACTTGCCCAGTTCGAGCGCAGGCTGCCTTCTGCCGGCGCGGTCAAGAAGGCGTTGCCCATCGGCCCGTTCAGGAGCGACCGACAAGGTTCGGTCTTCCAGATCCGCCTGATCGTGGAGATCGCGGCGCGTGCGCTCTCACCCGCAGTGAACGACTTCTACACCGCACTCGCCGCTGCGGATGCGCTGGCCGAAATCATACTGCGCCATCGCGAGAGCTGGGTCGATCCCGAGCAGATCGCCGTGTCGGCGGACCATCCGCGCTTCGAGTTGCCGGGGCAGGATTTCCACGGCCTGTTCGGCGATCCGCTGAACGCATTCCGGCAGGCGGCGGCGGATTATCCTGCGGTCTCGATCCGGATGATCGACAATTACGGGCGCGTCATGCGCTGCGTGAGCGAAGCGGGTGGTTCCCCGCGGCTGGCATCCTACCTCGCGGATTGCGCGCGCGCCTTGCGCGATCATGCGGAAGATCGCGCGCAGGCGGAGCGGGATCGCGAGGAAATCCGCAATGCCTTTGCCCGGGCGGTGTCGGCCGGGGATTAGCTGTCGGTCGGCTGCGCGGATGCCCGGACGGTTCGACCTTATAGGCCTGGTTCTGGCTGGCACCGCCCCGACGGTGTCGGATGTATTCGATGCAAGCCGAATGGCCCTCATCGCAATTGCGCTTGCCGCGCGAAACCGCCATCGGGGCACGTGAAATCGCCTGTCGCAAGGCAGGGCGACGTCCGCCAATACCCCCGAAAGGCGCGAGATGAAGATCGAGATCAACGAGCATGCCGCCTGGATATTCAAATCCGGCTGGAAGGGCCTGTGCCCCCGCTGCGGCAAGGGGCACATGTTCAAGTCGTGGCTCAAGGTCAGCGATCGATGCGAGGTGTGCGGGCTGGATTACCGCTTTGCCTCGCCCGACGATGGCCCGGCCTTCTTCTCGCTGTGCTTCGTCGCATTTCCGCTGCTGTTCCTGATGGTGTGGGTGCAGGTCGCGCTGGAACCGCCGCTGTGGCTGCTGCTGCTTCTCGCGGTGCCGCTGATGACGATCGGCTGCGTCCTCCCGCTCCGCCCGATCAAGGGCTGGCTGGTCGCCTCGCAATATGTGAACCGCTCGGTCGAGGCGGGAACGGAAAAGCTGTGGGCGGAAATGCACGCGCGCGAGGACGAGCAGAAGCGCAGCAAGGGCGGCGACTGAGCGGCACGCGCCCCGCCCGCGCGCTCATCCGCCGAACCAGCGTCTCAGGCCAGCCGATCGCAGGCCGATCGCCGCGCCGGCAATCACCAGCAGCGCCGCGACACCCGTGGCGATGGCGACCGGCTCCGCGCGCTGTCCGCCCGCAGCATAGATCGCCGAGAGCGCCCACAGGAATACCGCCGCGTAGAGCGGATTGCCCCGCCCTCTGACGAGCGCGAGGCAGGCGATGATCCCGCCGGTCAGCACCACCAGCGCCGAGATCAGCGGTGCGGCCTCTCCGCCGTCGACCCCGTAGAACAGCAGCGTGGCGGCAATGTTGACGATGGTCGCGGCGGTCAGTCACGCGGCCAGCGCGCTCAGCGGCAGGACGGCGAGCCAGCGCTCTCCGGTCGAAAACTTCGGCTCCCACCGGGCGAAGACGCGGTAGGTCGCGATGAGGCACGACAGGGTGAGGATGATGATCACTGCGGAGAACACCGCCAGCCCAAAGAACTGCGTGTAGAGCGCCCACAGCGCATTACCGAGGAAGGCGCTCGCTGCGGGCAGGCGGATACGCGCCAACAGCGCGCTCGTCCTCTGGCCGGGCAGCGCCTGATAGATCGCGAAGGCGATCGTACCGGCGAACAGCGGCCCCCAGATCGAGAAGGCCCAGCCCGCAGGGGTGATCAGCGTGCGCACCGCGTTCGACTTCGAGCCGATCGGATCGCCGATGCCCAGCGCGGGCAAGGATGTCGTGACGATCTGGAGCAGCGCCGCGACGATCACGACCCCGACCAGTGCGGGATTGGCGTTTATCCGGGTGTCGCTGGGTTTCATGACGGGAGAACCTCGGTGTGCCGATTTCGTTTCTGCGAACAAGCGTTGCCGGTTAGCCCTGTGCGTCATCCACCGCGAGCGGATCGATCAGGTCGTCGAGGAACACCGCCAGCAGCATCGTCTGGTTGGCGACCCCGGCCTTGGCGTAGACCTGGCTCAGCTGCGATCGCACCGTGCCCTCCGCGCTGCCGCGCAGGCGGGCGATATCGGGGATGGTGCTGCCCTTGATCGCGAACAGCGCGACCTCGCTTTCCGAACGGGTCAGGTTCCATTCGGCGAAGCGCAATTCGATCAGCTGCGCCATCGCGCCGCGCGCCATGCCCAGCGCCTGTTCGCTGCGCCGCGCGTCGGCCAGCAGGCGCTGCGTGTAGCGCGCGCCGAGGATGGTGCCCGCCAGCAGGGCGACGGCGATGACGCATTCCATGATCGGTTCGACGCCGATGCCCGAACGCATCTGCGCCGCGATATCGTCGATCCCGTCGCCGAGGAAATAGAGCGCGGCGATCCCCTGCAGCGCGACGAAGGCGGATGCGGCGAGCGCGGCCCGGCGCTGGGTTCCTCCCGGTCGCAGGTTGTGTCGCGGGGTCTGGGGCAAGCTCGCAACTCTCTTAAGCACATGCGGAAACAGCGCCGCATAAGCGCGTGCTTATAGATTCGGGGGCGCCGCCGTCCAACCTATTGCCACGGCTGGCAAGCGGGCCGGGCAGATGGAGATGGCGAAGTGACGCGAGACGCAATGATGGAAACCGCGGCGAAGGTGCCGGCGGTCACGCTGGGGTTCTGGATCATCAAGATCCTCGCAACCACTCTGGGAGAGACCGCGGGCGACACCGTCAGCATGAGCTGGCTGGGCGAAACCTCGGCCAGCGCGGGGCAGTCGGGGCTGAACGGCTATGTCGTGGGCACCGTGATCTTCGGGGCCGCGCTCGCGATCTTCGCCTTCTTTCAGATCCGCGCCAGGCGGTTCAATCCGTGGCTCTACTGGGCGACGATCATCGCCTCGACCACCGCGGGCACCACGCTGGCCGATTTCGCGACGCGATCGCTCGGCATCGGATACCCGGGCGGATCGATCCTGCTGTTCTCGCTGGTCGTCCTGTCGCTGATCGCCTGGCACCGCACGCTCGGCGGGATTTCGGCGGCCTCGGTCCATACCCGCGAGGCGGAGCTGTTCTACTGGGTCACGATCACCTTCTCGCAGACGCTGGGCACTGCGCTGGGCGACTGGGTGGCGGACGGATCGCTCGGCTACCTTGGGGCCGCGGGCATTTTCGGCGGCGCGCTCGCGCTGGTCGCACTGGCGCACTACACCACGCGCATTTCCAAGCCGCTGTTGTTCTGGTCGGCCTTCATCCTGACCCGCCCGCTGGGTGCGGTGGTCGGCGATTTCCTCGACAAGCCGGTCGCGCATGGCGGGCTCGAACTGAGCCGGCTGGCGGCATCGGCGGTGCTCGCGGCGGGAATCGTCCTGCTGGTGACGCTGCTGCCCCAGCGGCCCGAAACGGTTGCAGAGCAGGAACGCCTCGAAAGCTGACAGGGACGAGCGGCTACGAAAAAGGCCGCCACGCTCGGGCAGAGCGGGCGGCCTCTTTCTTCAGGCCTTGCGGCCGCAGCCTTACTCGGCGGGTTCGACGGGCTTGCCCGCGTTGCCGCTTTCCGCTTCGGCACGTTCGGCGTCGAGCGTGCTGTCGCTTTCAAGCTCGGCGGCGGTCAGCTTGGGCTGGGTCCTGATGCGACCCGCCATCTCTTCCATCGTGCCGGCGGGCAGTGCGACGAGGCCGATCTTGGCCAGCGGGCCACCGCGCTCCCACATCTTCATCCACTGGTCGAGATAGGCCTGCAGCCCCGGGATCGCCTGAAGGTGCGCCTGCTTGACGTAGATGTAGAGCGGGCGCGCACCGGGATACTTGAAGCTGGCGATGTTGTCGTAGGTCGGGTCGACGCCGTTCATCGGCAGGCCCTGCACGCGGCCTTCGTTCTCTTCGAGATAGGAATAGCCGAAGATGCCGACGGCGTTCTTGTTGCCCTGGATCTTCTGGACGATCAGATTGTCCTGCTCGCCCTGGTCGACATACTTGCCGTCGCTGCGGACTTCGGTGCAGGTCCGCTCGAACGCGTCCTCGTCCTTTTCCTTCAGCGCCTTCATTTCCGGGTCGGTTTCGCACCCGGCGGTCAGCACCAGTTCCTTCAGCGCATCGCGCGTGCCGCTGGTCGAGGGCGGCCCGTAGACGAGGATCGGCGCGTCGGGCAGCGAGGGATCGACATCGCGCCAGGTCTGCGCGGTCTGTTCCTTGCCGTAAGGGTTCGCGGCCAGCGCCTTGTAGACGATCTCCGGCGTCAGCGACATCATGATGCCACCTTCCGCGCTGGCAAAGGCGATCCCGTCCAGCCCGACCTGGATTTCGGTGATCGCGTCGACGCCGTTCGACTGGCACGTTTCGAACTCGCTCACCTTCATCCGGCGCGAAGCGTTGGCCATGTCGGGCGTATCCGCGCCGACGCCCTGGCAGAACAGCGCGATGCCCGCGCCCGAGCCGGTCGATTCGATCAGCGGCGAACGCAGATCGGGGTTCGAGCGCGAAAAGCTCTCGGCAACCTGTTTGGCGAAGGGGTAGACGGTCGAAGAGCCGACCGCGCGGATCGAGTCGCGCGTACCGCCGCTGCTGTCGCAGCCGGTCAGCATCAGGCCGGCGGTTACCGCCAGCGCGAGGACATTGGTGAATTTCATGTATCGCCTTTCACTCGGATCGAAGTGAGCCATTCAAGCGCCGCGCTAGAGCACCCTCGTGTGACAGTCGCGTGACTATACCGGCTTACCTTACGGAATGCGCGCCCGGTCTTGCCCCCTCACGCGCCGCAACCTAACGAGCGCGGCAACACTGCAAAAGGCTTTTCACAACCATGCTCATCGGCTGTCCCAAAGAAATCAAGAACCACGAATACCGCGTCGGCCTGACGCCCGAAAGTGCGCGCGAACTCGCCCGCCACGGGCACGAAGTCTGGATCGAGAGCGGCGCCGGGCTCGGCATCGACGCAACCGACGAGGAATACCGCACGGCGGGCGCGAAGATCGTCGAGGGGCCGGACAAGATTTTCGCCGGATGCGAGATGGTGGTGAAGGTGAAGGAACCGCAGGCGGGCGAGCGCTCGAAATTGCGCGAAGGCCAGATCCTCTACACCTATCTCCACCTCGCGCCCGACCGCGAACAGACGGTCGACCTCGTCAACGCGGGCGTCACCGCGATCGCGTATGAAACCGTGACCGGCCCGCACGGCCAGCTCCCTCTGTTGAAGCCGATGAGCCAGGTGGCCGGACGCATGAGCGTGCAGGCGGGCGCGACCGCGCTCGAAAAGGCGCATGGCGGGCGCGGCGTGCTGCTGGGCGGTGTGCCGGGCGTGATGCCGGGCAAGGTCGTGGTGATCGGCGGCGGCGTGGTCGGCTTCAACGCCGCGCAGATGGCGGCGGGCGTGGGCGCAGACGTAACCATCCTCGACCGCGATCCCGAAGTGCTCGAACGCGTCGGCACGCATTTCGAAACGCGCGCCAAGACGCGCTTCTCCAACGCGGCCAACCTGCACGATGCGGTCTGCCAGGCGGACCTCGTGATCGGCGCGGTGCTGATCCCCGGCGCGGCGGCCCCCAAGCTGGTGACGCGCGAAATGCTGGGCGACATGCAGAAGGGCGCGGTGCTGGTCGACGTCGCGATCGACCAGGGCGGCTGCTTCGAGACGAGCAAGGCGACCACCCACGACAACCCGACCTACGTGGTCGACGACATCGTCCACTACTGCGTCGCCAACATGCCGGGCGCGGTCGCGCGCACCAGCACCTACGCGCTCAATAACGTCACCCTGCCGCACGCGCTGCAGATTGCCGATCTGGGATGGAAGGGTGCGATGCGCGCCAATGCGCACCTCGCCGAAGGGCTCAACGTGTGGGACGGCAAGGTCACCTATCAGGCAGTCGCCGAAGACCTCGGTTACGAGTATGTACCCGTGGAGAAGGCACTCGCCTGACGACACAGACATCGCACCGGGAGAGAAACGATGGGCACGCAGCAACCGACCAATTCGGGCTTCGGCCGCACGACCGAACCGCAGGAGGTGCTCAGCGGCATCGACCTGACCGGCAAGGTCGCCATCGTCACCGGAGGCTATTCGGGTATCGGGGTGGAGACGGTGCGCGGGCTGGCCGGTGCGGGCGCGAAAGTGATCGTGCCTGCACGCGATCATGCGAAGGCGGTGGGCAATCTCGCAGACGTCGCGGGCGACGTCACAATCATGCAAATGGACCTCGCCGATCTTGCCACGGTCCGCAAATTTGCTGCAGACTTTGCTGCGCAGCATGATCGCCTCGATCTGCTGATCAACAATGCCGGAATCATGGCCTGCCCGCTGACCCGCGTGGGGCCGGGATGGGAGCAGCAGTTCGGCGTCAACCACCTCGGCCATTTCGCACTGGCGCAGGCGCTGATGCCGCTGCTCGAGAAGACTGCCGCGCTTCCAGACAGCGACGTGCGCGTGGTCGCGCTGTCTTCCACCGGGCACAAGATCAGCGATATCCGCTGGGACGATCCCAACTGGGAAACGGGCGAATACGATAAGTGGCAGGCCTACGGCCAGGCCAAGACCGCCAATGCGCTGTTCGCGGTCGGCATGAACAAGCGTTTGGCGCTGCACGGCGGGCGCGCTTTCTCGGTCCACCCCGGCGGCATCGCGACCCCGCTCCAGCGGCACCTGGATGTCGAGGAAATGGTCGCGCTGGGCTGGATGAACGAGGATGGCGAGCTGTCGGAACAGGCCGCCAAGATGTTCAAGAGCGTCACGCAGGGCGCCTCGACGACTTTGTGGGCCGCAACTGCGCCAGCATTGAAGGATCGCGGCGGCGAATATTGCGAGGACTGCGACATCGCGGCGCTGGCGGATAGCGAAAACCCGAGCCGCTACAACAAGGTTCAGCCCTACACGGTCGACGAAGGCAGCGCGCAGCGCCTGTGGGCGATGAGCGAGGAGATGGTCGCGGGGGTGTGATTTCAACACACTTTACGGTCGCGCGCCTATTCAAGGCGCATCCGTCGTCCGCCTGACACAAAGAGCACTAAGCTCACCACTTGCATCGAACAGCCAAACCGTTTCGACCGTAGTAGTCAGAACCCCATATTCGGCAACGATGACCGTCCTCGTGACGCCGCCCTGATACTTGCAGCCACCACCGAAGTAGTGTGCCAATCCCTTTTCAAAAGTTCGGTCATCGCGATTTGAAACACGCCACCTGCGGCTCATCGCTTCGGCTTCCAGAACGCTCACAGTTGAGCCCTCTGGAACGATGCCTAAGAGCCTGTCCTTGGTCGCTTTTTCGCCGCCCCAAACCAATGGTGGCCCACAGCCGAATAGTGAAAATGCTAAAGGCAAAACTAGAAGCGAACGGAGCATTCATAAAGGTTAGCGCGCAACCTCAGCATGTAAATGCGAGTATTATCTTACACCGTCTTCCCCCGTCACCCCGGCCAGACCCGGGGTCACGCCTGTTTTCCCATCCTGTGATGGATCGGAAAACGTCAGCGGGCTGGGTCTACATCATGGCCGATCCCTATCTCAGCACGATGTATGTCGGCGTGGCTGCGGATCTCGCGCTCAGAGTGGCGTGATCTGTTCGATTCGCTGGTGTGAATATCGCGAAAGTAGCGGGACCCCGGATCAAGTCCGGGGTGACGAGGTGAGGAACGGCGCGGCGATCTCCGCCGTAATCCGCGCCGGGCGCATCGTCTGCCGGTCGAGCATCGCCCAGCGGGTGAGCGCCGCGACCAGCACCTTGCCCTCCGCGTTCACGAACTGGACCTCGCGCCCGAACTGCGCCCCCTTGGGCTCGCCGTGCACGCGTGTGCGGCCGTGCGCGGTCTCGCCTGCCTGGATGTTGCCGCGATAGTCTATCTCGTGCCGGGTCACGACCCAGATATAGCGGTCGCGGTGTTCGTCGGGCGCGACCGCGTGCCAGTGGGAGACCGCGATATCCTGAATCCAGCGGACCCACTCGGCATTGTTGACGTGGCCGAGCTCGTCGATGTGCTCAGGGCTTGCGGTGTAGTCGCGCTCGAAGGCCCAGCTTTCGTCGGTCACGCCGCCTCCAGCTGGGCGTCCGGATCGACGCCGATGCTGCGCAGGTCCGCTTCCGCCTGCGCGGTGGTGGTGAAGACGAAACTTTCCATCCCCACCGCCTTCGCGCCGTCGACGTTCTTTGGCAGGTCGTCGAAGAACACGCATTCCTCCGGTACGAGGTCATACTCCTCGCACAGCCAGCGATACATGCGTGGATCGGGCTTGAGCGTGGCGTGATCGGCGGAAACGCACGCGCCGTCGAACAGCGGCCAGAAGTCGTAGCGCCCACGCAGGTAGGCGACGATCTCGTGCACATTGTCGGTGATCGCATAGATGCCGTAACCGCTCGCCTTGAGGCGGCGCATCAGCGGCGGCGTTTCCTCGATCAGGTGCAGGCTCTCGAACAGCGACGACACCAGCCGGTCGCAGGTCTTGCGGTCGAAGCCGTGACGCTCGCCGAACATGCGCTGCGTTTCGGTGAGGCTCATCGCCCCGCGATTGAGCGCGCGGAAGATGTCGCCACCGAACAGGTCCTTGCTGGTGATGCCCGGCGGCAGGTCCTTGCCGAAGGCGAGCTCGACGATCGCCTCGGGCTCCCACCGGACGATCACATTGCCGACATCGAAGACGACGTTCCGAATGGTCATTCGTTATCCGCCCCATCCGATTCGACCACGCCCAGCTGGGTCAGGATGAAGGCGAATTCCTCCGCCGTCTCGTACAGCGAGGCGAAACGCCCCGACTTGCCGCCGTGCCCTGCGCCCATGTTGGTCTTGAGCAGCAGCGTGTTGTTATCGGTCTTGGTCGCGCGCAGCTTGGCGACCCACTTCGCGGGCTCCCAATAGGTGACGCGCGGATCGTTGAGGCCCGCGGTGACGAGCAGCGGCGGGTAATCCTGCGCCACCACCTGATCGTAGGGCGAGTAACTCAGCATGTAGGCGAAGGCCTGCTTGCTCAGGATCGGGTTGCCCCATTCGGGCCATTCGCCCGGGGTCAGCGGCAGATCCTTGTCGAGCATGGTGTTGAGCACGTCGACGAAGGGCACATGCGCCGCCACCGCGCCCCACAGGTCGGGATCGGTGTTGATCACCACGCCCATCAGTTCGCCCCCGGCGCTGCCGCCGCTGGCGCTGATCTGGCCCTTTTCGGTATAGCCCGCGTCGATCAGGCCCTTGGCGACATCGACGAAATCCTCGAACGTGTTGGTCCGCTCGTTCAGCTTGCCCTGCAGGTACCAGCGGCGGCCCAGATCGTCTCCGCCGCGAATATGCGCGATCGCGTAGGCCATCCCGCGATCGACCAGGCTCAGCCGACTGGTCGAGAAGCCCGGCGGTACCGCGTAACCATAGGCACCATAGGCATAGAGATGCAGCGGGCCGGGGCCTGCGGGGCGATCCTTGCGCATCAGGATGCTGACCGGCACCTGCGTGCCGTCGCGCGCGGTGATCATCCGCCGCTCGGTCTTGTACTGGGTCGCGTCGTAACCGCTCGGGATTTCCTGCTGCTTGAGCAGTTCGAGCGCGCCCGTCTTCACGTCGTAATCATAGACCGACCCGGGCGTGACCATGCTCTGGTACGACAGGCGCAGTTTCTGCACGTCGTATTCGGGATTGTTGGAAAGGCCTGCGGTGAAGCTTTCCTCGGGGAAGGCGATCGGGGTCAGGTCGGTCGCATCGTCGTAGGCGCGCAGCTGGATCTGATCGAGGCTGGCAAGCCGCCCTTCGGTGACGTAGAAGTCCTTGAACAACTCGAAATCGGTCAGGTAGAAATCGTCCGAGCCTTCGATCAGCGTGGTCCACTCGCCGGGGTTGGCAATCGGCGCGGTTGCGAGGCGGAAATTGATGTGATCGTCGTTGGTATGGACGAACAGGGTATCGCCGCGCACGTCGACATCGTACTCGACGCCCTTCTGGCGCGGCTTGACCAGGATCTGCTCCCCGGTCGGGTTGTCGGCGCTGACCAGCCGGATCTCGCTCGTCTCGTTGTCGCCGGTGGCGATGGCCAGCCAGTCTTCCTGCGCGCTCAGCCCGGTGCCGACGCCGAAGCTTTCGTCCTCTTCCTTGTACAGCGTCACGTCGCTGGCGACCGGCGTGCCGATCACGTGCAGCTTTGCCTCGAGCGTGCGCCATTCCTCGGTCGACGGGCCGTAGACCAGCGCACTGTCGTTCGCGACCCAGGTGAGGCCGCCGCGCAGATTGGTCAGCTCGTCGGGCAGCAATTCGCCCGTCTCGAGATCCTTGATCCGCGCGGTGTAGCGTTCGGAACCGTTGTCGTCGGCCGAATACGCGAGGTAGCGCCCGCCCTTGCTGATCGAGAACGCGCCGAGGCGGAAGTAGTCCTTGCCCTCGGCCAACTTGTTCTCGTCGAGCAGCAGCTGCGGATCGCCGCCCGCAACAGGCTTGCGATAGTGCACGCGGTATTCCTTGCCCTGCTCGAATTCGGACCAGTAGAGCCAGTCGCCATCCTTTTGCGGAACGGTGGAATCGTCTTCCTTCAGCCGCGCTTTCATCTCTTCGTACAGCGTGTCGACCAGCGCCTGATGCGGTGCCATCTGCGCTTCGAACCAGGCGTTCTCCGCCTTGACGTAGTCGAGCACGTCCTCGTCATCGACCACCGGATAGGACTGGTCTTTCAGCCAGTGATAGGGATCGGAAAGCGTGATCCCGTGGTGCGTGTAGGTGTGCTCGCGCTGTTCGGCGACGGGCGGGGAGGTGGGTTTGGCGTCGGTCACGCTGGAAGATTCCTCGGAAGACGTTTGGGCCAGCGTCGCCGCCGGGGCGAACGCGAGGCAGGTGGCAATCGAAAGGCTGCTGAGAAGGACACGGCGCATGATGGCAATTCCCCTGCACGAACGAAGGTTCGTGGCCGGTGCTAGGTGGCGCCACACGGGCTTGCAAGAACTTGCTTGGCAGCACGTGGGGCGCGCCGCATAAGCAGCTGCATCGGAGGGTCCATCGCATGTCTGCTGGTCGTTCATCGTGGCTCGCACTGTTTGGCGCGATCGCCATCGCACTGCCATCGCTTGCGCATGGATCGGAGCCGTCAGCACCGCGGGCGACCTATCGCGGAAAACCGGTCGATGTCGCGATCACGGTCAGCGGCTATGGGCAAACCCCCGATCAGGCGAACCCGCCGATGCGCCTGCCGCAGCCGCTGGCCAAGCCGTTCGAGTGGTTCGGCGAAGATTCCGCGCTGGCACAGGCGCACATCGCCCGGCCGCAAGCGCTCGGCTTTGCCAAACTGGTGCTCGACATCGATGCCGGCGGCGCAGTTTCCGGATGCCGGGCGACCGACACTATGGAACTGCCGGTCGATGTTGCGGCGGTGTGCAGCGATCTCGCGTCGCAGAAATTCCTCCCCGCTCTCGATCCGGAGGGGAAGCGGATCGCCGGGGGCTACATCGTGACGTTTTCGCCGCGTCGCTTCGATGCGGCGGACGTGTCCCAAGCGCACCCGCTGTTCACCGGTGAACGCGACCCGACGCCGGTGCCGACGATGGCGCCGCGGGTGGATTCGCTCTATTCCTTTCCGCCTTCCCCATCGTGGATGGGCTCGTTCTACAGCGCGCCCCAGTGGCAGCATGCCCCGCACGCCGGCTTGCCGAAGAATGCAGCGGGCGACGCGCCGCCGATGACCGCGATCGTGCTGTTCGACAAGGGCTCAGGCCTCGACTGTCGCGTGATCGAGCGTTCGGGAGTGCGCGCCGAGGACGATGCGGCCTGCGGCTACGCCAGGTCGGTTCTCAAGCCGGTGTGGGCGGATGCTTCGGCGAGCAATCATCGCGGCATCCCGCTTTATGTCGGCGCAGAGGGCGACGCGACCGTCGCCTACGCGCCCGACCCCGATTATCGCCGCACCACCACGATGGGCGATGCGACCGAGCGGCGTTTCGTTACCGCGCTCACCAATGCCGGGGTGTTTCCCGATGGTCGCGAGGCGAGCCCTCTGCGGATCGGCCTGAGCCCCGATCCACAGGGCAAGGTCGCCCGCTGCCGTATCTGGGTTTCGACCGGCAGCGACGCGGGCGATATCGCGGCCTGCCGGGCCGCGCGCGAGACGGTGGTGATGGAGCCGATGGAGGATATCTTCGGGCGGGTACCAGACTATGCCGGGCTGGTCTGGGTCGCAGCCTCGACCGACCGATAGCGCCCGGGTGGCGAGGAAGCGGTCGAAGGTCTATATCGGGCCCACGATCTTACGCTGACAGAGAGAGCCCCCATGCTGATGCAGACCCACGAAGCCCGCCTTTCCGCCTTGCGCGAAGAATTGAAACGCCGTGGTCTCGACGGTTTCGTCGTCCCCATCGCCGATGCGCATATGAGCGAATATGTCGGCGAGGATGCGCAGCGGCTGGCATGGCTGACCGGCTTCGGCGGCTCCGCGGGCAGCGCGGTGGTGCTGCGCAACAAGGCGGCGATCTTCGTCGATGGACGCTACACCGTGCAGGTGCGCGAGCAGGTGGAGGAACGCCTGTTCGAATATCGCGGCGTGCCCAAGGACAATCCGGCCAACTGGCTGGCCGACAATGTCGGCGAAGGCGCGACCATCGGCTACGACGCATGGCTCGCGACCCCCGGCTGGGTCCGCTCGACCACGGCCGCGCTGGAGAAGGTCGGCGCGAAGCTGGTCGCGGTCGACGGCAATCCGATCGACGCCGTGTGGCAGGACCGGCCCGCGCAGAGCGATGCGCCCGCGCGCATCCATGAAGACGGGCACGCGGGCCGCAACGCGCAGGAAAAGCGCGCGGCGATCGCCGACTGGCTGACCAAGGAAAAGCTCGACGGCGTGGTGCTGAGCGCGCTCGATTCGGTCGGCTGGGCGTTCAACATCCGCGGCGGCGACATTGCCCACACGCCCGTCACGATGGCCTTCGCGCTGGTCGGCCAGGACGGCACCGCGCAGCTGTTCATCGACGAAAACAAGGTCTCGCCCGAGATGAAGCAGCATCTGGGCAACGCGGTCACCATCCGTCCCCGCAGCGAGTTCGAAAGCGCGCTGGGCGGCTTCGAGGGCAAGCGGATCGCGCTCGACCCCGAATACGGCGTCGCCGCGATTGCGCAGGCGCTGGAAGACGGCGGCGCGAAGGTGGTCGAAACGCGCGATCCCACGATTCTGCCGCGCGCAATCAAGAACGAAGCCGAAGTGGCCGGCCACCGCGATTCGCAGGCGCGCGACGGCGCGGCAGTCTCCCGCTTCCTCGCGTGGATCGAGGCCGAGGCTCCCTCGGGCAAAATCGACGAGTTGACCGCAGCGGCCAAGCTGCTCGAATTCCGTTCGGTCGATGGCGGGCTGAAGGATACCTCGTTCGACCCCATTTCGGCCGCCGCAGGCCATGCCGCGCTGCCGCACTACAAGGTCGACGAATACAGCAACATCACCATCCCGCCGGGCAGCATCTTCCTGTGCGACTCGGGCGGCCAGTATATCGGCGACGGCGGCGCGGGCACGACCGACATCACCCGCACCGTGTGGGTCGGTAGCGCCGACGGCAAGGCAGAGCCCACGGCGGAGATGAAGGACCGCTTCACCCGCGTGCTCAAGGGTCACATCTCCATCGCCCGCGCGATCTTCCCCGAAGGGACCACCGGCGGCCAGCTCGACACGCTGGCCCGCATGCACCTGTGGGAAGCAGGCTGCGACTACGCGCACGGCACGGGCCACGGCGTCGGCAGCGCGCTGGGCGTTCACGAAGGGCCACAGCGCATCGGCAAGACCACCGGATCTCAGGGCGGCACGATGGAGCCGCTCCTCGCCGGGATGATCTGTTCGAACGAGCCGGGATATTACAAGGCGGGCGAGTACGGCATCCGGATCGAGAACCTGATCCTGATCGAGGAACGGCAGATCGACGGCGCCGACGAAGGCACTTGGCTCGGGTTCGAGAACCTTACCTGGGTGCCGATCGACCGCACGCTGATCGACATCGACCTGCTGACCCCCGAGGAACGCGACTGGGTCGACCACTATCACGCGTGCTGCCGCGAAATCCTCGGGCAGCGGGTTGCCGATTTGGGTGACGATCGCGCGGCGGACTGGCTGGAACGGCATACGCAGCCGCTCTGAAACCGGCTTGCGAATCGCGCTTCGTTCTCGTAATGTTCTGTCCGTGAGGGTCGCACCTCGGGAGACAGGACGATGATCGGTTACGTCACGCTGGGCACCAACGACCTGGAGGGCAACGCGCCCTTTTACGACGCCATCGCCAAGGAGATGGGCGTCGGGCGAATGATGGACTTCGACAGCTTCATCGCCTGGGGCGAACCTGGCGGTGCCGCGGGCGTGGCGCTGACCAAGCCGTTCGACGGCAATGCTGCGACCGTCGGCAACGGCACGATGGTCGCGTTCGAGGCGAAAGATAAGCAGCAGGTCCACCGTCTGCATGAGATCGCGCTGGCCAATGGCGGCACCGACGAGGGCGCCCCCGGCCCGCGCGGCGAGGCGGATGAGAACGGCCTCGTTTTCTACGCCTCCTATTTCCGCGACCGCGACGGCAACAAGCTCAACGCGTTCTGCATGGTCGGCACCGATGGCTGAGCCGAAGCGGCTGGCCGAACAGCCGGTCCATCTCGGGCTGGGCGCGACCGCGCAGGCGCAGCCCCCCTTCACCGGGATCGAGTGGTACGCCGATTATGAGCAGCGCACCGCCGCCGATGGCGCCGAGGGCAGGCTGGTCTCGATGCATTCCTTCGCCGAGAGCTGGGACAGCTGGGAAATGCATCCCAAGGGCCACGAGGTGGTGGTCTGCACTGCGGGCACGATCACGCTGACGCAGGAATACCCCGACGGGCGGGTGGAGCAGGTCATGCTGAACCCCGGCGAATATGCGATCAACGATCCGGGCGTGTGGCACACCGCCGATGTCGAGAGCGAGGCGACGGCGCTGTTCATCACCTCCGGCGAGGGAACCGAACACCGCCCTCGCTAGTGGCGATGCGGGCGCGCACGCCTGCACAACTTGCGGGTGGATGAACCGCTGCTCGATTCTGCGACAAAGCGTTACAATTTCGGCCGATCGTGGCAAACCTGCGCGACAATGCGGCGCTAGAACAGGTTCCATGAGCTGCGAGGCGGGTTTCGATCTCCCCCCCACCCCTCCCCGCCCCGCAGCTCTACCCTTCCCCCCGACCGCAGACCGAACAGGATCTCGCCATGAAAAAGACAGTTCTCGCAATCACCGGCATCGGCCTTCTCGCCGGCACCGCTGCGCTGGCCCAGCCGGGCGAGCGCAATTCCACCCCTATGACCCGCACCGAAGCGGCCCAGAAGGCCGTCGAGCGCTTCAAGAAGATGGACCTCAACGGCGACGGCGTGCTCGATCTCGCCGACCGCGAACTGCGTCGCGAGCAGCGCATCGCCAAACTCGATACCGACGGCAACGGCGCGATCAGCAAGGCAGAGCGCGACGCTGCGCGTGAGGCCCGCCAGCAGCGACGCGCCGAGCGGATGGCCGAGCGCGGCGTCGAAGGCGAACGCCGCGAAGGCAAGCGCAAGATGCGCGGTATGCGTGGCGGCAAGCGCGGCCTGATGGGCGGCGGCATGATGGCGGGCGCCGATGCCAATGGCGACGGTCGCCTGACCGCGCAGGAGGTGCAGGCGCACGCTCTCGCACGCTTCGACCGCATCGACACCGACAAGAACGGAACCGTGACTGCCGAAGAACGCAAGGCGGCGCACGATGCGCGTCGTGAAAAGATGCGCGAACGCATGGAGCAGCGCCGCGCTGCCCGCGCGGGCGAATAAACTGCCAATGACGGCGGCGCCCGATCCCGACACGGCCATCACCGTGCTGCTCGTCGACGACGAGCGCACGCTTCGCGAGCCCCTGGTCGACTATCTGGTCGGCCAGGGATTCGTCTTGCTCGAGGCCGAAAGCGCCGCCGCCGCGCGCAGCATCCTGCGCGAAAAGACCGCCGACATCGCGCTGGTCGATATCATGATGCCCGGCGAAGACGGGCTCTCCCTTACGCGCCACCTGATCGAAGCGCAGAACCTGCCGACCATCCTGCTGACCGCGATGGGCGAGGCGACCGACCGGATCGTCGGGCTCGAAATCGGCGCGGACGACTATGTGACCAAGCCGTTCGAACCGCGTGAGCTGGTCGCGCGCATTCGCTCGGTCCTGCGCCGCGCAGGCCGCAACCATGCCGATCAGGAGGATGACGACGCCGCCTACCGCTTCGAAGGCTGGCAACTCGATCCGCTCAAGCAGCGGCTGACCGATCCCGAAGGGTCGGTCATCCCGATCTCGACCGCCGAGTTCCGCATGCTGCGCGCCTTCCTCGATCACCCGCGCGCGGTGCTCGACCGCGATCGCCTGCTCGACATGGTGCAGGGGCGCGAGGCGCACCTGTTCGATCGCGCGGTCGACAACCAGGTCAGCCGCCTGCGCCGCAAGATCGAGGAAGACAGCAAGCAGCCTCATTTCATCCAGACCGTGCGCGGGGGCGGCTATCGCTTTGCCGCCGAGGTTACCCGCGTGCGCAGCGCCTGACGCCCGGATCCAACCCCGCAATGGCGCGCCCTATTCGCAACCCCTTCCCCCGCAGCCTGCTCGGCCAGAGCCTGCTCGCCATCGCGATCACGCTGCTGATCGGGCAGGCGGTATCCGCCTTCCTGCTCTACCGCGCGGTCGAGGACCGGCGCGATGTCGCCGCCGTCAACGCCGCGGCGTTTCACCTGATACGAACCGCCAACCGCGGCGAGGCCACTCCGCGCGAACTCCGGCGCAATTTTCGCCGTATCGAGCGTGACGGAGAAGGGGGCATGGCAGAGCAGGGGCGCGAGACGCGTCTGCGACTTCCCCCGCCTATTGCAGGCCAGATATCCGACCGCTCGCCGCTGCGCCCGGGCGACACACGCAATCGACCGGCAGAGGATGCTTTGCGCGAAGTGCTCGCACGGCAGGGTGTGGCCGTCGAAGATCTGGTGGTGACCACGCGATCGATTAACGAGGATGGCGTCCTGGAACGTCTGGCCGAGCGAAGGCCCCGGCTACACGCGCTCATCAAGGATCGTGACGTGAAAATCATGTTGGCGGGCATGCGCCAGCAGGGCGATCCGCGCTGGATCGTCGCGCGCACAATCCGACCTCCAGTGGAAGCCGGCGCCTTGTGGCTGATTGCCGTGCAGACCGTGCTGCTGTTCCTCGTCCTGCTCGGCACCACCTACCTCGTCCTGCGCCGGATCACGCGCCCCCTCGCGCAGCTGACCGAACAGGTCGAAAGCTTTGCCCGCACGCACGAGGCTGGCGAACCGCTGGTTCCCAGCGGGCCCGAGGATGTCAGCCGACTGATCGTGGCGCACAATCTGCTCGAAAGCCGCATCGCCAGCCTGCTCGACGAGAAGGACGTGATGCTCGGCGCGATCGGGCACGACCTCAAGACGCCGCTCGCCGCGTTGCGCGTGCGGATCGAATCGGTCCCGGACGAAGCCCAGCGCGCGCGCATGGCCGAGGTGATCGAGGATCTGCGGCGTTCGCTCGACGACATCCTCTCGCTTGCCCGGATCGGCCGTGCGAAGGACGTGCCCGAGGCGGCGCAGCTCGCGGCGCTGGTCGAAAGCGTGGTCGACGAGTTCGAGGATATGGGCAAGCCGGTCGCCATCGCCAACGCGGAAAGGATCGTCGCGCCGGTCCGCGTCACCTGGCTACGCCGCGCCTTGCGCAACCTGATCGAGAACGCGCTGCGCTATGGCGGCACGGCAAGCGTTTCGCTGACGCGCGACGGCCAGTGGGCGGTGCTCGCGGTCGAGGACGAAGGCCCGGGCATCCCGCCAGAAGACGTCGCCGCCATGCTCGAACCCTTCCGCCGGGGTGAAGCCAGCCGCAATCGCGGGACCGGTGGAGCGGGTCTCGGCCTGACCATCACCCGGGCGATCATGCGCGACCATGATGGAGAGCTTCTGCTGGCCAATCGACCCGGAGGCGGCCTGCGGGCGCAAATACGCCTGCCGGTCGCGCGTTAGGGTTTCCCCGTACCGGCCCGCACCGCGACCTCTAACGCATCAACCCGCCGACAAGATTGCGCACAAAGCTGCCGACCACCGGCCCGGCCAGATCGGTCGCGATCGAACCCGCTGCCGAGGTGACGCCCGAGGCCATCGGGTTGGCGCGCGATTTCTTGCCCAGCACTGTGCGCGCGGCCATTCCTGCGGCAGACCCGGCGGCAACCTTGGTGCCGCGCGAGATCGCCTTGCCCCAGATGCTGGTGCTCTTGCGCTCGCGCTTGCGGACCTCGGCCTCGCCCTTCTCCTCAACCTCGGCAGCAGTCGCGGCGGCATCGACCATCTTCTGCGCGATCACCTCGGCCGCGCTCTCGCGGTCGACCGGCGTATCGTACTTACCCGCCAGCGGGCTCGCACCGAGAATCACCGCGCGCTCGCCTGCCGAGAGCGGGCCGAGGCGGCTTTGCGGCGGCTTGATCAGCGTGCGCTGGACGACAGACGGCGCGCCATCCTCGCCCAGCGTGGAGACCAGCGCCTCGCCCGTCTTCAGCTCGGTGATGGCCTGTGCGACGTCGAGATCGGGATTGATGCGGAAGGTTTCCGCCGCCGCCTTAATCGCCCTCTGATCCTTGGGAGTGAAGGCGCGCAGCGCGTGCTGCACGCGGTTGCCGATTTGCCCTGCGACATTGTCGGGGATGTCGATCGGGTTCTGGGTCACGAAGAACACGCCCACCCCCTTCGATCGGATCAGGCGCACCACGGTCTCGATCGTGTCCTGAAACGCCCTGGGCGTGTCGTCGAAAAGCAGGTGCGCCTCGTCGAAGAAGAACACGAGCCTGGGCTTCTCCAGGTCGCCCACCTCGGGCAGCGTCTCGAACAGTTCGGCGAGCAGCCAGAACAGGTAGGTCGCGTAAAGCTTGGGGCTGCGCATCAGCTTGTCCGCTGCGAGGATGCTGATGAAACCGCGCCCGGCGGCATCGACGCGGAAGAGGTCGTCCACCTCCAGCGCAGGCTCGCCGAAGAATTTGTCCGCCCCCTCGCTCTCGAAGGTCAGCAGCGCGCGCTGGATCGCGCCGATGGAGGCCTTTGTGACGCGGCCATATTCACCCGAAACCTCGTCCGTATGGTCCGCCGCCCACGCAAGCAGGCTGCGCAGGTCCTCGAAATCGAGCAGCAGCAGGCCGTTATCGTCGGCATGGCGGAAGACGACCTGCAACACGCCCTCCTGCGTGTCGTTAAGATCGAGCAGGCGCGCGAGCAGCAGCGGGCCCATCTCCGAAACGGTGGTCCGCACCGGATGGCCCTGCTCGCCGAACAGGTCCCAGAAGATCACCGGGAAATCGGCATAGGCGTAATCGTCCATGCCCAGCTCGGCGGCGCGGCTTTCCAGCTTGTCGGCGTGCTTGAACTTGGAAGATCCCGGCACGGCGAGCCCCGAAAGGTCGCCCTTCACGTCCGCGACGAACACCGGCACCCCGGCGGCGGAGAAGCTTTCCGCGAGCCCCTGCAAGGTCACCGTCTTGCCCGTCCCGGTCGCGCCCGCGATCAGGCCGTGGCGGTTGGCGCGGTCGAGCCGCAGCTCCTGCGCCTCGCCAGCATGGTTGCGACCCAGAAAAATCGTACTCACCGCGCGCGTCTCCCCGTGCTGCCGACAGGCTTTCGGTCTTCGCGGCGGACCTATGGCCCGTCAAGGTGGTTCCAATTCGCGAGCGCTTCGATAGAGCGGACAGCGAATGGCAACGGCGGAACCTTTCATCCTGCTCGACGACGCGCGCCCCATTACGGATGGCGGCGCGCAGGCCTGCGCGCGCCTGTTCGAAGCGCCGATGGCGGTGTTTCGCGCGCTTCGACCGGAAGAGGTGGGGCCGACGATCGCCGCAGCCGAGGCCGCGCAGGCCGAACGCGGCGGCACGCTGGCTGGCTATCTCGCCTACGAGGCGGGGCTTGCGCTCGAACCCAAGCTGCAACCGCTGGCCGACATGCGCACGGGTGCCGCAGGGCCGCTGGTGTGGCTCGGCCTGTTCGAGAGCGAACGCACCATTCCCGCCGACGAGGTCGAAGCGTGGCTGGCAGAACGTGCGCCCGGCCCTGCGAGTCTCGGCCCGCTCGACCCGGCCATTTCGCTCGGCACCTGGCAGGCGCGCTTCGCCGAATTGCAGCAGGCAATCGCGGCAGGCGACATCTACCAGGCCAACCTGACCATGCCTCTGACCGGCGCGTATCGCGGCGATCCGCTGGCGCTCTATGCCTCGCTGCGCGAGGCCGCGAATGCGGGCCATGGCGGGGTGATCTGGGATGGCAGCCATGCGCTTGTCAGCCTCTCGCCCGAGCTGTTCTTCAAGGTGGAGGACGGCCAGCTCACCGCCCGGCCGATGAAGGGCACCCGCCCGCGCCATGCCGATCCTGCGCAGGACGCGGCGGCTGCCGAGGAGCTGGCACGCTCGGAAAAGGATCGGGCCGAAAACCTGATGATCGTCGACCTGATGCGCAACGATCTGTCGCGCGTTGCACAGGCTGGATCGGTGACGGTGGACGAGCCGTTCAAGGTCGAAAGCTTCCCGACGGTGCACCAGATGGTCAGCACGGTGCGCGCGGACCTGAAGCCCGGCACCGGCCTCGGCGATATCGTAAAGGCGCTGTTCCCCTGCGGGTCGATCACCGGCGCGCCCAAGATCCGCGCGATGGAGATTATCGACCAGCTGGAGCGCGACGCGCGCGGGCCCTATTGCGGCGCGATCGGAGCTTACGGAGCCGATGGCACGGCGAGCTTCAACGTCGCGATCCGCACGCTGCGGCTGACCCCGATCGAGAACGGCCACGGCACGGCGGTGCTCGGCGTCGGCGCAGGGATCGTGGCGGACAGCGATGCGCTGGGCGAATGGCGCGAGGCGCTGCTCAAGGCGGGATTCGCCAGATCGAGCAGCGCCGGATGCCGCGCGCCCGCGTTCGACCTGATCGAGACGATGCGGTTCGATCCCGAGGAGGGCATCCCGCTGCTCGAAGGCCACCTCGCACGGATTTCCGCCAGCGCGCACGAACTGGGCTTCGCCTTCGACCGGCACGCCGCACGCAACCAGATCCAGGCGCTGTCATTCGATCTGGATGCGCCTGCCAAGGTACGCCTGACCTGCGCGCGTTCGGGCACCACCGCGATCGAGGTCGCCCCGCTGCCCGAGACGCCTACCGAACCGCTCGACTGCATCGCCTTGCCGCTGCCGGTCGATGCGGGCGACTGGCGTTTGCGCCACAAGACCACCGACCGCGGCTTCTATGCCGACGCGCTCGCCGCCGCGCACGAACTGGATGCGCACGAAGCGCTGCTGGTGCAGGATGACGGGCTGGTGACCGAGGGCAGCTGGACCAGCGTCTTCGTCGAGCGCGAGGGCAAGCTTGTCACCCCGCCGCTCACACTCGGCCTGCTTCCCGGCGTGCTGCGCGACTCGCTGATCGCGCAAGGGCGTGCGGTCGAAGGCGAGCTGACGCTGGACGATCTTACGAATGGCTTTTTCATCGGCAACGCTCTGCGCGGCCTCATGCGCGCGAGACTGATATGACGATCGACATACTCTACGAAGACGCCGAAGCGCTGGTGATCGACAAGCCTGCCGGGCTGCCGATCGACCGCCCGCGCAAGGGCGGCGAATGCCTCGAGGATCATCTCGAGCAGCTCAAGCTGGGTTTCCAGCGCCCGCCATCGCCGGTCCACCGCCTCGACACCGATACCAGCGGCTGCCTGCTGCTCGCGCGCAATCCCAAGGCGCACAAGCGCTTCTCCGCCGCCTTCGAAGCGAAGACGGTGACCAAGGTCTATCACGGCATTCTGGCGGGCATTCCCGAAGAGCGCGAAGGGCGGATCGAGCTTTCTCTCGCCAAGATCAGCAGTGCCGAGAAGGGCTGGCGGATGATCCCGGCGAAGAAGGGCAAGCCTTCGGCGACCGAGTGGCGCGTGGTGGCCGAGCATGAGGGCCGCGCGCTGGTCGAGTTTCGCCCCGAAACCGGGCGCACGCACCAGATTCGCGTCCATGCCGCCAGCGGGATTGGCATCGCGCTGGTCAGCGACCCGGTCTACGGATCGCGCGACGGCGCACCGCGCACGATGCTGCACGCGAGCTCGATCGTCGTCGCGCGCGAAGGCAAGACCGATATTGCCGCAACCAGCCTGCTGCCGGCCGATTTCGCCGCACTGGGGTTCCCCGATCCGGGTGCGGGCGATGGTGCCTGACGAGGTTCTCGCCCGCGCGCATGCGCTGGCCGAAGAGCGTTTCGTCGCTGGCTCCGGGCCGGGCGGGCAGAACGCCAACAAGGTCGCCACCGAAGTCCAGCTGCGGGTCAACGCGTACAAGCTGCGCCTGTCGCCCTTCGCGTTCCGGCGGCTGGGCGAGGTCGCGGGAAGCCGCCTGACCGATTCGGGCGACATCTTGATCGTCGCGCGCGAACACCGCACGCAGGAAGCGAATCGGGCGGTGGCGCGCGAAAAACTGGACGACCTGCTGCGCGAGGCGCACCACCGGCCCAAGACGCGCGCCAAGACCCGGCTCAACCGCGTGGGCAAGACGCAGCGGCTCAAGACCAAGAAGGCGCGCGGGCAGGTAAAGGCCAATCGCGGGAAGCCCAGCCGCCAGGACTGGTAACGCGACTGGTAGCTTGACTTTTCCCCAGCCCGCAGCCAATAGCGCCTGCGATCGGGCGGTGCCGCGTGCGCCGCCTGTTGTTTTTTCACCCGATGCACATCGTGAAGCCCTGTCGGGCAACCCACCGATGGCCGGGCCTTTGAACTGGCAGGATTGAGTTATGGCGAAGCCCGCAACCGTCAAGATCAAGCTCGTGTCGACCGCGGACACCGGCTTCTACTACGTGACCAAGAAGAATCCTCGGAACATCACCGAGAAGATGACCTTCCGCAAATACGACCCCGTCGTGCGCAAGCACGTCGAGTTCAAGGAAGCCAAGATCAAGTAAGGTCGGGTTTAAACCTTGCGGTACGGAACCAGTGCCGCTCACGCGCGGTTCACTCCGAAACCTTTACGGAAGACCGCATGACGACCAAAACTAATCTGCTTCGCCGCCCGCTTGCCGGGCTCGCCAGCCTCGCCCTGATCACCGGCGCTCCGATCGCCGCGATGATCGCCCTGCCCTCGCCTGCGCTTGCCGCGTCGGCGGGCACGCTCGACGATGCCGTTGCTGCGCTGCGCGGCATCAATACGATGCGCGCCAGCTTCACCCAGACCGACCGCAACGGCCAGACCGTGAACGGCACGATGACGCTGAAGCGTCCGGGCAAGATTCGCTTCGAATACGCCAAGGGCGTGCCGCTGCTGATCGTTTCCAACGGCAAGTCGCTGACCATGATCGATTACGAGGTCAACCAGGTGCAGCGCTGGCCGATCGGCAATTCGCCGCTGGGCGCGCTGCTCGATCCCAAGCGCGACGTGAAGAAATACGGCAAGCTGCGCAGCACGGGCAATCCGAACGTGCTCTCGGTCGAGGTCAAGGACCCGCAGAAGCCCGAATACGGCACGATCACCATGATCTTCGTGCGCGACTCGAGCGCGCCGGGCGGGTGGGAGCTGACCAACTGGGTCGCGCTCGACGCGCAGAACAACCGCACCACCGTGCGGCTGTCGGATCAGAAGTACGGCGTGTCGGTCAGCGAGTCGTCGTTCACCTACAAGGACCCTCGCCGCGCATCCCGTCGACCGCGGTAAACCGTTCGTCGAGGGATGCCCCGCAAAAGCGGCCAATTGCCCCTCGGCGTTCATTGGCAAGCAAGGGAGGGGGCCCTAGTTTAAATCTCACAAGGCCTGATGAACCGGCGGGGTTCCCCCCTGTTGCCCCTTCGGTTCCCCTTCATACCGCAGGCCTTGTAGCAAGCGTGACGAACGCTCGTAAGGAACCCTCGCGCCAATGCCCCCGGCGCGGGGGTTTTCTTATGATACTGGCCACAGGCTTGCTGCAAATCGCACCGACGTCCAGGCGCAAGGGGACCAATCGCGAGCCGAAGGCGAGGGCAAGGCCGACCGGCCGCCGACCGTTAGGTCGCCCCCGCGGAGGTGGTGCGCGCCAGCGCACTTACCGTGAGCGAAAAAGACTCACTCTTCCCAGCCGTAAGCGGCGCGCATGATGTCGTAGATGAGGTTCTGCTCGATCACGCCGTGCACGCGGAACGCGCCCGGGCCGGTTCCGAACAGCGCCACATCCTCGCCGCCATGCGTTTCCGAGCCGAGCGGGATCAGCGACTGCTGCGTGGCATTCGGCCCGGTTTCGGGCATGCCGCGCTCGCCCTGCACCGCGCCGGGGCCATTCCCGTAGCCGAGCGTGGTGTAAGGCTGGCCATCGCGTGCCAGCATGGGCCCCTCGGTGCCGCCGGGATGCTCATCGTCGCCGCCTGCGGGAGGATAGACCAGGCCCAGGATCGGATTGCCGCGCCTGGGGTAGCCCGCCATGGTGAACACGTGGCTGTGATCGGCGGTGACGAGGATCATCGTCTCGTCCGGGTCGGTATTCTCGAGCGCGTACTGGACCGCGCGGGCCAGTTCGACCGTCTCTTCCAGCGCATACCCCGCGCGGCCTTCGTGGTGCGCGTGATCGATCCGCCCGCCTTCGACCATCAGGTAGAACCCGTCGGGATCGCTCGACAGGCGGCGGATCGCCTCGGCGGTCATCTCGGTCAGCGTCGGCTCTTTCGTCTGCGCCGTGCGATCGAGCTGGTAGGTCATGTGGCTGGGCGAAAAGAGGCCGAGAACCGGCTCGTCCAGATCGGCGCGGCGCATGCTTGCGGTGTCGGTCACCACGGTGCCGCCGGTGCGTGCGGCCCAGCGGGCGGGCAGATCGGCGTTCTCGTCGCTGCGCTTGCCGCCCTTCGCGCTGCCGTAGAAATTGCGCGAGCCGCCGCCGAAAGCGAGGTCGAACGGGAAGTCGACCAGCTGGGCCGCGATGTCTGTGCAGCCGAGGCCCTGCTGGCTTGCGGGAATGTCCGAATCGGCCTCCCAGTCGCGGTCGGGGCTGTGGCTGTAGACCGCTGCGGGCGTGGCATGGGTCAGCCGCGTGGTGGTGACGATGCCGACCGCCTTGCCCTTCGCGTGCGCTTCGTCGGCAATCAGGGGCAGGTTGTGCCCCTGCGCCGCCGCGCAGTCTCCACGTGCAGGTTCGGGCGCGACGTTGAGCACGCCCATGCGGGTCTTGCTGCCGCTGTTGAGCGCGGTCGCGGTGCCCGCGCTATCGGGCACCTGGGCGTCGGTGTTGTAGGTCTTGACCAGCGCGGTGTCGGGGAATTTCTCGAAACTGAGCGAATATTCCTCGCCATCGAGGCCCTGCTGCTGCCCGGCGAGAATGCGCGCTGCGGTGATGGTGGAAATGCCCATTCCGTCGCCGACGAACAGGATGACGTTCTTCGCCTTGCCTCGCGATGCGACCGGAGCGGTGCCTGCGGCAGGATCGACGCCGTAATAATTGGTCGTGTTGCCGCACGCTGCCAGCGGCAGCGCCATCAGTATCGCCAGGACTGCGGCCCGGCGCGATTTCATGGAATGGCGGATCATGGCAGGCTCCGTGTTCGAGTATCGGCGTGTTGCCGATGCCCCATCGCGCATCAATGCGACAATTGCACTACCGCGACGGCTGCCCAGCGCGATCTTGCGCACCAAGTGCCGAGCCGCCTTGCCCGGGGCCGCGCCCCACCCTAAGTCCGCCGCCATGGTTTCTGTCACCACCTGGAACATCAATTCGGTCCGCCTGCGCATGCCGCTGGTCGAGCAATTCCTGAACGCCCACGCGCCCGACGTGCTGTGCCTGCAGGAGATCAAGTGCGTCGAGGAGCAATTCCCCGCCAAGGCGTTCCGCGATCTTGGTTACGAGCACATCGCGATCCACGGGCAGAAGGGCTATCACGGCGTCGCGACGGTCAGCCGCCTGCCGTTCAGGGAAATCTCGCGCTACGACTGGCAGGATAACGGCGAGGCGCGCCATATCGGCGTGCAACTGACCGATCCCGCGCACCAGGGCATGGTGATCGAGAACGTGTACGTGCCCGCAGGCGGCGACGTGCCCGACCGCGAGGTAAACGCGAAATTCGGCCAGAAGCTCGATTTCCTCGAACGCATGGCGCGCTGGGCCGACACGGTCGACCGGCCGACGCTGATCGTGGGCGATTTCAACATCGCCCCGCTCGAAAGCGATGTGTGGAGCCACAAGCAGCTGCTCAAGGTGGTCAGCCATACGCCGATCGAGGTCGAGGCACTGCAACGCTTCATGGACGCGCACGGCTGGACCGATATCGGGCGCGAGCATGTGCCCGCGCCGGAGCGGTATTACAGCTGGTGGAGCTATCGCAATCCCAACTGGCAGACCAACGATAAGGGCCGCCGGCTCGACCACATGTGGGCCAGCCCCGATCTGGCGAAGCAGGCCACGCGGCACACGATTCTGGAAGACGCGCGCAACTGGGAACGCCCTTCGGATCACGTTCCGCTGACCACGGAGTTCTCCCTCTGAGCGCGGACGTCCCCGGCCCAGTGTCCGGCGACTCATCGGGCAATGCGCGGGCACTCGCGCAGGCGATCGACGCGCTGCGCCACGGCTGGCCGATCCGGGTCGACGACGGCCCCGTCCTGCTCCCTGCAGAGACCGCCGCCGATCCCGAAGCGCAGGGCAGCCGGATGCTCATTTCTACTGCACGCGCGCAAACGCTCAAGCTAGCTAACCAGCGCGACGCGGCGGTGCCGCACGCGCCGGTGCTGATCGAGGGGGGCGAGCCCTTCACACTCGATCTGGCGCGCGCCGTTTCCGATCCCGCTCTCGACCTTGCGAACCCCATGAAGGGCCCGTTTCGCGCGCTCGGCCTGCCCGACGCCGAATGGCCGCGCACCGCGCTGGAGATCGCCCGCCGCGCCGGGGTACTGCCCGCCTTCCTGCTCGACCCCACGCCCGACCGGGAAGAGCCGGTTGCCGTCGATACCGCAGACCTTGCTGCCTTCTCGGCCCCCGACACGCTGCGCATCGCGGCGCGCACGCGCTTGCCGACCGCCGCGGCCGAGCATGCCGAGATCGCGATCTTCCGTTCCCCCGCAGACCTGCGCGAACATGCCGCGCTGATCATCGGGCGGCAGAGCGCCGACAAAGTCCCGGTGGTGCGGCTGCATTCCGAATGCCTGACCGGCGATGTCTTCGGCAGCCTCAAATGCGATTGCGGGCCGCAGCTCGACAATGCGCTCGCCGCGTGTGCTCGCGAGGCGGAGAACGGCGGCTACGGCGTGATCCTCTATCTGCGGCAGGAAGGCCGCGGGATCGGCCTCGTCAACAAGCTGCGCGCCTACCAGTTGCAGGAACAGGGCTACGATACGGTCGAGGCGAACCAGCGGCTCGGCCTGCCCGACGAGGCGAGAGACTTTCCCATTGCGGGACGCATGCTTCGTTTACTGGGGATTCTGCGTATCCGCCTGCTGACGAACAATCCGGCCAAGCTTACCGCACTGCAACAGCAAGACATCGAAATAATCGAGCGAGTTCCCTTGGATACCGGCACCAACCCCCACAACGCCCGCTATCTCGCCACCAAACGCGACCGGTCGGGTCACCTCCTGCGATGAGAAAGCTGACCGTTCGCGACGAACAGCCAGCCGACATCCCAGCGATCTACGCGTTGACCCGCGCCGCCTTTGCCAAGGACGGCCGGACCAACGGTGACGAGCAGGAAATCGTCAATGCCCTGCGAGACGACGGCGACCTGACGATGTCGCTGGTGGCGACCAACATGGACGAAGCGATCATCGGGCATATCGCCTTTTCGCCCGTTACCATCTCGGACGGCACACAGGGCTGGTACGCGGCGGGCCCGATCTCCGTCATGCCGACCCGGCAGCGAGCCGGGATCGGATCCCAGATCGCGACCGAGGGGCTGGAGCGGATGAAGGCGATGGGTGCCAGGGGCCTCGTCTTGCTGGGCGATCCCGGTGCCTACGCGCGCTTCGGATTTGCCCCCGATCCGGACCTGATCCTGCCGGGATTTCCGCCCGAATATTTCCAGGTGCAGATGTTCGGCGAGGGTCCGCGGCCCAAGGGCACGGTCCGTTACGCAAAAGCGTTCGGTTACGACACGGTCGACTAGCGCCGCTCGAACGGCGTGAGACCGTTGCCGAGCCGGTTGTCGCTGATCCGCAGGCTCGCGCCCGTCCAGTCCGCGACGAAGGCCGACTGGCGCGAAAGCGAGGGTACGAAGCGCGCGTCGTTGCCCGCAATTGTCAGCCCGTCGGAGCTGTGCGTCTGCTCTTCCGCGCCCACCGCGATGAAGGCGGAGTAGTTTTCCTTGTCCTCACCCTGCACGAACCAGTTGTTGGTGATCTGACCGCGCGCGCCCTGCGGCAGGTCGATCATGTAGTTGGTCGCGCTGCCGTTCGAATCGTCGAAACTGCATGCAGCCACCTCTACCATCGCGGCGCGGGCCTTGAGGTAGTGGCCGCCGGTTCCTTGCTCGAACCGGCTGCGGGTCACGCGAAGGTGCCCGATATCGCCGGTGTAGATCGAGTGCGAACAGCCGCCCGAATTCTCGCATGTGCCGAGACGGGTGAAGGTCGAACGGTCGACCACCAGCCGCATCATCGGATCGTTCGCGGTCAGGATGCCCTGCTCGCTGTTGCGGAACCACGAATTGGCGACCGTCAGCGTCCCCGATTCCATGCGGATACCCGCACCATTGCCGTCGGGCACGCTGATATTGCTGAAGATGATTCCGGACACGCTGGCCTCGGTCCCGCGCAGCACGAAGGCGCCCTTGCCCTCGCAGGCGGTGCCGGTGAATTCGACCTTGCCCGGCTCGGTGGCCAGGAAAGCGATACGTCCCCGGGTCTGCACCACGCACTGGCGATAGGTGCCCGGCGCGATGGCAATGCTGCCCTCGCCCGAACCGATGGCGTCGACCGCCTCCTGCAGCGATGCGTATCCGCGATTCGTCTCCACCACGGTGAACGGCGCGGCAGCAGGCTGGGCCATGAGCGCGGCCAGCGGAATCAGCGCGACGGCGGCAAGTGCGATTCCCGCGACGATGCCGACAGGCGGACGGCCAAGAGTGATCCGTGTGGGCATATTGGCGCTGGTGCTTTTGCGGGCTTTGGTCATGCGCGGCAGAATTAGTGGATAATGGTAAACAAGCCGCTAATCATTCGCGGCTGGGGCCTCCCCTGTGCCAGCCTGCATTTTGGACCGATGCGCTCTTTACCGAAGGCACGCCTTGCGCCTAGCGTAGCGACTTGCGCGCGCGACGGCTGGGGCCGCGCAGCGCACGAAATTTACATCTGGAGGCACAGCGACATGAAATTCACTATCCGTTTGGGGCTGATCGGCATGAGCGCGCTTGCGCTGGCTGCATGTGGCGATTCGAACGACGCCAGCGACGAAGTCGTGGCCGAAGACGTCGAGATCGTCGCGGACGACGCGATGAGCGATATCGATGCCGAGCCTGTCGAAGACGAGAGCCTGGCAACCCCCGCCCCGATGCCCGCACCTGCTCCGACCGAAACCTCGACCTTCGAGGAGCGTCAGGCTGCCGAGCGCGAGAAGATGGCGAACGATGCCGAGGCGGCCGAAAAGGCGGCAGCGGATATCAAGGCCGAACTGGACAAGATGAACGAAAACTAGGGCTGACCACGATTCCTGGGCCGGGCAGCGCCACGCGTCTGCCCGGCCCTTATCGTGCCACCAAAACACCAGAGCCTGAAAAGGGACGACAATGCCGGGAATGGATGCCGAGGTCTTCGACCAGTTTATCGAACAGCTGTGGCGCTACGTGCACGAGCGTTTGATCCCTGCCGAGAAGGAGGTCATCGCAGCCAACGCGATTCCTGCCGAGATCCTCGACGAGATGCGCGAAATGGGCCTGTTCGGGCTGACCATGCCGGAGGAGTACGGCGGCGCGGGAATGAACACCTCGCAATATGTCGAGACGATCCGCGTCCTCTCCTACGCGCTGCCCGCCTATCGCTCGATCACCTCGATCAACCTCGGCATGGTGTGCACCGCGCTGAAGAAGTCGGGGACCGAGGCACAGAAGGCCGAATGGCTCCCGCGCCTCGCCGCAGGTGAAATTGCGTGCTTCGGGCTGACCGAGCCGGGTAGCGGTTCCGATTCCGCCGCGATGCAGACCACCGCGGTGAAGGACGGCAACGGCTATCGGCTGAACGGCTCCAAACGCTACATCACCAACGCCCCCTTCGCGAAGCTGGGCCTGATCATGGCGCGCACCAGCAAGGAGCCGCTGCCCAAGAACGCGCATGTCAGCGCCTTCCTCGTCGACATGGAAAAGGCGGGTGTCACCGTGGGCAAGCCCGACAAGAAGATGGGCCAGGAAGGCAGCCAGATTGCCGACATCTATCTCGACGATGTGCATGTCGATGGCGATGCGCTGCTCGGCGGCGAGGAAGGCCAGGGCTTTCGCACCGCGATGATGAGCCTCGACAACGGGCGGCTTTCGGTTGCGGCGGCAAGCGCGGGCTACGCGCGCCGCATCCTCGACACGGCGATGAAATACGCGCTGGAGCGCAAGGCGTTCGGTGAACCGATCAGCCAGTTCCAGCTGATCCAGGCGATGCTCGCGGACAGCGAGTCGGAGATCTACGCCGCCGAATGCATGCTCAAGGATGCCTGCGCGAAGGTCGACGCAGGCGAGCCGTCGCTGCTGCCCGCCGCCAGCACCAAGCTGTTCGCATCCGAAATGTGCGGGCGGGTGGCCGACCGCTGCGTGCAGATCCACGGCGGCGCGGGCTATCTGGCTGAGTACGAGGCCGAACGCTTCTTCCGCGACAGCCGCATCTACCGCATCTACGAAGGCACCAGCCAGATTATGCAATTGGTGATCGCCAAGAACATGCTGCGCAACTTCGCCGCCGGGGGCCAGGCGTGAGCGAACTGCGCCGCGCCGCAATCGTCTCCCCGCTGCGAACGCCCGTCGGGCGGTTTCTCGGCGCGCTGACACCGCTGGAAGCAGGTCCGCTGGCCGCGATCATCATCAAGGCGCTGGTCGAACGCTCGGGCGTCGATCCGTCGCGCGTGGACGATGTCGTGTTCGCGCAAGGTTATGGCAGCGGCGAAGCGCCCGCGATCGGACGCTGGGCATGGCTCGCCGCCGACATGCCGATCGAAACGCCCGGCTTCCAGCTCGATCGGCGCTGCGGTTCGGGCCTGCAGGCGGTGATCGAGGCGGCGATGATGGTCCAGACCGGCGCGGCAGACTGCGTGCTGGCGGGCGGTGTCGAATCGATGTCCAATGTCGAGCATTACACCACCAAGGCGCGCCACGGCGCGAAGATGGGCGACATGGCGCTGTGGGACCGGCTGACGCGCGGTCGCCTGATGAGCCAGCCGATCGAGCGGTTCGGGGTGATCTCCGGCATGATCGAGACGGCGGAAAACCTAGCCAAGGACTACGATATCAGCCGCGAGGCGGCGGATGAATATGCGGTCGCCTCGCACCAGAAGGCCGCTGCCGCGTGGGATGCTGGCAAGTTCGATGCGCAGCTGGTGCCGGTCGATGTGCCGCAGCGCCGGGGCGATCCGGTGCGCTTCGCCCGAGACGAGGGATTCCGCCCCGATGCCTCGATGGAAAGCCTCGGCGCCTTGCGCGCCATCGAAAAGGGCGGGATCGTCACCGCGGGCAATGCCAGCCAGCAGAACGATGCCGCTGCCGCGTGCCTCGTCGTCTCCGAAGACAAGCTGGACGAACTCGGCCTCGAACCAATGCTGTGGTTCGATAGCTGGGCCGCCGCTGGGTGCGATCCGGCGCGCATGGGGATCGGCCCCGTCCCCGCCACCGAGCGACTGTTCGCGCGCAGCGGCAAGGGTTGGGACCATATCGACCTCGTCGAACTGAACGAAGCCTTCGCGCCGCAGGTGCTCGCCGTGCTCAAGGGCTGGGGCTGGAGCGACGATGACAGCCGCCGCGACATCCTCAACGTCAACGGGTCGGGCATCTCGCTCGGCCACCCGATCGGCGCGACCGGCGTACGCATCCTCGCCGACATGGCGCACGAACTGCGTCGGCGCGAGGGGCGTTACGCGCTCGAGACGATGTGCATCGGCGGCGGGCAGGGGCTCGCCGCGCTGTTCGAACGGGCCGTGTAAGGGTGCGCCAGAGCCGCGATATGCAGTTTAATTGTGCGCAGTCGCGCAGGATGCTATCGCGCTCAACATGAATGAAGTGCTCGAAATCAAGCCGGATTTTTCGGAGATCCCCACCCTCGACAGCGATGTGTTCACCGCGCCGCTCAAACGACCCGAGCATGTCGGGGAGGATTGGCTCGAGCCCAAGCAGACCGAGTACGACAGCGAAGACGACGCCGTCTGGAACGACCTGTTCGCGCGCCAGATGGAAATCCTGCCAGGGCGCGCGGCAAGCGCGTTCATGGAAGGTCTCGACCGGCTGGACCTGGGCACCGGCGGCGTGCCCGATTTCAAGGAACTGTCAGAATCGCTGAACAAGCTGACCGGGTGGAGCGTGGTGCCCGTGCCCATGCTGATCCCCGATCACGTGTTCTTCTGGCATCTGGCCAACCGCCGCTTCCCCGCGGGCAATTTCATCCGCACCCGCGAAACCTTCGACTACATCCAGGAACCCGACGTCTTCCACGATGTGTTCGGCCACGTGCCGATGCTGACCAACCCGGTCTTCGCCGATTACATGCAGGCGTATGGGAAGGCCGGCTGGCGCGCGATGGAATACAACCGGTTGAAGGCGCTGGGCGCGCTGTACTGGTATACGGTCGAGTTCGGGCTGATCATGGAGGATGAAGGCTTGCGCGCCTATGGTGCCGGCATTCTCTCCGGCCCGACCGAAGCGGTCTTCTCCGTCGAAGCGAAAAGCCCGAACCGGATCATGCTCAACGTCGATCGCGTGATGCGGACCGACTATGTCATTTCCGACCTGCAGCCGACCTATTTCGTGATCGAGAGTTTCGAAGACCTCTATCGCAAGACGGTCGAGCGCGATTTCGTGCGCCTGTACCAGAGCCTGCCGGTGTCGTTCACCTACGCCAATTCGGCGGTGATCGATCTAGACGATGTCCTCAATGTCGGGACGCAGGAATATCTGCTGCGCGGCGGCCGCGGAAGCTCTGCGCGCCCTGTTTGAGGGCCATGTGCGCATCGGGCTTTTCCCAAGGCGCCGAATGCGGCCTCAACGCCTGTCCCCAAGTCACAATCGGACAAAAGAAAACCGGCCCCGAATCGCTTCGGGGCCGGTCTAAATCATCCGAAGGATGACGCGCGATTACTCGGCGGCAGCTTCTTCGGTCGCTTCAGCAGCCGGCGTAGCAGCGTCGGTCGCGGTTTCGTCGGTGGTCGCTTCGTCGGTCATGGTGGCGTCGCCCATCGCGTCGGTGGCGGGCTCTTCAACGACGGTTTCGTCGACCATGGTGTCTTCAGCCGGGGTTTCGGCTGCTTCTTCGGTGGTGGCGCTTTCGCCGCAAGCAGCAACGCTGAGGCCCAGAGCGATGGTCGTGGCGAACATAGCAGCCTTGAAAGTGGTCTTCATGATTCTTCCCCTAGATTGGAATGAGGAGACCCGCATAGCCATCTTTCTGCCACACGGATACCCTGAATCTGCCTCATTCGGGGGGCGAGACTAACATTTTTGGGGGTTAACGGCGGGCCAGCGGCTCCAAGATCGAAACCAGTGCAAGAACGCTGCAGCAGGTGGCCAAAGCGACCATCAGGGTGTGCACGCCAAGCGTGTTGAGCAGCGGCATGTCGGATGCCAGCGCGCCCGAGGCGACGGTTGCCCCCGCGCCCAGAATGACCCTGAACCAGGCGGCACGACGATCCTGTGCGCCGGTGATCAAAGCCACCAGCCAGCCGAGAACGGCACCGCTGCACAGAAGAATCAATAAGCCCATTGCATCCGAAAACTTGTTCTAGGTTAACTTCTGCAACAGCCGAAGCGGCCTCGGGTTCCCTCTTGCCGGGCCGTCCGGTCCCCCGTCTACCTTGCGAACAGCCAGATCAGCGCCGCCGACCCGATGACGATGCGGTACCAGGCGAAGGGCGCAAAGCCGCGCCGGCTGACATAGGCGACGAAGGCGCGGATCACGAACAGCGCGACGATGAAGCTGACGACGAAGCCGATGGCGATTTCGCCCCAGCCCACGCGCATGGTGCCCGCGGTCAGTTCGCCGCCCTTCTGGAAAAGCTCCAGCGTGGTCGCGCCGATCATCGTCGGCACGGCGAGGAAGAACGAGAATTCGGCCGCAGTCTTGCGGTTCACGCCCATCGCCAGCGCGCCCATGATCGTCGCGCCCGAGCGGCTTACCCCCGGCACCATCGCCAGGCATTGCGCGAAGCCGACCCCGATCACCTGGATCAGCGGGAGGTCGGCGACCGTCGCATCCCCCTTCGGGTTGGCGACGCGTTCGATCCCGAGGATCGCGATCCCGCCGAGGATCAGCGCCCAGGCGACGATCGAAGGGCTGCCGAGCATGATGTCGATATAGTCCTTGAACGCGAGGCCGAGGACGGCCGACGGCAAGAAGGCAACGAGGATGTTGCGGGCGAACCGCAAGCCTTCGCTTTCGAGGCGCAGCACGCCCATCCCCGCGTTCCAGAAGGTGCCCCAGTACTGGTAGACCACCGCAAGGATCGCGCCGAGCTGGATGACCACGTTGAACATCGCCCATTCGGACGAATCGTAACCGAACAGTTCGGAGGCCAGGATCAGGTGCCCGGTCGAGGAGACCGGTACGAATTCGGTCAGTCCTTCGACAATGCCGAGGAGGATCGCGGTGAGGGTGGTGTCCATGCGAGCAGCCTCATGAAGAGAGGGCCGCGCAAGTCAAGCTTGCGCGGCCCTCCGGATCACTTCGTGGCAAGTGCGCCAGGTGCGCTTACCAGATGCGCACGCGCTTTTCGGGCGGCAGGTAAAGCGCGTCGTCGGGGGTCACGTTGAACGCCTTGTACCATTCGTCCATGTTACGAACGACGCCGTTGACGCGGTATTCCTCGGGGCTGTGCGGATCGACGCGCAGCCGCTGGCGATAGCTTTCCTCGCGCTGTGCCGAACGCCACACCTGCGCCCAGGCGAGAAAGAAGCGCTGATCGCCGGTCAGGCCGTCGATCACCTTGTCTTCCTTGCCATCGAGGCTGAGCTTGTACGCGCGATAGGCGAGGCTGAGCCCGCCCAGGTCGCCGATGTTCTCGCCCAGCGTCAGGCGCCCGTTGACGCAGGTTTCGCCGTCGTCGAGCGGGCAGAAAGCGTCGTACTGGGCAACCAGAGCGTCGGTCAGCGCGTCGAACGCCGCACGGTCCGCATCGGTCCACCAGTTGCGCAGCATGCCGGTGCCGTCCGACTTGGAGCCCTGATCGTCGAAGCCGTGGCCCATCTCGTGCCCGATCACGCCGCCGATCCCGCCATAGTTGACGGCCGCGTCTGCGGTCAGCCCGAAGAACGGCTGCTGCAGGATCGCAGCGGGGAAGACGATCTCGTTCTTGGTCGAGTTGTAATAGGCGTTCACCGTCTGCGGCAGCATGCCCCATTCGGTGCGGTCGATCGGTCCGCCGAGCTTGGAAAGGTTGTCTTTCCAGCTCCATTCGGCAGCCGCCATACGGTTGGCAAGCGGGTTGCCGTCGGTGATCGCAAGGCCCTGGTAGGTTTCCAGATTGTCGCGGTAGCCGATCTTGGGATCGAAGGCGTCGAGCTTGGCCAGCGCTTCCTTCTTGGTCGCCGCGCTCATCCAGTCGTTCTCGTCGATGCTCTGCGCAAGCGCCTTGCGCAGGTTGGCGACCAGATCGACCATCGCCGCCTTGTTTTCAGCCGGGAAGTACCGCTCGACATAGCTCTTGCCGACCAGTTCGCCCAGCAGGCCTTCGGTTTCGCCGATGGCACGCTTCCAGCGCGCACGCTGTTCGGGCGTGCCGTTCAGCGTCTTGCCGTAGAAGGCGAAATCCGCCTCGTCGAACTTCGACGGCAGGACCGCGGCATTGCCTTCGAGGAATTCCTTGATCGTCCACGCCTGCAGAACGTCCATCGGCGTGTCGAGCAGCAGCGTCATCATCGCCGGGGTGCCCCCACCGATCTTGGCCAGCGTCGCTTCGTCGAGGCCGAGCGCCTCTGCCTCTTCCGCGGTCGGCGGCAGATCGCCGACGATGAAGCGGTCGGTATCGGCAAACCCGCTGGCGGTCAGCATCGCGGCGGTCGGGAAGCCTTCGACCAGCTTGCCGAGCTCTTCCGGCGACAGCGCGTTGTAGGTCAGGTCGCGGTTGCGGCGCGTGGCGCGATCCCACGAAACCTTGCGGGCAATGCTGTCTTCGAAGGCATAGACATTTTCGGCCATGCCCGCCGCATCGGCGTAGCCTGCCTGGTCGAACAGGAAGGTCAGGTATTCGCGATACTTGGTCTGGATGTCCTTCCCGCGCTCGCTGTCATCGAGGTAGTAATCGCGATCGGGCAGGCCCAGGCCGCCCGAACCGAGATAGACCGAATAGCGGGTCGGTTCCTTGGCATCGACGCTGACCCCGCCGCCCATCGGCGCGGGATAGCCGGGCGTGCCCCACAAGGTGACAAGTTCCGACAGCGTCTTCGCGCCCCGGATCTTGTCGAGGTAGGGCTGCGCCGGAGCGAGGCCGGCGGCGTCGATCGCGGCAGTGTCGTTATAGGATGCGTACGCCTCGACGATCCGCATCTCGTCGGCGGTCAGTTCGCTGGCGGGCTTGGCCACCAGTTCGTCGACCAGGGCCTTCACATCGCTGGTCGATTTTTCGCGCAACAGGTTGAACGCGCCGAAGCGGCTGAATTCCGCCGGCAGCGGGTTGGCATCGAGCCATTCCTGGTTGACGTAGGCGAAGAAGTCGTCGCCCGGATCGATCGTGTCGGACAGCAGCGAGGTATCGACCCCCCAGTCGCCGAAGCTCATCGTCGGCATGGGCACGTCGTCGGCATCGCCGCCGTCCTGCACCAGCATGTCCAGATCGCCTGGCTGCGATCCGTGGGCGTCGGGCTGCTCGGCGGCGGCGGGGACCGCCATTACCAGCGCCATCGCGCTGGCGGTGGTCGTAAGAACGGTGCGGATCATGATATCCCTCCTGCTTGGAAAAACGCGTGTATCGTTGCGTTCGATGAACGCTCGATTGCGGATAGTGCCGGCATAGACCCGGACGGGGCACCGGCGGTGTCGCTCGTCGGCTGCGGTATGTCGCTAGTCGATTGACGTTGCTCGTTTATCGGATCGCCCCGGCGTGTCCGGGATCGAACTGCAGCTGCGCCAGCCTGCCATACAGGCCGCCACGCGCGACCAGCTCGTCATGCGTGCCCTGCTGCACGATCCGCCCGCCGTCGAGCACCACGATCCGGTCGGCCGCGCGAACGGTTGCCAGACGGTGCGCGATCACCAGCGTCGTGCGTCCGCGCATCACTTGGGCCAGCGCATCCTGCACCAGCCGCTCGCTCTGCGCGTCGAGCGCGCTGGTCGCCTCGTCGAGCAGCAGGATCGGCGAATCGCGCAGGATTGCGCGGGCAATCGCGATGCGCTGTTGCTGGCCGCCGGAAAGGCGCGTGCCATCCTCGCCCAGATCGGTATCGAGCCCGTGCGGCAGCGCCTCGATGAAATCGGCCGCATTGGCGAGCCGCGCGGCTTCCCAGATTTCCTCGTCGGTGGCTTCCCACCGGCCGTAGCGCAGGTTGTCGCGCGCCGTGCCTGAGAACAGCGTCCCGATCTGCGGGACGAAGGCCATCCGCTCGCGTATTTCGGCGGGATCGGCGCTCGGCAGAGCAATCCCGTCGAGCCGGATCGTGCCCTCGTCGGGATCGTAGAACCGCTGCGCCAGCATGAAGAGCGTCGACTTGCCCGCCCCCGAAGGGCCGACCAGCGCGACCGTCTCGCCCGGCTCGATCTCCAGCGTCAGGTCTTCGATCACCCGCTCGCCCGGGCGGCTGGGATAGGTGAAGCTCACGTTGCGGAACGACAGGCTGCCGCGCGCCGGGACCGGCAGCGGCTGCGGCTTTGCGGGCGGCGCGATGGTCGGCTCCGCCTGCAACAGCTCGGCCAGCCGGTCCGCCGCGCCCGCACCACGCAGCAGATCGCCGTAAACCTCGGTCAGCGAACCGAACGCGCCCGCGACCAGCCCGCCGGTGAGGACGAATGCGGTGATCGTACCGCCGGTGATGGCGCCTTCCGACACCGCGATGGCACCGCGCCACATGACCATCGTGATCCCGCCGAAGATCAGCACGATGACGATGGAAGTCATCGCCGCGCGCAGCAGGATGCGCCGCTTGGCGCTGTCGAAGGTCCGCTCGACCACGCCGGCGAAGCGTTCGCCCTCGCGCCTTTCCTGGCCGAAGCTCTGGACGATCGGCATCGCGCTGAGCACCTCGGTGACATAGGCGCCGACATCGGCGACCCGATCCTGGTTGGAACGCGAGACGGACCGGATCTTGCGCCCGAAAAACACGATCGGGGCGAGCACCAGCGGAATGCCGATCAGCAGCCCCAGCGTGAGCGAGGGCGCGAGATAGAGCAGCAGCAGGATGCCGCCGATCGCGGTCAGGCTGTTGCGCAGCGCGACCGAAACCGTGGTGCCCACGACCGTTTCGATGATCGCGGTGTCCGAGGTCATCCGGCTCGAAATCTCTTTCGGGCTGTTCTCCTCGTAGAAACTCGGCGACTGGCGGAGCAGGTTTTCCTGCACCTTGAGGCGGATATTGGCGACCACCCGTTCGCCCAGCCAGCTGACGAAATAGAACCGCAGCGCGGTGCCGATGCCCAGCACCACGACGATCATCAGCAGGTATTCGAAGGCGTGGGCGATCTTTTCCGGCCCGGCACCGCCGCCGAACGCATCGTCGACGATCACCTTGAACCGCCAGGGAATCGCCAGCGTCGCGGCGGATGTGATGAGCAGCGCGGCAACCGCAAAGGCGATTTCCCGCGGGTAACGCGCCGCTTCGCGGTAAACCATGCGCAAGGGTGCGAGGGAGCGTGCGCGTGGGCGCCCGGCCTCTTCGTTGGGCATACCGCCCCTGCGCCGCCGTCGCCCTGTGGGAGTCTGATTTTCGCGAGCCATGTGCGACCCCGCCTAGCCGCCTCGCCTGCGGAAATCCACGGGGGATGGACACGCCATCCACCTTGTGCGTTGCCCTGTTGCCTTGTGCATTGCACAATGGCGTTAACCCGGGCAGGCTATAACCCAACCCGGCGGCGAATATCGCCGCACCACTGATCGAAGAGGCCCCTTTGCTTTATCACGCCTACGAATTGCAGTCCGCCTGGCTCAACAGCGCAAGCGCGATGGCATCGATCGGCTCCGAATGGCTGACCAACCCGCGCAACCCGATGGCCTATACCGGCTTCGGCCCGATCGCCGGATCGGCGCTTGAAGTGTTCGCGCACGCCACGATCCGGCGCGGCAAGCCCGAATTCGACATCGAAAGCGTCACCGTGAAGGGCAAGGCCGATCCGGTCTCCGAAACGCTGGTGCTGCATCGCCCCTTCGGCGATCTCAAGCGCTTCCGCCGCGCCAACCTGCCCGGCGATGCGCCCGCGGTGCTGATCGTCGCCCCGATGAGCGGGCACTTCGCCACGCTGCTGCGCGGCACGGTGGAACGCATGGTCGAAAATTCCGAGGTCTACATCACCGACTGGCACGATGCGCGCGACATCCCGCTCGCCGAAGGGCGCTTCGACCTCGACGATTACATCGACTACATCATCGAGTTCCTGCAGGAGATCGCGCAGCGCAATGACGGCAAGGCCGCCCACATGATCGCGGTCTGCCAGCCCTCTGTCCCCGCGCTCGCCGCGACCGCGCTGATGAACGGCGCGAACGACAAGGCTTCGCCCATAACGCTGACCATGATGGGCGGGCCGATCGACACGCGCGAAAGCCCGACCACGGTCAACGACATGGCGATGAAGCGGCCGCTCAGCTGGTTCCGGCAGAACGTTATCGCCACGGTCCCCGCCCAATATGCGGGCAGCGGGCGGCGCGTCTATCCCGGGTTCATGCAGCTGGCGAGCTTCATGAGCATGAACCTCGGCGGCCACATCCTCTCGCATTACGAGATGTACAAGCATCTGGTCGCCGGCGAGGACGACAGCGCCCAGCTGACCAAGGATTTCTACGAGGAATATCGCAGTGTCTGCGACATGACGGCGGAATTCTACCTCCAGACGGTCGAAGAGGTGTTCCAGAAGCACTCATTGCCCAACAACGAGTTGGAGCATCGCGGCAAGGTGATCGACCTGGGCGACATCAAGCAGACCGCCCTGCTCGCGGTCGAGGGCGAGCGCGACGATATTTCGGGCATCGGCCAGACCAAGGCCGCGCTGACGCTGGCGCGCAACCTGTCCGACAAGAAGAAGCGGTACTACCTCGCCGAAGGCGCAGGCCATTACGGCATCTTCAACGGCAGCAAGTGGCGCACGAAGATCGCGCCCGTCGTCGAAGAGTTCATGGGCGCGAACGGCTAGGCGCTAGACGGCGCCTGGTCGCTCGCGCGTTCGCCTGAAGAAGCGCCGGACCGCGCGCCCGACCACCACGATCAGCACGATGCTGATTACCAGCAGCACGGCTGCGATCACCGCAGCCGCAACCGGGTTGGCGATCGCCAGCGCCAGCAGCCCGACGGTCGCGACATCTTCTGCGGTCGAGACAACGACATTGCTGACCGGCTCGGGACTGGCATTGACCGCTGCACGCGCGCTCGCCTTGCCGGCATGCGCCGCGAAGGCAGCCCCTCCGCCAAGCAGGAAGGCGACGACCTGCCATGTCGGATCGCCGGGATCGACGATCGCCAGCGCCAGCAACGCGCCCCCGACGGGCCGGATCAGCGAGTGGATCGCATCCCAGATCGAATCGAGCCACATCACCTTGTCGGCAAGGAATTCCATCACCGCGCCGACACCCGCCACACCCAGCACCCACGGATTGGCGAGCACGTCGAGCACCTGCAGCTGCTCGGGCAGGGGGACCCACCCGCTGCGCATCGCGAGCCCGGTGATCAGGATCGTCGCATAAAGCCGCCAGCCCGACAGCAGGCTGACGCTTCCTGCAAGGCCGAGAAGTTCGATGATGCCCATTGCCGCACCCTAGCACATCGAAGGGCGCAGCGCGCTAGCGAGCATTGCCGATATATCGGGGTTCGCTCGCGCAGTCGAAACCGGCGGCCTCGGTATCCGCGATTTCACGCGCGCGCTGGTTGGCTCTGGCGGCGCTGCCGTCGATCTGCGCCACCCGGCAGCCGGGCACGCCGTCGCTCCCGATGGTTTCAACTGCGAGCACCGAGCGGGGCGAGCTTTCCATGCTGACGTCGCGATAGCGGAAGATCACCGCGAAGGGCACGCGGTCGCGGAGCCGCCATTCGATCGTATCGCCGATCTCGTTGAAGGCGGATATCGTGGCGAAATCCCCGTTCTTGATGCCCGCATCGACATCGAAACGCCCGTCGCCCTCGCTCACGAACAGGGGGATATCCTTGAGGCCCGGGCACCGGAATTCGATCCAGCTCCCCTCGCCCGTGCTCTTGTCGAGCACGTCGCAGATGTCGAGATCGAGCTTGGTGTAGCTGGAGGCGTAGCCTTTCGCGGGCGGCGCCTGCCCGTCGTCCGACATGTCATCCGGCCCGGTCGCCTGTTCTGCCGCGCCTGCGGTCGGCGATGCGCTCGCTTCATCCGCTGGCCCGTCCGCGCTGTCATCCGGGCCGGGCGAACAGGCAGCGAGCAGAGCGACGATCGAAAGGCTGGCGAGGGACCGGAGCATGAAACGTCCTTCCAGAAGAGCGTTGGGCCCGTCAGCCGCGCCGATGGGCCGCTACGTCGTAGGGTTTGCCGGGGCGACCCGCCGGAATGTCGAGCGCCTCGCAGTCCCATTTGGCACGCGATGCGACCGCCCGATAGGCGCTTTCGAGAAATTCGCGCAGGACGGCATCGGGGTTATCGGCGGTGCACACTGCGGCATAGGGCAGCACGAATTCGCCCAGATCGGTGTGCCAATAGGCCGCGGCAGGCGCGATGGTCGCCTCGCCCAGGCCATCGGGCGTGGGGTAGCCATAGGCGTAGAACGCCGCTTCCTCGACCCCGCCTCCGCCCGGCCAGAATCCGAAGCTGGCGACCTCGTGGCTGTAGGCTTCGCGCGTGACATCGTCGGGCAGGTTGGGGAAGCCGCCCGGGTGAAACGGTGCCTCGCGGCCCGAAAAGCGCGTCACCGCCAGATCGAAGCTGCCCCAGAACAGATGCACGGGGCTGGACTTGCCGACGAATCCGGTGCGGAATTCGTACATGACCCGCGCCGCATCGGAAAAGGCGCGGTGGAGCCGTCGCACGATGTCGCCGTCCCATGAACGCGGGGCATCGTCCTGCGCGAAGGGAATCGCCTCCTCGACCTCGTTGGGGCCGCCGTCGATCGAGGTTGCGACGCCCGCATCGCGCAGCATATCGCTCAGCTCGGAATGAAAGGCCGCCACGCTCTGCCCGGTGATGGCCATAGTCCGCTCGCGCCCGTCGGAGGTCGTCAGGACGAGGCGCGAGGCGAGGCAATCGAGCAGGATCTCGGCCTCGTCTGCGTCGGTGGGTAGCGGGTAGGTGCGAAAGCCGGTCGGTACGACCAGCATCGCGAGGTGCCAGGAGTGGTTGCACCACGGCAAGGCACGGGTCGGCAGCTTGCCGATCACCTGGAGAAAAGCGTGGACGGTGCCGTAAACCGATTTCTCGGCCTCGAAATCGAGCGCGGGCCACCGTCCAGCCATGTCAGTCTCCGTTATGCGGGCGTTACAGGACCTCGAAGATGCCCGCTGCGCCCATGCCGCCGCCGACGCACATGGTCACGCAGACGTACTTCGCACCGCGACGCTTGCCTTCGATCAGCGCGTGGCCGACGCAGCGTGCGCCGGTCATGCCGTAGGGGTGGCCGATCGAGATCGAGCCGCCGTTGACGTTGAGGTCTTCGTCCGGAATGCCGAGCTTGTCGCGGCAGTAGAGCACCTGCACCGCGAAAGCTTCGTTCAGCTCCCACAAGCCGATATCGCTCATCTTCAGGCCGGTGCGTTCGAGCACGGCGGGGATCGCGAAGACCGGGCCGATGCCCATCTCGTCGGGCTCGGTGCCCGCAACCGCCATGCCGACATAGCGGCCAAGCGGGGTCAGGCCGCGCTTTTCGGCGAGCTTTTCTTCCATCAGGATGCTGGCGGACGAACCGTCGGAGAGCTGGCTAGCGTTACCGGCGGTAATCGTGCTGCCCGGGCCCATCACGGGGTTGAGCGACTGCAGCCCTTCCAGCGTGGTTTCGGGCCGGTTGCCTTCATCCTTGGCGACGGTCACTTCCTTGTCCGAGACTTCGCCGGTTTCCTTGTCCTTCACCTTCATGGTGACGGTGACGGGCACGATCTCGTCGTCGAACTTGCCCGCTTCCTGCGCAGCCGCCGTGCGCTGCTGCGAGCGGAGCGCGTATTCGTCCTGCGCGTCGCGGTCGATGCCGTAGCGCTTGGCGACGGTTTCGGCGGTCTGCAGCATCGGCATGTAGACCGCGTTGTGCATCGCCATCAGCTCGGGATCGGGCATGACGCGCATTTCGGGGGTCTGGACGAGGCTGATCGATTCCTGGCCGCCGCCCGCGACGATATCCATGTTGTCGACGATGATCTGCTTCGCAGCGGTCGAGATCGCCATCAGGCCCGAGGAGCACTGGCGGTCGATGGTCATGCCCGAAACGGAGATCGGGCAACCGGCGCGCAGCGCGACCTGGCGGCCGAGATTGCCCGCCTGCGCACCCTGCTGGAGCGCGGCACCCCAGATGACGTCGTCGATTTCGCCGGCTTCGATCTTCGCACGCTCGATCGCGGGGGCGAGCGAGTACGAGCCGAGCGTTGCGCCCTTGGTGTCGTTGAAGCCGCCCTTGTAGGCGCGGCCGATGGCGGTGCGTGCGGTGGAAACGATGACTGCACTACGGGTCATGGGAAGGGTCCTCTTGCTGAGTCCCAGCGAAGGCTGGGACCTCCATATTCTTGCTGCCTGATCGCATGAGGTCCCAGCTTCCGCTGGGACTCACGACAGGGATTTAGACGAAGAACATCGTCATCCATTCGCAGATCAGGGCGGGCTTATCCTCGCCTTCGATCTCGATCGTGATCTCGACCGTCTGCTGCCACTGGCCGGGGCGCTTCTCGGTCATTTCGAGCAGCTTCCAGTGGCCACGAATGCGCTTGCCCGAGCGGACGGGGTTGATGAAGCGCGTCTTGTTGCCGCCGTAGTTGACGGCCATCTTGATCCCGTCGGGCTTGGGCAGGTCGCTTTCGGCGCTGAGGTAGGGGATCATCGAAAGCGTCAGGAAGCCGTGGGCGATGGTGCCGCCGAACGGCGTCATCTTGGCCGCTTCTTCGTTCACGTGGATGAACTGATGGTCGCCCGTCGCCTCGGCGAACTGGTTGATCCGTTCCTGGCTGATCTCGACCCAGGGGCTGGTGCCGATCTGCTCGCCGACCTTTTCTGCGATTTCTTGGGGGGTCATGCGCGCCTCTCCTTTTGCTTGGATTTGTGCGCGCTCCATGCCGTATGCCGCGCCCTAGCGCAATGGAGCCGGGCCTGTCGCTACGGCATCGGGAGCACCGGCGCGCCTCTGGGCGGCCAAGCGCTCTCCCACAGTCGCCTCGCGCGGCGAATCAAAGCGCTTCGCGTAGATTGCGAGCGCGATCTGGAGCCCTGCCAGCATCATGATGAAGGGCTGCCACGCGATCCCCTGGAACAGCGCGCCGACGAGGTAGATCAGCTGCGCATATTGCAGCGCGATCGCCAGGTGGCCGAGCCATTCGAGCTGCGGGTCGGCGCGTTTGCGCATCCGGCGTCGCACCCGCTCCATCTGGATCAGCCCCAGCGCCTGCAACAGCAGCCACGCGCCCAGCCCCGGCCAGCCCTGTTCGCCGAGCATCTCGAAGATCGCCGAGTGATAGGCGCGCCCTTCGTCGGTCACTTTCTCATAGGTCGTGCTAGTCATGTTGCCGGTGCCGGTGGTTTGCGGCATGCGATAGGTGAAGCTGTTGGCGCGATACGCCTCGAACCCGCCGCCAAGCGGATGCTCCTTCACGTAGTCGAGCGTCCATTCCCATACCGCGACGCGGGTGGAGGCGCTCTCATCCTCGTCGGCCTGCGTCATCGTCGCCATGCGATCGGCGTAGCTTTGCGGCAGGAAGGGGAAGGCGGCGACGCACAGCAGCACCCCGCCCACCATCATCAGCACCTTGTGCTTGCTTTCGCGCAAGACCAGCAGCCCCAGCATCGCGATGCACACCAGCCCGGTTCGCGCTTCCGTGCCGATCGGGATCAGCAGGCATGCCCCGGCAAGCCCCAATGCGAACAGCTTCACCGGCAGGCTGGGGGGAAACACCGTGCCGTGGCGGGTGAACCAGTAGAGCAGCGGGATGATGGCGATCGCCACCGTCGAGATGGTGGAGCTTTCGTAGATGCCGCTGTTGTCGTTCACGAAGAACGCCAGCGTGCCGTACCCGCCGCCGCCCAGGACGGTCTTGATCCCGCCCGAAATGATGATCGCCCCCGCGGTCAGCACCATGACGAGCGCCGCCGCTTCGAAGCGCAGGCGCGTGGTGACGGTGAACGGCAGGAACATCGCGAAGACCAGCGTCTTCCACACCCAGTCCCATTTTTCCGACGCCTCGACCGGGAACTGCGCGCCCTGCATCGTGAACCACGCCCACAACAGCAGGAACAGCATGATCGCCTGCCGCAGGGTGAAGGTGGGCCGGGTCTTCTTGTCCAGCGCCAGCCAGCCGCCGAAGGCCGCCGCGAAGGCGATCAGCGAAACCGGCACGCTGGTGATCGGGCCGTATCCCATCTTCTGCGGGGCGAGGATATCGACGTAGAGGTAGAGGCACACCCACAGGAACGGGCGTTTCAGCCCGAACAGCAGGAAGACGGCAAAAAAGCCGAGGAGGAAAAGATCCGTCACGGCGCCCGGTCGCCTCGAACGTGCGCTTCGCCTTCGCTCTCGAGCAGCGGGTCCTCGTCGAGATCCTCGCGCAGCATCAGGCGATAGCCTGCGAGCAGCAGGAGCCCGTGGATCGCAACGATGACCAGCATGTCGATCACGGGTGGCTCACTCCTTTGCGCACGACCGGTTGCGGGCAATCTTTCGCCCAGCGTGACAGGTTCGCTAGCAGCGCGGAGTTGACGCGGCGTTAAGTACGCCTGCGCTAGGCCCGCCGTGCCATGCGCGTACTCCACGTTCTCGACCATTCGCTGCCGATGCACAGCGGCTATGCCTTCCGCACCCGGGCGATCATGCGCGCGCAGGCTGCGGATGGGCTCGATGTGCGCGGGATCACCGGCCCGCGTCATTCCGCCGATGGACCCGCGGACGAAACCTGCGAGGGGCTGCGGTTCCACCGCACCGGCACCGCATCGGGCGGACCGCCGCTGGTCGCCGAATGGCGCGAGGTTTCCGCGCACGCGAACGCGATCCTCGAATTGGCGCGCGAATGGCGGCCCGATATCCTGCATGCGCACTCGCCCGCCCTGTCGGGCCTCGCCACGGTTCGCGCAGGCCGCAAGCTGGGCATCCCCGTGGTCTACGAGATTCGTGCTTTCTGGGAGGATGCAGCGGTCGGCAATGGCACCGGCAGCGAAGGATCGGCCAAGTACCGGCTGACCCGCGCGCTGGAAAATGCCGTGGTTGAACGCGCGGACGCCGTGTTCACGATTTGCAAGGGCCTGCGCGACGATCTGATCGCGCGCGGCTTCGCGCCGGAGAAGATCGGCATCTCGCCCAACTCGGTCGATCTCGCGCAGTTCGGCACGCCCGCCGCGCGCGATCCGCTGCTGGCCGCGAAACTGGGCCTCGACCACGGCCCGGTGATCGGCTTCATCGGCAGTTTCTACCCCTACGAAGGGCTCGACGACCTGATCGCGGCGCTGCCGCTGCTGCGCGAACGCCATCCCGAGACAAAGCTGCTGCTGGTCGGCGGCGGGCCCGAGGACGATGCTTTGCGCGCGCAGGCTGCCGCCTCGCCCGCCAGCGATTCGATCGTGTTCACCGGCCGGGTGCCGCACGACGAGGTCGCCGATTACTACGCGCTGATCGATGTGCTCGCTTTCCCGCGCAAACGCAGCCGCCTGACCGATCTGGTGACGCCGCTCAAACCGCTCGAAGCCATGGCGCAGGGGCGCATCGTCGCCGCGTCCGACGTCGGCGGACACCGCGAACTGATCGAGCAGGGCGAGACCGGCGTGCTGTTCCCCGCAGACGATCCCGCTGGCACCGCTCGCGCGCTTGCCGACATGCTCGACGGTCGCGATGCGTGGCCCGCGATGCGCGACCGCGCGCGCGCCTTCATCGCCGCCGAGCGCGACTGGCAGATCAATAGTCGTCGTTATCAGAGCGTTTACCATCGCTTGTTAGGCAGTCCGACGGATCGGTCGCCCGAAAGCGCGGCATGGATGCAGCCGGAAACGCGCGTCCGCGCCCGCCAGGGGGCCGCGCGATGAAGGAAGGAAGCTTGGCCGAATTCGACCTCGATGATGACGTTTCCAGGCCCGACGGACTGACGTCGAGCAAGGCGTTCCCGGCGCTGGTCGCGCTGTGGTTTGCCGCGCTGTTCGGCGGCGGATGCCTGTTCCTGCCGCCCGTATTGTTCGACATGGTCTTTGGCGGCAATTCGCCGTTCGGCCCGCAGACCCGGATCATCGTTGCGCTGGGCGCGGCGGGCATCGGCCTGCTGCTCGGCCTGTTCATCGCCAGCCGGGTGCGCGACGACGGTACCAGCCCTGCCGTGCCGGCCGTCAAAAGGCCCCGCAAGCGCGCCACCCGGCCGCCGCTCGACGTGCGCGCGGCGCTCGGCCTGGGGAGCGACGACGACGACGAGGATGACGACTTCGATCTCCCGTTCGCAGACGATGCCGACCTCTCCGACGCACCGGACCACGACGCGTTCGACCTGACAGACGAGGTCCGTCCGCCGATCGACGATCCCTATTTCGCCTCCGCCTGGAGCGATTCGGATGCGTATAATGTCGGCGAGCTGGACGAAGTGCCGGTCCCTCCTCCACCCGCGCGGGCCGCGAGCGTACCGCCGGAGAACGATCGCCCCGCCGCGTATCGCGAGGCGCGCGATCCCAAACCGACGCGCTACAACCCGTTCGCGGACTTCATCGCCCCCGACGAGGATGAAGACCTGCGGCATGCGCCCGCATTCGACGAACCGGCGCCCGCATGGGAAACGGCGTCATGGGAACCTGCACCCGAAGCCGCGCCCGATCGCACCCCTGCCAGCGACACGGCCCCGCCCCCGCCGCCGGTCTGGCCCCGGCCGCGTGCCGAGGAGCCTGCGCTTCAGGAACTCGGCGTGGCCGAACTGGTCGAGCGACTCGCCCGCGCGTTGCAGGGCCAGCAGCACGGTGCCGACGATGGCGCTTTTGCCGGGTCGCAGCCGCAGCATATCCCTACCGCGCCGCCACGCTCCGGCAGTCACAGGCACGAATCGGCGCTGGCACCCGGAGCGGCGCAAACGCCCGATATCGATCGCGCCTTGCGCGGTGCGCTCGACCGCCTGTCGCGCCTCGACGATGTGGCCTGAGGCGAAAGCCTAGTCGAGCCGCCAGTCGACCGGATCGCGCCCGGCCTCTTCCAGAAACGCATTCGCACGGCTGAACGGCTTCGAACCGAAGAATCCGCGATGGGCGGAAAGCGGGCTCGGGTGCGGGGAGCGGATCACGCAGTGCCGCGTCGGCGCATTCAGCTCTGCAATCCGCGAAGCCTTGGCCTGCGCATGGCTGCCCCACAGGATGAAAACCGCGGGCTCTGCGCGCGCAGCGACCGCGGCCACGCAGGCATCGGTGATCGCGTCCCCCCCGCGCCCCGCGTGGCTGCCCGCCTGCCCCGCCTCGACAGTCAGCGAATTGTTGAGCAGCAGCACACCGCGCTCGGCCCAAGTCGTCAGGTCCCCCGACGTGGGCGGTGCGATTCCGCAGTCATCCGCCAGTTCCTTGAAGATATTCCGCAGCGACGGCGGATGCTTCACGCCGCCCGGCACCGAGAAGCTCAGCCCCATTGCCTGCCCCGGCCCATGATACGGGTCCTGCCCCAGGATCACGACCTTGACCGCGTCGAGCGGGGTCAGTTCGAGCGCGCGCAGGCGGCTGCCTTGCGGCGGATAGATCGCCTTGCCCGCAGCTTCCTCGGCGCGCAAAAACCCGCCGAGCTTGCGGGCCTCGGGCGTGGCCAGCACCGGCTCGAGTACGTCGCGCCAGCTTTCGGGTAGATCGTGTTGCACGCCAAGCTCCGTTCAGGTCGGGCACAGCCCTGCGCTATCACTACTGCGCAAGGTGCCGATACGTCCCCTTCCCCTCTTTTCCCAATATCCCTAGGAGCAGACAGGGGGCGGGCTGGCACCAGACGAAGAAAGTTTTCAATGGCGGTACATTTCCACGAAGAAGACCTTCCCGCAGGCGTGTTCGCCGACGGGGCTGCGCTGGCAGTCGATACCGAGACGATGGGGCTCATCACGCCGCGCGACCGGCTGTGCGTGGTCCAGATCAGCGACGGCGGTGGCGACGAGCATCTGGTGCGCTTCGGCGTCAACAGCAGCTTCGATGCGCCCAACCTCAAGGCGGTGCTGGCCGACCCTGCGCGAACCAAGCTGTATCACTTCGCGCGCTTCGATCTTGCCGCGATAGAGCACTATCTCGGCGTCACCGCCGCGCCCGTGTTCTGCACCAAGATCGCGAGCAAGCTGACCCGCACCTACACCGATCGCCACGGGCTGAAGATGCTGGTGAACGAATTGCTGAGCGAGGATATCTCCAAGCAGCAGCAAAGCTCCGACTGGGGCGCGCCGGTGATCACCGAAGCGCAGCGCGAATATGCCGCGTCGGATGTCCGCTACCTTCACCGGCTGCGCGACATTTTCGAGGAACGGCTGATCCGCGAAAACCGTTTGGAGATCGCGCAGGCATGCTTCGATTTCCTGCCGACGCGCGCGCGGCTCGATCTGGCGGGCTGGGCGAACGCGGATATCTTCAGCCACGAATAGGCAAAGGCTCACGCAAGTGGCGCATCACGATCAGGTCGAGCAAACGGAGGAGGCGCAGCGCCAGCGGCGCGGGCGGCAGCGCCAGGCCGCACCCGGCGGATTCCACGACCGGCTGATCAAGATCCTCGCCATCGCGCTGCCGATGGCAACGGGCGCGATCGTGGCCTTCCTCGTGATTGCGCCCTTTTCCCCGCGCAGCGAGGTGTCCTTCATCCTCGACCGTGACAAGGTGGAGCAGGTCGACGAGCGGTTGCGGGTGGACAACGCGACCTATCGCGGCGCGGACAAGAAGGGGCGGCCCTTTTCGCTGGTCGCGGACGAGGCGGTCCAGAAGTCCAGCAAGGAAGGGATCGTGCGACTCGATGAAGTGATCGCCCGCATCCTGCTGGCGGATGGCCCCGCGCAGCTGACCGCCGATGGCGGCGAATACACGATCGCCGACGAGCTGCTGAAGGTTCGCGGCCCGGTGATGCTGCGCGCGACCGACGGGTACAACCTGGTCGCGCGCGGCGTATCGGTGAACCTGCGCGACCAGATGCTGGTCGGCGACGAAGGCGTTTCGGGCTCCGTTCCGGCGGGCACCTTCTCTGCCAACAGCCTGAAAGTCGACCTCGAGGCGCGGACGATTACGCTTGACGGCAATGCCCGCCTGCGCATGGTGCCGGGCGCATTGGAGAGCATGGAATAATGGCACATCGGCCGCACAAGACCGCCCGTCCCCTGACCCGGACCGCTCTGCGTTCGGGCATGATCGGCTTCGCGCTCTCCGCCTGCACGGTCGCCGGGCTGCAACTTCATGCGCAGGCGATCGCGGGGCACAATTCGAACGCCCCGGTCAACTACGCGGCAAACCGGATCGAGCTGCAGGATCGCCAGAACCGCGTCGTCCTGACAGGCAATGTCCAGATCGACCAGGCCAACCTGCACATGAGTTCGGCGCGCACGATCGTCGATTATTCGGACGCGGGCTCGCTCAGCATCAATCGTATCTCCGCGACCGGCGGCGTCACCGTGACGCGCGGCAACGAAAGCGCGCGTGGCAATGTCGCGGTGTACGATTTCAACCGGCGGGTCATCACGATGACCGGCGACGTGCGGCTGCGGCGCGGGTCGGATACGCTCAACGGCGGCCGTCTGACCATAGACCTGCGCAGCGGGCTCTCGAGCATCGATGCAGCGGGTGGCAGCGGCGAAAACGGCCGCGTGACCGGTTCCTTCTCGGTCCCGCAGGATTGAGCTTTAAAGGGCACGGCGCCAGGTACCGAATCGATCGAAAATCTAACGCGCGGCTTCGCGCGCGATCCAGGCGATTTCCTGAGACAGCAGCAGCTCGGCCTGCTGGCTGTTGGCGAGCAGCGCCTGGTGCAGCGCGGTCAGCCGCGAGACCAGTCGATCGAGCCTGCGCCCGCGCCAGATACCCAATTGCTGGGAAATATCGCGCTCGTCCTTGAAGAAGATTCGCCGGGCGCGTTTTTGCGCATCGATGAAGGATCCCAGATCCTCCCCCGGACGCATCCGTGCCGATAGCTGCGCGAGCTGCGCCGCCCGCCGCTCGAACGCGAGCGCCACGCCGACGGGATTGAGCGCAAGCGTGCGCAACCGCGCCAGCTCGCCCGGCAGGCGGCGGGCATGTCCGCCCAGCGCGGCATTGACCAGCGGCATGAAGCCGTCCTCCTCGCTTGTCGCACCGATGGCATCCCACGCCTCGAGATCGGCGGTCTTGGGCGCGTCGGGCGCGGCATCGAGATAGAGCGCCAGTTTCTCCACCTCGGCTTCGGCCAGCCGCCGGTCGAGGCCCGAGGCGCGCGCAATCCGCTGGGCAAGGTCGCCGCCGAGCCGCAGGCCAGACCGGTCGGCCAGATCGCGCACGGTGTTGGCCATGTCGGAAAGGTTGGGCGGATAGAACATCGCGACCAGCGTGCCCTTCGCGCCGCCGACCAGCTTGGCAGTGCGAGACTTGTCGGTTGCCGAGGTCGCAACCACCAGCACCGGGGACGCCTCCCCCTCAGCCTCGAAATGCAGTTTCAGCGCGTCGTGCGCCTCTTCGCCAGTCGCGCGGACGAGGATGTGCCGCGCATCGCCGAACAGCGAGGAAGAGCGTGCCTCGTCCGCCAGCCGCACGGGGTCGCGCCGCAGGTCCGATCCCGAGATCTCGACCCGTTCGCCCGCCTCCGCCAGCCCGGCGACGATCTGGGTCGCCGCAGCCGATGCTGCGCTTTCATCGGGCCCGCAGAAGAAGAAGGTGTGACAATCGCGCGCGGCCTGCCCCGCGATCCGCCCGAAGGTGTTCTGGTTGGCCTTGAACGACTGCGCCCCGGCCATGCGCTCAGTCCTGCTTGCGCAGGGCCAGCGAAACGCGGGTGACGATCTGGTCCGCAATCACCTGCGACAGCCGTTCGAGCGCCGCACGCTCGGCCGCGATGGTGGCATAGTCGCTCGACACGACGTCGATCCCCGAATCGGAGCCTGCGCTGGCATCGAGCAGGATCGCCCCGGTCGTCAGGTCGACCAGCTGATAGCGCGCGCGCAGGATGCGCCGCTCGCGCGTGACCCGTTCGTCGCTCAGCAGGCCGAGGCTTTCGAGGCTGTCGTCGAGCTGCACGTCGAGCCGGTAGCGGGGTGCCGCCTGCGCACCGCGCAGCGATATGCGATCTTCCAACGCGGTCGCGACCAGCCAGCCGCTGCGTCCCTCGATCGGGGCGACCTGCACCGCCGATAGGCCCTCGACCACGCCCGCGCCGCTGCCGCCGGCATAGATCGGCTGCAACCCGCAGGCGGACAGCAGGCACGCAGCGAAAAGGGCGAAAACGAATCGCATCAGGTGACGATATTGACCAGCCGGTCGGGCACCACAATGATCTTGCGCACCTCGGCCCCGTCGAGCGAGCGTTGCACCTTCTCGCTCGCGAGCGCCATTTCCTCGAGCGCTTCCTTCGAAGCGCCCTTGGGCGCGGTCAGCGTATCGCGCAGCTTGCCCTTGTGCTGGACGGCGATGGTCACCTCGTCCTCGACCAGCATCGCCGGATCGTGCTCGGGCCACGCCGCCTCGGCGATAAGGCCTTCGCCGCCCGCGCGGTGCCAGGCTTCTTCGGCGAGGTGCGGCATCATCGGGGAGACGAGCTTCATCAGCGTGAATGTCGCATCGCGCCGGTCCGCGCTCGGCTGCGCTTTCTCGATCGCGCCGGTCAGCTCGTAGAGCCGCGCAACCGCCTTGTTGAACGACAGCGCCTCGATATCCTGCGCCACGGCGACGATCGTCTTGTGCGTCTTGCGCCGCAGGTCGAGGTCTCCGCCATCGCCCACCATCTCGGCGGACACCAGCCGCCAGACGCGCTGGACGAACCGCCCGCAACCTTCGATCCCGGCCTCGGACCACGGCAGGTCGCGCTCGGGCGGCGAATCGGACAGCATGAACCAGCGCACCGCGTCCGCCCCATAGGTCGCGATGATCGTGTCCGGGTCGACGACATTCTTCTTCGACTTGGACATCTTGATGACGCGGCCGATCTCGACCTCGCCGCCATCGTCCTTCAGCAGCGCGCGCTCGGCCTCGCGGCTGATCTCGTCGGGGGCGTAATAGACCGTCTTGCCGCCTTCGAGGCGACTATAGGTCTCGTGCGTCACCATGCCTTGCGTGAACAGCGAGGCGAACGGCTCCTTCACCTCGATCTGGCCCATATGCGCCAGCGCGCGGGTCCAGAAGCGGGCGTAGAGCAGGTGCAGGATCGCATGCTCGATCCCGCCGATATATTGTTCGACCGGCAGCCACTTGGCGATTTCCTCGCGGTCAAACGGCTTGTCGGCGGGCTGGCTGGCGAAGCGCAGGAAATACCACGAGGAATCGACGAAGGTGTCGAGCGTGTCGGTCTCGCGTTCCGCCTTGCCGCCGCACTTGGGGCAATCGACATGCTTCCATGTCGGGTGACGCACCAGCGGGTTGCCCGGCGTTTTGAAGTCGACATCCTCGGGCAGCGTGATCGGCAGGCTGTCCTTGGGCGCAGGCACCACGCCGCAGCTCTCGCAATGGATGAAGGGGATCGGCGTCCCCCAGTAACGTTGCCGCGAAACGCCCCAGTCGCGCAGGCGCCACACGGTCTTGCCCTGCCCCCGGCCCTGTTCCTCAAGCCGGCGGATCACCTCGGCCTTGGCGGCCTCGACCTCCATCCCGTCGAGGAAATCCGAATTGACGAGCACGCCCTCGCCCGATTCGGCTTCTGCGTCGAAAGGCTTGTCGGCATCGGCCGCGCTCGGCGCGACGACGCGCGGGATCGGCAGGCCGTATTTGGTCGCGAAGTCGAAGTCGCGCTGGTCGTGGCCGGGCACCGCCATGATCGCGCCGGTGCCGTAGTCCATCAACACGAAGTTCGCGATATAGACCGGCAGGTCGGCCCCGGTGAACGGATGTTTCGCGGTAATGCCGGTGTCGAAGCCCAGCTTCTCTGCGGTTTCCAGCTCGGCCGCCGTGGTCCCGCCGCGCTTGCACAGCGCGATGAAATCGCGCGCGGCATCGCTGTCGAGCGATTGCGCCACCGGGTGATCCGCCGCCACCGCGACGAAGCTCGCCCCGAAAATCGTATCGGGCCGCGTCGAATAGACCGGCAGGCGCTCGCCGTTCGACAGGTCGAAGCTGAATTCGAGCCCCTGCGATTTGCCGATCCAGTTTTCCTGCATCAGCCGGACCTTGTCGGGCCAGTTTTCGAGGCTGCCGAGTCCGTCGAGCAGTTCCTCGGCGAAGTCGGTGATCTTGAGGAACCACTGGGCGAGCTTGCGCTTCTCGACCTCGGCGCCCGAGCGCCAGCCCTTGCCGTCGATCACCTGTTCGTTGGCGAGCACGGTCATGTCGACCGGGTCCCAGTTGACCTCGCTCTCCTTGCGATAGACGAGGCCTGCCTCGTACAGGTCGAGGAACAGCCCCTGTTCGTGGCCGTAATATTCGGGCTCGCAGGTGGCGAGTTCGCGGCTCCAGTCGAGCGCGAAGCCGATTCGCTTCAACTGCGCCTTCATGTTGGCGATGTTGTCGCGGGTCCAGCCGCCCGGGTGGACGCCCTTTTCCATCGCCGCGTTTTCCGCCGGCATGCCGAACGCATCCCACCCCATCGGGTGCAGCACTTCGTGCCCGGTCATCCGCTTGTAGCGCGCCAGCACGTCGCCCATCGTATAGTTGCGGACGTGCCCGATATGGATGCGGCCCGAAGGATAGGGAAACATCTCGAGCACGTAGCTCTTGGGCTTGGCGCTCTTGCTGTCGGCGCGGAAGCACTGCGCCTCGTCCCACGCCTTCTGCCAGCGCCCGTCGGCGGTCGACGGGTCGAAGCGGGTGTCACTCATGTTCGGTTCTGCGTTCGTGATTGTGGCTTAGCCGGCGATCGCCTGGCGGCGCAGTTCGCGCGCCTTGGTCAGGATGATGTCTTCCAGCTTCTGGACGGTCGCGGCCTGCACCGGCGCATCGACCCAGTTGCCGCCCTGGTTGACCTGGCGACTCGCGGCGACGCGCAGTGCATCGGCGCGCAGGTCCTGGTCGAGGATGGAGACGGTCAGCTTGACGCGTTCGCCCGGGTTCTGGGGGTTCGCGTACCAGTCGGTCACGATCACGCCGCCCGCGCTATCCGCCTGCAGCAGCGGCGCGAAGCTGACCGCTTCGAGGCTGGCACGCCACAGGTAGGAATTGACGCCGATGGTCGTCACCTGGCTGGCGGCGGCATCCGCGCGAGGCAGCGCGCTGCCTCCTCCGCACGCGGACAGCGCGGCGCACGCGCCCAGCAGGGTTGCAGACATTATCGAGAAGCGGCGCTTGATCATCGTGGCTGACTTTCCAGTGAAGGACGCGAAAAAACGGTCGGCAGACCGCGCAGAAAATGGTCTCTATCGCCGCGAACCCGCCGCAGCAAGGGCACGGCTGCCCCGATGTGCTAAGCAGCGTGCGACGCCTGTACCGATGATGAACTCGCCGGCACATTGTGTGCGTCTTGCAACACTAAGATGACAAGCGCGGTCAGGCCCTGTGGAAAAGCTGGCATGTCGCGGATCGAATGCTTAGCACTATGGATCGAACCAATTGTTGGGTCGTTCACCTGCCGTAAGACTTCGCGGCGCTAGGGATAACAGGCATGATCGGGACTATCGCTCCTCGACTGCGCAAGCATCTCGCCCCCCTGCTGGGCGGCGCGCTGGCGCTCGTCGTGGTTCCGATGGCCGGAACTGCCCTGGCAGAGGCGACCACGCCTTCGTTCGTCGTCAGTGCTGCCGCCAGCACGGCGCGTTTCACGCCCGCATCGGTTGATCCCGAACTCGCTCGCCGGGTGAACGAACGCTACGCCGCACGGCGCGAAGCGCTGCCCTTCACGCCCGCCGCGGGCAAGTCGATTGCCGATCGCACCGTCACCGTTGCCGTTCGCGTGAACGATGATTCGGCCCGTGCGATCTCGATTCGCTCCGCGATCGATTCGGCGCGCAGCGAACCTGGCCGGCGCGATGTGACGGTTGCGCCCTCGGCGTTCGATCTTCGCGTTGCGCGCGGATACCAGAGCTTCACCATGCCGGCGTCGGAATTGCCGAAGTCGGTTTCCAAGATCGCGATGCCCGACCTGGCCCAGTTCCGTCCCTCGCAGGGCGCGAAGGAACAACCGAGCCGGTTCCAGCCGCGTATCTCCGTGGATCAGGAACGCACCCCGGGCCGCGCGCCGCGCACACTCGAAGGGCGCGGCGATCGCCAGCTCGATCTGGGCGGCGCCTATCGCGTCTCGCGCAATCTGGACGTGACCGCAGGCGTGCGCCTGTCCGAAGAACAGGACGCGCGTCTCTCGCCGCTCACCGATGGGGCGGACGACAGCCAGTCGGTCTATATCGGCACCCAGCTGCGGTTCTGACGCTGCCGGCCGTGTAGGCCCGCATGCTTTCCTAAATATCGAGGTCCCAAGGCATTTTGCTTTGCCCGTTCGCGCGCCTGACGCTACGTCACGCTGAAAAGGTAGAGAAGTCAGGGGAGAGTGAATGATGGCACGTGTCGCGGTGGTGACGGGTGGAACGCGCGGTATCGGCGAGGCGATCAGCCTCGCGCTCAAGGAACAGGGCCGCACGGTCATTGCCAATTATGCCGGCAACGACGAGCGCGCGCGCGAATTTTCGGAGCGCACCGGTATAACGGTGATGAAATGGGATGTCGGCGATCATGAGGCGTGCCTCGAATATTGCTCGCGCATCACCGAAGATCACGGCCACATCCAGATCGTGGTCAATAATGCCGGGATCACGCGCGACGGCACGCTCGCCAAGATGAGCTTCGACGACTGGAACGAGGTGATGCGCGTCAACCTCGGCGGCTGCTTCAACATGGCCAAGGCGTGCTTCCCCGGAATGCGCGAGGCCAAGTGGGGCCGCATCGTCAATATCGGGTCGATCAACGGGCAGGCGGGCCAGTACGGCCAGGTGAACTACGCCGCCGCCAAATCGGGCATCCACGGCTTCACCAAGGCGCTGGCGCAGGAAGGCGCGCGCTTCGGCATCACCGTCAACGCCATCGCGCCCGGCTATATCGACACCGACATGGTCGCCGCCGTGCCCGACGAGGTGCTGACCAAGATCGTCGCCAAGATCCCGGTCGGCCGCCTCGGCCACGCCGAAGAGATCGCGCGCGGTGTCGCCTTCCTGACCAGCGAGGACGCAGGCTTCGTCACGGGATCGACGATGAGCCTCAATGGCGGGCAGCACATGTATTGATGGGCTCATTGTCCTGAGACAGACGACGCGATCGCCACGACGAGGCACCGAGGCATGCAATACCGGGTTTTGAGCCTTCTCGCCCTGTTCCTGCTGTGCCTCGGCGTCTCGTCTGTGCCCACGCCGGCGGCTGCGGGGCTCGTTTCCAGCCGCGTCTACCAGCCCGTCGCGCTTGCCGATACGGACGTGGAATTCCGGGGCGAGCCCCCGCAGGCGATCACCACGCAAACCGCTGACGGATTGACGCTGGAGGGGGCGTACTGGCCGCCGGACGATGGCGTCGACCAGATCGTCGTCGTGTTCCACGGCAATGCCTACAACCAGATGGTCTCCGCCTATCGCGCGGAGCCTATGCGGGCCGGCGGCAGGGGCGTGCTGATTGCGTCCTACCGGGGCTATGGCGACAATCCGGGCAAACCCTCCGAAGCCGGCCTCTACACCGATGCCGAGGCCTGGATCGCCAAGGCAGGCGAGCTCGCCCCCGATTCGCGCCTTTATGTGTTCGGCTTCTCGCTCGGCGGGGCCGTGGCCATCGAAATGGCTGCGCGGCACGAATTCGCCGGGGTGGCGACGATGGGCGCTTTCACCCGGCTGAAAGACATGGTCCCGGGAATCGCCCGTGCGCTGGTCAGCGAACGCTACGATAATCTGGGCAGGATAGCCGCAGTCGAGGAACCGCTGCTCCTGATGCACGGCACGAAGGACGCGGAGGTCGATCCGAAAGCGGCCACAAAGCTGGAGGCCGCGGGAGGGCCGAACATAGTCCGCATCAACCTGACAGGTGGAGAGCACTGGGTGCCGCTCGACCAGCTGGCTCCGCGCATCTGGGCGCAGTGGGAAATGCTTGAGGCGGATCAGCCGGCAGCGGCCGCACCGTAAGGTCTGACGTCTGGATCAGCGGGGTGAGAGGATTGCGCTCGCAATAGGCGTGCGCCACGGTTCCCCCAATGCGCTACCATCCCCCCATCAAACGATCGGTCGAGATCGCCGGTCACAAGACCAGCATAACGCTGGAGCCGGTTTTCTGGGATTTGCTGCGCGATCGGGCGGAGGTTCTGGGCATACCGATCAACGCGCTCGTGGCGCGGATCGATGCACAACGAATCGAAGCCGACGAGCCGGTGGGGCTCGCCAGCGCGATCCGGCAATATCTGGTAGAAATGCTTGCTACCGGCGGCGAGCGCGAGGGCCCGCCGCCGATGGCTTAGCGCCTAGTACTTGGCGGTCGCATCGCTCGCCGGGAAGGTCTCGTCGAGAGCTTCGTCGGTTCGGCTCATTGTGTCGCCCTTGGTCGCGGTGGCAGAGGACCCTGCGTTGCGCACGCCGCCGGTCGGCTGGCCATCGGCGAAGGCGACGCCGTTTTCGTCCTTGTGGTTCTTGTAGGCCTTGTAGCCGAGGTAGCCCAGGCCACCCAGGATTGCGGTACGAATCAAACCCATGTCACGTCTCCGGAAAAAGTGTCTTCACCTTTGCGAACGTGGGAAAACAGCTTTGGGTCCGGAGAGTCGCGTTTGTTAAGGTCCGACCGCCGTTTCGCAGTGACGAACCGAGGGAGTTACTCGTCGCCCACGCGTTCGATCTCGGCCCCGATCGCCTGCAGCTTCTCCTCCAGCCGCTCGTACCCGCGATCGAGGTGGTAGATTCGCCGGATCTGCGATTCGCCCTTTGCCGCCAATGCAGCAATCACCAGGCTCATCGAAGCGCGCAGATCGGTCGCCATCACTTCCGCCCCGGTCAGGCCCTGCTGCCCGAGCACGATGGCGGTCCGGCCCGACACCTCGATATTGGCGCCCATCCGCGTCAGCTCGGGCACGTGCATGTAGCGGTTCTCGAAAATCGTCTCGGTCAGCACGCTGGTGCCCTCGGCAACGGTCAGCAGCGCCATCAGCTGCGCCTGCATGTCGGTCGCCAGCCCCGGATAGGGCGCGGTCGAGAGATTGACGCCCTTCAGCTTGCCTTCGGCAGCGATGGTCACACCCTTGGCATCGGTCTCGACATGCACGCCGATATTGCGCAGCGCGTGCAGCGTGGCGGACATGTCGTCTGCCTTCGCACCCTCCAGCCGCGCTTCGCCGCCGGTGATCGCCGCAGCGCAGGCGTAGGAGCCTGCTTCGATGCGGTCGGCCATCACCTTGTAGGTCGCGCCGTTCAGGCGCTTGACGCCGTGGATCACGAGGTCGGACTGGCCGATATTCTCGATCTCGGCACCCATCGCGACCAGCAGGTTGCACAGGTCGACGATCTCGGGCTCGCGTGCGGCGTTGCGCAGCGTCGAGGTGCCGTTGGCCAGTACCGCCGCCATCAGCGCATTCTCGGTCGCGCCGACCGACACCACGGGGAAATCGAACTCGCCGCCCGGCAGGCCGCCATCGGGCGCATGCGCGCGGACATAGCCCTGCGCCAGCTCGATCTCGGCGCCCAATGCTTCGAGCGCGGAAAGGTGCAGGTCGATCGGGCGGTTGCCGATCGCGCAGCCGCCGGGCTGCGAGACCGTGGCAACACCAGCGCGCGCCAGCATCGGGCCGAGCACGAGGATCGACGCACGCATCTTGCGCACCAGATCGTAAGGCGCGGTGGTCGAGGTGAGGCGGGTTGCCTCGTAGGTGACCACCCGTCCGAAATCCTCGGGCTTGGTGCCGGCGATGTTCACCGCCACGCCGAATTGCGTCATCAGGTGCTGGAAGCTGTCGATATCCGCCAGCCGAGGCAGGTTGCGCAAGGTCAGCGGCTCGTCGGTCAGCAGCGCACACGGAATTAGCGTGAGCGCGGCGTTCTTTGCGCCGGAGATCGGAATGGTGCCGGAGAGCCTCTGCCCGCCGATGATGCGTAGTTTGTCCATCCCACGGGCGTTTAGCGGGCGCGCGCAGCAAAACAAGCCAAGCCACGCTCAGGCAGGGCCCTCGCATCGCGATCGACCCGCCGTTGACGCGTGCGGGCGGCACGGCCATACCCCGCGCCCATGGCGCACAAACCGATCCGCAAAGCCGTGTTTCCCGTCGCCGGGCTCGGCACCCGCTTTCTCCCCGCAACCAAAGCTATCCCGAAGGAAATGCTCGCGATCGTCGATCGCCCGCTGATCCAGTACGCGGTAGACGAAGCGCGCGAAGCGGGGATCGAGCAGATGATCTTCGTCACCGGGCGCGGGAAGACCGCGATCGTCGAGCATTTCGACATCGCCTTCGAGCTCGAACAGACGATGGAGGAACGCGGCAAGGATCTTGGCATCCTCGATTCGACCCGCGCCACACCGGGCGACATCATCACCGTGCGCCAGCAGGTGCCGCTCGGCCTCGGCCATGCGATCTGGTGTGCGCGCGCAATTGTGGGCGACGATCCCTTCGCGATTTTCCTGCCCGACGAGTTGATGATCGGGAAGGCCGATGGTGCGGGCTGCATGAAGCAGATGGTCGATGCCTACGAACAGGTCGGGGGCAACCTGATCAGCGTGCTCGAGGTGCCGCAGGAGACGGTCTCCAGCTACGGTGTCATCGATCCGGGCAAGGAAGACGGCGCGCTGACCGAAGTCAGGGGCCTGGTCGAGAAACCGCCGGTCGCCGAGGCACCCTCGAACAAGATCATCTCGGGCCGCTACATCCTCCAGCCAGAGGTCATGCGGGTGCTCGAAACGCAGGGCAAGGGTGCGGGCGGAGAAATCCAGCTGACCGACGCGATGGCGAAGATGATCGGCAACCAGCCGTTCCACGCGGTCACCTTCGATGGTGCGCGTTACGATTGCGGCAGCAAGACCGGCTTCGTCGAAGCGACGCTGGCGCTCGCGCTCGAACGCCCCGACATGGGCGAAGAGGTCCGCGCAATGGCGGAGCGGTTGCTCAAGGCGTAGCCGCCGAAGCGGTCGGTTCGCAGAGCCGCCGATTTTCCTACTTCCGATGGCCTTGCTAGGGCGAAACCCGCTCTTTCATACCGTCAATCGCCCTCTTGCTCTCCCCCGGTTAGGCCGGGGCGAAAAGCAGTCCCACATATCGAATCTGTCACCCTCCGGCACTCAGGTCGCGTAAAAAGCGCCTGTTTTGAGCGAGTTGTCAGCAGCCAACGGAGGGTGACACCTGGGTGACACGTGTCACCCCGTCACCCCCCCGGCATGCGGACGCTGCTTGTCTGCAGGTCACGGGTTCTCGGCGGCACCCTCCTTGGGATCGGGCGTACGCTTCCTTGGCGCCGTGGCCGAATCGCCAGCGGTCTGCTTGGGTTCGGACGCCTTCGCGTCGGCTTGCGAGTCCTTTTCCAGCGTTTCGCTCAGCGAGCCGGTGGCGGCACCTTCGACCAGTGCGCCGAGCGAGGACCCGTCGAGCCCCAGCTCCTTCATCAGTCCGTCGAGGACCGGCGCCTGCGCACGATAGGCAAGCGCGGCGTTGACCGCATCGCCGGCCAGATTGCCGCTGCCGCCGCCAGCGCCATTCGCGCCTGCACCGCCGCCCGAGCGTCCGCCATGCGTGAGCCCGTCGACCTGCACGATCTTGATCGAGTCGATCGCTTCCATCGGCTTGGCGCTTTCGCGGATGACTTCGGGCAGGACCTTGAGCAGCGCGAGCTTGGTCTGCAGCCCGATCTGGTCGGACGACAAGAGGTTCGCCGCCTCGTTGATCGCCTGTTGACCGGCAGCCTCGACTTCGAAGCGGATCCGCGCGGCTTCGGCGCGTAGCTTCTCGGCCTCCGCCTCGCCTTCGGCTTCGCGGCGCATCGCTTCGGCGCGGTTGGACGCTGCGTCCTTTTCCGCTTCGGCATCGACGCGGATCTTGATCGCGTCGCGCTCGGCCTGCTTGGCCGCCTCGATCAGCTCGATCCGCTTGTCACGCTCGGCGATCTCGGTCGCGCGGCTGGTCGAGACCTGTTCCTCGGCAGCGACGGCCTTGGCGCGCGCTTCGTCGGCTTCGGCCTTGGCCTGGCTTTCTTCGCGGCTCTTGTTTTGGACGGCGATCTGCTGTTCTTGCCGAGCGATCTCGAGCGCGCGCTGCTGGTCGATCCGGGCTTCTTCGACCAGCCGATCGGCCTCGATCTGCTGCGCGTCGACCTGCTTTTTCGCCTCGATCCGCGCGGCGTCGGCTTCGCGCGTCCGCTCGGCCTGTTCACGGGCGATCTCCGCCGCCTGCGCGGCACGGCGGATTTCGACCTCGCGTTCCTGCTCCAGCCGTGCGTATTCCTGATCGCGCTTGATCTCGAAGCTGCGCTGGTCGGCCTGGAGGTTCTTGCTCTCCATCTGGACGCGCGTGTCCTGCTCGATATCGTTACGCAGTTTCTTGCGCGCCTCGATTTGCTCGGTCAGCTTGGTCAGGCCTTCGGCGTCGAAGGCGTTGTTGGCGTTGAAATGCTCGATGCTGGTCTGGTCGAGCCCGGTGAGCGAGACCGACTCCAGCTCCAGGCCGTTCATCGCGAGATCGTTGGAAGAGACCTGCTGCACCTTCTGGACGAAGTCCGCCCGCTGTTCGTGCAGCTCGTTCATGGTCATGCCCGCCGCGACCGATCGCAGCGCGTCGACGAATTTACCCTCGACCAGATCCTTGAGCATTTCGGGCTGCATCGTGCGCTGGCCCAGCGTCTGCGCGGCCATTGCGATCGCGTTGGCATCGGGCTTCACGCGGACGTAGAACTCCGCCTTCACGTCGATCCGCAGCCGGTCGAGCGTGATGAGTGCCTCGCCGTCGCGGCGCACCACGCTCAGCACCAGCGTGTTCATGTTGACCGGCATAGTCTCGTGGAACACCGGCAGCACCATCGCGCCCCCGTTCATCACCACGCGTTCGCCGCCGACACCCGTTCGCACGAAGGCGGTTTCCTTCGATGCGCGCCTGTACAGTCTGGTGATCGTCAAGCCGATGATCAGCAGGACGAAAAACCCGGCCCCTGCGAAGATGAGAACGGTCCAAAGATCTTGCATAGTCTCTCCTGTGTCGATGGTTGGTTGGATGGCCCGCGCCGCGCCCTAAAGCGACAGCAGCGGGTTATCGCGCCTCTCGGCGTAGAATGTGTTTCCGTCCCTGCGGACGAGCAGGACCTCCTCGTCGGCGGCCAGCTCGGCGGAAGGATCGTGCGGTTCGACCATCACCAGGTGGGTCTGCCCGAACTGGTCGAGCACCCGCGCCCTTGCCGGCGATCCGGCGCGCGCCGTGCCGATCTGGATCTGCGCCATGCGGCCGACCAGCGACGATACCGGCACCGCACTGGTGCGGTCGCCCGGCAGGATCGCGCCCAGCGGCCGGCTGATCACGCCCGTCACCGGCAGGGCGAACAGGCCCGCCAGCACTGCGGCGAGCGCGGGGTGAAGCACGTCGCCCAGCAGATCGGCGCTGAGCGCCTGGAGCGAGATGCCGATCAGCGCGAAGGCGAACAGGAGCAGCGCCAGCCAGATGAGAAAGGGTACGCGGCCAACGCCCAGCAGGCTCAGCAGCCCGCCGAGAAAGCCGACTTCGCCCGATGAGCCGTCACCTGCCGAGGCATCCGTATCGAGATCGACGTCTACATCCGCATCGCCCCCCAGGACATCGCCCAGACCGAGCACCTGGCTGACCGCCAGCATGACCATCAGGACCAGCGCGGCGAGAAACGGAATATTGTGGCTCTGGAGCAATTCCATCACGAATTACCCACGCGAATAATCGCCGTGCAAAGTGCGCCGACGACGCCGGTTTTCTTGTTCTTATCCATGCCGCGATATTAGCACGAACACGCCCGAAACCCTAGGAAAACCGGACGTTCCGCGCGTGTTTTCAGGTCGATTCCCGGGCGTATTCGTCACGCAGTTCGCGCTTGTAGAGCTTGCCGTTTGCCTCGCGCGGCAGGTCGGGGCGGAAATCGAACTGGCGGGGCATTTTGACGCGGCTGAGCTGCGGTTCGAGGTAGTCGCGCAGCGTCTGTTCGAACGCTTCGCCTGCCATCGCCATGTCGACCGGCTGGATTACCGCGACCACGCGTTCGCCCAGATCGGGGTCGGGCGCGCCGATCACCGCCGCGTCGAGCACGTCCGGGTGCGCGACCAGCAGGTTCTCGATCTCCTGCGGGTAGATGTTGACCCCGCCGCAGATGATCATGTGGCTCTTGCGGTCGGTCAGGAAGAGGAAGCCGTCCTCGTCGATATGGCCGATATCGCCCAGCGTCATCCAGCCGCGGTCGTTCATCGCCTCGGCGGTTTTGCCCGGGTCCTTGTGATAGGTCGGCAGCTTGTCGTTCTCGAAGAACAGCAGGCCGGTCTCCCCGGGCGGCAGCTCGCTGCCGTCGGGTCCGCAGACATGCGCCTTGCCGTACAGCATGCGCCCGACGGTCCCGGGCTTCGCCAGCCAGTCTTCGCTCTTGACCAACGACATGCCGATCCCTTCGGAGCCTGCGTAATATTCCTGGATGATCGGCCCCCACCATTCGATCATCGCCTGCTTGATCGGCACGGGGCATGGCGCTGCGGCGTGGATCGCGCGTCGGTGGCTGGAAAGGTCGTAACGCGTCCGCTCCTCCTCGGGCAGCTTGAGCATGCGCACGAAATGCGTCGGCACCCACTGGCTGTCGGTCACGCGATACTTCTCGATCGCGGCGAGCGCGCCCTCGGGCGTGAATTTGTCCATGATCACCACCGTGCCGCCCAGCCGGTGGACCGTGCTGCACCAGCCGAGCGGTGCGGCGTGGTAGAGCGGCGCTGGCGAGAGGTAGATCATGCTGCCGTCTGTGGGCATCCCCACGCCCATCGTCGCCAGACCAACCAGCGGATTGGGTGCGGTGATATCGTCGCTGGGCGGAGGGGGCGGCACAATGCCCTTGGGCCGCCCTGTAGTGCCCGAGGAATAGAGCATGTACTGCCCGGGCGAAGGGTCTTCGATCATGTCCGCCGAGCGGGATGCAACGTCGTCAGCGAAGGCTGCACCGTCGACGTCGACAATATCGATATCCGGCGCCGTCTGCCTCAGCACCTGCGTCGTGTCGGAGAATTTTGCCGAGGTCAGCAGGAGCGCGCATTCGGCGTCTTCGAGGATGTAGGCGATCTCGGGCGGGGTGAGGCGGGTCGAGATCGGCACCAGCATCGCGCCGATCCGCTGCGTTGCCCACAGCAGCTGGAGGTAGAGCGGCCGGTTCTCCAGCAGCAGGCCAACCCGCGTCCCGTGTTCGACCCCGTGCGCGCGCAGCCAGCGGGCCATGCGATTGGCGAAAGCGTCCATCTCGCCGAAGGTGACGGTCTTCCCGCTCGCCGCGTCGATGATGGCCGCGTGGTCGGGCCGCGTGGCCGCGTGGTTTATCGGATGCATATTTCTCTCCCGACGCGCAGTCTTTCCGATGGTCGGCGACGGAGCAAGAGAAAAGGCGCGCAAGAGAAAAGGCGCGCAACGAAAAAGGGCGACGCCACGCGCCGCCCCTTTCGGAAATTCAAAGATGTGCGTGGAGCGCTTACTCGTCTTCGTCGCCGCCGCCGATGCCACCCGGGCCCATTGCGAGGCGGAAGGTTTCCTGCGCTTCGGTTTCGACCATGAAGGGGCGCGGATCGACCGGCTTGCCGGCGATGCGCACTTCGTAATGCAGGTGCGGACCGGTCGAACGGCCGGTCGAACCCACGTAGCCGATCAGGTCGCCCTTGTGGACCTTCTGGCCATCGCTGACCACGATCCGCGACAGGTGCCCGAAACGCGTTTCAATGGCGTTGCCATGGTCGATCTGGATGTAGTTGCCGTAGCTGCTGAACCAGTTGGCCCGTTCGATCGTGCCATCGGCGGTCGCGTAGATCGGCGTGCCGGTCGGCGCGGCGAGGTCGATGCCGTTGTGGCGAGCGCGCTTCCGCAGCACCGGGTGGTCGCGCATGCCGTAGCTGCTGCTGACGCGAAAGTTCTCGAGCGGCATGCTCGACGGAACCGAAACGGTCGGCAAGGCAACCGGCTGGCCGTTTTCGGTGTCGAGGTTTTCCCAGCTGGCGAAGAGCTGGCGGAACTGGGCGTCGCCATTGCCCAGCGGGCTCTGCGCTTCTTCGACCGCGTCGGTAACGTCGACCGCGGCGGCGGAGCTGGAATTGGCGTGTGCGGGTACTGCGGCGGTTGCGATGGCCGCACCGAACACGATGGCGATACGGCTGAAAAGTCGATCAGTGGTCAGCAAGTTGTCCGTCCCTCTGTCGTCGGCGAAGCATGCCGCTCCACCCGTTCCGGTCTCTTGCGCACCTTCGATCCGGTGATGCGCCGAGACCCTTCAAATTCGACGGGAACCATCCCCGTCCGTCTGTGTTGAAGGGTTATCCAGCCTCAGGTTACCGCGGCAATAGCTGCGTAGTAGTCTCGCGATAAACCGGCTGCCGAACGCGCTGAGTCGTTGAATGGTGGCTTAATCGACCCTGCAAAATGCTGGTTAACCAGGTTTCGCCAGTGTTCCGGCGGGTCGAAACCTTCCGATTCTGCATGTGCGACGAAATGCCTTGTCCCGATGGCGACGTGGCGAATTTCATCGTCAAGAATGCGCGCGAGTATCCTGGCACCGCTCAAATCGCCCTGCGCGCGTACGCGGGAGAGCATGGCGGGAGTGACATCGAGCCCGCGCGCCTCGAGCACCATGGGCACCACTGCGAGCCGCGCGCCGACATCGTGCCGGGTCCTGTGAGCCGATTCCCACAAGCCTGCATGGGCGGGCAAGGCACCATAAAAGGTGCCGAGCGACGCCAGCTTTCGTTCGAGCAGCGCGAAGTGCATCGCCTCGTCCGCCGCGACGCCCAGAAAGTCATCGATGAAGCCGCGAGGCATCGTCGCGCCGAACCGACCGACCATGTCGAGCGCAAGGTCGATCGCGACGAACTCGATATGCGCCAGCGAATGCCACAGGGCGATCCGACCCTTGAGCGAGCCGCCTCTGCCGCGCTTGGGCATGGCCGAGGGCGCAAGGAGCTCGGGCCGCGCAGGGCGGGCCGGCGCATCGGGCATTGCGACATCGAACACGGGTGCGAGGCGTCCCAGCCGCCAGTCGCGCGCGACCTGCCGCGCGGCGAACACCTTGGCGCGCGCCGGACCGGTCAGCAGCACGGCGCGGATTGCGCGCGCCAAGCTGGTGCGCTCGCCCTCGCTCACAAAACCTGTGCGGCGGCGAGCACTTCCTCGGCGTGGCCCTTCACCTTCACCTTGGGCCAGATCCTCGCGATCTTGCCCTCGGCATCGAGCAGGTAGGTGCTGCGGACCATGCCCATGTAGGTCTTGCCATACATCCGCTTCTCGGCCCAGACGCCCAGCTCGTCCGACAACCCGCCCTCTTCGGCATCCGTCGCGAGATCGACCGTCAGATCGTGCTTGGCGATGAAGTTCTGATGCTTCTTTGTCGAATCCTTGCTGATGCCGAGCAAGGCCACGCCTGCCTTCTCGAACTCGCCCTTCAGCGCGGAGAAGTCCTTCGCCTCGGTCGTGCAGCCGGGCGTGTTGTCCTTGGGATAGAAGAACAGCACCGCCTTGCGCCCGCTATAGTCGGAGGGCTTCACCTCCTCGCCATCGTGCCGCACCATCGCGATGTCGGGCATCGTATCGCCTTCGCTCACGCTCATTTGTCGATCTCCAGTTTTTCGTCGAATGTCCGTTGCCAGACCTGCGCGACCTCCTGCCGCGCCTCGTCCACCCGGTGCAAGAGCGCATCGGTGTCGGCACAGCCACATGCCTCCGCCAGCACTGCGCCCGCATCGCCGGGAGGCACCGCGAGATCGGGCGCCAGCAGGCGCGCGGCGACGATCAGGCGGGTCAGGAAATCATGCGCTTCCGAAAATGCCTGCGGCAGCGTGCCTGCGTGGACCAGCGTCGCACACGCTTTCGACAGCCGCGGGTCGAGCGCGATGTGATCGCGCAATTGCAGGAAATGCAGGACGAACTCGATGTCGACCAGCCCGCCGCGCCTGAGCTTCACGTCGAGCACACCCTTCGCGGGTTTGTGGCGGGCCATCTCGCCCCGCATCTTCAGCACGTCCTCTCGCAGGGTCGCGGGATCGCGCGGGGCGAGCAGCACCTCGCGGATGATGTCGTCCACATCGGCGCGCGCCGCAAAGGAACCTGCGACCACGCGCGCGCGCGCCAGTGCCATATGCTCCCAGGTCCACGCCGATTCGCGCTGATAGCGCGCGAAGCTCTCGACGCTCACCGCCAGCGGCCCCTGCGCGCCCTGCGGCCTTAGCCGGGTGTCCACCTCATACAGCGGCCCCTCCGCGGTCGGTACGCTCAACGCCGCGCCCACTCTTTGAGCGAGGCGGTTGTAATATCGCGTGGCGCTCATCGGCCTTTCGCCGTCACTCTCTGCGCCGTGATCGCCGGTGAACAGGTAAATGATGTCGAGATCGGAGGCATGGGTCAGCGCCTCGCCGCCCAACCGGCCGAGGCCGAGGATCACCATCTCGCTGTCTTCGATCGTACCGTGCGTCTTGGCGAACTCGGCGACCGTCCCGGCCAGCGCAGTCTGCAGCGCCGCCTCGGCAACGACCGCAAAGCCGTGCGCAATGTCCAGCGGATCGTGGGTGCCGGTGATCAGCTGCACGCCGAGCGCGAAGCGCTGTTCGCCCGTCACCACCCTGATGCGGTCTAGCAATGCCTCGTAATTTCCGCGCGGCTCGGCACGCTGCATCGCGCGCTGGAGGGCGGGCACGCTCTCGGGCAGGTCGTGGGCCGAACGATCGATCAGCGCATCGAACAGCGCCGGTCGCCGCGCGAGATCGTCCGCGAGCGGCGGGGCCAGCGTGATGATCGCCATCAGCTGTTCGAGCAGACCGGGCCGCGCTTCGAGCAGGCGGAACAGGTTGATGCCGCTCGGCAAAGCCTCGAGCAGGCGCTCCAGCCGCACGATCGCGCGATCCGGCTCCGGTGATTGGCCGAGCGCCGCCAGCAGGGGAGGCAGGATGCGGCGGAAGGCGGTTTGCGCATCGGTGCCGCGCAGCGCGCGGTACCGGCCGTCGAGCCAGCCCGTCACCCGTGCGGACATCTCCTCAGCGTCGGGAAGCGGGCTCGCCGCGACCAGTTCGCTGACCGGGCGATCCCTCGCATCGCCGCTCTCGCTCGACTGGAGCAGCCGGTCGAATGCCTGCTCGGCAGCGGCGATGTGCGGCTGCAAATCGGCCAGCAGCGCGGCACCATCGGCAAAACCATCGAGGTGCGCGAGCCGTTCGAGCGCGTCGCCGGCGGGGATTTCGTGCGTCTGCCGGTCCTCCAGCATCTGGATACGGTGTTCCACCACCCGCAGCCGGGCATAGGCAGCGGCGAGCTGATCCGCCGTCGCCTCTTCCACCAGTCCCACCCGCGCGAGGGCATGCAACGCCGCGCGCGTGTCGCTGCTGCGCAATTTCGGATTGCGACCGCCGTGGATCAGTTGGTGGGTCTGGGCGAAAAATTCGATCTCGCGAATGCCTCCGCGACCGCGCTTCAGGTCGAACCCCGGGCCAAGCTTTGTCTCACCCGTGTAGGCCTCGCGGATGCGCACGCGCAGCTGCGCGATGTCATCGATTGCCCCGAAATCGACGCTGCGCCGCCACACGAAAGGCCGTATGCTCGCAAGGAAACGCTCGCCCCGGGCAATGTCCCCCGCTGCGGAGCGCGCGCGGATGAAGGCGGCGCGTTCCCACGGCAGTGCGGCGCTCTCGTAGTGCGATGCCGCTGCGTTGATCGAGACCGCGAGCGGCGTGATCTCCGATGCCGGGCGCAGCCGCAGGTCGACCCGGAAGACGTAGCCTTCCTCTGTATGGTCGGACAGCAGGCGCACGATATCGCGCGCCATCCGCTGCGCGGTTTCGGGCGGGGTCGAGCGCTCGCCCGACGCGAGCACGTCGGGATCGAATAGCAGGATCGGGTCGATGTCCGAACTGTAGTTGAGCTCGCACGCCCCGTGCTTGCCCAGCGCAAGCGCGAAGAAGCCATCCGGGCTGTCCAAGCCGGTGCGCACCTTCGCCGCCTCGCGGATCGCGCGGCCCAGCGCCTCGTCCGCAAAGCCGGACAGGCGGGTCATCACCTCGTCGAGAGTGAATGCCCCGGCAAGATCTCCGATCGCCAGCGTCAGCGCGAGCGCCAGCCGTTCGCGGCGCAGCGCCACGCCGACTTCGGCCCCGTCGCCCGCGCGCGCGCAATAGTCGAACGCCGCCTCGGCATCGCCTGCCGCCAGCAATTCCGCAAGATCGGGCAACCGGTCGAGACTGCGCGCGAGGAACGGCGCGTTGTCGCGCGCCCGCTCGATAGCATTGGTCCAATCGCCTGGCATCGCTCCGCCCTGCCTGCGTGGCGGCGGCGTTGCAAGCGCGCTCCCTTGCCCTTGGGGCCAGGGTTTGCAACAAGCGCGGCAACGCCCAATCCCCGGAGACTTCTGAGATGAAACGCATTCTTGCTGCGGCCACGCTCGCCCTCACCCTCGCCGGTTGCGATGCCGCCGCGCTGTCGGGCGGTGGCGACGACGATACCGCGCTCGACATTCCCGAGGTGGCCGATGGCGATATTTCCGCGGCCACCATGATGGATGTGACGCGCGAACTTTCGAGCGACGAGTACGAAGGCCGCATGCCCGGTTCCAAGGGTGGCGAGATGACGGTCGAATTCCTCAAGAAGCGGTTCGAGGAAGCGGGGCTCAAGCCCGGCAATAACGGATCGTGGACGCAGGACGTGCCGCTGATCGAGATTACCGCCAGCGATTTCGCACCGCTCACCATCTCTGGCGGCAAGGGCGAACCGATGGCGTTCCATTACGGCAAGGACTGGGTCGGTGTCAGCTACCGCGATACGCCCAAGACCGACCTCGCCGACAGCGAACTGGTGTTCGTCGGCTACGGCATCAACGCGCCCGAAAAGGGCTGGAACGACTACGAAGGCATCGACATGAAGGGGAAGACCGCGGTCATCCTCGTCAATGATGCAGACTTCGGTGCCGAGGATCTGGAAGGGCCGTTCAACGGCAAGGCGATGACCTATTACGGGCGCTGGACCTACAAATACGAGGAAGCGGCCCGTCAGGGCGCTGCCGCCGCGCTGATCATCCACGAGACCGAACCGGCCTCCTACGGCTGGAACGTGGTCGAAAGCAGCTGGTCGGGCCCTCAGGCCTATCCGCAACGCGGCGAGGATGCACCCGAACCGACGCAGATGAACGGCTGGATCCAGAATTCGGTCGCCGAAAAGATCTTCAAATCGGCGGGCAAGGACCTCGGCAAGCTCAAGGAAGCGGCGCGCAAGGAAGGTTTCAAGGCTGTGCCTCTGGGCCTCGATGCCTCGACCAGCTTCGACAACGCGTCCCGCAAATACATGTCCCAGAACGTGATCGGCATCCTGCCGGGCACCAAGCGGCCCGACGAATACGTGCTCTACACCGCGCACTGGGATCACCTGGGTCGCTGCACGCCCGCCGACGACGGCGACGACATCTGCAACGGCGCGGTCGACAATGCCACCGGCACCGCCGCGCTGGTCGCCCTTGCCGAGGCCAACTCGAAGGCCGGCGCAGCGGATCGCAGCATGGTGTTCCTGGCCGTGACGGCGGAAGAGCAGGGCCTGCTCGGCTCTGCCTATTACGCATCGAACCCGGTCTTCCCGCTCGACCAGACCGTTGGCGGGGTGAACATGGACGCCTTCCTGATCGCCGGACCGAGCAAGGATGTGACCGTGGTGGGGCCGGGCAAGTCGCAGCTCGACAAGTTCCTCGACGCCGCGCTGAAGGCCGATGGCCGCGTCGCCACGCCCAACCCGGCTCCCGAGGCGGGCTACTACTACCGCTCGGATCACTTCTCCTTCGCCAAGCAGGGCGTGCCGATGCTCTATATCGACGGCGGCGAAGACTTGGTCGAGGGTGGGCGTGAAGCGGGCAAGGCGGTGTCGAAGGACTATCGCGACAACCGCTATCACGGACCGAAAGATGAGTTCGACGAGAACTGGGACTGGTCGGGCGTAATGGCCGACCTGCAGCTGTACTACCGGCTCGGCCGGATGATGGCGATGTCGACCAGCTGGCCCAACTGGGTCGATGGCGACGAATTCCGCGGTATCCGCGACGAGAGTTGCGCCGCGACCAACAAGGGTTGTTGAAGGTCGACGGAGCAGGCGCATGACGCAGACAGGTGACGTGCGCCTGCCGCCCGAATGGGCGCCGCAGGACTGGCTGTGGATCGGCTTCCCGCACGACCCCGATGAATGGGGCGAACCGATCGGGCAGGCGCAGGAAGAAATCGCAGGCTTCGCCAATGCGGTTGCCGAAAGCGGGCAGGAAGTTCGCCTGCTGGTGCGCGATGCCGCGAACGAGAAGCGCGCACGGGCGCTGGTGAGTGGAGCGGTTACGCTCGAACGACGCGTCTACGGTGATGTGTGGTTGCGCGATACCGGGCCGATCGTGGTCGATCGTGGTGGAAAGCGCGCGGCGGTGCGTCCCGGCTTCAACGGCTGGGGCGACAAGTACCTGATGGCGGGCGACGAGTGCATCGGGGCCGAACTTGCGGAGGACGCGGAGTTGGCGCTCGACCAGCCAGACTGGGTGCTCGAAGGCGGGGCCATAGACACCAACGGCCAGGGCACGGTGCTGACGACCGAGCAATGCCTGCTCAACCCCAACCGCAACCCACGCTTGAGCCGCGAGGAGATCGAAGCGCGGCTCACACGCGACTTCGGGCTGACCAAGGTGGTGTGGCTGGGCGACGGGCTGCTCAACGATCATACGGACGGGCATGTCGACAATCTGGCGCGCTTCGTATCGGAAGATACCGTGGCGCTCGCCGAACCTGCAGGCGCACACGATCCGAATCGCGAGGTCTATCGGGACGCGAAGGCCCGGCTCGAAGCCGCCGGTCTCACCGTCGCCGCGATCCCCTCTCCCGGTCTTGTCACGCGCGGCGACTGGGTGGAGCCTGCCAGCTACGCCAACTTCCTCATCGCCAACTCGATTGTCGCTGTGCCGACCTTCGGCGTGCCGCAGGACGAAGACGCTGTGGCCGCGATCGACGCGCTGTTTCCTACCCGCACCGCCATCGGCCTGCCGATGCTCGGCGTCCTGGCGGGTGGCGGGGGCTTTCACTGCGCGAGCATGCAGATGCCGGCAGAGCAGTAAGAATTTGTTTACCCGCGAGCGCGAGACTGCTGGCCATGGCTCGCACTATCGCCCTCGCCCGACGCATCGAGACACTGGACATGGCGCGCACGATCATCGTGAGCACCTGTGCAATTGCGCTGATCGTGGCCGAACGCTTCGTGCCCTTCGGCTGACGCCTTAGAGCACCAGCTTGGCCAGGGCTGCCAGCGCGGCTGCGCCCAACACCAGCCCCACGAAAATTCGCCAGGCGCGGTCGGATACATGCCCATCCGCCTTGCGGCCCAGCCACGTGCCGAAGATCACCATCGGCAGCAGCATCGCCCCCAGGATTGCGAGCCGCCAGTGCATCCGGCCGAGCGCCACGCCCGACCCGATCCCGATTGCGGCGGCAAAGGTGAAGATCAGGATCATCGAACTCTTGGCGACCTGGCGAGGGATCGCCCGCCCGACGTAATAGGGCACGACCGGCGGCCCGGGCATGCCGGCGAAACCCGTCAGGATGCCGGATGCGGCACCCGTTAGTCCGGTCGTCACCAGGCCCGGCTGCTCGGGTTCGCGCACCGGAAACAGGATCGCGAAGAACGCCGACAAGGCCACCAGTGCGATCAGCAGCCGCGCGATATCGGGCGGAGTCGCCGCCAATAGCGCGAGCCCCGGCAGCGTCGTCACCAGCACCACCGCGATGATCGTCCACACGCTGCGTTCGGCCTCGCGCAGCAGGCGCGGCAGTTCGAGCCCGCCGATCAGCAGCGCGACCACATTGGTGGTCAGCACCGCCTCCACGGGGGTCAACGCCAGCGCCAGCACCGGCACGAGGATGATCGCGAGGCCGAAACCCGCCAGCCCGCGGATGAACGCCGCGACCAGCCCCGTGGTCAGCGCCGCTGCCAATTGCAGCACGGTAAATCCGGCAAAGATGTCCATTCAGGCAGCGATGGCGGGCCAGGCCCACCACAATGTGATGGCATGGACCGCAGCAATCGCCAGATTGCTCAGCACCACCGGATTGCGCCAGCTCGCGGTGAACGGCGTGGTGATCTTGTAGAGGACCTGCACCGCGAGCAGCGCCGCGACCACTTGCGGAAGCGGATGGAATAATAGCACCACCGAAGCGACCAGAATCGCCAGGTAGATCGACAGCAGGATGCCGCGCGCAGGGGAAGCGGGGCCATAAGCGGCTTCGACCCAGCCTGCCCGCAGGATAATACTCCCGGTCACAGGGACCAGTACTGCCACGTTGAGCAGCAGCGACAGGATGATCATCAGCTGCATCGCTATGCCTCTGGCTAGCCGCCGCGCAGGTCCGGCGGGGTCGCCTCGGCGCGGAGCATGTCGATCGCCTCGTCGAGGCTGATCACGCGCTGGTCCTTTTCGCCCAGCGTGCGGACCGCGACGGTGCCTTCCTCGGCCTCCCGCTTGCCGACCACCAGCAGGTGCGGGACTTTCGCGAGGCTATGCTCGCGCACCTTGTAGTTGATCTTCTCGTTGCGAAGGTCGCTATCGACGCGGATGCCCGCCGCTTCCAGCTTCGCGACCGCTTCCTTCGCGTAATCGTCCGCATCGGACACGATGGTCGCGACCACCGCCTGAACCGGCGCGAGCCACACGGGCAGACGCCCGGCGAAGTGTTCGATCAGGATACCGATGAACCGCTCGTAAGAACCGAAAATCGCGCGGTGGAGCATCACGGGGCGATGCTTCTCGCCATCCTCACCCACATAGGTCGCATCGAGCCTTTCGGGCAGCACGCGGTCGCCCTGGATCGTGCCGACCTGCCAGGTGCGGCCGATCGCGTCGGTCAGGTGCCATTCGAGCTTGGGGGCGTAGAACGCGCCCTCGCCCGGCAGTTCTTCCCAGCCATAGGCTTCGTTCGCCATGCCCGCTTCGGCCACCGCGTCGCGCAATTCCTGTTCGGCACGATCCCAGTCGGCATCCGAGCCCAGCCGCTTCTCGGGCCGCAGCGCCAGCTTGATCTCGTACTTGAAGCCGAAGTCGCGATAGACTTGGTCGGCCAGTTTGCAGAAGGCGCGAACCTCTTCGACGACCTGCGACTCGGTGCAGAAGATATGCGCATCGTCCTGCGTGAACTGGCGCACGCGCATCAGCCCGTGAAGCGCGCCGTGCGGTTCGTTGCGGTGGCAGCAACCCATCTCGCCCAGCCGGATCGGCAGGTCGCGATAGGAGGTGATGCCCTGCTTGAAGACGAGCACGTGCGCCGGGCAGTTCATCGGCTTCAGCGCCATCCAGTCGGCGTCCTTGGAGACGAGGTCGCCCTCGTCTTCGGTGTTGGGCACCTCGTCGGGGATGACGAACATGTTCTCGCGATACTTGCCCCAGTGGCCGGACTGCTCCCACTGGCGCGCGTCCATCACCTGCGGGGTCTTGATCTCGCGATAGCCCGCACCGTCCATCTTGCGGCGCATATAGGCTTCCAGCTGGCGCCAGATGCGATAGCCGTTGGGGTGCCAGAAGACGCTGCCGTGCGCCTCTTCCTGCAGGTGGAACAGGTCCATCTCGCGACCCAGCTTGCGGTGGTCGCGCTTGGCGGCTTCTTCCAGCCGCGTCAGGTGGGCGTTGAGCTGCTTCTTGTTGAGCCAGCCGGTGCCGTAGATGCGCGTGAGCTGCGCATTCTTCTGGTCGCCGCGCCAGTAGGCTCCTGCAACGCGCATCAGCTTGAAGGCCTGCGGGTCGAGCTTGCCGGTGCTGGCGAGGTGTGGGCCGCGGCACATGTCGAGCCAGTCGTCGCCCGACCAGTAGACGGTCAGTTCTTCGTCCTCGGGCAGTTCGCGCGCCCATTCGGCCTTGAACGTCTCGCCGTCGGACTCCCACTTGTCGATCAGCTGCTGGCGGCTCCACACTTCGCGCTTCAGCGGCTTGTCCGCCGCGATGATGCGGCGCATCTCCTCCTCGATCGCGGGCAGGTCGTCCATGCTGAACGGTTCGCGGGTCTCGGGCGCCTTCACATCGTAATAGAACCCGTCGTCGGTCGCCGGGCCGAAGGTGATCTGCGTGCCGGGCCACAGGTTCTGCACCGCCTCTGCCAGCACGTGCGCATAGTCGTGGCGCGCCAGTTCGAGCGCGTCTTCCTCGTCGCGGCTGGTCACCAGCGCGAGTTCGCTATCGCAGTCGAAGGGCCGGTTGATGTCGCGCAGCTCGCCATTCACGCGCGCGGCGAGCGCCGCCTTGGCGAGGCCGGGGCCGATCGCCGCGGCAACGTCCGCCGGGCTGCTCCCGGGTTCCATCTCGCGCACCGATCCATCGGGCAGGCTGATCTTGAGCAGTTCGGTCATCGTCTCTTTCCAATTCGGGATCGCATGGGCCTATGCTTTGCAGGGTGAAGCTAGGCAAGGTCGCTTTGGGCGCTGGCACAGCGCACCATCGCCAGCTCGGCGGGGGCCATGGTCGCCAATTCGCCCGCCAGGTTCTTCTCGACGTGGTCCGCCAGCGCCCGCGCATCCTCCAGCGCGTTGTGTGGCACGGCGCTGGTGTGCGCGGTGTCGAAACCGGGCAGGTTCAGCAACAGGCATACATAGCGCAGCGGATCGTTGCGCTTGCCGTGGTCGCGCAGCAGCATGGTGTTGAAATGCGCCAGATCCTCGGGCCAGTCGGCCACGAAGACGTGCAGGCCCGCATCCTTGCGCAGGAACTTCTGCAGCTTCTTGACCAGTTGCAGCCGCTCGATCGGATCCTTCCCGAAATGCGGCACCACATGGTCGCGGACCCACGGCACGACGAGTTCGTGCGCATGCAGAACCTCGTAGAAATGCGCGCCATCCTCGCGCACCAGCGCGAGGCTCAGCAGCTGGCCGCCGGTCCCGTTGAATTCGGTATCGATGTAGTATCGCATGCTCGCAATCCCGCTGCGCCGCGAAATTCATGCCGAGTTCGGGAAGCCGGCGCATCGTCACCCGAACCCGGGTGGCGAGGATCGCGTATCAGACAGCGACCGCCCGCCCCCGGTTGCCCGAGGTGGTGGTAGTCCGCGTGTCGATGATCGAGCGCTTGTGCATGGGAAGACATATAGCGTGCAAATCGCGGATGGCTAGCCGCACCCGATGTCTAGCGTGCTTTCTCTTATGGAAAGTGTAGTTGACATGGTGCGCGACTCACCCTATGACAAGTGTACTTTCCAATCCTACAAGGGAGCTTGTCCATGAAAAATATCGTACCTTACCTCTGGGGTCTCGCGGTTCTTGCAGTCGCCCTGCTCAATATCGCCGATGTGCTGCCCGACTGGACGACCTTCGCCGCGATCCTGACGCTGCCTTACGTCGCGAGCCGCTACAGCATGAGCTGCCGGCTGAGCCGCAAACCAGCCTGAGCGCGGCACCCGCACGCCATCTTTTCCGCCAATACAAGGACATCTGACATGACCCGCAACCTTCTGATCGCACTCGCCTGGGCCGCCGCGATCATCGGTGTGGCCGCCGCCGGCCGCTCCGGCATGATCGAGGCCGACAGCGCGCGCACCCTCACGATGGTAATGCCGATCCTCGCCGTCCTCTCGATCGGCATCGTGTGCCGGACCTGCAAGGAGCAGCAGGCATGACCGGCGCTGTACGCACCTCGCGCCCGGGCCTGTGGGGCGGCCTGATGATCGGGACCGCCGCGGTCATCCTGGCGCTCAGGTATAGCGGGGCGATCAACGGGTCGACCGCATATATCCTCGCCATCATCCCGATCGTCTTCATGTTCGTGACGGCGCGTTCGCTGGCAAGCGCGCGCAATCCGGGCTGCGGACCGGCGGGGAACCGCGCCGCGCGCCGCTACACCACCGGCATGATGGCGACCTCCATCGCCTATATGCTCGGGCTCGGCATCGCGATCTGGACCTTCAAGAACCTGGAGCCTTCGGTCGCCGTGACCTGGGGTCTGGCGATGCTCCCGATCGCGCCGATCCTCGCGATGATCTACGTCATGGGCCGCTACATCGTGGAGGAGCAGGACGAATACCTGCGCCATCGCGCGATCATCGCGGCGCTGATCGGCCTTGGCTTCGTGCTCGCGATCGGCAGCTTCTGGGGCTTCCTCGAAACCTTCGAGCTGGTGCCGCACGTGCCGGGCTGGTGGGCGGTGCCGATCTGGGCGATAGGCATGGGACTGGGCCAGGCCTGGCAGAGCATGGGCCAGAAGATGGACTCGTCCGATGAAGAATAGGCTCAAGGTCCTGCGTGCCGAGCGCAACTGGAGCCAGCAGGCCCTCGCCGACGAACTCGGCGTCAGCCGCCAGAGCGTCAACGCCATCGAGACCGGTCGATACGACCCGTCTCTCCCTCTCGCCTTCCAGATTGCCGAGGTTTTCGCCCTCGCCATCGAAGAGATTTTCCTGCGGGACTGACCCCGCCACAGAACCAAGGATACCGACATGAAACTCCTTCACTCGGCCCTGCTGGCCGCAACCCTTCCGCTCGCCATCATCGCACCTGTCGCACCGGCCTATCAGGCCAATGCCCAGGAGGCCGCGCAGGCCGACGAAGCGGTGCAGCACGACCACATCCGCACCCGCCTCTACGGCACGGCCGGGCCGGTCGTGGTCCTCATCCCCGGCATGTCGACCCCCGCTGCGGCGTGGGACGACACGGTCGCCTCGCTGGTCGACGATCACCGAGTGCTGACCGTCGAGGTGCGCGGGTTCGCGGGCGAACGGGGCACCGCGAACGAAAGCGCGGGAGCGATCGACGGGATCGTGGCGGACATCTCCGCCGATCTCGCCGCCCGCAATCTCGGTTCCGCCACCATCGTCGGCCATAGCCTTGGCGGGCTGATCGCGATGAAGTTCGGGCTGGCGCATGCGGAGCAGGCGAAAAGCCTCGTCATCCTCGATTCGCTGCCCTTCTTCGGGATGGTCTTCGCGCCCGACATGACGCTGGAGAAGGTCGAGCCGCAGGCGAAGCAGATGCGCGACATGATGATCGCCGGGGCCGAACAGATGCGCGCGGCGGGCCTTGCGAACACCACCAGCGGCGCGGGAGCGGCGGGCATGTCGATCGACGAGGCGACCCGCGTGCGCATCGCCAACTGGTCGCTCGACGCCGAGCCGCTGGCAGTGGCCGAGCTGGTGTACGAGGACACCATGACCGACCTGCGCAGCGAAATCGCGAGCCTCAAGATGCCGGTCACGGTCGTTCACATGGCCAACGGCGGGTACCGCGAGATGGCAATCGAACGCTACACGACCGACTATGCCGCGCTGCCCGGCGTGCGCCTCGTCCCGGTCGACAACTCGCTGCACTTCGTCCAGCTCGACCAGCCGGAGATCGTCCGCGCCGAAATCCGCGCGGCCGCCGCCAAATAGCCGACCCTACCCTATGGCGAGCGTGTTCGCTCCGAGCGCGCTCGCCATTCTATGCGTGCCGCCCAGCGCGGTGCTGCGCTGGCGAACACCCGATACGAAGCGCCATTCGCAGCTGGCAGCCTGCGGGGTCAGCTCGACCGCCATGTAGCCGCGCCGCGAGGTGTCCGCCCATTGCAGCTGCGGATTGGAGTCGACCAGCGCACGCTCCAGAAACGGCGTGGGGATCTGCGGCAGATAGCCTTCGAAGCCCGGCGAGGTGACCGAGGATACGCCGAATTCGACGCCCACCGGCGTGCCGTCCTGCGCAAGGTCGAACGCCCAGCCGTTATGCGTATCGCCCGCCAGCACCACCAGGTTGGCATCGGCAGCCAGCGCCGCGTCGAACACCCGCTTGCGCGCGGCGGGATAGCCATCCCACGCATCCATATTGAACGGAATGCCCGCCGCAGACGCCATCGAACCCGCCACCAGCCGCTGGCGCAGCGCGTCGGGCATCGACTTGGGCAGCGCATCGGCCAGCCCGGTTGGCGTGCTGAGGTTGCCCATCAGTACCTGCTGCACCAGCACCTGCCAGCGCGTACCGGCGCGGGTCGAGGCCTTGAGCCCGTCGGCGAGCCATGCCTCCTGCGCCGCGCCCATCATCTGGCGCGCAGGATCGGCCCATGCGCCATCGTGGAACGCCTTGAGCGTAGCCATCATCTCGTCCGCGGTCGACTTGCCCGCCAGCACCTTGGCCACATCGAGCTGCTCGGATCGCGCGGTGAGCCGCGTCTCGAGCCGGAACAGCGTGGCGAGATCGCCGACCTGATAGGCCTTCCACGGATCGTCCGACACCGGCAGCCACTCGCGATAGGCGCGCATCGCGGCGGCCTTGCGCGCGTCCCACGGCCCTTCGGTTTCGGGCTGGTGGTTCTGCGCCCCGCCTTCCCACGAATCGTTCGCGGTCTCGTGATCGTCCCACACGAGGATCATCGGGTAGAGCTGGGTGAGCCGCTGAAGGTCGGGATCGGCGCGATAGGTCGCGTGGCGCAGGCGGTAATCAGCCAGCTGCACGATCTCGTTCTCGGGGGCGTCTATCCGGCCCGGCACGATCTGATCGGGGGTCGGGTAATGCTGCGCATCGTATTCGTAGTAATAGTCGCCCAAGTGCACGAGCAGGTCGAAGTCGTTCGCTTCGCCTGCGTGGCCATAGGCATTGAAATAGCCGAACCCGAGGTTGGAGCAGGAGAACACGCCCATCCGGAACCGGCTCGTCGGCCCCTGCGGCAGCGTGCGCGTGCGCCCGATGTCCGATGTCGAGCCATCCGGGCCGACGAAGCGGTAATAGTACCAGGTATCGGGATCGAGGCCGGTCAATTCGGCCTTCGCGCACCAGTCCTTGTGCGGCGAAGCGACGGTTTCGCCCTCCGCCACGACCCGGCCGAAATCGGCGTTGTCGCTGACCTGCCACGCGAGCTTTGCATCGTTGTCTCCAACGAAACGCGTCCACAGCAACACGCCATCATGGCTCGGTTCGCCGCTCGCAATCCCATGCGTGAAGCCCTTCGCCCCGACCTGCGCCGACAAAGGCATCGCGACGAGCCCGGCGCCGAGGATACCGCCAGCCAGCACGCTGCGACGATCGAGTTGGAGGAGCGAGCGCGAGCGCGACTCGGTGGCGGGCGGGGGTGCGAGAAGGTTGCTCATGACGCGCGCTTATGGCCCTTGCATGAAAGTACCGAGACGCTGCGCGCCCCAATTGCCTGACACACCTGACACAGTGTCCAGGGGCGAAAAAATCTGTCTGCGGAATGCGCCGGCGAAAATGCGCTGGAAGGGCGTGAAAGGAAGCATTCGCGGGTCACGAGCAAAGCATTAGCAAGTCGGGAGCGGGTAGGAAATTGCATAGCCCCTCGCGCTTCATCGAGCACATCTGCGCACGTCGCCACATGCATGGACACCGCCTTGCGCGAGCCTTAGGCATTCCTGCGATGACCGACTTTTTCGAGATGCCCGACGGCCGCAGGATCGCCTTTCGCCTTGCCGAGAGCACCGCGTACGACAAGCACGCGCCGACCATCGTCTTCCTGCCCGGCTACATGTCGGACATGGCCGGATCGAAGGCGACCGCGCTGTTCGACTGGGCGCAGGAGAACGGCCACGCCTGCCTGCTGCTCGACTATTCGGGCTGCGGCCAGAGTGATGGCAATTTCGCCGACGGCATGCTCTCGCGTTGGCGGGACGAGGTGCTCGCGCTGATCGAGGCGAAGGTGCGCGGGCCGGTGGTGCTGGTCGGCTCTTCGATGGGCGGCTGGCTGATGCTGCTGGTGGGGCTCGCTCTGGGGGAACGGCTGGCCGGGATGGTGGGCATTGCCGCCGCTCCCGACTTTTCCGACTGGGGCTACTCGGCAGAGCAGAAGACCAGCCTGCAATCGGGCGAGACCGTGCTGGAGGATAATCCCTACGGCCCCGAACCGACCCCGACCTTTGCGGGCTTCTGGACCGATGCGCAGGCGCAGCGCCAGCTGGATGCGCCGATCGCGATCGACTGCCCCGTCACCCTGCTGCACGGCCAGCGCGATGCGGACGTTCCGTGGCAGACCGCTCTGCGGCTCGCCGAGCGGCTCGATTCCACCAAGGTACTGGTTCAACTGGTAAAGGACGGCGATCACCGCCTGTCGCGGCCCGAAGACGTCGCTCGGCTGCTGGCCATCGTCGAGCAGCATCTGCTGAGCGCATGAACGGTGCGGTGATCCTTGCGGGCGCCCGTGCGACCTTCTAACGGCGGCGATGGAGAGGCGGTGCCGTAACGGCACTGACGCACAACTGACGGCCCGAAAAACCGGGCGCGCAAGACAGGACCGATACATGGCAGCCGACCACAGGCAGTCCGAAGCCGACTTGTTGCAGAAACTGGCCACGCGGATGCGCGAATCGCTGCTGCCCGTCGACCAGCCTTTCGCCAACGGCGATCTCGAACAGGCGGCGGCGCTGGTGCTGGAAACCGCGACCCGCAGGACGGCAGGCGAACCCGCGATCTCGATCACCTACGGCGCGCAGGGATCGGCCGAAGGCCGCCGCAGGCTGCGCATGGCGATCGTCAACGACGACATGCCCTTCCTGGTCGATTCGATCTCTTCGCAGATTGCCGATTTCGGCCTTTCGATCGATCGGCTGGTGCACCCGGGCGTCCGCGTGCAGCGTAGCGAGGATGGCGTGCTGCAAGGCCTGCCGGGCAAGGACAGCGATGCGCCGCGCGAGTCGATGATCTACCTCGAGACCGAGTATGCCGAGGCGGCGGCGCGCAAGGAGCTGGAAGAGGGGCTGCGCGCCACGCTGGGCGATGTGCGCGCGGCGGTCGAAGACTGGTCCGCCATGCGCAAGGCGATGCAGGCGGACGCGCAGTCGCTCGACGACAAGGAAGGCGCAAGCCTGCTCGAATGGCTGAGCGGCGGGATGCTGACCCAGCTTGGCCACATGGTCCGCTATCGCGACGGGCGAGAGGCGAACGCGCTCGGCATCTGTCGTGCGAGCGCGCGCGAAATCCTCGCCGATGAATCCTTCCGCCGTGCCTTTGCGTGGTTCGACGATCCGCAGAACGCCAATGCGCGCGTGCCGCTGATCGTCAAGGCGAACCACGTTTCCAACGTCCATCGCCGCGTTCCGCTCGACCTGTTCCTGGTGCCGGTACGCGAAGGCTCTGACATCGTCGGCCTGTCGGTCCACGCCGGGATCTGGACCAGCGCGGCGCTGGCGACCGACCCGCACGGCGTGCCGCGCCTGCGCCGCCAGCTGGGCGAGTTGATGGACCAGCTCGATTTCGATCCCGATGGCCACGCGGGCAAGGCGCTGGTCCACGCGCTCAGCGCGCTGCCGCATGATCTGGTGATCGGCTTCCGCGACGATGACGTGCGCCGGGTGGCGACCACCACCATGAGCCTGACCGACCGCCCGCGCCCGCGGCTCGCGCTGGTCGAGGCGCCGCTGTCGCGCCACCTGTTCGCCTTCGTCTGGCTGCCGCGCGACACGATGTCGACGCAGGTGCGCCAGCAGGTGCAGGCGCTGCTCGAGGAAAGCACCGGGTCGACCCTGCTCGACTGGAGCGTCGAGATCGAAGGCGGTGCGCTCGCGCTGATGCGCTTCGTGCTCGATTTCCGCCAGAGCAAGACGCGCTATAACGAAAGCGATCTGGAAACCCGCCTGCAGGAAATGCTGCGCGTGTGGGCAGAGGCAGTCGAGACCGAACTGTCCAAGCTGGTCGATCACGACGACGCCGCCACGCTCGCGCGGCGCTACGCCGACCACTTCCCCACCTATTTTCGTGCCAGCAGCGGGGCGGAGGAAGCCTCGCTCGACATTCTCCGGCTGCGCGATCTGGGACGCCGGCAGGAAGACGGCGACGCCGGCGAAACCGCGCGCGGCGTCCGCCTGCGCCGTAACACGGTGGAAGGTGCCACGCATCTTCGCCTGAAGATCTACCAGCGCGAAGGCCAGTTGCCGCTGTCCGAGGCGGTGCCCGCGCTGGAGAATTTCGGGCTCAAGACGATTACCGAGATTCCGACCCCGCTCGCCGACGGCGATCTGGGCACGATCCACGATTTCCAGTGCAACCTCGGCCCCGGTGTCGATCCCGCCGACCTGCTGGCGCGCGCGCCGGCCATCGAAGATGCGATCGCCGCCGTGCTCAACGGCTATGCGGAGGACGATTCGTTCAACCGGCTGGTGCTCGACACCGGGCTGGGCGCGCGCGAGGCAGAGTGGCTGCGCGCGATCTATCGCTACCTGCGGCAGACGGGGATGGGCTTCACCATCTATACCGTCGTCGATGCGCTGGCCAATGCACCCCAGGTGACGCGCGCGCTGATCGACCTGTTCGTCGCACGCCACGATCCCGCGTTCGAAGGCGACCGCGAGAAGGCCGAAAAAGACGCGCAGGCTGCGATCAAGGACGGGCTGCACTACGTTTCGGCGATCAACGACGACCGCCTGCTGCGCCTCTACCGCAGCGTGATCGAGGCGATGCTGCGCACCAACGCCTTCGCGCTCCACCCCGATATCGCGCTGTCGTTCAAGTTCGATTCGGCGAAGGTGCCGGGCCTGCCCAAGCCGATCCCGTTCCGCGAGATTTTCGTCTATTCGCGCCGGGTGGAAGGCATCCACCTGCGCGCCGGCCCTGTCGCGCGCGGCGGGCTTCGCTGGTCCGACCGGCGCGACGATTTCCGCACCGAAGTGCTCGGCCTGATGAAGGCGCAGCGCGTGAAGAACGCGGTGATCGTGCCAACGGGCGCGAAGGGCGGGTTCTATCCCAAGCAACTGCCCGACCCCGCGAGCGATCGCGACGCGTGGTTCGCCGAGGGCAAGGCGAGCTACCAGGTCTTCATCCGCAGCCTGCTGTCGATCACCGACAACATCGTCGGCGACGAGGTGGTCCACCCGACAGGCGTGCGGATTCTCGACAACCCCGATCCTTACTTCGTGGTCGCGGCGGACAAGGGCACGGCGAGCTTTTCCGACGTCGCCAACGCGATCGCCGAATCCCGCGACTTCTGGCTCGACGATGCCTTCGCCAGCGGCGGCAGCCACGGCTACGACCACAAGGCGATGGGCATCACCGCCAAGGGCGCGTGGGTATCGGTCCAGCGGCACTTCGCCGAAATGGGCGTCGACGTGCAAACCGAGACCACGAAGGTCGTCGGCTGCGGCGACATGTCGGGCGACGTGTTCGGCAACGGCATGCTGCTGTCCAAGGCGATCAAGCTGGTCGCCGCGTTCGATCACCGTCACATCTTCATCGATCCCGATCCCGACCCCTCGAAAAGCTGGGGAGAGCGCAAGCGCCTGTTCGACCTGCCCCGGTCGAGCTGGGACGATTACGCCAAGGATCTGATTTCCAAGGGCGGCGGGGTGTTCGCGCGCACCGAGAAATCGATCACCCTGTCGAGGGAAGCGCAATCGGCGCTGGGCGTCGACCAGTCCGAATTCGACCCCGAAACGCTCATCTCCGCCATCCTCAAGGCGCCCGCCGACCTGCTCTGGTTCGGCGGCATCGGGACCTACGTAAAGGCCGAGAGGGAGAACAACATCCAGGTCGGCGACCCCGCCAACGACGCGCTGCGCGTTAATGGCGAAGACCTGCGCGCAAAGGTGATCGGCGAAGGCGCCAACCTAGGCGTGACACAGGCGGGCCGGATCGAATTCGCGCTCCACGGCGGGCGCCTCAACACCGACTTCATCGACAACTCCGCGGGCGTCGACTGTTCGGATAACGAAGTGAACATCAAGATCGCGCTCGCCGCCGCGCGCCGCGCCGATCTGCTGACCGAGGAGGAGCGTAACGAACTGCTCGCCTCGATGACCGAAGAAGTCGGGGCGATCGTGCTGGAAGACAACCGGCTGCAGGCGCTTGCCATCTCGATCGCCGAACAGGGCGGCGAAGCGGCGACCGCGTCGACCATCCGCCTGATCGAAACGCTGGAAGATGCCGGCATGCTCGACCGGCGGACCGAAGGCATTGCCGACAACGAAACCTTCACCCGTCGCGCGGGCGAGGGCATCGGGCTGACCCGACCCGAACTCGCGGTGCTTCTGTCGAGCGCGAAGCTGACCTTGCAGGATGCGATCGAGGCCGGCGGACTGCCCGACGATCCGACGCTGGAAAGCACGCTGTTCCAGTATTTCCCCGTGCCCTTGCGAGAGAAATACGCCGAACAGATCAGCCAGCACCGGCTGCGCACGGAGATCATCGCAACCGATCTCGCCAACCGGATCGTCAACCGCATGGGCATGGTCCATCCGTTCGAACTGGCGGAAGAGGAAGGCGTCGGCCTGAACGAGGTCGCCAGTGCCTTCGTCACGGCGGATCGCCTGCTCGACATCCAGAACATCTGGGATGCGCTCGATGCCAGCGAAATGCCCGAGAAGACCCGGCTTCTCCTGTTCGACCGGGTGGCAACCGCGATGCGAATCCAGATGGCCGACGCGATCCGGGTGTGCGGTTCATCCAAGCCGAGCGAGATCGTGGAAGAACTGCGCCCCGCGCTCGACGCGCTCAACCAGGGCACTGTCGATCTGCTGGCATCGGAAACGCGCCAGCGCTCTGCCAAGATGCGCGCCGAGTTCGCCAAGGCTGGCGCGCCCGAAGATGTCGCGGCGCAGGTGGCGCACCTGTTCGATATCGACGGCGGGATCGGCATTGCGCGGCTCGCCAGCGATCTCGGCATCGAACCGCGCAGCATGGCCAAGGCGTTCACCGATCTGGGCGCGCAGCTCGGGCTCGACTGGGCGCAGGGCACGGCCGCGCTGATGTCTCCGTCCGATGTGTGGGACCGCTTGCTGGTCGCCGGGCTCGCCCGCGATTTCCAGCAGATGCGACTCGATTTCCTGCGCCGTGTCTGCGACCACTCGCAAAGCAAGGATGGCACCGCATGCCGGAGCGTCGAAACGTGGGTAGAAGAGCATGAGTCCGCGGTCAAACAGTTCCGATCGATGATTCGCCGCGCGCAGGCGCAGAACCCCGTCGCTCCGGCCACGCTGGCGCAGATCGCCATCCAGGCGCGAAACCTGCTGAGCCGGTGAAAGGGGTGATCGCCGGATGAGCTTTGCCGATGTCCTGATCGTGGGTGGCGGGCACGGCGGCGCGCAGGCGGCGCTGGCGCTGCGGCAGCGCGGGTTCGAAGGCCGCGTGACGATGGTCACGCGCGAGGCGTTCCCGCCCTACGAGCGTCCGCCGCTTTCGAAGGACTATCTCGCGGGCGACAAGCCCTTCGAGAAGATCCTGATCCGCCCGGAAAGTTTCTGGAGCGATCGCGATATCGAGCTGCGTACCGGCAGTGCCGTCGTCGCGATCGACCCGCAGGCGCGCAGCGTCGAGCTGGGCGACGGCACGCGGCTCGACTATCACTCGCTGGTCTGGGCTGCGGGCGGCGACCCGCGCAGGCTGCCGTGCTCGGGTGCGGACCTGAACGGAGTCCATTCGATCCGGACACGCGGCGATGCCGACCGCATCCGGGCGCAAATCGACGGCGGCGTGAAGCGCGTGGCGGTGATCGGCGGCGGTTATATCGGGCTGGAAGCAGCGGCAGTGTTTCGCAAGATGGGCTTGCCGGTGACCGTGATCGAACGGATGGACCGCGTGCTCAATCGCGTCGCGGGGCCCGAGCTTTCGTCGTTCTACGAGGCCGAACATCGCCGGCAGGGCGTCGAACTGATGCTCGATCACACGGTCGAGGCGCTGGTCGGCGACGATAACGGCCAGGTGCGCGCCATTTCGCTGGCCGACGGCAGCGAGGTAGAGGCCGATCTGGTGATCGTCGGCATCGGGATCGTCCCCGCGGTCGGACCGCTGCTGGCAGCGGGCGCGGCGGGTACCAATGGCGTCGACGTGGACGATTTCTGCCGCACCAGCCTCGACGATACCTACGCGATCGGCGACTGCGCGGCGCATTCCAACCCCTATGCGGACAACCGGGTCATCCGCCTCGAATCGGTCCAGAACGCCACCGACATGGCCAATACGGTCGCCCGGCATCTGACCGGCGAGCGCGAGCGGTACAACACCGTCCCGTGGTTCTGGTCCAACCAGTACGACCTCCGCCTGCAGACGGTCGGCTTTTCGAGCGAGGACGACGATTGCGTCGTGCGCGGCGACCCGGACAGCCGGAGTTTCTCGGTAGTCTACCTGCGCGAAGGCCGCGTTGCGGCGCTCGACTGCGTCAATGCGACGCGCGACTATGCGCAAGGGCGGCGCCTGATCGAGGCGCGCTGCGTGCCGGACGTGGATGCGCTGGCCGACCCCGAGGTTGCGCTGAAAAGCTTGCTCTGATTCCTCATTCCCGTTCGCCCTGAGCCTGTCGAAGGGCCGTCCTTTTTCTGCGCAGTCTGAAGAAGGGGAAGGCGATCCTTCGACAAGCTCAGGATGAGCGGACTTGTGAGGATGGAACCAGTCTGCGGGCCGCCCACTCCGCCGCCTCCGCCACCACCGGATCGGGATCGCCCCGCAACGGCTCGACCTGTTCGAGCAGCGCGGCCTCGCCGCTATTGCCCGCCGCGATCAGGCAATTGCGCAAGAAGCGATCGCGCCCGATGCGCTTGATCGGCGACTTGCTGAACAGCGCGCGAAATCCGACGTCGTCGAGGCGGAGCAGGTCGGCGAGCCTCGGCCGCGCCAGCTCGGCACGCGGCAGGAAAGCGGCATTGGCGGCGGCGCTTTTGGCAAACTTGTTCCACGGGCACACCGCCAGGCAATCGTCGCAGCCATAGATGCGGTTGCCCATCGCCTCGCGAAATTCGTGCGGGATGGGCCCGTCATGCTCGATCGTGAGGTAGGAAATGCAGCGCCGCGCATCGAGCCGGTAGGCGTGCGGAAACGCCTGCGTCGGGCACGCATCCTGGCATGCGCGGCACGATCCGCAGCGGTCTTCGTGCGGGCCGTCGGGCACGAAGGGCAGCGTGGTGTACATCGCGCCGAGGAACAGCCAGCTGCCATGTTCCATGCTGACGAGGTTGGTATGCTTGCCCTGCCAGCCCAACCCCGCGCGCTGCGCCAGCGGCCTTTCCATCACCGGCGCGGTGTCGACGAACAGCTTCAAACGCGCCTCGCCCAGCCCGCGCTTCTCCGCTTCGGCGACCATCCAGCGGGCCAGCGCCTTCAGCGCCTTCTTGAGCACGACGTGGTAATCCTGACCCCGCGCATAGGCGGAGATGCGCGCGTGATCCCTCGGCTCGGCCTCTTCCAGCGGATCTGTTGCAGGAGCGTAGTTCATCCCCAGCGCGATCACGCTGCGCGCGTCGGGCCACATGCTTTGCGGGCCGGATCGCACCGCAGGCTCGCGCTCCATCCACCCCATCGTGCCGTGGTGCCCAGCCTCCAGCCACGCGCCGAGCCGTTCGGCCATGAGAGGATCGTCGTGCGCATCGGCAAAGCCGACGCTGGCGAAGCCGAGCTCGCGCGCGCGTTCGACGAGGTCGCTTTGCAATCCGTCGATTTCGGCGCGGTCGGGGGTGGACAAGGCTTGCTCCGGGGCGCGCGGCACGGCACGCTGCTGGGTGATGGACGATGTGCTAGACCAAGCGTCGCATGGCGACAAATCGGGCAACAGCCCCGCAGGATCAACCGATTACGCAATCGAGGCACGCGGTCTGGTCAAACGCTTCGGCGGCACGCTGGCGGTGAACGGCGTGGACCTGACCGTGCCGCGCGGCGCGATCTACGGCATCCTCGGCCCCAATGGTGCGGGCAAGACGACCACACTGCGGATGATCCTCGGCATTATCGACCCGGACGAGGGCGTGCGGCGCATCTTCGGCGAAGATCGCCCGCAGCGAATCGCGCGGCGGATCGGCTACCTGCCCGAGGAACGCGGGCTCTACCCGGCGATGAAAGCCCCCGACGCAATCGCCTTCATGGGAAGCTTGCGCGGCCTCCCGCGCCTCGAGGGTCGTCGCCGTGGTATCGAATTGATGGAAGAATACGGCCTCGGCCACGCAGTCGACAAAAAGATCAAGGAACTCTCCAAGGGCATGGCGCAGACCGTGCAGCTGCTCGGCACGCTGGTGCATCGGCCCGAGCTGGTGATTCTGGACGAGCCGTTCTCCGGGCTCGACGCAATCAACCAGGGCAAGCTCGAAGGGCTGATCCGCCAGCTGGCGGAAGACGGCACGACGGTGATCTTCTCGACCCACGTGATCCACCACGCCGAACGCCTGTGCAGCGATGTCGCGATCATCGCGGGGGGCAAGGTGCCCTATGCCGGGTCGGTCGAGGTCGCGCGCGACCGTCTGCCGCCGCAGGTGCGGCTGGAAACGCAGAACGAGGACGGTCCCTGGCGCTCCGCCCTCCCCGATACGGCCCGCCGCGATGGGGCCGCATGGGTGTTCGAGCTGCCCGAAAGCGGGATCGAGCCGCTGCTGCGCAGCCTGATCGAAGGCAATGCAGGCATCCGCTCGCTCTCGATCGAGCGCGCCGGGCTGCACGACGCCTTCGTCACGATTGCGGGTGAGGCGGCAGCCAAGGCCATGCAGGCCGACGAGACCGCACAGGAGATACCGGCATGAGCAATTCGGCCCGCCTCTCGCTGTGGCAAGCCGCGTGGGTGATCGCGCGGCGCGACTTCACCGCCATCGTGTTCAGCAAGGTCTTCCTGCTGTTCCTGGTCGGCCCGCTGTTCTTCCTTGCCATTTCGGCGGGCGGCGGCCTGGTCGGCGCGACCGCGGCGGAGAGTATCGACGAACCTCAGATCGGCGTCGCTCTTCCGGCAGCACAGAACGCGGCGGTGGCCGAGGCAGCCGCGCAGCTGCGACCCTTGATCGACCTGCCCGAGGTCAAACAGATCGACCCGTCGGCAGGCGCCGATCCGGCAGCGCTGCTCGACGACAAGGACTACAACCTTTCGGTCGTGCTGACCGGATCGCTCGCCGATCCGCTGCTGAGCGGGCCCGAGAGAGCGATCGAGCGCAGGCAGGGCGAGGTCGCGATGATCGTGGGCGCGGCACGCGGCACGCCCGTCCCGCAGGCCCGGCTGACCACCAATACGACCGAAACCAGCGTTATCAGCGAACGCGCTGCGCAGGACGGCACGGCGCGCGGCGGGATCGTGCTGCTGTTCATGCTCACCATGCTGCTCGCAGGGATGGTCCTGTCCAACCTCGTCGAGGAGAAGGGCAACAAGATCATCGAGATTCTCGCCGCCGCGATCCCGATGGACGCGGTATTCGTGGGCAAGCTGTTCGCCATGCTCGGCGTCAGCATCCTGGGACTGGCCGTGTGGGGCGGAGTTGCGGGCGTGATCCTGTTCCTCGGCGCAAGCGCCCTACCACCGATCCCCGCGCCCGCGGTGGGCTGGCCGCTGTTCTTCACGCTGTTCGTGATCTATTTCGCGATGGCGTACCTGCTGATCGGGTCGATCTTCCTCACCGTTGGATCGATGGCCCCGACCGTGCGCGACGTGCAGACCATTTCCCTGCCTGCCACTATTTTGCAGCTGCTGATCTTCTTCCTCGCCAATTTCGCGGTCGGCCAGCCCGGCTCCGCGATCGAGATCGGCGCGGCGATCTTCCCGCTGTCGAGCCCGTACATGATGCTGGCGCGCGCGGCGAAGGAAGGCGTGCTGTGGTGGCACCTCGTGGCCATCGTCTGGCAGATCCTGTGGGTCGCGATCTTCGTGAAGGTGGGGGCGAACCTGTTCCGCCGCACGGTGCTGAAATCGGGCGGCGCAGGGCGCGACACGGCGACCAAGCGCAAGGGTCTGCTTGCCTTGCTGAACGCCGCTTCACTTCGGTCCTGATAACGAACCTTTATTGACTTGCCGTTAGGGTCGTTCAGGATGGACCACGCCGGAGCTGTACCGTGAGCGTGCGCCCGGAGCAGAGAGAGTTTAGCCATGGCCAGCGCCGCACGATCTTACGACGCCCCTCCGCCCCGCCGCGATGCGGACGGCAAGGTCCCGTGGACCCGCTCGCCCAGCGCGCACGACGCGCTTGAAGCCTACTACGCTGCCAACCCGGACACCCGACCCACCCACTCGCACAAGTGGGACACCAGCCGCAGCGACATCTATTTCGAAAACACTTGGGAGCCGATCTTCAAGGAGATGCGCGCGGCAGGGCCGCTGCACTACATCCCCGACAGCCCCTACGGCCCCTATTGGTCGGTGGTCGGTCACAAGGCGATCCAGCACACCGAATCCCTGCCCGAGATCTTCTCCTCCAGCTGGGAACACGGCGGCATCACCATCCTCAACCGGCTCGAGGACGTGCCTGCCGAACAGCGGCTGGAACTGCCGATGTTCATCGCGATGGACCGGCCCAAGCATACCGGCCAGCGCAAGACCGTGGCGCCTGCTTTCACCCCGGCGGAAATGACCCGGCTGGAAGGCGATATCCGCCAGCGGACCGGCGAAACACTCGATGCGCTGCCGCGCGGCGAAGTGTTCGACTGGGTCAATACGGTCTCCATCCCGCTGACCACCGGCATGCTGGCGATCCTGTTCGATTTTCCCTGGGAAGACCGCGACCTGCTGACCCACTGGTCCGACTGGGCGGGCGATACCGAGCTTGCGACCGCGCGCGGCCTCGACGAAACGCGGCGCGGAATGCTGTATGAAATGGCGGCCTATTTCCAGCTGCTGTGGGCGGAGCGCGCGAAGAAGGGCGAAGCGCCCGACCTGATCAGCCGGATGATTCACTCGCCCGCGATGAACCAGATGGACCCGCAGGAATTCATGGGCAATCTGGTGCTGCTGATCGTCGGCGGCAACGATACCACGCGCAACACCATGAGCGGGATCGTCCATGCGCTCGACAAGTTCCCCGACCAGCGCAAAGCTTTCGAGGAAGACGCGAGCCTGATCCCCAACGCGGTACAGGAATGCATCCGCTACCAGACCCCGCTCAAGCACATGCGCCGCACCTGCGTGGAAGATACCGAACTGTTCGGGCAACAGATCGCCGCAGGTGACAAGGTGATCCTGTGGTACAATTCGGCCAACCGCGACGAAAGCGTGTTCGAAAACGCCGAAAGGCTCGACATCCGGCGCGAAAATGCGCGGCGTCACATCGCCTTCGGATATGGCATCCACCGCTGCGTGGGTGCCCGGCTCGCCGAACTGCAATTACGTGTGCTGATGGAAGAGATGCACAAGCGCCGCCTGCGCGTGCATGTCGCAGGCGATGTCCAGCGCGTGCGCGCCAACTTCGTCGAGGGCTTCCGCAAGCTGGAGGTAGAAGTCACCCGGTTCTAGCGGCTCGGTGCATCCAAAGGGCCCCTTGCTGCGTATCTTCTTCAGCTTCCCGACATGGAAGCCATGCGAGAGGATGAAGCCATGACCCGACCGACCGCCAATCGCCGCTTCGCGCTCGCCCTGATGGGCAGCGGTGTCGCCAGTCTTGCGCTGGTCGCCTGCGGACGCAGTGCCGAGGCGAAGAGCTTTCCCGTCACGCGCACCGAAGCGGAGTGGCGCAAGCGACTGACCGACGCCGAATTCAACGTGCTGCGCAAGGAAGCGACCGAGCGCGCGTATTCTTCGCCGCTGAACAAGGAAAAGCGCGCAGGCACTTTCGCCTGCGCGGGCTGCGCCAATCCCGTCTATTCATCGAAGGCCAAGTACGACAGCGGCACGGGCTGGCCCAGTTTCTGGGAGCCGATCCGCAACAGCGCAGTCGGCACTTCGCGCGACTTCAAGCTCGGCTACCCGCGTACCGAGGTGCATTGCGCGCGCTGCGGCGGGCACTTGGGACATATTTTCAACGATGGCCCGAAACCGACGGGCAAGCGCCACTGCATCAACGGCGTCGCGCTCGATTTCAAGCCGGCCTAGTCACGCACCTTCCACACGCGGAACGTCTGCGGGCCCCCGATAGCGACCGGCTCGAGCCAGTCGGGCGCATCGCCTGCAATCAGCTGCGCCGCCAGACTGCGCCTGCCGCCGCGATCGGCATAGATCGACGGTTCGACAAGGTCGGTACACAGCACGAGGTAGTCCGCGCCATAGGCATCGACGATCCGGTGCGAAACGTCCTCCTGGGAAACGAAAGCCGCGATGACATCGCGCATGGCCATGCTGGCGCGGTGATGCCCGGTCGCGATGACGTCGTGCCGGGTCTCGAGCAGTATGCTCGGCCCGATATCGAGCGGAGCGAACACCGTGCCACGCGGTAGCCCGCCGATCCGGCGCGCGCTCGCCTCCAGATCGCAGGAACTTTTCGCGATTCCACCCCGTTCGGGCCTGTTGGCAGGTTCGGGGGCGAGGCTCTTCGCCACGGCAACCGGCGCGGTTGGCAGCATGATCAGCAGCGTCGCTATGGCGACCACCGCCTTCGTCAGCGCCCTGCCGCTGGTCCGCAGACGCTGGAGCGCGAGGCCGAGCAGCCAGGCGAAGGGTACCGTCGCGAGCAGCGAGGCGAAGGCGAGCGAGCGCGCCACGAGCATGCCCAGCGCCAGAGTGCCCGCGAACAGCAGCAGGGTCTCCATCAACGGTCCGCGGGCCTCGCGCGGTGCGCGCGCCCACAGCAGGATCGTAACGATGAACGCGAAGACGATCTGCGCAAAGGGGATCAGGATGGCGATGTCCTGCTCCCACACGGGGCGGCCTTCGCTCACGTTGACGTACCAGAAGTCGCGCACCACCGGGTCGAGCGCACCGAAGGGCGTGCCGATGCATCCGGGCGAGGCAAAGCCGAACATCGCGATCCCGCCGGCACCGATGGCGGCGAACGCGCCGATCATTTCAACAGTGGGAAGCGGTCGCGCGTAGCGCAGGCTCGTCACCCCGAGCGCGGTGACAAGGAAGAAGCCGAGATGCGCCGGCGTGATGACGTCGCAGAAGGCGGACGCGACCGGCCAGCCGCGCGTTGCGAGATATAGTACGATCAGCCCACCCGCGAGCGCCTGCATATAGTCTGTCAGCGCGATGCGCGCGTGCGTGTCGCGCAGCCAGCGCAGCGCAAAAATCGCCGCGACCAGTCCCGCCAGCGGGAGCATTTCGATCGAAATCATCATCCCCCACGCCATCGCCAGCCCGGCGACGATCGGCGCGCGTCGACGCCCACCCTCGACGAGACCCCAGAACGCGGCGGCGAAGCAGGCGATCTGCCAGCCGTGGTGATCGATCCTCAAGGGCTGGAACTGGTGCATCAGCAGCGGCAGCATCCCCGCGACCAGCACCGCCCAACCGCCGTTCTCGCGCCCCAGCAGCCGCACCGCGGCAAGCCCGGTAAAGCTCATCGCGACCAGCAGCGTCAGCAGCGGTACCGCGATCAGTGCGAAGGCTTCGGCAGCAGCCTGCCCGATCAGCGGGGTCATCCCGCCGATCACGAGTGCCAGCGGCAGGTCGACCAGCCGCGACCAGTGCATCGGCACTTCGCGCAAGGGATCGATCCGGTACTGATCGGGATCGAACCAGCCCTGCCCGCCGAGCAGATCGCGCACCTCGACCAGCCGCATGATGTCGTCGGGATCGGGGAAACGCCATTCGAGGATCCGCGATGCGGACACCAGCAGGATCATCAGCGCGAGGAGACCCCACATCCGCAGGATATGGGGCAGCGCGCTGCGCGTTTCGAATTGTCCGGCTTGCGCCGTTCGCGGATCAGCCAGCGGCACGAAACACCACCATGGCGCGCAGCCACCAGGTCAGCGCAAAGCTCAACGCGATGGCGATCAGCTTGCCCACGCGCGGGTCGATGCCGGCCGCGCCGCTGCCTGCGACGATGGCGGTGGTGAGGAGGAGCCCCGCCAGCGCGGAGACGACGAACAGCGCCTTTTGCCTCGTGCGTGCCATTCCCTTGCCCGCAACCCGCCCGGCAAACACGGCGCGGCTCGACAGAAGCCAGTGCGCGACGATCCCCAGCGCGTATCCGATCGAAGAGGCAGGCGTCGGTGCCATTCCCGCCGCCATCAGGCCGAGGAAGGACCCCATGTCGACCGCGAGTGCGCCCACGCTCGCCAGCAGGTAGCGCAGGAAGACCAGATCGGTCAGGCGGTGCAACGCGGCTTGCATGCGCGGCGTCCCTTTCTCGCGCTCAGGCAGCTCGGCGCGTGGCGGCGTTGCGGTCGCCGTCCTCGGGCGCGATCCGGGTCGGCACGTCGCGCAGCGAATTGAGCGCGGCGGCCTGATCCTCGGTCACGCTGGTGCGCGCGGGCAGAGCCTTCTCGGCCCCCTCGTCGCCGGCCTCGTGATATTCGGCATCCTCGTTGACGCACCAGGTATCGTAGATGCGCGATCCTGCGAGAATGTTCTCGACCGTCAGCATCGCGGTCATCATCGCGTGATCCTGGTTATTGTAGCGGTGCATCCCGTTGCGCCCGACGAGATGCAGCGTGGGATAGTCCGCCTCCAGCTCGTCGCGCATCGCGGCGACATTGGCGGCGTAATCCTCGTCGTAGACGGGGTAGGCCTTTTCCTGCCGAACGACCGCGCCGCCCTTCACCTTTGCCGGGTCGAGCAGGCCGAGGATGCGCATCTCCTCGGTCGCCAACGCGATCAGGTCCGCATCGTCCATCGACCACAACCCGTCGCCTTCGAAGCAGAAATATTCGAGGCCGACGCAGGCCATGCTCTCGTCGGGGATCATCTCGGGCGACCAGCTGCGGAAGTTCTGCACGCGGCCGACCTTCACCTTGCTGTCGTGGATGTAGATCCAGTTGTCGGGGAACAGGTCTTCCCCTTCGACCATCAGCGCCACGGTCAGGAAGTCGCGGTACTTCAGCTCGTTCGCGTGGAAGGTCGACTGCGGCAGCGGATGCATCCGTCGCGCGAGTTCGCGCATCGGGGCCGAGCTGATCGCGTGGCGCGCCTTGAGGGTGAGCATGCCCGTGGGGCCCTTGGCGGTCATCCGCCAGCCGCCCTGCCCGTCGCTGGCGAGCTGGTCGAGCGCATGGCCCATGATGACCTGCCCCCTGCCGGTCGCCTCGATCTTGTCGCGCGCTGCTTCCCACATCATGCCGGGGCCCTGGCGCGGGTAACGGAAGCTCTCGAGCAGCGTCTTGGCCTGCATCCCGTCATTGGGTTTCTTGTTGAGGCCAAGGCTGCGCTTCAGCCCGTCGACCACCGCGCCCATCAACGACAGGCCTTTGATTCGCTGCGCCGCCCAGTCCGCGCTCATTTCGTCGCACGGCATGCCCCACACCTTCTCGGTGTAGGTCTTGAAGAAGATCGAATAGAGCTTTTTGCCGAACTGGTTGCTCGTCCAGTCCTCGAAGCTTTTCACCTCACGCACCGGGAAGACGCGCGCCCATAGGTAGCTCGTCATGCACAGCGTCGAGCGCCACAGGCCCAGATTGCGCAGCGCCTCGAACGCGCGCAGCGGATAGGAGTAGAACTTGCCCTCGTAATAGATGCGGCTCATCCGCGGGCGCTCGATGAAGTCGTCGGGCAGAATCTCGTTCCACAGGTCCACCACCTGCTTGCTCTTCGAAAAGAAGCGGTGGCCGCCGATGTCGAAGCGATAGCCCTCGTGCTCCACGGTGCGACTGATGCCGCCCACGTAGGTCGCGTCCTTCTCGATGATCGCGACGCTCTTGCCCGCCTTGGTCAGCAGATAGCCCGCAGTGAGCCCCGCCGGCCCTGCGCCGATGATGGCCACATCGACATCGATGGACGGGACATTGAGAGCTGCTCGGTTCGCTTCGGTCATCGGACCCCCCGGGGTTTCGGTCGTTTGACCGGGGAGTGAAGGAAATTGGTTAGGGAGCGGTAAACGCGGGCGGAAAACCGGCGCTCAGGCCGAAGCGGCGAACCGGTGGTGCGGGTGGTGGGACTCGAACCCACACGTCCAGAGGACAGGGGATTTTAAGTCCCCGGCGTCTACCATTCCGCCACACCCGCCAGGCGCACGTCATCCTGCGCAGCGCATGGCCGCATAGACCGGTCGATCGAACTTGGCGAGTTTGGAAAGAGTGCGAAAGCGCTCAGTCGCCGTTGAGGGCGTTGCGCATTTCCTTGCCGGGCTTGAAATAGGGCACGCGCTTGGCAGGCACGTCGACCGCTTCGCCCGTGCGCGGATTGCGACCGGTGCGCGCTTCCCGCTCGCGGGTCGAGAAAGCGCCGAACCCGCGCAGTTCGACACGCCCGCCCTCGGCCAGACGCTGCGCGATTTCATCGAAGAAGATGTCGACGACCTGCTCGACCTCCTGAGCACGCAGCTCAGGATTGTCGCTGGCAAGCTTCTGAAGCAGTTCGGACCTGATCATATCGTGCGCCTCCCGTTAAAGCGCTGTCGCCCAGCGACAATACAAAGAGCGCCGACTCTTCAACCGGCGCGACCTGACCCCTCAGTCCCGATTGCGTGCCAGAAAGCAGCGATTGGCGCAATCCATCTATGCAATAAATGTTAGTCTGCGGGCTCCGTCGCGGTGGCATCGCGGGCAAGCAGGTCGTCCAGAGAGAGATCGAGCCGGTCGAGCCGCGCGCGGATTTCGGGCCATTCTTCCTTCAGGAAACTAGCCCGCTCCGCCTTGCGCAGGCGAGCCTTCGCCCCTTCCACCACATACATGCCCACCCCGCGGCGCACCGCGATCAGGCCGTCGTCCTGGAATTGCTGGAACGCCTTGGCCACGGTCAGCGGATTGGCGCCCTGTTCTGCCGCGAACGCGCGGACCGAAGGCAGCATCTCCCCTTCGGCGAACTCCCCGTCGAGAATTGCCGCCGCGATCAGGTCGCGCAGGCGCAGATAGACGGGCCGCGCAGAGGAGGGATTGCCATTCGCCATGGTGCTTCAGTGACATAATACAGCGGGGCGGGTCAAGGTTCCCACGCGATGCCCCACCGGCGGGTCGTTCAGCCCATAATCAGGAGGATAGGTGTCACTTGGGCTTCACACACAGGTTTTCGACGCTAGTGTGCGCGCCATAATTGGGCCGGGAAGAGGCGGCCCGAGAGATATTTCGGGGAAGCGATTACATGAAAGATTTCGCATTGTGGGACGAGGGCGACTGGATCGCCGCGATTGCCTCGGCCGTCCTGTTGCTGTTTCTGGCGGCCGGCGCGTACGCGGTCACCCGGCCCAAGGCGGAGGTCGGCGGACATCCCAAAGGGCTCTACATCCTGTTCTTCGCCGAAATGTGGGAGCGCTTCTCCTACTACGGCATGCGCGCCCTGCTGATTTTCTACCTGACGAAGCACTGGCTGTTCAACGATAGCGATTCCAACGTCATCTACGGCGCCTATGTCAGCCTGGTGTACATCACGCCGGTGCTGGGCGGCTGGCTGGCAGACAGGTATCTGGGCCAGCGCAAGGCGGTGCTGTTCGGCGCGATCCTGCTGACCTGCGGCCACGCGCTGATGGCATTCGAGGGCACTGGCGGGCAGAACGATCCCACGATCAACATCTTCTGGCTCGCGCTGAGCTTCGTGATCGTCGGCTCGGGCTTCCTGAAAGCCAACATCTCGGTGATCGTCGGCCAGCTCTATTCGCGCACGGACATCCGCCGCGATGGCGCCTACACGATCTTCTACATGGGGATTAACCTCGGTGCCGCAGCGGGCGTGATCCTGGCTGGCTACCTCGGCGAAACGATCGGCTGGTCCTATGGCTTCGGCGCTGCAGGCGTCGGCATGTTGCTCGGCCTCGTCGTCTTCGTGCTGGGCAAGCCGCTGCTGCTGGGTCGCGGCGAAAGCCCGATGCCCGAAGGCCTCAAGCGCCGCGTTGCAGGCGTTCCTTTCGAAATGTGGCTGTACCTTACCGGTATCGCCGCGATCGCCCTGATGTGGGTGCTGATCCAGTACCAGTCGGTGGTCGGCTGGCTGATGCTGATCGCGGGTGCAATACTGCTGCTCTACGTCGTTCTCCAGGCGATGAAACTCGAGCCGCATGCGCGCGACCGCATTTTTGCGGCGATCTTCCTGATCATCCTGCAGCCGATCTTCTGGGGCCTGTTCGAACAGGCCGGGGGCTCGCTCAACCTGTTCACCGATCGCTTTGTCGATCGCCAGGGCGTGCCGGCCTCGCTGTTCCAGTCGATCAACTCGATCTTCATCCTCACGCTGGGCCCGATCTTCGCGGCGCTCTGGGTGTTCCTGGGCAAGCGAGGGCTCGAACCGTCGACGCCGTTCAAGTTCGGGCTGGCGATCATTCAGGTGGGCCTCGGCTTCCTGGTGTTCGTGTGGGGTGCCAATGCCGTCGGACCGGCGGTGCTGGTCCCCGTCATCCTCGTGTTCGCGATCTACTTCCTGCACACCTCGGGCGAGCTTTGCCTGTCGCCGGTCGGCCTGTCGGCGATGAACCGGCTGTCTCCGGCGTCGCTGGCCAGCCTGATGATGGGTGCATGGTTCTTCGCGACCGCAGGCGGCAACTTCGTCGCGGGCATGATCGGCGCTGCCACGGGCGGTGAAGAAGGCACGATGACGCGTGAGCTGACGCTGACCGTCTACAACCAGATCGGCTGGTTCGCGGTTGCCGCAGGTGTGGTGGTGCTGGTCCTCAGCCCGCTGGTGAAGAAGCTGATGCACCTCGACACGCTCACCGACGACGATGTCGGCGACGATCTGGAAGGCCAGGCCGAAGGCCCGGGCGAGGCGCAGGGCGCGGGCATCCATCCGGCCACGCGCCCCGGCAACTAACGCGCAAGGCGGGGACCAGGGGGGAAGACAATGCTGGGAAGAACACTGATCGCGCTTGGCTGCGCGATGGCGCTGGGGGCATGTTCGACGATGGATGGAGGCGGCGGTGAACCTGCCGCCTCCGCATCCACCCCGGCTGCGGATGCTGGAACCCCCTTCCCCTCTACCTACGAGCGCTATCCCGGTCGCCCGACCGCGCTGGTCGGCGCCACGATATACGACGGGCGCGGCGGCCGGATCGACAACGGTACCGTGCTGCTGCGCGATGGCCAGGTGATCGAGGTCGGCAGCGATCTGGCAACCGATGGCTATGATGTGGTCGATGCGACGGGCAAGTTCGTCACCCCCGGCGTGATCGACATCCACTCTCACCTTGGCGACTACCCCACCCCCAGCGTCGATGCGCATTCGGACGGGAATGAAGCGACCAGCCCGACTACGCCCGAAGTGTGGGTCGAGCATTCGGTGTGGCCGCAGGATCCGGGTTTCAGCCGCGCGCTCGCCAATGGCGGGGGCACGAGCTTGCAGATCCTGCCCGGCTCGGCAAACCTGATGGGCGGTCGCTCGGTCACGCTTAAGAACGTGCCCGCGCGCACCGTGCAGGGGATGAAGTTCCCCGGCGCGCCCTATGGCTTCAAGATGGCGTGCGGCGAAAACCCGAAGCGCGTCTACGGCAATCGCGGGCGGATGCCGTCCACCCGGATGGGCAATTTCGCGGTCAACCGGCAGACCTGGCTCGACGCGAAGGCCTATGCCGCGGGCGATCGCAAACGGCGCGACCTCGGCAACGAGACGCTCGCCGGCGTGCTCGACGGCGACATCCTGGTCCACAACCACTGCTACCGCGCCGACGAGATGGCGCTGGTGATGGATATGGCGAAGGAGATGGGCTACAAGGTCACCGCGTTCCATCACGCGGTCGAAGCCTACAAGATCGGCGACCTGCTGCGCGAAAACGACGTGTGCAGCGCGATCTGGGCCGACTGGTACGGCTTCAAGATGGAAAGCTACGACGGCATTCCCGAAAACGCCGCGCTGCTTTGGAAATCGGGCGCGTGCGTGGTGATCCATTCGGACGACGCCAACGGCATCCAGCGGCTGAATCAGGAGGCCGCGAAGGCGCAGGCCGCAGGGCAGCGCATGGGACTCGACGTTCCCGACGCCGATGTGGTCGGCTGGTTTACCTACAACGCCGCCAAGGCGATGGGCATCGAGAAAATGACCGGCAGCCTCGAACCGGGCAAGATGGCCGACGTGGTGCTGTGGAACGGCGACCCCTTGAGCGTCTATTCGCGGCCCGAGAAGGTCTGGGTCGACGGCGCGCTGCTGTACGACGCAATGGATCGCAAGCGACGCCCGGTGAGCGATTTCGAGCTCGGCCAGCCCGGTGAGGGAGACGTCAAATGATCGCCCGGTTGCTTCTCGTCGCGACTGCCACGCTCGCGCTCGTCGCCCCTGCCGCCGCGCAGGATTTTGCCATTACCAACGCCACGGTCGCCACCGGCGACGGTTCGGCACCGGTCGAGAACGCCACCGTGGTGGTGCAGAACGGCCGGGTGGTCGCTGCGGGTGCCGGCCTTGCCACCCCTGCCGGGGTCGAAGTGATCGACGGTTCGGGCAAGTGGGTCACGCCGGGTATCTTCTCGGCGATCACCACGCTTGGGCTGGTGGACGTCGATGGGGTGAGCGAAAGCAACGATACCTCCGCAGGCCGTTCGCCCTTCAGCGCCGCGCTGGATGTCGCGCCCGCGATCAACCCCGCCTCGCAGCAATTGCTGGTCGCGCGGGCCGACGGGATCACCCGCGCCAGCATCGCCCCGCAGCCCGCGTCGGGCATCTTTGGCGGGCAGGGCGCGGTGATCGATCTGGGCGCGGATGCCGAACCCATCACCAAGGCGCGCGCCTTCCAGATCGTGGCGCTGGGCGAAACCGGCGCAAGGCTCGGCGGTGGGGGCCGCACGGGCACCTATGCCTGGCTCGACAATGCGCTGCACGAGGCGCAGGCTTACGCGGCAGGCCGCTGGAGCGGCGAGGATGCGGAACTGACCCGCGCCGATGCGGCCGCGCTGGGCCCGGTCGTTTCGGGCAAGCAGGCACTTTACGTGCATGTGGAGCGCGCCTCCGACATTCGCGAAATCTTGCAGCTGCGGCGCGATTTCCCGAACCTCGATCTCGTCCTGCTCGGCGTCAGCGAAGGCTGGCTGGTGGCGGACGATATCGCAGCGGCGGGTGTGCCCGTGATCGCCGATCCGCTCGACGACCTGCCCACCGGCTTCGATCAGATCGCCGCCACGCAAAGCAATATCGGGCGCATGCAGAAGGCGGGCGTGAAGGTCGCCATCGGCAGGATGGAAGGCGGCACCGCCGAACAGCCGCGCAACGCGCGCCAGTATGCCGGCAACCTCGTCGCGCTGACCCGCGTCCCGGGGGCCGACGGGCTGAGCTGGGGGCAGGCGCTTGCCACGATCACCTCGATCCCGGCAGCCATTTCGGGCTTCGGCGGCCAGCTTGGCACCCTCGCGCCCGGGGCCATCGCCGATGTGGTGATGTGGGATGGCGATCCGCTGGAAGTGGGTTCGGTGCCCGTCGCGGTCTTTATCGACGGGGTTCGCCAGCCGGTTGAAAACCACCAGACCCGCCTGCGCGAACGCTATCGCGATCTCGATGAAAGCGACCTGCCCAAGGCGTACGACTGGTGAAGGCGGTCATCGCGCTGCTGGCGCTCGCCCTTCCCGTAGCAGCCTTTGCGCAAGATGGCGCTGCGGCCGAAGAGGCGACGCATGATCTTGCCTGGCACAACAACCAGCAGCTCGCGATCGCCGAGCTGAAGCAGGAAGACGGCTGGCAGGTCCTCCCCGGCGGCCTCAAATATCGCCGCCTGTCGGGTGACGGCACCGGACCGAGGCCGACCGTCGCCGACACCGTGACCGTGCACTACGCCGGGCGCCTGCTCGACGGGACGCAGTTCGACAGTTCCTACGATCGCGGCGAGCCGGCAACCTTCCCGCTGGGCCGGTTGGTCAAGGCGTGGCAGCTCGCAATTCCCGAGATGGGCGTGGGCGACACGATCGAACTCTATGCCCCCGCAGACCTCGCCTACGGCCCGCTCGGCAAGGGGCCGATCCCCGGCAATGCGACGCTGATCTTCAAAGTGGAGTTGATCGGCATCGAATAGCGCATTTCGCAGAGGAGTGATGGAAATGATCGACCCGCTTGCCTCGCTGATTGCCGCCAGCATTGCCTTCGTCGGCACGCATTTCGCCATGTCGCATCCGCTGCGCGCACCGATGGTCGGGGTGCTTGGCGCGGGCGGCTTCATGATCGCCTATTCACTGGTCAGCGCCGCCACGATGGCGTGGATGTACTTCGCCTTCGTCGCAACCCCGGCGGGCGCACCCTTGTGGGGAGATTTCGGCGATGGGGTGTGGATCGCGGCGAGCATCGTCACGCTGATGGCCATGGTGCTGTTCGCCGGATCGCTGGTCGGCAATCCGGCTTTGCCCGCGCCGGGCGCGGCGCAGGCAGCGAGGAAACCCGCGCACGGCGTGTTCAAGGTTACCCGCCACCCGATGATGTGGGGCTTCGCACTATGGGCGCTCGCGCACCTGATCGCCGCGCCGACCGCGCGCACCGTGGTGGTGGCGCTCGCCATCGGCGTACTCGCGCTGGTCGGCGCGCACCTGCAGGACCGCAAGAAGGAAGCGCTGATGGGCGATGCCTGGCAGCAGTGGGAGGCGAAGACGAGCTACTGGCCGCGCCTTCACCGCATTCTCTCGGTCGGACTGCTGCCATGGATCGGCGGCATCGCCATCTGGCTGGGCGCGACCTGGCTGCACAGCATGGCAGCCGGTGCGTGGCGCTGGATCTAGCTATTCGCCGCTGAAATCGGGTGCCCGCTTCTCGATCAGCGCGGCAACGCCCTCCGCGTGATCGGCGGTGTGATGCATGAGCCCCTGCGTGCTGGCCGCAAGCTCCAGCGCGCCATCATAGGATAGCCCGCGCCCCTGCCGCAGCATCATCTTGGTCTGACGCAGCGCGGCGGGCGGCATGGCAGCGACCTTTTCGGCCAGCGTGCACGCTTCGTCCATCAGCGCATCGGGCTCGACGACACGGGAGACGAGACCCCATCCCTGCATGGTCGCCGCGTCGATCACATCGCCGGTAAAGAAGAGCTCCGCCGCGCGCGCTTCGCCGATCACGCGGGGCAACAGCCATGTGCCGCCATCACCGGGCACGAGGCCCAGCTTGAGAAAGGTGACGCCGAATTTCGCCGATGTGCTCGCGATGCGCATGTCGGCAAGGCACGCGAGATCGCCGCCGAGGCCGATCGCAGACCCGTTGATCGCGGCGATCAAGGGCACGCGCAGATTGTACAGCGCGCGCAGAATTCGATGGATATTGGTGCGATAGCCGTCCGCGATATCGGCGGGCGACCCCGCGAAATTGCCGGTGCGGTTCTGCATCGCCTTGATGTCCCCACCCGCACTGAACGCCCGCCCCGCCCCGGTCAGGATCGCGCAGCGTATGTTGCTGTCGCCATTGATCGCGTCGCACGCCGCGGCAAACGCGTCCCCGTCGCCCGCTTGGCCGAGAGCATTCATGCTCTCGGGCCGGTTGAGGGTGAGGGTGGCGACGTGGTCGGTGGTGGCGACGGTTAGGAGTGGCATTCGGGGGTTCCTTTTGCACAATCCCATGCCAGCGCCGCCAGCATGCCGAAAGGCCTATCGCAGTTCCTCGATCGACCTCCGGAATGCCGGCGCTTTGATGCCCGGCCTGCTGACGGTCACGGCAATAACGTTGCCCTGCGAGGTCACCTCGAACGTCAGCAGGTTGGGATAATCTTCGATCCGGAATGTCCCGTCGCCCAGATAATGCATTGGGCTGGCATCTGTACCGAGGAACTGAGTGAAGAACTCCGACGCGATTACCAGCCGGTTACCTCGCTGTTCGATCCGGTAGTCAAGGCCGAGATCGTAGAGCAGCCCGTGATAGTCGCCCGCCACAGCTGTGCGTAACGCGTCGTCGATCGGCGCATCGGCGATCGGGTGACGATCCCGCCAGCCCATCGCCCCGATGATCTCGCGCCGGAGGTCCGCAAAGACTGGGCCGGTGTTATCGTCGTCGCCATTCCCCATCAGCACGAGGCCGTAGCCTCCGTCCATCGAGGCAAAGAGATCCGAGTTCACCCCGGTGTTCGAACCATCGTGCCGGAACCACTCAGTGTTGCCGAGCCCAAACCCGCGGAAGAACGGCGTCCCCATTCCGCCCACATATTCAAGTGAAATGATATCGGTCATCGTGCGTGCGATTTCCGGGGTGACCGGGCCGACCGTGTCGCCGCGCAGGCCCCGCTGGATGGCGATAGCAAACGTCGCAAGGTCGGTCGGCGTCGACCACATGCCCGAGGCAGAAACCTGCGGCGTGATCGGCAGGCCGGTGCGGATGAGAGTGCCCGCATCGTCGTGCACCGACGCAACATCGGCCGGAAAGCCGGGCTCGCCGGGCTGGATCATGGTGGTATGCGACATGCCCAAGGGGGCGAAGATTCGCTGCCGGGCAACCTCATGCAGCGGCACGCCCAGCTCGTCCTCCAACGCCATCTGAAGGATCACGTAACCGCCACCGCTATATTGCCAGCCAGTGCCCGGTGCGAACTTGAACTCGATCGGCCGGTGATAGCGGGGCAATCGTCCTTCGAGGCTGTCGACCAGTGTTGGCAGATCGTCGCCCTCGTAATAATCCGCGAACCCGTGCTGCGAGGTACCCGCTGTGTGAGTCATCAATTGCCGCCAGGTGACCTCGGCAGTGCCCGAAAACTCGCTATGCGGCAGCTGCCAGCGGGACAGCGAGGGGGCAATCGGCGCGTCGATATCGATCCGTCCCTCCGCATCGAGCAGCAGGCAAAGCAGCGCGGTCACAGGCTTGGAGATGGACGCGGTGGAGAAGGCGGTGGTGGGCGTGATGGACTGATCGCCGTCCGCTCGCTTCACACCAAATGACCGGGTTTGCACGTTGCCGTAATCGTCAAACACGGCGATGCTCAGCCCCGCGAGTCGGTTCCGCTGCATCTGTCCGGGCGTATCAGCGAGCGCTTGGTCGAGCCGCGCCTTGGGCGATGCCGGGACGAAGACCGTTTGCACCGCGTCCTGCCTAACGGCGCAACCCGCAAGAAGTGCACCGAGCGTCGCAATGATAATGAAGCGCTTGATCGAACCGTTCCCCGAAGCCACAGACAATGCCAAGTGTATTATACGCCTAATACACGATGTCAAATGCGGTCGGGAAATATGGCCGAAGCTAGGCCCGCGCTTCTTCGACCCCCGCCGAGTTGTGCCGCAGCGCGGCCAGCACCGTATCCACGATATCGGGCGCGTTGAGCTTGGCTTCGTCGTACTGCTTCTTCGGATCGTCCTGGTCCTGGAAGATGTCGGGCAGGCGCATGGTGCGCACTTTCAGACCCTCGTCGAGCAGACCGCTGTCACTCGCGAAAGTCAGCACATGCGCGCCGAGGCCGCCGATGGCGGCTTCCTCGATCGTCAGCACAACCTCGTGCTCGCGCATCGCCTTTTCGATCAGCGCGGTGTCGAGCGGCTTGGCGAAGCGCATGTCGGCAACGGTGGTCGACAGCCCGCGCGCTTCGAGCTGTTCGGCCGCGTCCAGCGCCTCGCCCAGCCGCGTGCCGAGCGAGAGGATCGCGACCTTGCTGCCCTGTTTGACGATGCGGCCCTTGCCGATTTCGAGCTTTTCGAGCTTCTCGGGGATTTCGACGCCCGTCCCCGCGCCTCGCGGATAGCGGAAGGCGATGGGGCCGTCGTCGTATTCGGCGGCGGTGTAGGTCATATGCGCCAGCTCCGCCTCGTCGGCGGCGGCCATCACCACCATGTTGGGCAGCGTGGCGAGATAGGTGACGTCGAACGATCCTGCATGCGTGCAGCCGTCCGCGCCGACCAGCCCGGCACGGTCGATCGCGAAGCGTACCGGCAGGTTCTGGATCGCGACGTCGTGCACCACCTGGTCGTAGGCGCGCTGGAGGAAGGTCGAGTAAATCGCGGCGAAGGGCCGCATGCCCTGCGCGGCGAGGCCGGCGGCAAAAGTTACCCCGTGCTGTTCGGCAATGCCGACATCGAAGGTGCGCTCCGGGTGCGCCTTGGCGAATTTGTCGACGCCCGTGCCGCTCGGCATGGCGGCGGTGATCGCGACGATCTTGTCGTCGGTCTCCGCCAGTTTGGCGAGCGTTTCTCCGAACACGTTCTGGTAATTGGGCGGGCCGCCCTTCGATTTCTTCTGTTCGCCGGTGATGACGTCGAACTTGGAGACGCCGTGGTACTTGTCCGCGCTTTCCTCGGCGAACTTGTAGCCCTTGCCCTTCTCGGTCACGACGTGGATCAGCACCGGGCCCTGATCGGAATCGCGCACGTTCTCGAGCACCGGGATTAGGTGGTCGAGATTGTGACCGTCGATGGGGCCGACGTAGTAGAAGCCCAGTTCTTCGAACAATGTCCCGCCCGTCACCATGCCGCGGGTGAATTCCTCCGCCTTGCCGAGCGAGGAGTGCACGCGGCGGCTCATCTTCTTGGCGACCTTGGAGGCGAGGCTGCGCAGGCCGAGATATTCGCCGCTCGAGACGACGCGCGCCAGATAGGCAGAAAGGCCGCCCACCGGAGGCGCGATCGACATGTCGTTGTCGTTGAGGATGACGACCAGCCGGTTGCCCGCCTGCTCGGCATTGTTCATCGCCTCGTAGGCCATCCCGGCGCTCATCGCGCCGTCGCCGATCACCGCGATCGCGCGGCCGGGCTGGTTCTGCAGCTTGTTGGCCATCGCGAATCCGATGCCCGCGCTGATCGAGGTGGAGCTGTGCGCCGCACCGAAGGGGTCGTATTCGCTCTCGGCGCGCTTGGTGAAGCCCGACAGGCCGCCGCCCTGGCGCAGCGTGCGAATCCGATCTCGGCGACCCGTGAGGATCTTGTGCGGGTAACACTGGTGGCCGACGTCCCAGATCAGGCGATCTTCGGGCGTGTTGAAGATGTAATGGATCGCCACGGTCAGCTCGACCACACCGAGGCCGGAGCCCAGATGCCCGCCGGTGGTGCCAACCGCGTCGATCATTTCGGCGCGCAGTTCGTCGGCCAGCTGGCGCAGCTTCTCGCGTTCGAGCTTGCGGAGGTCGGCGGGAAAATCGACCGTATCGAGCAACGGTGTCTCAGGGCGTTCAGTCATCCCGGCATCCTACCTCCGGCCCATGTTCGTGTCGAACCCAAAACGGCACTACCGCAGGATTGCGCGCATTCACGGGCGGTTCAAGCGGGTGGATGGAGCAATGGCACCGGTTGCATCGAAGGGGGTTGGGATATGGGTGTGCTGCGTCCTCTGGCATTTTTCTTCGCACTGGTTTCGGCACCGGTCTGTGCCCAGCAGGCAGACTATCCCGATTACGATCCTCTCGCCGAAGCCCAATCGATGGTCGACGCCCATGTGGTATCCGACAGGACGGGCTGTTCGGTTCCGATACCTGCAACCTGGAACGCACCTTATTGGGAACAGCAGGCCGCGATGCGTCGGCGGGTGGTGTTCGAACAATGCCTGGAGCGGGCCTATACCCGCGAATACGACCGGCTGGAACGGCTGGGCTATCGCGTCGCGGACCTGCGCGACGCCTATCCCGAACTCGACTGGAGCGGGATCGAATATGCGCTCGACCTGAAATGGGAGGATCTCGACCGCGTCGAATCCAAGATCGCCATACAGCGCCAGTGGGCCGAGACCGCGATCACGATTCTCGACACGTTTACCGGCCCCGGTGCGCCGCTCGACAGCAGCCCGCTCAATCCTGCGCGCAATCCCTATGGGGGATACGGCGGATATAGGCCCGACACTTCGGTATCCGCACCCGGCGTGCCCTAGCGGCTGCACTCCGCGCACAGCCCGCGCAGTTCGACCACGGGGCGAACCTCGGTATAACCGGCTTCGCGCCCTGCATTGCGCAGCGCCCCGGTCAGTGCGTCGTCGTCGACATGGTCCGCCGCGCCGCAATCGTCGCAGATCAGGAATATGCAATCGTGCCGGCAACCGGGGTGCGAGTTGACGAGGAACGCATTGGCGCTCTCGATCCGGTTGGCGAGGTTGCCACGCACGAAGATGTCGAGAATGCGATAGACGCTGTTGGGCGCAACGCGGCTGCCGCGCTGGTTGCTCAGGTTCTCGGCGATATCGTAGGCGGAGACAGGACGCGTGTGCCGCGCCAGTTCCTCGAACACTTCGGAGCGCATGCCCGTCCAGCGTTCGCCCTGATCTTCGAGCGAGCGCTTGGCCGCGTCGATCAACGCTTCGCCCTCGTGTTCCTTGTGCTTGTGTGCGGTAGCCATGCGGGGAAGATAGCGCCGACGAGGGCCGGTTTCCAGATGGCGTTGCGATCCGTCAGTCGCGCAGGAAGCTCGCGCGGTAGACGCCCGGGTAGAATTCCTTGAGCGCGGCCACCTTCGGCGCGTCCCAGCGAACGATATAGCCGTGGCGCGGGTTCTTTAGGGCAAAGTTCTGGTGGTAGTCCTCTGCCGGATAGAACGTCTTGGCAGGCGCCACGCTCGTGACGATTGGCTTGTTCCACGTGCCGGACCGCTTCATCTGCGCCAGATAGGCATCGGCGACGCGCCGTTGTTCGGCCGAGGTCGGGATGATCTCGGCGTTGTATTGCGCGCCCGTGTCCGGCCCTTGGCGATTGCGCAGCGTCGGGTCGGCAACCACCGAGAAGAAGATGCGCAGCAGCTGGTCGTAGCGGATTTGCGACGGGTCGTAGGTGATCTTCACCGCCTCTACATGGTCGGTCACGCCGCTGGAGACGATGCTGTACTTCGCCTGGCGTTTGGTGCCGCCGTGATAGCCGGACACCGCGCTCTTCACGCCTTTGACGTGGCTGAACACCGCCTCGACACCCCAGAAGCAGCCGCCCGCAAAGATCGCGGTCTTGAGGCCGCTTTCCTTGGCCTTGGTCGCAGCGACGGGCGCGCGGACGTAATTTTCCGCTGCCAGCGCCTGTCCGCAACCGGCCAGCGATAGCGCGGCGGCCGCGAAAAGGGAGACGAACGCAGGTTTGATGCGGCGGGTCACGAAAGTATCGCAACGAGGCCTTGGGCACCGTCGAACCGGGTGATCGCCATCGTCACTGCGACGATGCCGAAACCGATGCCGAAGCTGCGAAAGATATCAGAGCGGAGAAGTTTCATAGCGGTAGTCCGAGGGCGAGTGTGCGTCTTGCCTCCGATATGGGGAGGGCACGCTTTCGGTTCAGTGAATTTGTCGGTCAGGTACGGCAAATGGTGCAATCGGCGCGTTCGATCACGTCCATTTGCCGATGAAATGCCCGATTAATGGCGGAAATGGCGCATTCCGGTGAAGACCATCGCCAGCCCCGCTTCGTCGGCGGCGGCGATCACTTCGTCGTCGCGAATCGACCCGCCGGGCTGGATAATCGCGCTCGCACCCGCTGCGGCAGCGGCCAGCAGGCCATCGGCGAAGGGGAAGAACGCGTCGGAGGCGACTGCGCTGCCGACCGTGCGCGATTCGGCCCAGCCGTATTTCTCGGCCGCCTCTGCGGCCTTGAGCGCGGCGATGCGCGACGAATCGCGGCGGTTCATCTGACCCGCACCGATCCCGGCGGTGACACCGTCCTTCGCGTAGACGATCGCGTTGGATTTGACGTGCCGCGCCACGGCCCACGCGAACAGGCAATCCTTCAATTCCTGTTCGGTCGGTTCGCGCTTGGTGACCACCTTCAGGTCATCGCGCGAGATCGTTGCGCTGTCGCGCCCCTGCACCAGCAGGCCGCCGGTGATCGGCTTGACCGTCAGGCCGTTGCGGCGCGGATCGGGCAGGTCACCCACGGTCAGCAGGCGCAGGTTCTTCTTCTTCGCGAAAGCCTCGCGCGCTTCGTCACTGACGCTGGGCGCGATCACGACTTCGGTGAAGATCTCGCAGATCGCGCGCGCGGTCTCGCCGTCGAGCTCGCGGTTCACAGCCACGATCCCGCCGAACGCCGAGACCGAATCGCACGCCAGCGCTTCGTTCCAGGCATCGATCAGCGATCCGCGCTGCGCCACGCCGCAGGGGTTGGCGTGCTTGACGATCACCACCGACGGCTCTTGCCCGGCAAACTCGGCGCACAGCTCGAGCGCGGCATCGGCATCGTTGTAATTGTTGTAGCTCAGTTCCTTGCCCTGCAGCTGCTCGGCCTGCGCGATCCCCTTCGCGTGCGGGCCGACGGGGGTGTAGAGCGCCGCCTGCTGGTGCGGGTTCTCGCCATAGCGCAGGATCGTGGGGGCCTTGCCGCCGACCGAGAGATACTCGGGAAATTGCTGCTGCTGGTCGGCGAAGGCGAACCACTGGCTGATCATGCTGTCGTAAGCGGCGGTGGCGGCAAACGCCTTGGCCGCCATCGCCCTGCGGAATTCGAGCGTGGTCGCGCCGTCGCCCTTGTCCAGCTCTTCGACGAGCGTGGAATAGTCGGCCGGATCGGTCACGATGGTGACGAAGGCGTGGTTCTTAGCCGCCGAACGCACCATGCTCGGCCCGCCGATGTCGATATTCTCGATGATCTCGTCGCGCTGTGCGCCCTTCGCCACGGTCGCTTCGAAGGGGTAGAGGTTGACCACGACCAGGTCGATCGCCCCGATTTCGTGCTCCTGCATCGAGGCCACGTGATCGTCGTTGTCGCGCAGCGCGAGCAGCCCACCGTGCACCTTGGGGTGCAGCGTTTTGACTCTCCCATCCATCATCTCGGGGAACCCGGTCAGGTCCGAGATGTCGCGAACCTCGAGCCCCGCTTCGCGCAGAGCCCTCGCGGTGCCGCCGGTCGAGACCAGTTCGACTCCGCGACTCGCCAGCGCGCGGCCAAGCTGCGTCAACCCCTCCTTGTCCGACACGGAAAGGAGAGCCCTGCGGATCGGCATGTCGGTCAAAATTCTATCCCATCTTCTTGAATAACCAGGCAAAGCTACCGCCGCTGCGCGGTGTCATGCCCTGTAGAACGAGCTGCTGGATCGCCTGCGGCCGACCCTGTCCATCGACGAAGAGGCTGTCTTCGATCGAAAGCGTGCCCGTATATTCTCCTGCCACGCGGAATTGCCAGTGCGAACCGTCAGGCAAGACCAGTCCTGCGCCCTTGCGGTCTTCGGAAAGGCGCGCCGCAATACCCATCCCCAGGTGAAAACGGATCGCATAGCCGACCTTGCCGCGCTTGCCGCACTTGCTCGCGGGCAGCAACACATCCTCGCCCGCCAGCTCGGTACCGTCGTCGCGCAGCACGAGCACGCGGCGGTGGACCAAACCGAAGCGGCTGGCATAGCCGTCGTGCGATGCCTCGATCCGGGTTGCCCCGCCGCGCGCGCCGCCGCCCATCGTGCGCCGGTCGACCTCGACCTCGCCGACACCGGCGCCCAGCTGGCCCTTGATCAGGATCGCGGTCGAGTTGACGTCTTCGAGCACCAGCGTCGAATGCGCGGCGGTGGCACGCAGGCCCTGCTCGATCCGCGCGGGCACCTGTGCCCCGGCCCATGCGGCGCCGCCGCAGTTGACGATGATCCGCTGGCCTTGCGACGACAGCTCGAACGCCAACGTGGAGGCGCAGCCGGAACGCGAATAGCGCGCCAGCGGCGGGGGAGCGGCATCGAACTGCAGGATCGTCTTGCCCGCACTCGCGCGGTGATAGCCCCAGCCGCGCGGCTCCTTCAGCGGGCGCGTGCGCACTCCGCTCGCGCGGATGAGCTCGTTCACCTTGTCGGAGGAGACCGCGCCTGCGCCCTGCCAGTTGCCCAAGCCCCCCTCGCCGTGGACCACAGCGAGCAGCGGCGGCACGATCAGTTCGGACACCGCCGTGACGAATTTGGGCGGCTCCATTTTCATCGAGCGGTAGCAGGCGGCCAGTTCGGTGAGCAGCTCGAGCAGCTCCATCTGTGCAAGCGGGCTGCGCGACTGCACGCCGCCATCCTCGCCCACGAAGTCGCCCAGCGCGCGCGCCATGCCCGCTTCGGCGAACAGGCGGCGCGGCTTGCCTTCGGGCAGCAGCAATCCGGCGGCGACCAGCGAACCCCAGACGAACACCTCGGCCTGCTTGTCGCAAGCCTTGGAAACCTGCGAATCGAGCCAGCGCGCAGTCTTGTCGAGCGCCGCGAGCGTGCGCCCGCGCACCGCCTTGTTCGACAGGATCAGCGGCGCATGGACCAGCCACGCCAGCGTTCGCCTCGCGCTTACCTCCACTTCCCACGCCGGACCCTTGGCAGGCAGCGGGTGCGCGTCGAGCCACATGCGGTGGATGCGCAACGCGGTCGCTTCGACCTGCGGGCGCGCGCCCGACCCCGCGAGATCGCGCAGCCAGGCGTAGGAATGAACGTGCCGCTCGATCAGCGGAGACTGCTGCCGTGTGCCCGGCCCGAATTCGAGCTGCGCGATCGGCAGCTTGACCCCGTGGATAAGGAAGTGCCCGGCGCGCAGCGCCATGCCCGCGGCGCGATCGCCCTGCAAAGGCGGTTTCACCGTGGAGAGGACGCGGCGCTTTGCCGGTTTCGACAGCGGCGAAGTGATCAGCCGCCCGCGAATGCCCGCCGCATAGGCGATCCGGACCAGGCGTTCGCCCGGCCCGACGGCGGGCGCGCCGATTTCCTGCGGCACCAGCGCGCGCGCGGTCGGAACGACGTCGAGCTCGGGCTGGGCATCGCGCGACGCGGCAGTTGGCAGTGGTACGGGGTTCTCTTCGTCGCGGTCGCTCAGCGCGGTCGGTTCGGGCTTGCCGCCAAGGGTCATGATCAGCTGGCGCGCGGCGCGCTCTTCCTTGTCGAGCTCGGGGCCATCGGCCACCTCTCCAGCGTCCTGGCGTACCGGATCATGACCTATCGAATCGACCATCAACCTGTTTTCCCCTTGAGAACCGCGATATTCGCGGCGTAGCGATCCGGCCCGCCCTTGAACGTGGCCGACCCCGCCACCAGCACATCCGCCCCGGCAGCGATGCAGCGAGGCGCGGTGCCCGCATCCACCCCGCCATCGACTTCCAGAAAAATGTCGCGCCCGGTCGCGTCGATCATCGTGCGGATCGCCTCGATCTTGCGCAGCTGGCTGTCGATGAAGCTTTGCCCGCCGAAGCCGGGATTGACGCTCATCACCAGCACCAGGTCGACCATGTCGATCAGGTATTCGAGCACGCTTTCGGGCGTACCGGGATTGATCACCACGCCCGCTTTCTTGCCCAGCGAGCGGATCGTCTGCAGCGTGCGATGCGTGTGCGGCCCGGCCTCGGGATGGATCGTGATGTGGTCCGCGCCGGCATCGGCGAAGGCTTCCAGCCACATATCCACCGGGCTGACCATCAGGTGCACATCGAACGGCTTGTCGCTGTGCGGTCGCAACGCCTTGACCACCGCCGGCCCGATGGTGAGATTGGGCACGAAATGTCCGTCCATCACGTCGACATGGATCCAGTCCGCGCCCGCGGCGTCGATCGCACGCACTTCTTCCCCCAGCTTCGCGAAGTCGGCGGAAAGGATCGAGGGGGCGATCAGCGGGGTGGTCATGCGCAAGAGCACTTCGGGTTGAGGCCAGGGTCGATGAAGTGAACCCTTTAGCGCTTCGCGAATCGGAATGAGACACGCGCGCGTGCGTTTTCCCCCACCGGCAAGCAATAGCAGGCATGACAGGCCCTTAGCGAACCAAATTCAGCGGCAATTCAGTGAAGATGTGGCTTTAGGTCACTAGATTTGGCGGCGACGCGGGGCCACCTGCATGCGGCGACCGCCTGAAAAACAGGATTTTGAGACAAGCTATGAAGACTCCGAGCATGAAAACCCGCAAGCGCATCGGCCTGCTGTTCGCAGCCGGAGCGATCGCGGCCGTACCCGTCGCTTCGCAGGCGCAGTACGAACAGAAGATTTCGAACAATCTTGCCGCTTGCGCACCGGGCAAGGGCCCTGCGATCAAGGTGACGATCACCGATATCAAGTCGAGCACCGGCAATGTCCGCCTGCACAGCTATTACGCGAAGAAATCGGACTGGCTGAAGAAGGGCCGCTGGCTGAAACGGATCGACGTCCCGGCCAAGGCCGGCAGCATGACCTTCTGCATTCCGGTCGACGCCCCCGGCGAATACGCGCTCGGCGCGCGGCACGACAAGAACGGCAACGACGAAGACGATATCACGATCGACGGTGCGGCGATGTCCAACGATCCGCCGATCAATATCTGGAACCTCGGCAAGCCGAGCGTGCAGAAGGCGACCTTCCGCGTCGGTAACGGCGTGACCAACGTGACAATGCGGATGCGCTATCTCTGATCGTATGCCGGGGCGCATCCGGCTTCGCATTTGTTGAATGTGCATCAAGCGGCGCGATCCATGATCGGCCGCTTTTTGCTGTGCGCCCCAGTCCCAAGTCCCAAGTCCCAAGTCCCAAGTCCCAAGTCCCAAGTCCCAAGTCCCAAGTCCCGACGATCCCGCCCACCCGCTGGGTCGACAAGGTTAAGCTTAGCGGATTTTTCATCCTCGCAGGGCAGTAAGCCTCGAGGATTTGGGGGCGATGCGATGATTAACGGACGATTGCTACGCGATGCGACGGGTGCAACCGCGGTCGAATACGGGCTGATCGCGGCCCTGATTGCCGTTGCCGCTGTCTCGGCGATCGGGACGACAGGCGTGGAGGTCTCGAACACCTATGCGCACGTCGACACGTCGATGGCGGAGCGCGTAGGTGCAGGAAGCGATAATGGAGCCAGTACAGGCTCGGGCGACGGCAGCACCGGTAGCAGCGGGTCCAGCAGCAGTTCGGGCAGCAGCACGAGCGGCGGTGGGTCGAGCAGCAGCAGCTCTGGCGGATCCAGTTCCGGCGGCGGAAGCTCAAGCGGCGGCACGAGCGGGGGAACAGATGCGAACGAGGCGGGCGGCGCCGGTTCCGGCCCCCAACCCGAACCCACCCGCACGCCGATCAGGGCGAGAGATCGCGGCATTCCGAGATAACAGGGCGCCAGGTGTCGGCCATACCTGGGAAAGCTGGCGCACCCGACAGGATTCGAACCTGTGGCCTCTGCCTTCGGAGCCGGTACAGAACTGGTACGCCAGACTACGAAATACTACTCTAAACTACTGTTTTATATAGATTTAGATTGAAATCGGATTTCGCTGGCGTACCCAAACCTACGCCCCGGTTTTCCTCCGAGTGATGACACCACAGTTACTCAAAAACGGGGCTCTGGAAACGGAGATCGCCGTGGTCAAATTGACGAAGCGCACCGTTGAGGCAGCCAAGTCTCAGGTGAAAGACTACATCATTTGGGATGAAGATCTACCCGGTTTTGGGCTCCGAGTATACCGGTCGGGCAAGCGTAGCTACGTAATCCAGTATCGACAGAGGGGACGCGCGAGGCGGCTTACACTTGGTCTGCACGGCGTGTGGACAGCGGAACTGGCTCGCCGCGAAGCGAAGGCTCAGCTGGGGCGTGTTGCAGGAGGCGACGATCCGGCGGAGGAGCGGCTTGAGGATCATCGTGCGATGACGATGAAGGACCTTTGCAAGCGCTACATTCAGGACCTCGATGATGGCCTGATTCTCGGTAAGGGAGGGCGACCGAAGAAGCAATCGACCATCGATACCGATATCGGTCGGATCAAGAGACACATCATTCCGCTCATCGGAACCCGGCGCGTTAAAGACCTAACCAGAGCGGACATGGTCAAGATCATGCGCGACATCATGGCGGGTCGGTCGCGGATCATCGTCAAAACCAAGAAACTACGGGGCAAGTCCATCGTCAGGGGTGGTCCTGGCACTGCTACCCGCACCCTTGGCCTCATCGGAGGAATACTCTCCTACGCCATTGATTTGGGAGTTATCGAGCACAACCCCGCGCACGGCATCAAGAAGCCGAAATACAAGGTGCGCGAGCGACGTTTGACCGAAGCCGAGTATGGCGTTCTCGGGAACATACTGCGCGACGCGCAGGCGAACGAAAAATTTTGGCCGACAACGGACATTATCCGCCAGATCGCTCTGACCGGGTGCAGGCGCGGTGAGATCATAAATCTCAAATGGTGCGACGTAGACCTGGATGGAAGTTGCCTGCGGCTTTCGGAAAGCAAGGAAGGTCGATCAATTCGGCCCATCGGCCTTCCCGTCGTCGAGTTTCTTGAGGCACAGCGTCAGACTGCCACGGGTAGCTTTGTGTTCCCGGGAAATGGCGAAGATAATGCTTTTGGCGGCTTCCCGAACCACTGGAACGCCCTCTTTAGCGGCTCACCATTGGAGGGGATCACAGCCCACGTGCTGCGTCACAGCTTCGCCAGCATGGGCAATGATCACGGATTTACCGAGATCACAATTGCCGCGCTTTTGGGGCACGCAAAAGGATCGATCACCAGCAGGTATATCCACGTGCTGGACGCTACGCTCATCACCGCTGCCGACATGATTGCAGGGTATGTCAGCGCCTTGCTCAACGGCACGAATTTCCAGCGCAGTAGCTTTGCACTGGACCGCGCTGCGCGAAAGAGCGCTATGAGCGAGTTTATCGCCGAGCACGCATCCGGGTCATGAAGCAGGTTTCGGGGCAAACTGCCCAGCACACTTCTACTGCAAACGGGATTCAAGTCCCCTCCCCAGAAATGGGGATGGCTAACCCTGTGGATAAAGCTGTGAGCTCTTTGGACGATCAGGAACCATTGGATTCGGACGATCAGGAACCCAAAGTACGGACTATCGGGAACCGAAACAGGCCTCAAACCCCCAGAAACGCTGGGCTTGAGAGCCCCTTAACTATCCTAACAAACAATCCTGTCGGATTGTTGCTAACGCGGACCATCAGCGCGCGCCTCCTCAGCGCTTTAGGGTGCGCCGTCGCCGCGCGCCTTGTCACTAGGCGGGTGCAAGAATCTCAAGTGCTTGCTAGGGATTGAGCAATGAAGACCGACCTCGATCATCTGCCCCCGCAAAAGCAGCGCGAACTTGAGCGCGTGGTGCAGCTGATCTTCGAAGAGTTTGATGACGCGTTCGCGCTCGCCAAGCACGAATGGAAAAAGGCCGGTCGCATTCTCAAGGTCATTCTCTACGGCAGCTATGCGCGCGGGACCTGGGTGGACGAGCCACATACGGCCAAAGGCTATCAGTCAGATTATGACCTGTTGGTGATCGTCAATGACAGCAGACTGACGGACCGAGTCAAATACTGGGCCAAACTCGATGAGCGGCTGATGCGCGAATACGGCGTGGCCAAGACGCTCAACACGCCAGTGAATTTCATCGTTCACACGTTGCAAGAGGTGAACGACGGCCTCGCGCATGGGCGCTACTTCTTCATGGACGTGAAACAGGACGGGGTAGCGTTATACCAGTCCGACGACACCGAACTGCATACGCCCAAGCCAAAGACGCCCGAACAGGCCCTGGCTATGGCGCAGGAATACTTCGACGAGTGGTTTCCGGCGGCGATGAAGCGGTTTGGTGGAGCGAAGTACTATCTGGAGCAAGGGCACCTCAAAGACGCCGCTTTTGATACCCACCAAACTGTCGAACGTCTCTACCATTGCGTACTGTTGGTCTGCACCTTCTATACCCCCCACGTGCACAATCTCGGCTTTCTGCGCACGCAGGCTGAGCGCATCGACGCGCGGCTAACCTATGTCTGGCCGCGCGACACAAAAAAGGATCGCGCGCGGTTCGAGAAACTTAAGGAAGCCTACGTAAAGGCGCGCTATTCGAAACACTACCGCATCACCAAGGATGAACTCGATTGGCTCGGCGAGCAGGTCGAGGAGCTGGGCCGGGTCGTCCACGAGGTCTGCACTGAGCGCCTCGGAAAGCTCAAGGCCGAGTTGGACGCAACAGGCTAGGTGGAAAGGACGTCCTGCATTCCCACTAGGGGTAGTCTAGCTCTTCTTTTTCCTGCCTTTAGCGTTGGTAGCTTTCAACACCTTCTTTGCCTTTGGCACCTTCGAGCTTGTGAGTTTTTCTCCGCCAAGCACGAACTCGGGCTCCCACGGGATGACCAGCTCGTTCACGATTTCACGCGATAGATTGACCAGTTCACGCATCTCCCGCTTGCTTGCGAACGCGCCTTGGTGAACGATGGCATTGCGCTTCTTGTTCAACCGCTCGGAGCGCTTTTTGAGCTTGCCGAGCGCCTTCTTTCGCACCTCGTCTCGCTCCGCCGGAATGATCAAGCGGCCAAATTTCCCATCGATGCCGTTTGCCCACCTCAGTAGCGAATCCACAAACTCCGACGAGAATTTGCTCTCGCTTTCGAAGCGCTTTCGTATGGCGATGTTGGCAGCAATCTCAGCAGCAGTTGCAGCCCTTACGATCGCTGCTGACCACTCCTTTCGGCGTTCAAGTATCCCATCGATTTTCTTCCACTGAGACTGAAGTTTATCGAGATCATCGCGATCATCATAAGGTGTCTTTCCCATGTATCGCTGATCGCATGAGCATCGCGGAATTAACAGTGCTAGAAAGGCTGCATGAGCGACAAGGGAACAAAGATGACTTTTGGTGGCCGTTGACGTGCTCCCCTGAAATGTGACCGATTTTTGGTAGAGTCCGACGCAAAGGAGTCGGACGAGAATGAAGCGAAGCAGGTTCAGCGAAGAG
>PBYQ01000035.1 GCA_002729695.1 Citromicrobium sp. | reverse complement strand
GCTGACGCGCGGCGCGATCTTCACCGAGCTGCTGCTGGCGGACGAGATCAACCGCACCCCGCCCAAGACGCAGGCCGCGCTGCTCGAAGCGATGCAGGAACGCCGCGTGACGCTGGACGGGGAAACGCATGTCCTGCCCGACCGCTTCATGGTGATCGCGACGCAGAACCCTATCGAGAGCCAGGGCGTCTATCCGCTGCCCGAGGCGCAGCTCGACCGGTTCCTGTTCAAGCTGGTCGCCGCCTATCCCAGCGAGGAAGAGGAAACGCGCATCGTCGCCCGTTTCGGGGTCGAACAGGGGCCCGCCCGGCCCGAGAATTTCGGGATCGAGGCGGTGACCGGGCGCGATGCCCTGCAGGCGAGCATCGGCGCGGTGAAGGCGGTCACGCTCGCGCCCGAGAATGTCGACTACGTGGTCCGGCTGGTGCGCGCCACGCGCAGCCACTCCGACCTTGCGACCGGCGCCTCCCCGCGCGCCGCCGTGCTGCTCGGCAATGCCGCCCGCGTGCGCGCCGCGCTCGACGGGCGCGACTACGTGGTGCCCGACGATATCAAGGCGCTCGCCACCGCAGTCCTCCGCCACCGCCTGATCCTCTCCGCCGCCGCCGAGATCGAGGGTCGCGAGGTCGAAACCATCGTCGGCGAACTGATCGAGAGTACCGAGGCGCCGCGCTAGCATCATGCCCGCCGCCCTGCTCCCCACCATCCGCACAGCGCGGATCGTCGCGCTTGCCGCGCCGCTCGCGCTGGTGATCGCGCTGGTCGCACCCGGCGCGTGGCTGGTGGTGCCGGTCGCGGCGGCCGTGCTGCTGGTGCTGACGCTGATCGACGCGGCGCGCGCGGGCCATCTCGCCGAATGGAAGATCGATCACGACGCCGATGTCGAAATCGGCCAGCCGACCCCGCTGCGCGTGTCCGCCGACCTGACCGGCACTGCGGGATCGGTGCGCGCCGCCGTCTCGCTCGACCCGCGCATCGCGCGCGGCGGGCGGGCGGATATCGCCCTCGCCAACACGCAGGGGGTCTGGCGCGGCGAGACCGATCTCGTCGCGACCCGGCGCGGCACTGCCGAGGTGGGCGCGCTGTGGCTGGCGTGGGACGGGCCATGGGGTCTCGGCAGCCGGCAGAAGCGGGTCGAGCTGACCCGCGAAATCCGCGTCTGGCCCGACCTCTCACCGATCCGCTCGCGCCCCCTGCAGGCGCTGCTGCGCGATGCCGAGCTGGGCCTCATCACCCGCAGGCGGCGCGGCGAAGGCACCCAGTTCGAAGCGCTCACCGAATACCAGCCCGGCATGGACCGGCGGCGGATCGACTGGAAGGCGAGCGCGCGCCACGCCGCGCTCTACGCGCGCGAGAACGAGACCGAGCGCAACAACCAGATCGTCTTCGCGTTCGATTGCGGACAAGCGATGTGCGAACCGATCGACGGGCTCCCGCGGCTCGACCGGTCGGTCAGCGCGGGGCTGACGGCAGCCTACGTCGCGCTCAGGGGCGGCGACCGGGTGATGATGTTCGGCTTTGCCCGGCGCCCCGTGCTCGCCAGCCCCTTCGTCGCCGAGACGCGGGCCTTTGCCCGGCTGCAGCGCGCCGCTGCGGGGCTCGACTACCATACGGGCGAGGAAGCGAATTACACGCTGGCGCTCGCCACCCTGTCCGCACGGCTGAAGCGGCGGTCGCTGGTGGTGCTGTTTTCCGATTTCAGCGACACCACCGCAGCCGAAATGATGATCGAAAGCCTCGGCCGCCTGACGCAGCGCCATGCGGTGGTGTTCGTCACGCTGGAGGATCGCGAGCTGGCGGGCTTCACCTCCGCCGAACCCGAAACGGTCGACGCGGTCGCCCGCGCGGTCACCGCCGATTCGCTCGCGCGGCAACGCCAGCTGGTGCTTACCCGTCTGCGCCGGATGGGCGTCAAGGTGATCGAGGCGCCGCACGACAAGCTCGGCTTCGCGGTGATCGACCGGTACCTCGCCCTGCGCGCGCAGGAGGCGATTGCCGGATGAAAGCGCCCACAATCCGCAACCCCTTTGCGGCGAAACCGCTACCCGAACAGCCCGATATCGAGGCTGCGGCGCTCAGGTCCGACCGTTTCCGGATCGAACGTGAGGGCGACTGGCGGCGGCTGGAACAGATCGTCCGCCGTCTGGAACGCGGGGCCTTCGGGCGTTTGTCGGACGAAGATATCGCCGACCTGCCCGTGCTCTACCGGCAGGCGGCATCGAGCCTCGCGGTGGCGCGCGAGACCTCGCTCGATGCGGCGACGCTGCGCTTCCTGGAGGATCTGGTCCAGCGCGCCTGGTATCAGGTCTATGGCCCCAGGAGCGGCATGTTCCGCTGGCTCGCGCGCTTCCTGCGCGGGGGCTGGAGCCGGGCGGTGCGCGCGATCTGGCTCGATATCGTGATCGCCTTCGCAGCCATGGCCGCAGGGATCGCGGCGGGCTGGCTGCTCGTCGCGCGCAATGTCGACTGGTATTACGCGCTCGTCCCCGGCGCGATGGCGAGCGGGCGCGTGCCCGGCGCAAGCCGTGCCGAGCTCGCCCAGACGCTGGCGATAGAGAGCAGTTCGAACGGGCTTTCGGGCTTCGCCGCCTACCTGTTCTACAACAACGCGACCGTGTGCATCCTCGTCTTCGCGCTGGGCTTTGCCTTCGGCGTGCCGACGGTGCTGATGCTGATCTACAACATGGCGATGCTGGGCGCGATGGCGTGGCTGTTCAACTCGGTCGGCCTGCTGCCCGAATTCATGGCGTGGCTGTGCGTCCACGGCACGACCGAGTTCACCGCGATCCTGCTGTCGGGCGCGGCGGGCGTACACGTGGGGCGCAACATGGCCTTCCCCGGCGATTCGAGCATCCTCGGCGCAACCGCGCAGGCCGGGCGGCGCGCGGCGCTGGTGATGCTCGGCTGCGTCATCATGCTGGTCTTCGCCGCCGTGCTCGAAGCCTTCCCGCGCCAGCTCGCCGGGTTCGAGGCGCGGCTGATCATCGGCATTTTCATGGGCCTCGTCTGGCTGTCCGTGTTCGTCCTGGTGGGGCGCAAATCCGCAGACGGGGACGCAGCATGAACGCGGCAGACAGGGCCCACGATGCCAGGCGCAGGCGCCAGCTGGTAACGCCCGAGGGCGTCCCCCTCGATATAGTGCTCGCCACGCGCGGGGCGCGGCTGATGGCGCTGGTGCTCGATTACACGATCATCTTTTTCAGCATGATCCTCGTGTTCGTCGTGCTGCTGGTCACAGGCGTCAATCTGAATGCGATCGAAGACAACGGCGTGGGCGAATTCCTGTTCGTGCTGTTCATCGTGCTGATGTTCCTGCTCTTCAACGGCTATTTCATCGCGTTCGAGATGGGGCCGCGCGGGGCCACATTGGGCAAGCGCATGGCCGGTATCCGGGTGGCCGCGCGCCCGCAGGGCCAGTCGGGCGAGCGGCTGACCGCCGAGGCGATCATCGCGCGCAACCTGCTGCGCCAGATCGAAATCTTCCTGCCGCTGACCTTCTTCCAGAGCATCGGCGCGGGCGGGTCTGCATGGATCGCGGGATCGCTGTGGTTCGCCGTGTTCATGCTGTTCCCCTTCTTCAACAAGGATGCCCTGCGCGCGGGCGACGTCATCGCGGGCACCTGGGTGGTCGAGGCCCCGAGGCGCAAGCTGGCCGAGGCGCTGTCGCTGGGCCAGGCGCAGGCGACCAGCGCAGAGCCCGCTTACCGCTTCGGCGATGAAGAGCTGTCGGTTTACGGCGAGTACGAGCTGCAATCGCTCGAACGCGTGCTGCGCGATGGCGACGACAAGACGCTGGAGGCGGTGCACGAGGCGATCGTGCGCAAGATCGGCTGGCAGGCCGGATCGGGCGACGAGCGCGAGTTCCTCGAAGCCTTCTACACCGCGCTGCGTGCGCGGCTGGAAGGCGGGATGCGGTTCGGCCAGCGCAAGGCGGACAAGTTCTCCGAGGTCGACCGGTCGGGCACGCGCCTGCGCTGACCGGTCGGGCCGATTGCACCCGACCGGTGCGGCGGGTATGATCTGTATCCGGAGAGACCTATGCGACACGCGCCCGCCATCGGCGACTACATCACCCGCGAAGAAGTGGCCGCGCTCAGCGCGAAGTCGGACGCGCGCGCTGCGGCGACCGTACTGTTTCAGGCAGGCCTAGCCGTGGCGGCCTTCGCCCTCGCAATCGCGTGGCCCAACCCGCTGACGATCCTCGCCGCGATCATAATCCTGGGCGGACGCATCCAGGCCTTCGGGATCATCACGCACGACTGCGCGCACGGCGCATTCTTCCGCACGCCGAAGCTCAACATCTTGGTCGGCAAGTGGGTCAGCGGAGCGATCGCGCATGTCCCGCTCGACCTCTATCGCCGCTATCACCTCGACCATCACAAGTTCGCAGGCACGCCCGACGATCCCGACAAGTGGATGGTCAAATCCTATCCGGTCACGCGCGCCTCGCTGAAGCGCAAGCTGATCCGCGACGTGACGGGGCAGACCGGGTTTCGCGATCTTGTGGGCGAGGTGAAGCGCTTCAAATGGAGCGAGACCGGGCCGTCGGTGCTGTTCCACACGCTGCTGTTCGTCGCGCTGCTCGCGGTCGGTGCTCCGTGGGCATACCTGATGTGGTGGGCGGCACGGATTTTCGTCTATCCGCTGACCATGCGGCTGCGGCAGATTTCCGAGCACGGCGTCGCGAAAGACCGCGATGCGATGGACGCGCGGATCAACACCGGCACCACGATACCGCGCTGGTGGGAGGCGCTGCTGCTCTCCCCCTGCAACGTCAATTACCACCTCGAACATCATATCTTCGCAGGCATGCCGCCCTACCGGCTCGCGAAGCTGCACGCGCTGCTGAAAGAGCGAGGCTATTACCGCGATCACGACTGCATCGCCTACGGCTTCGGCGACGTCCTGCGTAGGGCGACGCGGCCGGCCTGAAATTCTCCCCTCCCCGTGGGGAGGGGCCGGGGGTGGGGGTTCCCCGCCATCGGCACTGGCACCACCCCCTCCCAACCTCCCCCTTCAAAGGGAGAGGAGCGGGTTGCGCTTCACACCAGCGGGCATTTTCCTACTTCGGGCGAACGCGCTAGCGTGGCGGCGGCTCTTTCCCACCGTTGACCCTGCTTGCTGCGCACGCGGCACAATCGCATAAAAAATGAGCCAAAAATCGTGAAAGCGTCACCCGGACCGCAGTAACCTTCGGAAATATAGGGATTTTAGCAGGGTGACACATGGGTGACACGTGTCACCCTCGTCACCCGGCGTGCCTTGCACGCTCCGGCACTTCCACTGCGTCCCGCTCGGCGCTACCTGCCCGGCCATGATCCTGCGCCCCGCGACCCTCGAAGACGGCCCCTCGCTCGCCACGCTCGGGCGCGAGAGTTTCTGCGCTGCGTTTGCGCATCTCTACCGCCGCGAAGACCTCGACGCGTTCCTCACGCAGGCCTATTCGCCCGATGCGGTGACCGAGGAAATCGCCGACGAGCATCACATCCACCGGCTCGCCGTGGCCGATGACGAGGGCAGGTTGCTCGGCTTCGTAAAGATGCGCGTGCCCAGTCCCTATGTCGAGCATTCGGACGCGGCCAATCCCATCGCGCTCGGCCAGCTCTACACCCAGCCCGACCTGACCGGACAGGGCATCGGCGCGGCGCTGATGGACTGGGCGATCGGCGAAGCGGTCGCGCGCGGCCACGATGCCATCCAGCTGTCGGTGTGGAGCGAGAACGCGGGCGCGCAGCGGTTCTACCAGCGCTACGGCTTCGCGAAGATCGCCGATATCGATTTCTGGGTCGGCCAGCATCGCGACGACGAATTCCTGTTCGAGAAACGGCTTTAGGCCGCCCCCGAAAGCCGTCGGTCGAGTACGGCCTTGCCATCGGCCAGCCGCTGGCGCACGCCTCGCATCACTTGTCTCAAGGGGGATGCATTCGATGAAAACCTTCGCCGCCGCCATTGCGCTCGTCGCCCTCCTGCCCGCCGCGCCGGCTTTCGCGCAGGACGCGCCCCCGCAGGATGCCGTCGCCGCCGAACCGGCATGGGTCGATACGAGCAATGCCTACACGCAGAAGCTGATCGACTTCGAAGCGCAGTTCTATCCCGAAGGCGCCTCTTCCTCGGGTTACGAGCAGTACGATGGCCTGACCTTCGACTTCTCGCTCGACGCGGACGAACGCTACATCGCGGGTGCGCAGGCGCTCAAAGCCGAATTCACCGCCGCCATGGCACAGGAAGCAGATCCGCGCGTGAAGCAGGACCTCGCGATCCTGATCGACAGCCTCGATCGCAGCATCGAATCGAGCAAGCTTAGCGACGCGTACATGCTCGAATGGCACGAACTGCCGCAGTCGATCTTCTACGCTGTCGGCGAAATGCTGTCGGACCAGACTGCAGAGAACCGCCGCGCCTCCGCGCTCCAGCTGCTGCGCAAATATACCGGGGTGGAGGACGGCTACGAACCCTATACCGAGCAGGCGAAGGCGCATTTCGAAGCCAGTAAGGGAGAGGGCAAGATCGGGCCGTACGACGTCGAGGTGCGCGAATCGATCGACAAGATCCCGACCTTCATCGCCGGCATCCGCGACCTGTTCGAGAAATACGAGATCGACGGGGCCGAAGAATCGCTCGACGCGATGGAAGCGCAGTTTACCGATTACGGCGAATGGACGCGCGAGACGGTGCTTCCGCAAGCCCGCGACACCGCGCGCCTGCCCGAAGAGCTCTACGCGCTCAGCCTGCGCAATGTCGGCATCGACATGGACCCGCGCGAAGCGATGAGCGAGGCGCGGCGCGGTTTCTACGAGATCCGCGCGCAGATGGAGGCGCTCGCCCCGCAGATCGCGCAAAAGAACGGCTGGCCCAAAACCGACATGGCTTCGGTGATGAAACGGCTGAAGCAGCAGACCATTGCCAACGACCAGATCGAGGAATTCTATCGCGGCATCAATCGCCAGCTTGAGGATATGGCGCGGACGAACGACATCGTCAGCATTCCCGATACCCAGCTGCAAATGCGCGTCGCGAGCGAGGCGGAGAGCGCCGCCCAGCCTGCCCCGCACATGCGCCCGCCGCGCCTGATCGGGAACACCGGCGAACAGGGTACCTTCGTGCTCACCGTCGGCAATCCGACCGCGGGCGAAGGCGATGCCTACGACGATTTCAACTTCCCCGCCGCCGCCTGGACGCTCAGCGCCCACGAGGCCCGGCCGGGTCACGAACTGCAGTTCGCTGCGCTGGTCGAACAGGGCGTGTCGCTCGCCCGCATGCTCTACGCGTTCAACAGCGTGAACGTGGAAGGCTGGGCGCTGTATGCCGAAGCCGAAATGATGCCGCACGAGCCGATCGAAGGCCAGTTCATCGCCCAGCAGTTCCGCCTGCTGCGCGCGGCCCGCGCCTTCCTCGACCCCGCGCTCAATCTCGGCCTCATGACCCGCGACGAGGCGGAGTACGTGTTGCGCGACGAGGCGCTGTTTTCGCCCGGCATGACCAAGCAGGAACTGGACCGCTACGAATTCCGCAGCCCCGGGCAGGCAGGGTCCTACTACTACGGCTACCGCAAGCTGATCGACCTGCGCGTAGAGACCGAGCTGGCGCTGGGCGCCGCGTTCGACGAGAAGGAATTCAACGACTTCCTGCTCGCTCAGGGGATCATCCCGCTGGAACTGATCGCCAAGGCGGTGCGCGAGGAGTTCGTCCCCTCGCACAAGCAGGCGTCCTAGGGCTGGAAGGCGATCTTCACAGCCATTTCAAGCGCTTGAAGATCGCCATCAGCACCGCGATGATCGCCAGGCAAATTCCCGCGACCCACCAGAAGGCGTGACCGTTGTTCACGCCAGGCATGCCGCCGACATTGATGCCGAGCAGCCCGGTCAGAAATCCGAGCGGCAGGAAAATCCCCGCGACGATCGTCAGCATGTAGGTCGCACGTTCGTTGCTGGAGAGCGCGCGGGTACGCAGTTCGTCCATCAGCACCACCGCGCTTTCCTTGCTCACGTCGATATCGTCGAGATAGCGGCGCAGGCGGTCGATCGTCTCGGCGATCTCGCGCCGGTCGTGTTCCTCGAACCACGGCGGCGCGTCGCGGCTGATCGCCTCCAGCGCGACATGCTGCGGGCCCATGTGCCGTTTGAGGCCGAGGCAGTTGCGCCTGATGGTCGCGATCTTGGTGAGCATCGCCTCCGGATCGTCGTCCATATCCATGTCTTCGAGCAGGTCGATATGCTCGTTCATATCGACGATCGACTGGCTCATCCGGGCCACCATCGCCTCGGTCAGCGCGGTCACGATTGCGCCCGCATCGCCCGGCCCCGCGCCGCAATCGATCTGCGCGAGGATCTGCCGGGGGGTCTGGAGGGGATGACGGCGCAGCGTGATCACGCGCACGCCGTCGCTCCACACCTGCATGGAAACCATGTCTTCCGGCTCCGCCCCGGGATTGAAGTTGATGCCCCTGAGCGTCGCAACCAGCGCGTTCCCTTCGCGAAATGCGCGCGGGCGGGTCTGGTCACTGGTCAGCAGTTCCGCGGTGGGTTCGGGAATGCCGACATGGTTTTGCAACCACTCGTAGACGCCCGGCTGGTTGCGACACAGGTGCATCCACAGCACCTGCCCGCCCGGCCCCGGCTGCCACTGCTGGAGCGTCGGCCAGTCGATCGCCTCTCCGCCTCCCGTCCCATCGAGAACACGGGCGAACAGCAGCGGTGTGTCCGGCTCGGTATCGGTCGCTATAGTCATCTTGCCTCCTGTGCCCCAGAAGCCTGCCGATTCCTATGCCCGACAAGTGAGGGGAATCGACGGAAGCCGCTAACGCATTAATTTTTGGCGAGAATTGCCCCAAGGTCCTTGATCCGCAGCACTTTTGCGGAGACAGGCGCGCCATGACCAAACCCCTCCCCCTGGGCCTGCGCGCCCTTTCGCCCCTCGTCGTCCTGTGCTGCGCCCACCCAGCGCTCGCAGGCGCATTTCTCATCCAGGAACAGTCGGCCAAGGAGACCGGCCGTGCGAATTCCGGAGCCGCAGTGGCGGCAGACGGCCCCGCTTCGATCTACCTCAATCCCGCTTCGATGACGGAACTGGAAGGCGTACAGGTCGAAGCGGCCTCGCAGTTCCTGTTCCTGACGGCTTCGCAGGAAGATCAGGGCAGCACGCGCGGCGTGCCCGGCCTTCCCGTCCAGGTTCCGACCGGTGGCAACGACGGCGGCAATCCCTTCCCGCAGCCGCTCGTCGCACCGTCGGGCGCGATCAGTGCGCAGCTGAGCGACACCGTATGGGCCGGGCTCGCCGTGAACTCGCCCTTCGGCTTGATCGCCGATTACGATGACGGCTTCTTCGGTCGCTACGATACGATGCGGGCGGACGTTTTCACTCTGAACGTGCAGCCGAGCCTCGCGGTCAAGCTGGGCGACCACGTCTCGCTCGGCGCAGGTGTTGACCTCCAGTATATCGACGTCGAACTGACCAATGCCGTGCCCAACCTCGCCCCTACCGCGCCCGATGGCTTGGCCCGCGTCAAGGGTGACGATATTTCGGTCGGCTGGAATGCGGGGGTCATGGTCGAGCTCGACCCTGTGCGGATCGGCGCGCATTACCGTTCGCAGGTGGAGCACGATCTGGAAGGCACCTTCGAGCTTTCCGGACTGCTCGGCCCGCTCGCGGGCAACAATGCCTCGGTCGACGCCACCGCACCGCTGACCCTGCCCGATATCGCCACCGTCAGCTTGCAATTCGGCACGGACACCCCGTGGCGCGTGTTCGGCACCTGGCGCTATTACAACTGGAGCGATTTCAAAAGTATCGCGATCTACCCGGAAGGTGGCGTACCGCCTCAAATCTCCGAACAGAACTATAAGGACAGCTGGTCGATGTCGCTCGGCGGAGAATACGACGTGTCGGACAAGTTGACGCTGCGCGCCGGCACCGCGTTCGACGAATCGCCCATCACCGATGCGTTTCGCTCCGCCCGCGTGCCCGACGCGGACCGTGTATGGGCCTCGGCCGGTGTTACCTACAACATGAGCAAGACGTTCTCGGCCAATCTTGGCTATACGCACGTGTTCGTCGACGACGCGCCGCTGGATCGCACCGATACCTTCTTCGAAGGCACACCGGCGCAACTTTCCACCACGATCCGCTCTAACAGCTCGGGCAACGCGGATATTCTCGCGTTCTCGGTCGGCGCACGTTTCTGACGCGCTGACGAGCTAAAGGCGGCAATCGCCTTTTCGCGGCCGACATGAGTGCCTATACAGGCCTCATGTCGGTTCGCCCCTGGAGAGATATCGAACGCCGCCAGTCGCGGCAGATCATGGTCGGCAATGTGCCGGTGGGCGGTGATGCGCCCATTACGGTGCAGACCATGACCAACACGCCGACCGAGGATGTCGGCGCGACGCTCGACCAGATTCGCCGGTGCGAGGATGCCGGCGCGGACATTATCCGCGTGTCCTGCCCCACCGAAGAGGCGACGCGCCACTTCGACAAGATCACCCGCGCCGCGAACGTCCCGATCGTTGCGGACATCCACTTTCACTACAAGCGTGCGCTCGAAGCGGCCGACAAGGGCGCAGCCTGCCTGCGGATCAACCCGGGCAATATCGGCTCCAGCGAGCGCGTGGCCGAGGTCGTGCGTGCCGCCAAGGCCAATGGCTGCGCAATCCGTATCGGCGTGAACGCGGGCAGCCTCGAAAAGGACCTGCTCGAAAAATACGGCGAGCCTTGCCCCGAGGCGCTGATCGAAAGCGCGCTCGACCACATCAAGCTGCTGCAGGATCACGACTTCCACGAATACAAGGTGGCAGTAAAGGCCTCCGACGTGTTCCTCGCCGTGGCCGCCTATCACGGGCTGGCCGAAGCGGTGGACTGCCCGCTGCACCTCGGGATTACCGAGGCGGGCGGACTCATTGGCGGCACGGTGAAGTCCTCGATCGGCCTTGGCAGCCTGTTGTGGGCGGGGATCGGCGACACGATCCGCGTCTCGCTTTCCGCCGAGCCCGAGCAGGAAGTGCGCGTCGGCTACGAAATCCTCAAATCGCTCGGCCTGCGCACGCGCGGCGTTCGCGTGGTATCTTGCCCCAGCTGCTCGCGGCAGGGTTTCGACGTGATCCGCACGGTCGAAGCGCTGGAAAAGCGGCTCGAACACATCAAGACCCCGATGAGCCTCTCGGTGCTCGGCTGCGTCGTCAACGGCCCGGGCGAGGCGCGCGAGACCGACATCGGCATCACCGGCGGCGGCAAGGGCAAGCACATGGTGTACCTCAGCGGCGTGACCGACCACCACGTGGAAGACGAAAGCATGCTCGATCACATCGTCCGGCTGGTCGAAGAGAAAGCGGCGCGTATCGAGGCGGGAGAGGACGTCGCCTTCGATCCGCACGCAGCACCGGCGGTGGAAGCGGCGGAGTGATCCGGCTCGCCGCACTGGCCTTGTTGCTGGCGGCCCCTGCACTTGCCGCCAACGCGCCCGAGGATGTCGCCACCGCGCATCCAGAGGCGCAGCCATACGAGCAGAGCGTCAGCGACGAGCTCTACGCCCAGGAACTCGACCGGACGATCGCACAACTGGAGCCCGGACGCCGCGTGCTCGCGGTGTTCGGGGCGAACTGGTGCCACGACAGCCGCGCATTGGCCGGGTGGCTGGTCAGCGAGGACTTCGAAACGCTGCTGCGCGAACATTTCGAGCTGGTCTTCGTCGACGTCGGCAGCCCGCAAACCGGCGAGGGGCGCAATCTCGATCTCGCAGCCCGCTACGGCGTGAGCGACATCGACGGTACTCCAAATCTTCTGGTGATCGACGGCAGCGGTGCGCTGGTGAATACACCCGAAAGCGCCAAGGACTGGCGAAACGCCGCCAGCCGCAGCGAGGAGTCGATCTACGCCGTCCTCCAAAGCTATGCCGGCGAGCTGGGCGTCTCGGACGCGCCTGCCGCAAAAACAGCAGGGTAATTCTCCCGGACCTTGGTCGAAGTCCTTCTCCTTGCCCTTGCGCTCGCCATGGATGCCTTTGCGGTGGCACTCACCCAAGGCGCGCGCTTCCGCCCCGCGATCGGTGGAGGCGCTACCATCGCGCTCACCTTCGGCGTGTTTCAGGGGATCATGCCGCTGATCGGATGGGGCATCGGCGCACTGGCAATGGCCTATGTCGCCGCGATCGACCACTGGATCGCCTTCGGACTGCTGACCTTCCTCGGTCTGCGCATGCTGCGCGGCGATGTGGGTGAAGAGGAGGCGGCGCGCGCGCTGACCGGGCGGGCGCTGCTGGTCGCCGGTGTCGCGACGAGCATCGACGCGCTCGCCGCCGGGGTCACCCTGCCCACGCTCGCAGTCGATCCGCTGTGGGCAGCGCTGGCGATCGGCGTGGTGACGTTGCTGCTGAGCGCACTCGGCGTCGCGCTGGGCCGGGTAGCGGGCGACCGCTTCGGCGCGTGGGCCGAGCGTGCGGGTGGCGTGATCCTGATCGCGCTGGGCTGCAAGATCGTGATCGAGCACATGGGCTGGGCGTGATGCTCCACGTCGTCCATCATGTCGATTACATGGCCCCTGCGCCGACGCGCGGAAGCTTCCGTTTCGACAAGTACATGCTGGTGATGGTCGCGCTTCGTGAAAGCGGAGTGGCACTGACCGAGCATGCGCCCGAACCGATGCCGCGCGCGTGGCTGGAGGCGGTTCACTGCCCAGACTACGTCGAGCAGGTCTTCTCCGCGCAGGTCCCACGCGAGAAAGAACGGCGGATCGGCTTCCCCGTGACCCCGCACATCGCGCAGCGCGTGGCCCACACCAATGGCGGCACCTGGCTCGCTGCGCAGCTGGCGTTTCAGCACGGCTACGCCGCCAACAGCGCGGCGGGCAGCCACCATGCGCTCTACGATACCGGCGCGGGATACTGCGTGTTCAACGATCTAGCGGTGTGCGCCAACCGCCTGATTGGCGAGGGGCAGGCGCAGCGCGTGCTGATCGTCGATTGCGACGTGCATCAGGGCGACGGGACCGCCGCACTAACCGCGGGGCGCGAGGACATCTTCACGCTTTCGATGCACGCAGAGAAGAATTTCCCGGTGCGCAAGGCGCGCTCGACGCTCGATATCGCCCTCCCCGACGGAACCGGCGACGATGCGTATCTCTCCACGCTGGAAGCGCACCTGCCGCGCGTACTCGATGAATTCGGGCCGGATGTCGTTCTCTATCAGGCAGGCGTCGACCCGCACGCAAACGACAAACTTGGTCGGCTCGCGCTGAGCGACGAAGGGTTACAGAGGCGCGATTCCTATGTCGTGAGCGAGGCGAGACGGCGCGGTCTGCCCATCGCAAGCGCACTGGGCGGCGGTTACGGCACCGAGCCGCGCCTTGTGGCCGAACGCCACGCCCGCTCGATGATCGCTATGGCGCAGGAGAACGCGCACTACGGCGATGCCAGTCAGAAATAGATGTCGACATAGTCGGTCAGGCCATCGCACCATTCGAACTCGCGGAGGCGGTAATACTGCCGGTTCTGTGTGATCGCGAAACGCCAGATCTTGTCTGCGCGGCATTCCCTGCCGCGATCGGGGGTATCGGTGATCGCGACCGTACCGCGCAGGATGAAATACCCCTCCCCGGTCTCGGTAATGATGCCGTCAACCTCCAGCTCGCCTCCGTCGCTGCCGGTCTGCGCGCCCCGGACATGCCAAACCCCGCGATCGTCGGGCGCGATGGAGACAGGTCCGCGTCGCTCCCAGCCGATCCATTGCAGGGTGAGGCCGGTGTTGCCCAGCAGCCGGTCGGCATCGCGCTGGCTGAGAATACGCGTCGGCTGTTCGGAAACAGGAGCAACGACCGAATCTGCAGCGTTGGTCGATATAGGCGCCGGAGGCGGGCCGGCGATTGGATCGGAGGAGACGGTGCACGCCGCCAGTGCTGCCAGAGCCAAAAGAACAACCTGTCGCATCCTGATACCTCTCCGACGCCAGCCACCCGATTCGGCTTCAAGCATTCATTAAGCTCGGTTATAGCACCATCCGAACATGAAGCGTCGCGAACTCCTCAAGACTGGCCTCGGCACCGGCATTGCACTTGGTGCCGGCATGAGCCTTCCTTCGCGGGTCTTCGCACAGCCGATGGCGGGATCGCCGCGCGACCGCGAGCTGTTCGCCATTGCCAAGCGCGAACTGGACAAGGCGGGCGACGTCATCTGGCGCAAGGATATCGTCGGAATCGCCGACTTCGGGCTGCATTCGGCCCATCGCCGGTTCCACTTCGTCAATCTCGACCGGCAGGAGGTGAAGAGCTTCCATGTCGCGCACGGGACCGGCTCCGATCCCGAACACGATGGCTGGTTGAACACGTTTTCCAACATGGAAGGCTCGAATTCGACCAGCCGCGGCGCCTATGTGACGTGGGAGTGGTACACGGGCAAATTCGGTACTTCGGTGCGGCTTGGCGGGCTCGACCCGACCAATAATCACGCACTCGAACGCTATATCGTGATGCACCGGGCGAGCTACGCCGAGCCCGAGCATATCGAGCGCTGGGGGCGGCTGGGCCGCTCGAATGGGTGCTTCGCGATGGGCGAAGAGCAGTTCAAGATGGCGCTGCTGAACCTTTCGGGCGGACGCCTGCTCTACGCCGAGGCGCTGGGGCTGAAGGACGACGGGACGCAAGCGTATCCGCCGACCGCGATCGTGGGCGAGCCGGAGAACGGCTACCACATCCTGCGCGAACCCCGCCCCGATACGCTCAGCCAGGCAAATCCCGGGGTTTACTAAGTGCATGACCTACCGGCCGAGCTTCGAAAGCAGTAGTTTCGGCACTGGGCGTTTGCTGAGCGCGATTTTCCCCGCTGGAATTTGCGGCGCGCTAAGTCGAATGGCTTCTCGGAGACCGAATTCGTAAACCGGCATCCTGGTTTATTATTCTTCCCATTACCCTTTTGAGTACAATTCAAGCGTGCTTTTGGTCGTTAGGCCTGAAGTACTCGACATTTCCAAATGACCCATCGGAGCTAGACCTTTTAGTGATAGCCATCGCTTTTGGGTTCGCATTGCCGGCGGCATACTTCTATCGCCGCTACTTAATCGCTTTTCGCGATGAGGAAGACCAGCTCAACTGAGCCGCCGATCACACCACGTCGCGCGGATCGTCGACAATCTCGATGATTTCTTCGTCGGTCACGCGGCTGCGGTTGGCCTTGCGCGGCGCTTGGAACGCGGCGAGCACCGGCTCGTCCCGCTCGTAGATGTCGTTGAAGGTCGCCATCTTGCCGTCGATGTTCGTCGCCATGGTGAAGTAGGTGATGTAGGCGGGCAGCTTCTTGGTGAAGGCGACCCGCGTATATTCGCCGCTCGCCAGCATCTCGACACCCTCGTCCGCCGTCAGCCCGGCCTGCAGGATGGCGAGCGTCAGCGCCAGCTCGGTCGCCCGCTCGGTCCGCAGGCAGCCATGGCTGAGCGCGCGGTTGGACTGGCTGAACAGGTTGCGCGAAGGCGTATCGTGGAAGAAGATCGCGTGCCGGTTGGGCATGTCGAGCTTCATCCGGCCCAGCGCATTGCCCGGCCCCGGTCCCTGCACCACGGTGATGAAGCCATTGGCACCCTTGGTCGCCTTGTAGCCCTTCGAACTTGCCCAGGACGGATTGGCGAGCACACGCGCGCCCAGCCCTTCGCCCTTCACGATCGACTGCGGAACGGTCCACGTCGGATTGAGGATCACGCCCTCCACGCTCTCGGCAAGCTGCGGGGTCGCGGTCCGACCCGGCGCGCCCACGATCGTGCGGTAGGTGCGCATGATCTTGTCGTTCACGGTCAGGCGCAGCTGGTATTCAGGCACATTAGTGATCAGGTACTGGCCACCAAGGTCGCGCGGCAGCCAGCGCCAGCGATCCATGTTGGCCTGCACCAGCTTGTAGCGCTTGGTGCCTGGCTCCGCCTTGGCGAGTTCGTTGCGCAAAGCCGCGTAATCGGGGTGAAGCGGGGCAATGCTCTGCAACGCGCCCGCGATGTCGCCATCGGACAGCGCCTGCTTGAGCACCGCGCCGCTGCGATAGCGGTCCGCATCGGGGTCCATCACGAACCACTGCTTGCGCGCGTCCATCGGCGTGCGCCCGTCGCGCATGTCCTCCACCAGCCACACGAAGCGGCGGCTGGCTTCCTCGTTCAGCTGCGCACCGGGCCCTGCAGCGATCGCCGCGCGCAGGCCGGGCAGATCGTAGTCGGCGGGCATGAGGCCTTCGGACCCGATGCCTTCGATCACCGCTGCCAGCGAGTCAGCATTCGCGAGGGACCATTGCTGCACCACCGGATCGAATTTCTGGACGACAGGCTGGCTGGTCATGTCGACCGGCACCGCGCTGGACGTCACCGCATCATCGTCGCCGGTCTGATCGGTCTCCTGCGGGTCGGGCAGCAGGTTGGTGGGCATTTCCTGCGCATCCAGACCGGCGGGCAAGGCAAGCCCGGTACTGGCGAGGAGAAGCAGCGAAAGAGCAGACTTATTCATATCGATCGTTAGACCCTATTGTCGATCACGTCGCAGATATTGCGACCCACCATGGCGGGCGTAACCCTCGCCAAATTATGCCGGATCATCAAGCATCAAGGCTTTATCCAACCTGAATTTGCACTCCATATGCGGCAGAAGAGTGACGCATCGGCGCGGCGTGCGCTAATGCGGTCGCCACGATGCCGGAAAGCCACGCCAATCGGGCGCTCCTCGCCCCCTTCCTCGCGGCACTCGCGGGCGTGGCGATGCTGTCGTTGATGGATGCCTTCATGAAGGGCGCTTCACTGTCTGTCGGGGCATATTCCGCGGCATGGTTGCGGGCAGTCCTTGCCACGGCAATCGCCCTGCCGTTGTGGCTGGTGCGCCGGCCGACATGGCCCGACCGGGAAACCCTGAAGCTGCACCTGCTGCGCGGCGTTTGCTCCGCATTCATGGGGCTGACATTCTTCTTCGCACTGACCAAGCTGCCTATCGCGGAGACGATCGCAATCTCCTTCGTCGCACCCCTGATCGCGCTCTATCTGGCGGCGATCATGCTGGGCGAGAAGATCACCCGCCGGGCGGTCGTCGCCTCGCTGGTCAGCTTCGTCGGCACGCTGGTGATCGTCGGCGCCCGGTTGGGGCAAGGCCGGATGGATGCAGAGGCAGCCATCGGCTTCGTCGCCATCCTCGTTTCGACGATACTCTATGCGCTCAACTTCATCATCATCCGCCAGCAATCGCAGCGCGCCGGGCCGCTCGAAGTCGCGGCGTTTCACGGCGCTGTTTCAGCCATCATCCTGGGTCTCGCCGCGCCGTGGTTCTTTGTGGCTCCGCCAGCGGAGATCCAGCCCGGCCTGCTCGCCGCTGCGGTACTAACCGTAGGCGGTGCGATCGCGATCGCATGGGCCTATGCCCGGGCCGAAGCGCAGGCCCTCCTCCCCGTCGAATACTCGGGCTTCTGCTGGGCCGCGGTGTTCGGATGGCTGTTTTTCGGCGAGGGGGTGAGCGCGGGAACCCTTGGCGGCGTCGCGATGATCGTGATCGGCACGTGGATTGCCGCAACGCGCGGCCGCGCCCCCGCCCGCGCCGCCGGAGGGGCAGAGACCTCCGCGCCCTGATTCCGAGCGCCCCCAATGGTAGGAAAGCTTGATTTTCGCGCCGCCAGAGGCCAAGCGCGCGGCACATACAGGCGGCTCGCCCGTTGGACTCTTCACAGAGGTCCCGTGACAGGCCTCCACCAGCAGCAACAGAGAAAGGACCGCCCCCGCTATGACCCAGGTCGGCAAGGACACCCTCGGCACACGCAGCACCCTCACCGTAGATGGCAAGGATTACGCCTATTACTCGCTGGCCAAGGCGTCAGAACAGATCGGCGATGTCTCGCGGCTTCCGTTCAGCCTCAAGGTGCTGCTCGAGAACATGCTGCGGTTCGAGGATGGCGGCCACACCGTCTCGGTCGACAATGCGAAGGAAATCGCTGACCGGGTGAACAACCCCGTGACCGGCGGGGAAATCCAGTATCGCCCGGCGCGCGTTCTATTGCAGGATTTCACCGGCGTTCCCTGCGTGGTCGATCTTGCCGCGATGCGCGACGCGATCAAGGCGCTGGGCGGCGACACGCAGAAGATCAATCCGCAGGTGCCTGTGAACCTCGTCATCGACCACTCGGTGATGGTCGACGAGTTCGGCCATCCCAAGGCGATGGAAGCCAACATGGAGCTTGAATACGCCCGCAATGCGGAGCGGTACGACTTCCTCAAGTGGGGATCCAAGAGCTTCGAGAACTTCTCCGCCGTGCCCCCGGGCACCGGCATCTGCCACCAGGTTAACCTCGAATATATCGCGCGCTGCACCTGGGCGAGCGAAGGGCCCGACGGCCAGATGGTCGCCTATCCGGACACTTGCGTCGGGACCGACAGCCACACCACGATGGTCAACGGCTTGGGCGTGCTCGGCTGGGGCGTCGGCGGGATCGAGGCCGAAGCCGCGATGCTCGGCCAGCCGATCTCCATGCTGATCCCCGAAGTCGTCGGCTTCAAGTTCACTGGCAAGCTCGCCGAAGGCGTTACCGCGACCGACCTCGTGCTGACCGCCACGCAGATGCTGCGCGCGCACGGCGTGGTCGGCAAGTTCGTCGAATATTATGGCCCGGGCCTCGAATCGCTCAGCCTCGCGGACCGCGCCACGCTGTCCAACATGGCGCCCGAATATGGCGCGACCTGCGGCTTCTTTGGGATCGACGACAAGACGCTCGAATATCTGCGCCTCACGGGGCGCGACGAGCACGAAGTCGCTCTCGCCGAAGCCTATGCCAAGGAACAGGGTCTGTGGGTCCACCCCGATGTCGAGCCGGTCTTCTCCAGCACGATCGAACTCGATCTGTCGAAGGTCGTCCCCAGTCTCGCTGGCCCCAAGCGCCCGCAGGACAAGGTTGCGCTTCCCGAAGTCGACGAGTTGTTCAACCGCGACCTCAAGGAGATTTACGGCAAGAGCAAGCCCAACCGCGTCGATGTCGAGAACGCGCATCATGACGTCGGCGACGGCGACGTGGTGATCGCTGCGATCACGAGCTGCACCAACACTTCCAACCCGGACGTGCTGATCGCCGCCGGTCTGGTCGCCAAGAAGGCGCGTGAAAAGGGTTTGAAGCCCGCACCGTGGGTCAAGACCAGCCTCGCACCCGGATCGCAGGTGGTCACCGACTATCTGATCAAGTCGGGCCTGCAGGACGATCTCGACGCGATGGGCTTCGATCTGGTCGGCTATGGCTGCACGACCTGTATCGGTAACTCCGGCCCGCTGGCGCCCGCGATCAGCAAGGCGATCAACTCGAACGACATCGTCGCCGCCTCGGTCCTCTCGGGCAACCGCAACTTCGAAGGCCGCGTGTCGCCTGACGTGCGCGCGAACTTCCTCGCTTCGCCACCGCTGGTGGTCGCCTACGCGATCAAGGGCACGGTGACCGAGGACATCATCGACACGCCGCTGGGCGAAGACCAGCACGGCAAGCCCGTCATGCTGGCCGACATCTGGCCCACCAATCAGGAAGTCGCGGAGCTGCGCGCCGCCAACGTCAATCGCGACATGTTCGTGAGCCGCTATGCCAACGTCTACGAAGGCGACGAGCACTGGCGCGCAATCACCGTCGAGCCGAGCGACACCTACAAGTGGAACCCGACCAGCACCTATGTCGCCAGCCCTCCCTTCTTCGAAGGGATGAAGATGGACCCCGAACCGGTCGCCGATATCAACGACGCCAAGCCGCTGGCCATCCTGGCAGACTCGGTCACCACCGACCACATCAGCCCGGCCGGCTCGATCAAGGAGGATTCGCCCGCAGGCGAGTACCTCAAGAGCCACCAGGTCTCGAAGGCGGACTTCAACTCCTACGGCTCGCGCCGCGGCAACCATGACGTGATGATGCGCGGCACCTTCGCCAACATCCGCATCAAGAACGAGATGGTTCCGGGGGTCGAGGGTGGCTACACCACCTACAAGGGCGAACAGATGCCGATCTACGACGCAGCGATGCGTCACAAGGAAGACGGCACGCCGCTGGTGGTGATCGCGGGCAAGGAATACGGCACCGGCTCCAGCCGCGACTGGGCAGCCAAGGGCACGATCCTGCTCGGCGTGCGCGCCGTGATCGTCGAGAGCTACGAGCGTATTCACCGCTCCAACCTCGTCGGGATGGGCGTGCTGCCGCTGCAGTTCAAGGATGGCGACACGCGCGAGACGCTGGGCCTTAAGGCCACCGACAGCTTCACCATCCGCGGCCTTGCCGATCTGAAGCCGGCACAGGACGTAACGGTCGACGTGACGCGCGAAGACGGCAGCACCTTCAGCTTCGTCGCGAAGTGCCGGATCGATACCGAGAACGAGCTGGACTACTACCGCAACGGCGGCATCCTCCAGTACGTGATCCGCAAGCTCGCCAGCCAGTAAGCGGCGCTCGAAGCAATCCGACAAGGGGCTCGGCCAGCGATGGCCGGGCCCTTTTTCGTGGGCCGAATCGAAAGGGCGGAAGCCGCTCCTGGCAAGCAGCCCCCGCCCAAGCTACAGCGCAGTGCTGCGCTGACTTGTCCGTTCAGGATCGGTGCGAGATGCCGATCAGTCTGTGGATTTGGAAGACCATTTGCGGCGGGTGATCACCGCCAGCGCGGCCGCCCCGAACAGCAGTCCGATCGGCGGCGCAGGTACGGGATGGCCGCTGCTGCCGCCGGGATGGCCCGAACCGCCGGTGCTCGACCAGCCGTTGCTGCCCCCGTGACTGGAGCCGCCCCAGCTCGACCCGCCATGGCTCGATCCGCCCCAGCTCGATCCTCCATGGCTGGACCCGCCTCTGCTCGACGAACCCTTGCTCGAGGAATTGCCCGAACTGGTGCTGACATCGCCCGAGGTGGAGGAACTGCTGCTCACATCACCGGAGGTCGAAGAGCTGCTGCTCACGTCGCCCGACGTGGACGAACTGCTCGACACATCGCCCGAGGTGGATGAGCTGCTGCTGACATCCCCCGAAGTCGAAGAGCTGCTCGACACGTCGCCCGAGGACGAACTCGAGACATCGCCCGAGGACGAGCTGGAAACATCGCCCGAGCTGCTGCTCGAAACATTGCCCGAAGAACTCGAGCTGGTCGAACTCGACGGATTGCCCGAGGTGGAAGACGACGTCGAAGACGAAGTGCTGACGCCGCCAGTCGAGGTGCTCACCCCGCCGGTAGAGGTGCTGACGCCGCCGGTCGACGTCGAAACCCCGCCGGTGGAGGTCGATACACCGCCGGTGGTCGAGGAACTGCTGCTGGTCGAGGTGACGCCGCCGGTGGAGGTCGATGTCGACCCGCCCGAAGTCGAGGTCGAACCACCCGAAGTGGAGGTAGACGTCGAAGCGCCGACATCGATATCGATATCGATCCCGCCCGAGCTCGAAACGCCGGTCGAGCCGACGCCGCTGGTCGTGGTGGTGCTGATCGCAACCGTCCCGCTGCTACCGCCGCCGCCGAAGAAACCGCCGAAGAAGCCGCCGCCGAAACCGCCGCCGCTGCTGCCGCCGATCACGGTGGTGCCGCCGCCCTGGCCGCCGCCGCCACCCGAGAATCCGCCGCCGTACCCGGCGCGCGTGGTTGTCGGGGCCACCGCGACGACCGTGCGCGAGGCGCCGTCACCGAACTGCGCGCAGGCTTCAGCCGCAGCCACCAGATCGGCATCGTCGCGCGCGACGCGGGCAGTGCGACTGCGCGCGTCGTAAATGACCTGCTCGCCGGCACCCACACCGGTGCCGCCGATATAGCCATCCCTCGCAAGGCTTTCGGGCACGCATTCGACCGTGCGCTTCACCACCCGCCGCTTGCGCAGCGTGGTGCGCGGCACCTGCCGTTCGACCACCCGGTCTTCCTTGACGTAGCGCATCGCAGGTTGCGGTGCGTCCTTGACCGACTTGTAGTCGGACGCAGCGACCTGTTCTTCGGCCACGTGGAGCGCGCCGCCTGCAAGCAGTGCGGTGCCCGCAGCGGTGGCGGAGAGTTTGGCGAGGGCTATCTTCATCGACATAGGCCGGGCTCATTTACTGTTGCGGCGCTTTACAAACCGTTTCCACCGGCGGCTCCGATGGGTCGGGCAAAGTGCGCCTATCTGCCTTAGGCCTTGTTCGGGGTAGGGTTCGCAACGCGATTAACCATGAAAAAGCATTGGCTTGCGAAGATTTTGCCTGCCGGGGGGCGTACGCCCGCCAACCTGTCCCACGCTGGCACCCCGGCGTGTGAAGTGGTTACGCGAAACTCAGCCCGGGCTTCCGAAAAGGTCGTTCGACGAATCGCGCGGCCCCTCCAGCCCGAGGTGCTGCCACCCGCCCGCGTTGAGGCAGCGCCCGCGTGCGGTGCGTGCCACCAGCCCGAGCTGGATCAGGAACGGCTCGACCACATCCTCCAGCGTGTCGCGCGGTTCGGCGAGGCCCGCCGCCAGCGTCTCGATCCCCACCGGGCCGCCGCCATAGGTCTCCGCGATCATGGTCAGGTAGCGGCGGTCCATCGCATCGAGCCCCAGCGAATCGACCTCCAGCTTGGTCAGAGCGCTGTCGGCCACCTGCGCGGTGATGGCCGGCGCGTTGTCGACACTGGCGAAGTCGCGCACGCGGCGCAGCAGCCGCCCGGCCACGCGAGGGGTGCCGCGAGAGCGCCGCGCAATCTCGCGCGCGCCATCGGGCTCGATGCTCAGCCCCAGCTTGTTCGCGCCGCGCGTCACCACCCGCTCAAGCTCTTCGTGCGTGTAGAAGTTGAGCCGCACCGGAATGCCGAAGCGATCGCGTAAGGGAGTGGTCAGCAGACCCTGCCTTGTGGTCGCGCCGATCAGCGTGAAGGGCGGCAGGTCGATCCGGACGGATCGCGCCGAGGGCCCCTCCCCGATCATGATGTCGAGCGCGCGGTCCTCCATCGCGGGGTAGAGCACTTCCTCGACCACCGGATTGAGGCGGTGGATCTCGTCGATGAACAGCACGTCGTGCGGTTCGAGATTGGTGAGCAGCGCGGCAAGGTCGCCCGCCTTGGCGATCACCGGCCCGCTCGTGGAGCGGAACCCCGCGCCCAGCTCTCGCGCGACGATCTGCGCCAGCGTGGTCTTGCCGAGGCCGGGCGGCCCGAAGAACAGCGTATGATCCATCGCCTCGCCGCGGCGTTTGGCGGCGGCGATGAACACGCCAAGGTTCTCGCGCGCAGCCTCCTGCCCGATGAACTCGGTGAGCGTCTTGGGCCGCAGCGCCGCATCGGGATCGTCCGGCAGGCGTTCGGGGGTGTGGAGGGGACTGGAATTATTCATTCGGAAGGTGGCCGACTCTCATTGTTCACCGGACGATAGGTGAGATAGTCACCGCTTTCGAGGATTTGGTCTCCGTGATCGGCGAAGGTCAGCGGTAAGCTCGGGAACCCCTGTGGCAGCGGGCCGGCCTGCAACTGCACGTGTAGATGCGGACCGCTGCTGTCGCCGCTGTTGCCGAGCGCGCCAACCGGTTGTCCCTGGACGACGTGATCGCCCACCGCGACCCGGATCGATCCCTGCTTCAGATGCATCAGCGCGACGAATTCGCCCTTGCCGTGATCGATGATCACCGTGTTGCCGTGGTAGGCCTGCGACCCGTCGGGCAGGCGGAAGCTTTCCGCGTCGTACTCCCCCTCCTGGTCCGGCAGCCGATCCTCGACGAATACCACCACGCCGTCTGCAGGCGCGATCACGGGCATTCCGAAACCGGCGAGATTGGCATTGCTGTATTCGGGCGCGGTCATCGGGGCATAGGTCTTATCGAGACCTAGGAAATCATAGGCGAAGCGCGACGTGTACCAACCGTGCCCGTTCTGGTTGAACAACCCGCGTGAAACGATCGTGTTGCCGGCCAGCGGCAGAATATACCGGTTCTGCTGCTGATAGATCACCGGGCGATAGGTCGTCGCCTGTTCTCCCACCGCGATCGTGTAGGTCACCGTGCCGAGCGCCTTGGGATAGTGCGCCACGACCGAGAACTTGCCATCGCCATTCGAATCGAGCGTTTCGGGCGATGGCCAGGTCTGCACCGAACTGCCGTTCTCCCCCTGCGCGGTGATGATGATCGGGCCGCTTTCTGCGGGATCGTATTCGTGATCGACTGCCCAGCTTTCGTAATCGCCGGGACCGGGCATATCGATCCGGTAGACGTCCGTCGCAGGGGCGGTGGAGAGGAGGGCGACAAGAGAGAGGATCATCACGGGAGTGGCTCCTTCGTCAATGCAGCGCCTGCGCACACTTCGTGCCGGGCTTCCCGGCCAAAGCTACGCGCCCTGCCGCCGGATGGATGCAGGCTTGCGTAGAACTCACCCCGCCGCCTTCTTGAGCGCCACGCGGATCAGCTCGCCCTCGCTCGCGCCCTCGCCCAGTTCGCCCATCGCTTCGGCCACGGCCTTCGCCGCGATCGCGGGCTTGAAGCCCAGGTTCTCCAGCGCGGAGACCGCGTCGGCGCTCGCCCCGCCCTTGGGGGCTGCCACCGCCACCCCGCCCGTGGCCACGGGCAGCGCGCCCGCCTTGTCCTGCAACTCGTTGACGATCCGGCCCGCAAGCTTGGGCCCCACGCCGTTCGCCCGCGCGACCATCGCCGCGTCGCCGCTGGCGCAGGCCGCCTGCACCTCGCCCGCCGACAGGACCGAGAGGATCGCCAGCGCGACCTTGCTGCCCACGCCCTGCACGCTGGTGAGCAGGCGGAACCAGTCGCGCTCCGCCGCCTCGGCGAAACCGAGCAGCCGCATGTCGTTTTCGCTCACCTGCAAGTCGGTGAACACCCGCGCCTCGCCGCCTTCCGATCCCAGCGCGTCGAGTGTGCGGGTCGAGCAGTGGACGAGGTAGCCCACCCCGCCCACGTCGATCACCGCCCAGTCCGGTCCGGTCGCGTCGAGCGTTCCTGTGAGCTTTGCAATCATGGTTTGTTCTTGCCCTACTCCGACTCGCATTGCCAGCGCAGTGCGCAGGTTTTGCCGATACGGAAGCGCGCCTGACACACCTGACACAGTGTCCAGGGGAGGAAATCCACTCGATCAGTGAGCGGGGTTTAATCGCATTAAGCGATCACTCGCGCCAGTGATGCCGCTGAACCGACGATGGCAAAGAACACCTTCACCCTACTGCGCCCCTGCGGAGTAGGAAAATGCGCCCGCCCGGTTCGGGGCGTGGACAGCACCGGGCTGTTGAGGCAACGCTTTACGCCATGAGCTGGAACACATTCGGGCGGGTCTTCCGCTTCACCACCTGGGGGGAAAGCCACGGGCCGGCGATCGGCGCGGTGGTCGACGGGTGCCCGCCGGGCATTGCTTTGACCGAGGACGACATCCAGCCCTGGCTCGACAAGCGCAAGCCGGGGCAGAGCAAGTTCACCACCCAGCGGCGCGAGCCCGATGCGGTGCGCATCCTCTCCGGCGTGTTCGAGGGCCAAGACGGAATACAGCGCACCACCGGCACGCCGATTTCGCTGATGATCGAGAATGTCGATCAACGATCGAAGGACTATTCGAACGTCGCGCAGGCCTATCGTCCCGGCCACGCCGACTACACCTACGACGCCAAATACGGCTTCCGCGACTATCGCGGCGGCGGGCGGTCGAGCGCGCGCGAAACCGCGATGCGCGTGGCGGCGGGCGCGGTCGCGCGGCTGGTCGTGCCGCAGGTAAGCATCCTCGCCTACGTGGCGGAGATCGGCGGCGACCGGATCGACCCGGCGAATTTCGATGCCGACCAGATCGGGCAAAACCCCTTCTGGTGCCCCGACGCCGACGCCGCGGCGCGCTGGGAGACACTGGTCGACGACGCGCGCAAGGCAGGCTCCTCGCTCGGCGCGGTGGTCGAGTGTGTGGCCACCGGCGTGCCCGCTGGCTGGGGCGCGCCGCTCTACGCCAAGCTCGACAGCGAGCTGGCGGCGGCGATGATGAGCATCAACGCGGTCAAGGGCGTGGAGATCGGCGACGGCTTCGACGCGGCGCGCCTCTCGGGCGAAGCGAACGCCGACCCGATGAGGCCTTCATCCGACAGCGACGCCCCCGAGTTTACCGCCAACCACGCAGGCGGCATCGCGGGCGGGATCGCCACCGGCCAGCCGGTCACCTGCCGCGTGGCGTTCAAGCCTACATCATCGATCCTGACCCCGGTCGACACGATCACGCGCGAGGGAGAGGCAACCCAGATCAGCACCAAGGGCCGCCACGACCCCTGCGTCGGGATCCGCGGCGTACCCGTGGTCGAGGCGATGATGGCCTGCGTGCTGGCGGACCAGGCGCTGCTGCATCGGGCGCAGTGTGGGTAGCGCCTCGCAGCAAAAACGGGCCCTAACGCGACTCTTCACGCATTATGTCGAGCACCGATGGTTGACTTTTAAGCCCCCAATAGACCGCTGCCACTACGCCCCCGATGCAGACCACCATCGCGAGCAAGAGCACAATGCCACCATCGGAGTTCACGACGAGCAAATAGGGTATGCCAATCGTCACGGGAATTGAGAGGAGAACCCAGAGTGCGGCCTTGTTGCTTCTCCTTTTCAGGGCCTTTTCGTAAGCGAGACGAAATTCGTTCTCACCCATCTGACCGATAGCGGAGTCGCCTTCGGTCCGCTTGATACGCTCGTAATCCGCGCCGACCTGCCGCGCGAACTTGCGGCGCTGAGATACGACCCACAATACGAAGGCCACAAGAACCAGAATAAAGAACAGTAACCAGATCAAAATCGCCCCCTCTTGAATTGCCTCGAGAAAAGTGACCGGGGCATTTTCGGATGTCAACTGGCGCCCTTCATTGAGGTCTTGCGCGACTGCTCCACGGCGCACCTCACACACTGATAAAGTTCCCCAACTTTCATCGATAATTCCGATGGCCGCAATCGTCACAAATCGCTTTTGTGCATTGCAGCAGTCCCTATCTAGGCGTCGAGTTTCAACCCCCTAGAGGAGACATTCATGGGTATCATCGGAAGCCAGATCAAATCGTTCAAAGCCACCGCATTCCAAGCCGGCAAGGACTTCTTCGAAGTCACCGACGAGGACGTGAAGGGCAAGTGGGCGATCTTCTTCTTCTACCCGGCGGACTTCACCTTCGTGTGCCCGACCGAGCTGGAAAACCTCGGCGAGCAGTACGACATGCTCCAGAAGATGGGCGTGGAAGTCTATGCCGTCAGCACCGACACGCACTTCAGCCACAAGGCATGGCACGACACCAGCGAGCGGATCGGCAAGCTGAAGTTCCCGTTCCTCGGCGACCAGCTGCACACGCTGTCGAAGAACTTCGACGTGCTGCGTGAGGAAATGGGCCTTGCCGACCGTGCAACCTTCGTGGTCGATCCCGACGGCGTGATCCAGATCATGGAACAGACCTGCGAAGGCGTGGGCCGCAACGCCAACGAACTCGCCCGCAAGATCAAGGCGGCGCAGTACGTCCGCGAGAACCCCGGCCAGGTCTGCCCGGCCGCGTGGGAAGAAGGCAGCGAAACGCTCGCCCCCTCGCTCGACCTCGTCGGCAAGATCTAAGCGTTACTATCGGAGGCTCGGCACACGCCGGGCCTCCACACCCTCCCCCAACCCTCCTCGTCATCGCGAGGGATGATAACCACAAAGCGATTCATGTTCGAACCGGTCCAGGCCGACCTGTTCGATGATGGATTGCCACGCCGCCCCCAGCGGCTCGCAATGACGCATTTTTGGATGGAGTCCTTTCCCATGCTCGACGCCCAGATGACCGACCAGCTGAAGCAGTACCTGCAAAACCTGCGCGAGCCGGTGGAGCTTGTCGCATCGCTGGGCGACGACGAGACGTCGGCCAAGACGCGCGAACTGCTCGAAGAGATTGCCGCGCTGCACGATCTGGTCAGCGTCGATTTCACCGGCGACTTCGAACGCAAGCCCAGCTTCATCATCCGTCGCGGCAAGGACGCCGAAAAGTGGGTCCGCTTCGCCGGCCTGCCGATGGGCCACGAGTTCACCTCGCTGGTGCTCGCGCTGCTGTGGGCGGGCGGGCACCCGCCCAAGGTCGATGCCGATGTGCTGGAGGATATCCGCCGGATCGAGACCGATCTGGAGTTCGAGATGTTCTTCTCGCTCTCGTGCCACAACTGCCCGGATGTAGTTCAGGCTCTGACCCTGATGGCACTGGAGAACCCCCGCATTACCGCCACGCTGATCGAAGGCGGCGCGTACAAGGACGAGGTCGAGGCGCGCGACATCATGGCCGTGCCTGCGACCTTCCTCAACGGAGAGAGCTTCTACAACGGCAAGATCGAACTGCCGCAAATCCTCGAACGGCTCGATACCGGCGCAGGCGCGAAGGCGGCGGCCAAACTGAACGAGCGCGAGCCCTATGAAGTGCTGGTGATCGGCGGCGGACCTGCCGGGGTCGCGACCTCGGTCTACACCGCGCGCAAGGGTTTCCGCACCGGCATCGCCGCCGAGCGTTTCGGCGGACAGTTGCAGGACACGCTGGGAATCGAGAACCTGCCCGGCACCGCCTATACCGAAGGGCCCAAGCTTTCCGCCGACCTCGACGAGCAGGTCAAGGAAAACGCAATCGACAAGATCGATCTGGTGCAGGCCGAAGAGCTGATCCCCGCCAAGCAGGAGGGCGGCATGCACAAGGTGCGCTTCGCCAATGGCGGCGAGCTGTCGGCCCGCGCGATCATCCTCGCCACGGGTGCCCGCTGGCGCAATCTCGGCGTGCCGGGCGAGCAGGAATACCGCAACAAGGGCGTGGCCTACTGCCCGCACTGCGACGGCCCGCTGTTCAAGGGCAAGCGGATCGCGGTGATCGGCGGCGGCAATTCGGGCGTCGAAGCCGCGATCGACCTCGCTAAGATCGTCGACCACGTCACGCTGATCGAATTCGACACCCAGCTGCGCGCCGATGCGGTGCTGGTGAAGAAGCTCGAGAGCCTCGACAATGTCGAGATCGTCACCAACGGCCAGACGACCGAGATCACCGGCGACGGCAGCCGCGTGAACGGGCTGATCGTGAAGGACCGCGACAGCGGCGAAGAGCGCACGATCGAACTGGCGGGCGTATTCGTACAGATCGGCCTCGTCCCCAATACCGAATGGTTGAAGGACTCCGGGCTCGAACTGTCGAAGCACGGCGAGATCGTCACCGACGGGCGCGGCGCAACCAACCTGCCCGGCATCTTCGCCGCAGGCGATGCGACGATCGTGCCCTACAAGCAGATCGTCGTCGCGATGGGCCAGGGCGCGAAGGCCGGCCTCACCGCCTTCGACTACCTGATCCGCACCGAACCGGCGGACGAGATCGCGCAAGCCGCGTAAGCCCCTCCCCCGCATAGCATTTGCTTGTAGGATTTTTCGGGCAGATGTATTTCGATCCCGTCCGGCCTCGGCGCGGACGGGATCGTCCAGGGGGAACATTCGAAATGACGTTCAAGCAGTGCGCGCTCGCGGGCGCGCTGGTGGCACTCGTCGTGCCCGCTTCGGCCCACGCCGAGAGCAAGTCGCTCCAACTCGCAAAGGTCGTGCTCGACACCGAAACCGCTCCGATCGAGGCGCGCGTGAAGGGCGGCACGCTGTGCGTCTTCCCGAGCAACATCGAGCTGCCCAAGGAAAAGAAGACCCAGGATTTCGAGCGCTACGACCGTCTGGTTTCCGAAAAGCTGGGCAAGAGCGAAGTTGCTGTGGTCTCGGATTCGGGCGACCTTTTTGCGGCGGAATCGGACGACAAGGGCGACATCCTGCTGGGCGCGGTGATGGCCCCTACCGCGATGAACCTGTGTTCCTCGGTCAAGGGCTTCAAGGGGACGATCGACGTCAAGGTCGAATGGCAGTTCTACGACCGCGCGAGCTCCAAGGTGGTCGAAACCATCGTGACCGAAGGTTCGGGTACGCTGGCGAAGTTCTCTGCCAGCGGCTTCGACGAGATGTGGGATGCGGCCTTCCTCGACGCGCTCGGCAAGGTTCAAGCGGCTGGCGTGATCGATCGGGTTCTGGATGCCGGACCTGTCGAGCCGGTGCAGGCGAACGAAGACCCTGCGGAGGGAAGCATCGAAGATGCCGCCCCGACGGTCGAAGCCGTACAGCGGGACGACACAGCAGTCAGCTAAGCCCCACACACAACAGACGCGAAAGCGCCGCCATTCGTAACCCGGATGGCGGCGCTTTGCATTTGGGGCTTGCGCGAGTCGCACCATCGCCCAAGGTGATAAGTCAAAGCCAATTAATCGATTGGACCAATCACCGTAGCGGGAGCATTCTCCTTCCATCACGCGATACGAGTCGCATGCGAGAAGGAGTGGATGATGGACGCGAAGACTGGTTCGATCGGGGGCGGTTGCCCCGTACATGGCGATGGCGGCGTGCGCGCGCTGCTGGGGCGCACCAACAAGGACTGGTGGCCCGATGCACTCGACCTCCACATCCTCACGCAAGGCGGGCAGTCGCCCGATCCGATGGGCGAGGATTTCGATTATTGCGAGGCATTCAACGCGCTCGATTACGCAGCGCTCAAGGCAGACCTCCACGCGCTGATGACCGACAGCCAGCCCTGGTGGCCGGCGGATTACGGGCACTACGGCCCGTTCTTCATCCGCATGGCGTGGCACGCGGCGGGCACGTACCGCACGGGCGACGGGCGCGGCGGTGCGTCGAGCGGCCAGCAACGCTTTGCCCCGCTCAATTCCTGGCCCGACAACGGCAACCTCGACAAGGCGCGGCGGCTTCTCTGGCCGATTAAGCAGAAATACGGGAAGCATATCAGCTGGGCGGACCTGTTCATCCTGACCGGCAATGTCGCGATCGAGAGCATGGGCGGGCCCGTGTTTGGTTTCGGCGGCGGCCGCAAGGACGTCTACGAGCCCGAGAACGACATCTACTGGGGCTCGGAAGAAGAGTGGGTCGACCAGGGTGTCGAGACGCGCATCATTCCCGATGAGGGCAAGGCGCTCGAAAACCCGCTCGCCGCGATCCAGATGGGGCTGATCTACGTCAATCCCGAAGGGCCCGGTGGCAACCCCGACCCGCTGCAATCAGCGCGCGACATGCGCGAGACGTTCAGCCGGATGGCGATGAACGACGAAGAAACCGTCGCGCTCACCGCCGGCGGCCACGCCTTCGGCAAGTGCCACGGCGCGGTTCCCGCAGACCAGCTGAGCGGATCGCCCGAGAGCGAGGCGCTGCAGCTGATGGGCTTCGGCTGGGCCACCGATGCGGGGCAGATCGAGAAGGGCCACATCACCACCTCGGGCCTCGAAGGCGCGTGGACGCCCAACCCGACGCAGTGGGGCGGCGACTATTTCCGCCTGCTGTTCAAGTACGAGTACGAGCTGGTGAAGAGCCCGGCGGGTGCGCAGCAGTGGCAGCCAGTCGACCCCGAAGAGGCGGACATGGCGCCCGACGCGCGCGATCCGTCGAAGAAGGTGCCGACCATGATGACCACCGCCGACATGGCGCTGAAGATGGACCCGGAATATCGCAAGATCTCCGAACGCTTCCGCGACGACCAGGCCGCGCTCGACGATGCCTTCGCCCGCGCGTGGTTCAAGCTGTGCCACCGCGATATGGGGCCCAAGGTCCGCTACCTTGGCCCGGATGTCCCGTCCGAAGACCTGATCTGGCAGGACCCGGTGCCTGCAGGCCGCGAAGTCTCCGACACCGCCGTCACCCTTTTCAAGGACAAGGTGCTGCGCAGCGGACTGTCGGTCGCCGAGCTGGTCAAGGCGGCGTGGGCTTCGGCCAGCACGTATCGCAAGAGCGACCATCGCGGCGGGGCGAACGGCGCGCATGTCCGGATGGAGCCGATGCGCAGCTGGGCGGTCAACGATCCTGAGGAACTGGGCAAGGTCCTCTCCAAGCTGGATGAGCTGCGCGACGACATCTCGATGGCCGATGCGATCGTGATCGCGGGTTCGGCTGCGGTCGAGAAGGCGGCGAAGGATGCCGGGTTCGACATCGCGGTTCCGGTCACCACCGGGCGCGGCGATGCCACCGAAGAGCATGTCGACGCGGAAAGCTTCGAACCGCTGGAGCCCTTCGCCGACGGCTTCCGCAACTACCTGAAGACCAAGGCGAGCGTGAAGACCGAGGACCTGCTGATCGACCGGGCCAGCCTGCTCGGCCTGTCGATCCCCGAGATGACCGTACTGGTCGGCGGGATGCGCGCGCTGGGTGCGGTGAGCAAGCATGCCAAGCACGGCAACAGCATCGGCGTACTGACCGACCGGCCCGGCCAGCTGACCAACGACTTCTTCGTCAACCTGCTCGACATGGGTACGAAGTGGGCGACGGTCGACGAAAGCGGCGACGAGGAATTCGTCGGGACCGACCGCGCCTCTGGCGAGGAGAAATGGCACGCGACGCGTACCGATCTGGTGTTCGGTTCGAACTCGCAGCTACGCTCGGTCGCGGAGGTCTATGCCGAGAATGGCAACGAAGAGAAGTTCGCGCGCGACTTCGTCGCCGCGTGGACCAAGGTGATGGACGCCGACCGGTTCGATCTGACCTACGCCAAATACCACTGATCGGCACACTGGCGAAACGAAGCGGGCCGCGACTTACCATCGCGGCCCGCTTTAATTTTGCCTGAGGGATAGCTCAGGTGGTTGTGTCGGGCAGCGCGTAGGCGACCACCGCATCGCTGACCTTGGTCTGCATGAAGTGGTGCCCTCCGGCCATCACGACCACGTACTGACGCCCGCCTTCCTCATAGGTCATCACGTTTGCCTGTCCGCCGCCCGGCAGCGCTGCGGTCCACAGCGTCTTGCCGGTCTTCAAATCGATCGCGTGGATCAGGTCGTCGGTGGTCGCGGCGACGAAGATCAGTCCGCCCGCCGTCACCACTGCGCCGCCATTATTGGGCGTACCGATGGTCACCGGAAGGTGCGAGGCGATGCCGAAGGGGCCGTTCTTGCGCGCGGTGCCGAAGGGGCGGTCCCAGATCGTCTTGCCCGTGGTCAGGTCGATCGCGGTGATCCCGCCATAGGGCGGCTGCTTGCACAGCAGGCCGGTGAACGGCACCCGCCAGCCCGCGTTGACGTCGATCGCGTAGGGCACACCCGCCTGCGGGTCGCCCGCGCCTTCGGCCTTGCCGCCGCCGGTATTGCCCTGCGGCCCGCGCGGCTCCCAGCCTTTCTTGTCGGCCACCGCGCGCGGCACCAGCTGCACGTAATTGGGCATGTCGTTGTAATTCGCCACGATCACGCCGCGCGCCGGATCGACCGCGACCGATCCCCAGTCCGAGCCGCCGTTATAACCGGGATACTCGATCGAGTGGTTCTCGCTCGGCGGGGTATAGTATCCCGCATAATCCGCTTCCCGGAACTGGATGCGGCAGAACATCTGGTCGATCGGCGACATGCCCCACATGTCCGCCTCGGTCAGGTTGGGTTTCTTGAGCGTGGCGAAGGCGGAATAGGGCTGCGTCGGGCTGCGCTGTTCGGGCTCGGCACCGCCGGTCGGGGCGGGCTTTTCGACCACCGGATGCAGCGGCTTGCCGGTCCTGCGGTCGAGCACGTAGATTTCGCCCTGCTTCGAGGCGAGCACCAGAGCGGGCGTGCCGTCGGGCAAGTCGACCAGCGTCGGCTGGCTGCCGAGGTCGTAGTCCCACACGTCCTTGTGCACCGTCTGGAACGTCCAGGCGGGCTTGCCGGTCGCCACGTCGATCGCGACGAGTGCGGATGAGTATGTGTTCTCCTCAGCGCTGCGGTCGCTGCTCCAGTAGTCGCTCGAGCTGTTTCCGAGCGGGAGGTAGACCAAGTTCAGGTCGTCGTCGCCCGCGGCGCTGGTCCACATATTGGGCGTTCCGCGCGTGAACTCCTCGCCTTCGGCAGGCCAGCCGGTCTCGCCCGGACGGCCCATGTCCCACGCCCACTTGCGTTCGCCGGTGGTCGCGTCGAACGCCATGATCGCGCCCGAGGGGGCATCGTTGCGCTGGCCGTCCATCACCTGCCGACCGACCACGATGGTGCCGTTGACGATGGTCGGCGCTACGGTCATCGCCGCCATCCCGGGATAGACGTTGCCGAGGCCCACGGTGGTATCGACTTCGCCATTGGTGCCGAAGCCGGGGCACGGCTTGCCGGTATCGGCGTCGACCTCGATCAGCCGCGCATCGAGCGTCGCCTCAAGAATGCGCAGGCCCTTGCATTCCTCCAGCGCGGTCGCGGGACCGGTGATCGGCGTCGATGCCGCCAGTGCCGGTGTCGGGCGCGCGGTGTTGTTGGCGAGCGCGGTGCTTCCCTTGGTCGGATCGAACGCGGTCACGCCGCGACAGCTGGCGGAGTAGGGGATCGCGTCGGTGCTGACGCCCGGGTCGTAGCGCCACAGAACCTTGCCGTTGTTCGCGTCGAGCGCGAGCATCTGGTTCATCGCCGTGCACATGTAGAGCCGATTGCCCACTTTGAGCGGAGTGGTCTCGGCGGCATATTTCCCCTCGCCCGCACCTTGCGGCAGGTCGCCGGTATGCGCGGTCCACGCGACTTTCAGCTGGTCGACATTGTCGGGCGTGATCTGGGCCAGCGTCGAATAGCGCTGCGCCCCGTAGGTGCCGCCCCATGCGGGCCAGTCGGCATTCACCGACTGCCCGGCGATGGAGCCGCCATGGTCGGGGAGATCCGATTGCACCCAGCCGGGCGCGGCGAGCGCGGTCAGCCAGAAGGCCGCTCCGGTAAACACGAGTGTCCCGACCGCGCCGAGGATTGCCGGCTTCCAGCCAGTGCGCCGGATAAGGAAGGGCGTGATCAGGCAGACGAGGACGAGCAGGATTGCCGGGCCGACCAGACGCGGCACCAGCCCCCAGACGTTGCTGCTCTCCCAGAAGGCCCAAGCAGCGGTCAGCGCAAAGACGACGGCGTAGAGCACCGCTCCGATCCAGCGTCGGAGGAATACGAGCGCACCCGAGGCAATCAGCCCGACGCCGGCCAGAAGATAATAGGGCGAGCCACCGGCGGTGAGGAGCACGATCCCGCCGATGGCGAGCACGAGGCCCAGTGCAAACAGGAGAACGCCGATGAGACGCGCAGGCCATCCCGTCCGGACCGAGTTGGCGTCGCCGGAATCTTCGAGCATTGGCTGACCTTTCGTCTACGTCCCCACTCGCTCAATCGCCGGTCCAAGTGCCGGTTCCCGCAGCAGTCGGGGCTTTGCGAAAAGAGGGCAGCGCAGGCATCTGAAATCTTGTCGTTTTGCCGGGCGCGCGGTGGAACGAAGCGGTGCTGCGGCCCGTTCCAGTCTTCGATCTCCAAAGAGGATGAAGACCATGGCCAAGACCGTTCCCCCCACCACCACCGATGCCGGTATCCGCGTCCAGAGCGACGAGCATTCGCTGACGATCAGCCCCGACGGCCCGATCGTGCTCAACGATCACTACCTGATCGAGCAGATGGCCAACTTCAATCGGGAGCGCATTCCCGAACGCCAGCCGCACGCCAAGGGCTCGGGCGCGTTCGGCACATGGAAGACCACGGCGGACGTCTCGAAATACACCAAGGCCAAGATCTTCCAGCCGGGCGCCGAGTGCGAGGTCGCGATGCGCTTCTCCACCGTGGCGGGTGAGCGCGGCAGCCCCGATACCTGGCGCGATCCGCGCGGCTTCTCGGTCAAGTTCTACACCGAGGACGGCAATTTCGACATGGTCGGCAACAACACGCCGATCTTCTTCATCCGCGATCCGCTGAAGTTCCAGCACTTCATCCGCAGCCAGAAGCGCCGCGCGGACAACGGCCTGCGCGATCACGACATGATGTGGGATTTCTGGACGCTCAGCCCCGAAAGTGCGCATCAGGTCACCTACCTGATGGGCGATCGCGGCGTGCCAAAAAACTGGCGGGAGATGAACGGCTACAGTTCGCACACCTACATGCTGATCAACGAGGATGGCGAGAAGTTCTGGGTCAAGTTCCACTTCCACACCAATGTCGGCGACGAGAGCGGCAACGCCCACCTGACGCAGGACGAAGCGGTCAAGAAGGCGGGCGAAGACAGCGACTACCACCGCCGCGACCTGTTCGACGCGATTGCCGAGGGCAATTTCCCGTCGTGGACCCTAAAGTGGCAGATCATGCCGTTCGAGGACGCCAAGACCTATCGCATCAATCCGTTCGACCTGACCAAGACCTGGCCGCACGCGGATTATCCGCTGATCGAGGTCGGCACGCTGACGCTGAACGAGAACCCGGTCGACTGGGATACGCAGATCGAACAGCTCGCGTTCGAGCCGAACAACATGGTCCCGGGCATCGGGCTGAGCCCCGACAAGATGCTGCTGGCGCGCGGGTTCTCCTATTCGGATGCGCACCGCGCGCGTCTGGGCGTCAATTACAAGCAGATTCCGGTCAACGCCCCCAAGAATGCCGATGTGCATTCCTACAGCCGCGCCGGGCATATGCGCACGCAGAACGCGGTCGACCCGGTCTACGCGCCCAATTCCTACGGTGGTCCCGCCGCGCAGCCGCAGGTCGGCGGCGAGGCGACCTGGCACGCCGACGGCGACATGGTTCGTCAGGCCTACACGCTGCGCGAGGATGACGACGACTGGTCGCAGGCCGGTGCACTGGTGCGCGAAGTGATGGACGACGAACAGCGCGACCGCTTCGTCTCGAATGTCTCCGGCCACCTTGCCGACGGCGTCAGCGAGAAGGTGCTCGTGCGCGCGTTCGAATACTGGAAGAACGTCGACGAAAAGATCGGCCAGCGGATCGAGGACAAGGTCCGCGAGATGATCGGTGGCAAGTCGACCGCCCCGGGCATGGCCAGCGCCAGGTCGATCTCCGGCAAAGCGGCGGAGTGAGCCCGGTCATGGCAGCTTACGAGAAGCTCGACAGGATTTTCGTCGCGGGCGAATGGCGCGAAGGATCGGGCGAAACGCTCGCCAATATCTGCCCGTGGGACGAAAGCACGATCTTCGAAATGGCCTGCGCCACGGCAGACGACGTGGACGAGGCGTGCCGGTCGGCCAGCGACGCGCAGCGCGAGTGGGCGGCACTGCCGCCGTCCGCCCGCGCCGCGAAGATGCTGGCGATCGGCGACATCCTCGAATCGCGAAAGGACGAGATCGCGGACTGGATCGTGCGCGAAGTGGGCGGGACTCAGGTCAAGGCCGCGCTCGAGCTGATGCTGGTGACGCAGGTCGCCAAGCAGGAGGCGGCGGCGTTGCCTTACATGGTCGAGGGCGCGATCCTGCCCGAGGATATCCCGGGCAAGGAAAGCCGCGCCTATCGCCAGCCAGCGGGCGTCGTCGCGCTGATCAGCCCGTGGAACTTCCCGCTCCAGCTGACCGCGCGCACGCTGTTCCCAGCGCTCGCGCTGGGTAACGCGGTTGTGCTCAAGCCCGCCAGCGACACGCCGGTCACCGGCGGCACCATCTTCGCCGCGATCTGCGAGGAAGCGGGGCTTCCCAAGGGCCTCGTCTCGGTCCTTCCGGGCAGCGGATCGGAAATCGGCGATGCGCTGGTGCGCCATCCCGTTCCCTCGGTCGTCAGCTTCACCGGCTCCACCCCCGTGGGGCGCGGGGTCGGTAAGGCGGCATTGGATGGCAAGCGGATCAAGTCGCTCGAGCTCGAACTCGGCGGCAATTCGCCGATCGTCGTGCTCGACGATGCGGATATCGACTATGCGGTCGAGGCGAGCGTGTGGGGCAAGTTCATGCACCAGGGCCAGATTTGCATGATCGCCAACCGGATCGTGGTGGAAGACGCGGTGTACAACGAATTCGTCGAGAAATTCGTGGCGCGCACCCGCAAGCTGGTGGTGGGCAAGCGCGATGCGGCGGACTGCCTGATTGGCCCGATCGTCAATCGCGACCAGTTCGAGGGGATCATGGAGATGATCGCCAAAGCGAAAGACCAGGGCGCGACCTGCGCGCTGGGCGGCGAGCCCGACGGGCTTGTGATCCCGCCGCACGTCTTCACCGATGTCGGCGAGGACAACTGCCTCGTCACGCACGAGATCTTCGGCCCCGTCGCGCCGATCCAGCGCGCGCGGGACGAAGACCATGCGCTCGAACTGGCGAACAATACCGACATGGGCCTGTCGAGTTCGGTCTTCAGCCGGGACGAGGGCCGCGCGCTGGCCTTCGCCAAGCGGATCGAGGCGGGGATGACCCACATCAACGACCAGCCGGTCAACGATAGTCCCTTCTCCCCCTTTGGCGCGGTCAAGAATTCGGGCGTCGGCCGGTTCAACGGGCGGTGGGCGATCGAGGCCTTCATGACCACGCACTGGATTTCCGTGCAGCACGAAAAGCGCCAATTCCCGTTCAGCGCCGACGATCTGGGCTAGGACTGCTTGAAAACTATCATCGACAGGGCCGCCAGGACTGCTAATGCGAGCCCTTCGCAAAAAGGAAGGCATATCATGCGTACACTGAAGTTCCTCATTCCCGTCGCCGCCTCGGCACTGGCGCTCGCCGCCTGTTCGGAAGCTCCCGAGGCGACCACGGACGAAACCGCAGCGACCGATAACGCGACGCCCGACGCCGATGCGGTCGAGTCGCCCGACGCCGCATCCACCGTGCTCAACGCCAACGATGCGACCGAGGAAGAGCTGGCGAATGTCGACGGCGTTTCGCCCGAACTCGCCGCCGCGATCGTCGCGGGCCAGCCCTATGCCAGCGTCACCGATCTCGACGCCAAGCTGAAGGAAACGCTGAGCGAAGACGAAGCCAAGGCCGTACTGGTCAACGTGTTCGTGCCGATCAACCTCAACTCCGCCAGCGAAGAGGAAATCCGCCTCGTCCCCGGCATGACCGACAAGATGGTCCACGAGTTCGAAGAATACCGCCCCTACGCCGACATGGGCGTGTTCGATCGCGAGATCGGCAAGTACGTCGACGAGCAGGAAGTCGCGCGCTTCCGCCAGTACGTCACGCTTTGATGCTGGCGCTGGCTGCGCGTTTCTGACGCCACTGCAGCCACACCCTGACGATCTCGATCGCCGCCAATATCGCGATGTTGATAGTGGCGGTGGTCGGATCGAAGGCGGATAGCGCCCAGTGCACGAACACCAGCACCGCAGCAGGATAGACCAGCCGGTGCAGCGTCTTCCATGAGCGCTTGAGCATTCGCATCGAGACATCGTTGGACGTAATCGCGAGCGGCAGGAACAGCGCCAGCGAGACCCATCCGGCGAGGACGTAAGGCGTCGACGCCTCGTCCCAGATGATCGCGGGATCGGCCTTGCGCCACAGATAGATGATCGTGTGCCCGGCGGCATAGGCGAAGCTCGCCACGCCCAGATCGCGCCGCTTGCGCATCAGATACTGGACGAACCGATTGCGGCGGAACGCCAGCCGGAGGGGCGTAACCGCGAGCGTCGCCATCAGCAGCCATGCCGCCCAGTCCCCGCTATCGCCGATGATATGGCCATATCCGTACAGGTCCGGCGTAAACCACCAGCGCCACAGCATCCACGCACCGGGCAGTGAGAGGATCAGCCACAGGAAGGGTCGGGAGCGCAGCAGGCCCATCAGCGGCCCCTTCTCAAGACAATAAACAGCGCGCCCTCTCCGCCGTGCCGCCGGTGCGCGGTCCGCACGGCGGCAATCGCGCTGCCGTGTTCGCTTGCGGCAAGCCAGTCGAGAATCTTCGCGCGGATCGCACCGCGCCGCTCGCCCCGGTCGGCCGGGTCGCCGCCGCGCGGCTTGCCGGTGACCACCAGCACGCTGCGCGCATCCATCCCTCGCGCTTGCGCCATACCGTCCATCAAGCGGTTATAGGCGGCGTCGAGACCGTGGCCGTGCAGATCGAGCGTGAGTTCTGGCGCGATCTCGCCTGCCTTGAGCTTGCGATCCCAGTGCGAGTCCAGACCCGTGCTCGCGGTGGGGCGATGAAGCCCTCCCCCGCGCGGGGGAGGGTTGGGAGGGGGCGTACTTCGGTTGGTAGAGGCAGTTCCCCCACCCCCGGCCCCTCTCCCTCGGGATGGGGAGGGTGTTGTGGCGACTCTGGCGGGTGAAAGACCTGGCCGGGATTGCGGTGCACTCGGCGCTGCACGCTTGCCATGCATCGGCTTCACGCTCGCCGCCAGCGCCGCCCATGCGGCGGCCTCTTCCTCCGACAATCCGCGCGGCGCGTGTCTCATCGCCCGGTCAGGCGTGCGACCGTTCCCTTCGGAAGCAGGATCAGCGCGTGGCCTCTCGCGCTCATGCCCCCGGCAACCTCGCGCGAGTCGCCGCCATTGCCCCAGAAGGTGTCGAAACGGTTGGCACCCTTGATCGCGCCGCCGGTATCCTGCGCCACCCACAGGCCGTCGGCGATGTCGCGATCCATATCGAGCACCACCGGCGCGCCGTAAGGGACGAAGCGCGGGTCGACAGCCACGCTGCTCCCGCGCGTCACCGGCACACCGAGCGAGCCGAGCGGCCCGCTGGTGGTCAGTTCGCGGAAGAACACCCAGCTTTCGTTCTCGCGCATCAGCGCGCGGCCTTCCACCGGGTTCTCGCGGATATACTGCATGATGCCCTGCATCGATCCGGGGTACTGGCCGGGGCCGTCGCCGAGCAGCCCGCGCTCGCGCATCAGCCCGCCGATCCCGGTGTAGCCGTGACCGTTCTGGCCCGCATAACCGATCCGCATCACGCTGCCGTCGGGCGCGCGCAGCAGGCCCGAGCCCTGGATCTGGAGGAAGAAGAACTCGACCGGATCGGCCGCCCACGCGATTTCCAGCCCGCGCCCGGCAAGCGCGCCATCCTCTATCTCGGCGCGGCTGTAATATTCGACGAAATTACCCGCATCGTCGTACCGGCCCAGCGGCGGACGCCCTTCGCGCTCGCTCTCCGGCATGTCGGCGGGCCAGGCGCGCACGAGGTCGTCGGGCACGCGGTAGACGGGCACGTCGTAGCCGGGGCGCGGGGTGCGGCTGCCGAGAATCTCGGGCTCGAAATAGCCGGTCGCAAACGCGGTACCGTCGCCGATCTGCGCGGTCTCGAAATAGGTTTCGAAGAAGGTGAGCGCATCGCCCTCCCACCGGTGCGCTGCTGCGCAGGAGCCCAGCCAGTCTTCGGGCCGGGTCAGGCCGCTGGCGTCGGCTTTTTCCGACGGCCAGTCGCAACTGGCCCTGAAGGCGGAAAGCGCGGCGGAAGCGTCCGCTTCGGTCAGGCGCAGCGCGCGGAACGAGGGGCCAGCGGTAACGCCTGCCGCGGCGGCGTTCTCGAGCACGGGTTCGGGCGGACGGTCTATCGGCGGATAAGGCGGGCGATCCTGACCCGGGCCGACGCAGCTCGACAACACGACGAGCGCCGCGAGAGGCCAGCTCCACTTGAACATTGCCTCGCCTCCCTTGCGAAAAAATCGGGCCCCGGAAACCGGAGCCCGATGCGATCAGCCTTCGTCGGTCTCGACCAGCAGCCAGTCCGGCGCGCGCGAATCGGTGCGGCGGGCGAAGGTCCAGATATCGCGGGTCTCGATCGCATCGTCGAGCGATCCGGCAACCATGGTGCCTTCGCTGTCGCGCGTCACGGTTGCGATGTCGGCGACGAAGCGGACGGTGATGCGCGCTTCCTTGCGCTCCACCTCGGCGTCGCGGATCGATGCGTCCTCGATCCGGATCAGACGATTGTCGAGCGTTTCGCCAGCTTCCTCGCGCGCATCGATCGCCTGCGCGAAACCTTCGTAGACCGAATCGTCGCACAGTTCGCGCAGCGTTTCCTTGTCGCCGTTCCAGAACGCTTCGAGCACCATCCCGTAGGCACCCTTCGCACCTTCGAGGAAGTTGACGATGTCGAAGGTGCGATCCGACGCGATGATCGACTGAACCCCACGCTCGACCACCGGCAGGACGTCGGGCTTGGCTTCGTGTTCGGTCACGGCACGCGGAGCGGGCTGCGCAGCCTGCTTGGGCTGTGCGAGATTGGGCGCGTCCTGCCCTTCGAAGCGGCGCGGCACGGGCTCTTCCTCATGCTCGGCCCGGCGGCCAAGCACGGAATACAGCCGCAGGCCCAGAAAGACCGCGATCATGGCGAGGATGACGATTTCGGGAATCACTTGCAAAGGCACCTGGCTAATCATCGGGCGCGCATCGAACGACAACCGCCGGACGCGCCCTTCACGTTTCGCATTCAATCCCACAGATAGGGGCCGATATCAAATGCACAACGTCGAGCGGAGTGCCCCGATGCGGCGAAAAGTGTCCCGCATCGGTGATTCGTTCCCGTTGCGGGGCGGCCAAGCGGCTGCTAGGCGGCAAGCGATCCATCCGGGCACCCGCAACGGCGGGCGGTCCGGCCTTACAACCTTGCAGACCAGAGAAACTTTCATGGCCGACGAAGGCGACGTTCTGACCGATCTCGACAACCAGTATACCGGCAATGGTGCGGACAACCGCCCGACCGCAGGTTTCATCGCGCAGTATATCAAGGATCTTTCGGTCGAGAATCCGAACGCGCCGGCCAGCTTCCAGTGGCAGGATGCGCCCAGCATCGACCTGCAGTTCAACATCGGGATGAACCCGGTCAGCGACGAAGTGAGCGAAGTCGAGCTCAAGATCAACGCCAACGCCACGTGCGAAAGCGGCGCGGTCTACATGATCGAGCTGGTCTATGCCGGGCTTGTCGGCATCCGCAACCTGCCCGACGATCAGGCGCACATGTTCCTGTTCGCCGAAGCGCCGCGCATCCTGTTCCCCTTTGCGCGCCGCGTCATCGCCGACGCGACCCGCGACCTGGGCTACCAGCCGCTGATGGTCGATCCGATCGACTTCAACGGCCTGTACATGCAGCGCCTCCAGCAAAAGGCCCAGGAAGAGGCCGCAGGCGCCCAGCAGGGCGGCGAAGCCTGATCCGGCATCCCTTGGGGAGCCCCGGGCAATGAGCCTGGTCAAGAACGTAGGGACGATCGGCGGGCTGACTGCAGTCAGCCGCGTGTTCGGCTTCGTCCGCGACATGCTGCTCTCGCGCGCGCTGGGCGCGGGGCTGGCGGCGGACGCATGGCAGCTCGCCTTCACCCTGCCCAATACGTTCCGCCGGCTGTTTGCCGAAGGCGCATTCAGCGTCGCCTTCGTGCCGATGTACACGCGCAAGCTGGGCGCGACGGGCGACGATGACCTCTCCGCCGACGAATTCGCGACCGATGTTCTCTCGATCTTCGTCTGGGTGCTGCTGGCGTTCTCCGCGCTGTGCATGATCGCCATGCCCGGCATCGTGTGGGCGCTGGCGCGCGAATATCAGGAAGTGCCGGGCAAGTTCGACCTGGCGGTGACGCTGTCGCGGATCACCTTCCCCTATCTGGCGCTGGTCAGCCTGGTCGCGATGCTATCCGGCGTGCTCAACGCACGGTCGAAATTCGCGCCGGGTGCCTTCGTGCCGGTGCTGCTCAACATCGTGCTCATCGGGGCGATTCTGTCGGGCGCTGCCTGGCGCGACCGGATCGGCGGCGGCGACGTGTCGGTCGCCTACGCCCTCGCGATCGGGCTGGCGACGGCGGGCGTCTTCCAGCTCGCCTACATGTGGTGGTCGATGCGCCGTGCGGGCGTGAAGCTGAAGGTCACCACGCCGCGCATCACCCCCGAAGTGAAGCGGCTGGGCGTGCTGATCCTGCCCGCCACTTTCGGCGCAGGCATCTACCAGATCAGCCAGCTGGTCGACACGTTCTTCGCCACCAGCCTGCCACAGGGTTCGCTCACGCTGCTCAAGTTCGCCGACCGGCTCAACCAGATGCCGCTGGGCATCTTCGGGATCGCGCTGGGCACGGCCATCCTGCCGATGCTGGCACGCCATATCCAGAGCGACAACCGGAGCGAAGCGCAGCGCCTGCAGGCAAACGCGGTCGAGATCGGCACGCTTCTGACGCTGCCTTGCGCGGTGGCGCTGTCGATCTGCGCCGAGGCCTTTTCGACCGGCCTGTTCCAGGGCGGCAAGATGACGCTCGACGATACGCTGCTGATGGGCCAGATCGTGATCGCGCTGGTCGCGGGATTGCCCGCCTACGTGCTGATCAAGGTGTTCCAGCCCGCGTTCTTCAGCCGCGAGGATACCCGCACGCCGGTGTTCGTGGCGGCGGGCGCGCTGGCATTCAACATCTCGCTCAACTTCTACGTCGTGCCGCGCTACGGCATCGTCGGGCTGGCGGCGGCGACCGCGATCAGCGCCTCGCTCAACGTCATTACCCTGTGCATCATCCTGCAGCTGCGCGGCTGGTTCCGCTTCACCGCCAAGCTGGCAAGCCGCATCGCCCGCCAGATTGCGGCGACCGCGGTCATGGGAGCGATGCTCTGGTACCTGACCCCTGCGCTGATGCCCTTCTGGACGGGCAATGCCTTCGAACGCGTCTGGTCGCTCCTCGCGATCACGCTGGCAGGCGCAATCGTGTTTTTCGGCGCGGCCTTCCTGCTCGGCGCGCTCGACAAGGACCTGATCGCACAAGTGCGCCGTCGCCCCGCAAAGAAGGTCGTCGATCTTTCGGAATAGGCGACCTTGCCGAAAAGCCCGCGTGTGATAATGCTCGCGGCGATGAACGGACACCATGCCCCCAGCACTGCGGCCCCGCGCCGTTTCGCGATCGGCGGGCGGGCGGCCTGGCGATGGCTTGCGCACGCCTGACCTGACCTGCCGGGACAACCCGGCACCACGCCCGTTTTCCGTTCGAATTATCAAAAAAGAGCCATAGCCATGCGCATCGTTTCGGGCATTCAGCCCACCGGCAACCTCCACCTTGGCAATTACCTCGGCGCGATCCGCAACTGGGTGCGGATGCAGGACGAGCTCGACGAAGGCAGCGAATGCCTGTTCTTCCTCGCCGACATGCACGCGATCTCCATGCCGCACGACCCGGCGGAGCTGCGCCGGGGAACGCTGGAAATGGCGGCGGCACTGATCGCGTGCGGAATCGATCCGGCGCGTTCGATCCTGTTCAACCAGGCGCAGGTTCCGCAACACGTGGAACTGCAATGGCTGCTCAACGGCACCGCCCGGATGGGTTGGTTGAACCGGATGACGCAGTGGAAGGACAAGGCGGGCAAGAACCGTGAAGGCGCCTCGGTCGCGCTGTTTTCCTACCCGGTCCTGCAGGCCGCCGACGTGCTGCTGTACCAGGCGACCCACGTTCCGGTGGGCGAGGACCAGAAGCAGCACCTGGAGCTGGCCCGCGACATCGCGCAGAAGTTCAACAACGATTTCTGCGCGGCGGATGCACCGCTATTCACCCTGCCCGATCCCTACATCCCGCCGCAGGCCGCGCGGATCATGAGCTTGCGCGACGGTTCGAAGAAGATGAGCAAGTCCGATCCCTCAGACATGAGCCGGATCGAACTGGCTGACGATGCCGACACGATCATGAAGAAGGTCAAGAAGGCGAAGTCGGACGCCGACGCCCTCCCTTCCGAAGTCGCGGGGCTGGAAGACCGTCCGGAGGCGCTCAACCTCGTGACGATCTACGCCGCGCTTGCGGGAGAAACCGCCGATCAGGTTCTGGCCACTTTCGGCGGGCAGGGCTTCGGCGCGTTGAAGCCCTCGCTGGCCGAACTGATGGTGGAAACCCTCGCCCCGATCTCTTCGCGGTTTCGCGAACTGGTTGGCGACCGCGAGGCGCTCGACGCCATTCTGGCGCGCGGTGCGGCGCTGGCGCGAGAGCGGGCCGTACCCACGCTTGCAGCGACCTATGACGCGCTGGGTCTGGTAAGGGGGTAACCTGCCTGCCTTGTCAGCGGAAACCGAAAGGACCTCAGTTAGTTAAAGGGTGGTTCAGGCGGATTGTTATAGTAGTTCAGGTCTGATGGATCGGGGAGCACCCCAACCGGGCGCATCCCCTTCGCAAGGGGCGAAACTATGAAAAAACGCAAATTTCTCGCGGCCTTGGGCGCGCTGGGTCTGCTCGGCGGCGGTGTCGCCGCTTGCACGACCGGCTTCCAGGCCGATGTCTCGCGCTTCCAGGCGCAGTTGCCTGCACCGCAGGGCCAGACTTTCGCCGTCGTGGCTGATAATCCGGAACTGGCAGGCGGAATCGAATTCGGCCACTATGCCGATCTCGTCGCGCAGAAGATGGCCGAAGTCGGCTACGTGCCCGGCAATCCCGAGACAGCCGACCTGCTGGTGAGCTTCGACTACAACGTCGACAACGGGCGCGAGCGCGTTGTCAGCACCGGCTTCCGCGATCCGTTCTACGATCCCTGGTATCGGTATCGCCCGACGCTGTATCGCACGCGCGACGGACGGGTCATCGCGGTTCGCAACCGCGACTGGGGCTACGGCTTCTACGATCCGTGGTTCAGCGATTCCGACGTCCGCAGCTACACGGTCTATACCAGCGATATCGACCTGAAGATCGACGATCGCCGGACCGGGGAGCGCGTGTTCGAAGGCACGGCGGAAGCCATGTCGCGCAGCAACCACCTGCAATACCTGGTGCCGAACCTGGTCGACGCGATGTTCACCGGCTTCCCCGGCAACTCGGGCGAAACCGTGCGGATTTCGATCAAGCCCGAAGATCAGTAGGGCGCACACTCACCACGTTTCCGATGGCCGGTCCGATCATCTCGGGCCGGCCATTTTCGTTTGCGTCGAGAGCGCGGGTTTTCGCCCTAAAGCTTGGCGTGGCCGCCGGTCGACCCGAAGCCGCCGCTGCCGCGCTCGGTTTCATCCAGATCGTCCACTTCGGTGAATGCGGCGCGGGTAACGGGCGCCAGCACCAGCTGACCGATCCGCTCGCCCCGGTGGACCGGGAAGCTCTCGCTCCCATGATTGATCAGCAAGACTTTCAGCTCGCCGCGATAATCCGAATCGATCGTACCCGGCGTATTGGGCACGGTGATCCCGTGCTTGAACGCCAGACCGGATCGCGGGCGCACCTGAATTTCGTAGCCATCGGGGATCGCGACCGCGAAGCCCGTCGCGACCGCATGGCGCGCGCCCGGAGCCAGCTCGACGTCCTCTGCCGCGCACACGTCCATCCCGGCAGCGCCTTCGGTGGCATAGACGGGCAGCGGCAAGCCCTCGCCATGCTCCAGCCGCTTGATCGCCACGCCCACCGTATCAGTCATTCCCGTTCTCCATCGCCGCGGCGATCCTTTCGACCAGCCGCGCCGCGACTCGATCCTTCGGCATCTCGGGCCAGTCCTCGATCCCGCGTTCGGTGACGAGATGGACGCGGTTGTCCGCGCCGCCCATCACGCTCTGGCCGACCCCGCCCGACACATCGTTGGCGACGATCCAGTCGGCATTCTTGCGCATCCGCTTGGCCTGCGCGTTGTCGAGGACATTCTCCGTCTCCGCCGCGAAGCCGATTAGCAGCGTCGGCCGCATATCCGAAGCGCCCAGCGAGGCGAGGATATCGGGGTTTTCTTCCAGCCGCAGCGCGGGCGGAGCCGCCGCGCTTTTCTTGAGTTTCTGATCGATAACATCGCTTGCGCGCCAGTCGGCGACGGCAGCAGTCATCACCGCAACATCTGCCGGAAGCGCGGATTGCACCGCCTGATGCATCTCGCGCGCGGTCTGCACGTCGATCCGCGAGACACCCGCGGGGGTCGTCAACTCCACCGGCCCGGCGATCAGCGTGACCCGCGCACCGGCACCAGCGGCGGCGGCGGCAATCGCAAAGCCCTGCTTCCCGCTCGACCGGTTGGCGATGTAGCGCACAGGATCGATCGGTTCGTGGGTCGGCCCTGCGGTGACGAGCACGTGGCGGCCCCCGAGTGGACCCGGCTGGTAACCGTCCTGCGTTGTTGGTTCAGGATATGGGGCCAGACCTGCACCGCCGCCCACCCACCGGGTTATCGCATCCCAGATCGCCTCGGGCTCCGGCAGGCGACCCGCGCCGTATTCGCCGCAAGCCATCGGGCCTTCGTCGGGCTGCAGCACCATCACGCCGGCTTCGCGCAGCGTGGCGACATTGGCCTGCGTCGCCGCGTGGCTCCACATGCGCACGTTCATTGCGGGCACCGCCATCACCGGCGTATCGGTCGCGAGGAGCAACGTGGTCGCCAGATCGTCCGCGATCCCCGCCGCCATCTTGGCGAGCATGTTCGCGGTCGCCGGGCAGACCACGATCAGGTCCGCCTCGCGGCTGAGCTGGATGTGCCCCATCTCGACCTCGTTCCTGAGGTCCCACAGCGTCTGGTGGACGGGGTTTTCGCTGAGCGCGGCGAGCGTCATCGGGGTGACGAAATGCGATCCGCCCTCGGTCAGCACGCAGGTCACATCGCCGCCGTTCTTGCGGATCAGGCGGACCAGTTCGCACGATTTGTACGCGGCAATCCCGCCGCCGATAATCAGCAGGATCTTGAGGCCTGCCGCGCTTTCCATCACCCGATCACTCCGAATGCGAACAACGCCGCCATCGCGCCCGCCCCGGCGAGCAGCAGCGCGAGCTGTCCAATGCGATCGGGCTTGGGCTCGCGCTCCCTGCGCTCCCACATCAGCTCGATCTCGGGCAGCGGCGGCGGGTCGGGCGCACCGCCGCGCGGCGGGTATTGCTCTTCCAGACGGCGGATCAGCGCGGGGATGCGCTGGATCGTGTCGATGTCTTCACGCAAGCGGTTGGCGATCGCGGCTTCGGGCCCCAGCTCGTCGCGGATCCAGCTGCGCACGAAGGGCGCGGAGACGTCCCACATGTTGATCTGCGGATTGAGCTGGGTCGCGATGCCTTCGACCATCACCATCGTCTTTTGCAGCAGCAGCAGATGCGGCTGGGTCTGCATGTCGAAGTCGCGGGTGATCGCGAACAGCCCGTCGAGCATCTGACCGACGCTCAGTTCGCTGACCGGCTTGCCGCGCATCGGTTCACCCACCGCGCGCAGCGCCGTCGCGAACTCGCCGACCGAGTGATAGCTGGGCACGTATTGCGCCTCGAAATGGATTTCGGCGACGCGGCGATAATTGCCTGTCGTGAGACCGTAGAGAATTTCCGCGAGCCATTGGCGGGCGCGCCGGTCGATCCGGCCCATGATGCCGAAGTCGATCGCCGCGATCGTCCCATCGGGTTCGACGAACAGGTTCCCCTGGTGCATGTCGGCATGGAAATAGCCGTAGCTGATCGCCTGAGTAAGGAAGGCGAGCACCAGCCGCTCGGCCAGTTGCTCCAGATCGTGCCCCGCCGCGATCAGCCCTTCGCGATCGCTCATCTTGATGCCGTCGATCCATTCGATCGTCAGCACGCGGCCATTGGTCCGGTCCCAGTCGATCGACGGGATACGGTACCCCTGGAAACCCTTCATCGCCTCGGCCAGCTCGCTCGCGGCGGCGGCTTCGCGTCGCAGGTCGAGTTCCGAATTGGTCCAGCGCTTGAAATTGGCGATGGTCAGCGCGGGGCGCAGCCGGGCCGCTTCCCCGCCCATCGCCTCGACATGCGCGGCTGCCCATTCATAGGTCGCGATATCGCGCGCGAACTGTTCGCGGATGCCCGGGCGCAGCATCTTCACCGCCACCTGCCGTCCGTCGGTCGTCACCGCGCGATGGACCTGCGCGATCGACGCCGCCCCCACTGGGTTCGGGTCGATATATTCGAACATCGCATCGACCGGCTGGACGAAGGTCGATTCGATCACCGGACGCAGGCGGTCGAACGAGACCGGCGGCAGGTTGTCCTGCAGGCTCAGCAGGTTGAGCGCTGCCTCATCGCCGACCAGATCGGGGCGCGTCGCCAGCGTCTGGCCCAACTTGATCGCCGCCGGACCGATCGCGCGGAAGGCACCCGCATAGTCAGGGGTAGGCGGCTGCCGCGTGCCGAACCGCGCCAGCTTCACCAGCCGCTTGACCGGGCCGGGCGTGTTCGGGTCTTCCTCGATCCCGCGCAGCGCGCCGTGCCGTGCGGCGGTCCGCCCCCATTTGAGGAGACGCCAGATATGCGTTGCGGGGCGGGTCATTGGGCGAGGCGGTGCCGGCCCGCACCCCCGCCCGACCAACCCATGGCATTATCCTGTTGGGTTGGCCGCGCGGGGGTGCGGGCTGGTGCCGTAATCAGCGAAGCATGAAATGCACAGCGAGACAAAATCAGACCTTCCACCCCGAATGAATGTTCACCGCCCCGCCAAGGATCATCTCGACCCGGGTCTGGGCGAAGCCTGCCGCCTTGATCATCGCCTCGAATTCCACCGGACGCGGGAAGCGGCGGATCGATTCGGCGAGGTAGCGGTAGCTCTCCTCGTCATTGGCGATCAGCTTGCCCATCAAGGGCATAAGCCGGTGCGAGTAGACGTCGTAGACTTCCCTGAAGCCGGGCCAGTCGGTGCCGGAAAACTCCATGCAGTAGAACCGCCCGCCATATTTCAGCACCCGATGCGCCTCGGCCAGTGCCTTGTCGATGTGGGTCACGTTCCGGATGCCGAACACGATCGTGTAGGCATCGAACTGCCTGTCGGTGAAGGTCAGTTCCTCGGCGTTCTGGCACGACCATACGAGGCCGTCGATCCCGCGCTCCATCGCCCGCTCGACACCCACGTCGAGCATGTCCTGGTTGATGTCCGATACGATCACGTCAGCGCCGCAATCGGCCATCCGGAACGCGATGTCGCCCGTGCCGCCCGCCATGTCGAGAATCGACTCGCCCGGTTGCGGCTTGACCCGGCGCACGAAGCGATCCTTCCACAGCCGGTGCATCCCGCCCGACATCGCATCGTTCATGATGTCGTACTTGCTCGCGACACTGGAGAACACCGCGCCGACGCGGGCTGTCTTCTCGGTCGGGTCGACATCTTCGTAGCCGAAGGAAACGGTTTCGCCCGAGGGGCTTCGTGCAGGATCGCTCATGGGTTTGGGCCTTAGGAGGATTTGCCGGAGGCGCAAAGGCTGATAGCCGCAGATTCATGCCCGAATTACCCGAGGTCGAGACCACTGTGCGCGGACTCGCCCTGCATCTCGAAAATCGCATCCTCACCGGGGTCCGCATCGCGCGGCCCGACATGCGCCGCCCGTTCCCCGAAGGACTCGGCCAGGCGCTGGTCGGCGCGCGGGTCACCGGGCTTGGCCGACGCGCCAAGTTCGGGCTGATCCATACGAACCGCGACCAGACGCTGATCTTCCATCTGGGCATGAGCGGGCGGTGGCGGATCGATCCCGATTCGCCCGACCAGCACGACCACCTGACGATCGAGACCGAAACGAATCGCTTCGCGCTCAACGACCCGCGCCGCTTCGGCTGGGTCGATCTGGTCGACACGATCGCGCTCGATTCGTGGCCCAGCTTCGTCAGCATTGGTCCCGAGCCACTCGGCCCCGACCTTACCGCCGCCTATCTCAAGGCCGCGCTGGCGGGGCGCAGGCAGGCGATCAAGCTGCTGCTGCTCGATCAGCGAATCGTCGCAGGGCTCGGCAATATCTACGTGTGCGAGGCGCTGTGGCGCGCGCGGATCAGCCCGCGCCGTGCCGGCGGACGAATCTCTCTCGCAGCGCTGGAACGGCTGGTTGCCGCGATTCGCGAGGTGCTGGAGCAGTCGATACGCGATGGCGGGTCGAGCTTGCGCGACTATGCGCGGCCCGATGGAGAGCTGGGCTATTTCGCGACCCGGTTCGAGGTGTATGGCCGCACCGGCGAGGATTGCCGCCGCGCGGATGACGGCCGGATCGCGCGGATCGAACAGGGCGGACGCAGCACCTGGTATTGCCCGGTCTGCCAGAGGTAGGCTTCCGGCCAATTTCCTTGACGAGCCGGGCGCCGGGCACTATGTGCGCGCCCTTCACGGCGAACAATCGCCGCTTTCAGGCATTGATTTTTAGAGCAGTTGGCCGCGCACTTCGCGGCCCGAGACAAGGACGACCATGGCCAATACGCCGCAAGCCCGCAAACGCATCCGTCGCAACGCGCGCCGCGCCGAAATCAACGGTTCGCGCATGAGCCGCATCCGCACCTTCGTGAAGAAGGTCGAGCAGGCGATCGAAGGCGGCGACAAGGAAACCGCACAGAACGCGCTTCGTGCCGCCCAGCCCGAACTGGCCCGTGGCGTCGCCCGCGGCGTTCTCCACAAGAACACTGCGTCGCGTAAGATGAGCCGCCTTTCCAAGAGGGTCGCCGCTCTCTAATCCTGCTTTCCAGCAGGTAGCTGCACCGCGTTTTCGGGGCCGTCGCACCATGCGACGGCCCCTTTTTCGTTGCGCCTTGCAACCCAAGGGCGCGGCTTGCGATTCGAGCAAGGAAACCCGCCGATTCGAGCGGTCCGGATAGCTAAAATTAAGCGTTTACAGACAGTTAAACGGGGGCCTGCGGGCCCGCGCAGAGTCAACATGGTTTATTTCAGTTCTGCTACGATTTTACGGCTTGCCGACTCTGTCACAGACCTGCTTATTGATCGTCACCACCGGGGGAAGGGACTCCTCCGGATTTAAATTGCAGACAGCCGATGGGGGCCCTGTTCAATCCGCGCGCGACGATCGCGATTGCGGTGACGGGCCGACTGTACTCATCGTTCTTGAAGGGGAAAGTCCGGTTGCGCAGCAGCGCTTCCGGAAGCGGAGGCGTATTAGCAGATCATGGCGAGAATCCCGGACACGACAGGGGCGGCGCGCAAGTCCGCCAAGCGCGACAACGAAGACGACATGGAGCGCGTGGCGCTGGCCGCCGACTGGGACGATATTAGCGCCGGCCTGCGAAAGGATCTTGGGCACCAGCTTCACAGCCAGTGGATCAAGCCGGTCCAGCTGGGCGATTTCGATGCCGACACCGGCACCCTGGCGCTCTACCTCCCCTCCGAATTCGCCGCCGAATGGGTCCGCAAGCACTTTGCCGATCGTCTTTCGCTCGCGTGGAAGATCATGCGGTCCGAGATCAAGAAAGTCGCGATCGAGGTTCACCCGAGCCGCAAGCGCATGGCCGACATCGCGCTGGGCGATTCGCGCGGCGGTTCCAGCGACGGCCCCGACCTGCGCGTGGTTTCGGATGGCGGGTTCGGCGATCCGGGCTTCAGTTCGGTCGGGCTCGACGCTTCGCTGACCTTTGCCGCCTTCGTCACCGGCGATGCCAACGTGCTCGCCCGCAATGCCGCGCAGCGCATGGCGGCGACCGACAAGCCGCAATTCTCGCCGCTCTACATCAAGGCGGCGACCGGACAGGGCAAGACGCACCTGCTGCACGCGATCGGCCACCAATTCCTTGGCCAGCACCCGCGCGCCCGGATTTTCTACTGTTCGGCAGAGCGCTTCATGGTCGAGTTCGTCCAGGCGCTGAAGCAGAACCGGATGATCGAGTTCAAGACGCGCCTGCGTGGGTTCGACCTGCTGCTGGTCGACGATCTGCAGTTCATCATCGGCAAGGCGAGCGCGCAGGAAGAGCTGCTTTACACGATCGATCACCTGCTTTCGGAGGGCAAGCGACTGGTGTTTGCCGCCGACCGTGCGCCGCAGGCACTCGACAGCGTGGAGCCACGTCTGCTCAGCCGCCTCTCGATGGGTCTGGTCGCGGACATCCAGCCCGCCGATCTGGAACTTCGCCGCGCTATTCTCGAATCGAAGCTGACCCGCTTTGCACCGCTCAGCGTGCCCGACGACGTGATCGATTTCCTCGCCCGCACGATTACCCGCAACGTGCGCGAGCTGGTCGGCGGTCTCAACAAGCTGATCGCCTATGCCCAGCTGACCGGCCAGCCGGTCTCGCTGCAACTGGCCGAAGAACAGCTGACCGATATCCTTTCGGCCAACCGCCGCCGGATCACGATCGACGAGATCCAGCGCACGGTGTGCCAGTTCTATCGCCTCGACCGCAGCGAGATGAGCAGCAAGCGCCGCACGCGCGTGGTGGTCCGCCCGCGTCAGGTGGCGATGTACCTGTCCAAGGTGCTCACCCCGCGCAGCTACCCCGAGATCGGGCGCAAGTTCGGCGGGCGCGATCACTCGACGGTGATCCACGCGGTCAAGCTGATCGAGGACCTGCGCACCCGCGATGCCGATATGGACGGCGACGTGCGCAGCCTGCTGCGCCAGCTCGAAAGCTGATCTCGCCCACAACCGATCGACACTGTGTGCCACTGCCTGCCGACATTCTTTGAACAGGGCCTTGAACAGCGCCTTGAACAGAGTTGTCGACAGGCGGTCCACGCACTGCCAACAGGCTTGTCGATGGTCGATCCACACACTCCCGGTCTTAAGCCCGATCTCCCCGCCACGATGGGAGCGGCACTGTTGCGCGGCCTGCGCGGGAAATGCCCGCGATGCGATGGCGCGCGGCTGTTTCGGGCCTGGCTCAAGCCGGTCGACCGCTGCCCGTATTGCGCGCAGGATTGGTCGATCCAGCAGGCCGACGATTTTCCGGCCTACATCGGCATCATCGTTACCGGCCACCTGCTCGCGCCCGTGGTGATCGCGATGATCGGCAGCTACGGCCTGTCCGCCTGGCTGACGCTGGCGATCATCCTGCCGGTTGCCGTGGCGATGCTGCTGGCGATGCTCCAGCCTGTCAAAGGCGGGGTCATCGCGTTCCTGTGGTGGAACGGCATCGGCGCATTCCGGCAGGAACGCCGATCGGCCGCACCTGATCGGCAGGACCCCGAGTGACCCTGCCCGCCGAACGCCTCGAACGGTTCGCCCGCCACATCGTGCTACCCGAAGTCGGCGGCGCGGGGCAGGCGGCGTTGGCAGTCAAGCATGTCGCGCTGATCGGGCTCGGCGGGATCGGCAGCCCCGTGCTGCAATATCTCGCCGGCGCAGGCGTGGGTGGTTTCACATTGATCGATTCGGGCGATGTCGAGCTCTCCAACCTCCAGCGGCAGACGATCTACACCACCCGCGATATCGGCCACGCCAAGGCGGTCGCCGCGCGCCGCTGGCTGGCGAACTTCGACGGTGGACTGACGGCAGACGTCCGCGACGACCGGATCGATCCGGACAACGCGGCCAGGCTGATTGCGGGCGCAGACCTCGTGCTCGACGGGACGGATAATTTCGCGACCCGGCTCGCGGTCTCCGACGCCTGCGTGGCGGCGGGTATCCCGCTGCTCTCCGCTGCGGTGGGCCGCTTCCAGGGTCAGGTCGGCGCATTCGCGGGGCACCTGCCCGAGCACGCCTGCTACCGCTGCTTCGTCGGCGACGCTTTCGATGCAGAGGATTGCGACACCTGCGCCGAAGACGGCGTGCTGGGAGCAATGGTCGGCTGGGTCGGCAGCTTTGCGGCGATGCAGGCCATTCGCGTGCTGCTGGCTGGGGCAAGCAGCTTCGGCGACCCGCAATGGGGGCAATTGCACCTGCTCGACGGCCTTACTCCGGAGACCCGCAGCTTCCGGATCGCCAAGGACCCGGCGTGTCAAGGGTGCGGCGCGCGCTAGAAACGCGCCCTAGAAGCTCGCGCCGTCTACGAACTTGCGCGGCAGGCTCTCCCAAAGGGCGGGATCGAACATGCGCAGGTTGACGCCCATCCGGTCGTACTCGGGATCGACGGCGATCCAGTGAGTCGTGCACGCACATGTGTCGCAATGCCAGGTGGTGATCATGCGATCGCCCTGCTGGTAGCCGGTCGCCTCGCCTTCGACCGTGACGAGCTTGGGCGACGGGTAGTGCCACAGCCCCGCGGTGCGGCGGCAGATCGAGCAGTTGCACTCGGTCGCCTCGACCGGATCGTCGCGCAGCGTGAGCCTGATCTTGCCGCAGTGACAGCTTCCATGGTGTTCGCTCATCCCAGCACCTCGTCCACCCATGCGGGTACCAGCTCGCCTGCCCTGCCCTGTCGCGATTCGTCGAACCAGTGCGATCCTTCGCTGCGTTCCAGATTGAGTTCGAGCGTGCGCGCGCCGTAAGCCGCCGCCTCCTGCACGAAGCCCGCCGCCGGATAGACCGCACCGCTGGTGCCGATGCTGACGAACAGGTCGGCCTTGGCGAGCGCGGCGTAGACGCGTTCCATCTCATAAGGCATCTCACCGAACCACACGATATCGGGCCGCAACGCAGACACGCCGCAGACCTCGCAGGGCGGCGCATTGGTGAGCGGACCGTGCCACTCGGTGCGCGCGCCGCACGCTGCACACAACGCGCTGCGCAGGCGTCCATGCATATGGAGCACGCGATTGGCCCCCGCACGCTCGTGCAGGTCGTCGACATTCTGGGTGACTATCAGCAGACCGTGCGTCTCATCGTCGGGCCACCGCGCATCGAGCCGCGCCAGTGCGTCGTGCGCCGCGTTGGGCTCGACCGTTTCGAGCGCCGCTCGTCGCGCATCGTAGAAGCCCTGCACCAGCGCGGGATTGCGCGCGAAGGCCTCCGGCGTCGCGACATCCTCGATCCGGTGCTTCTCCCACAAGCCGCCTGCATCGCGGAAGGTGTCGATCCCGCTCTCTGCGGAAATTCCTGCGCCGGTCAGGATGACGATGTTGCGAATGTCTGCCATTGCACGCATCAAACACTGGCAAGGCGGGAGCGCAATGGCGGCAATCGGAATTATCGGGCGCGACGGGCGCATGGGGCAGGCAATCGCGGCGGCGATAGAGGGCGGTGCGCACACGCTCGTCGGCGGAGTGGACAAGGGCGAGGACGTCGCCGGGCTGGCCGACCGCAGCGATGTGCTGATCGACTTTTCCGCACCCGGCGCGCTGCATACCAATCTGCACGCCGCAGTCGGGGCCGGGGTTCCGATCCTGATCGGCACCACCGGTCTGGAAGCGCAGCATCACACCGCCATCGACAATGCCGCGCGCGCGGTCCCGGTGCTCCAGACGGGCAACACCTCGCTCGGCGTGACGATGCTTGCCAAGCTGGTACGCGAGGCGGCGGGCAAGCTGGACGCGGGCTGGGATATCGAAATCGTCGAGATGCACCATCGCAGGAAGGTCGACGCCCCATCCGGTACCGCGCTGCTGCTGGGCGAGGCGGCTGCGCAAGGGCGCGGGATCGATCTGGCAGAAAACAGCGAGCGCGGTCGCGACGGGCACACCGGGGAACGCGGAGACGGTGCCATCGGCTTTGCATCCTTGCGCGGCGGCACGGTCGCGGGTGAGCATTCGGTGATCCTCGCAGGCGAGAACGAACGGATCGTGCTGAGCCACGTTGCAGAAGACCGCGCCCTCTTCGCACGAGGTGCGCTGACCGGCGCGGCGTGGCTGATCGGCAAGCAGCCGAGCCGCTACACGATGGAGGACGTGCTCGGCATATGAGCGGCAGTGCGAGCACCCGTGTGACCGCCGAAAAGTGTCTGTGGCGCGAGGAAGGCGGCGGGGCGGAGGCAGCCGCGCGGTGCCTCGCTTTCCTCGAAGAGGTCGGGATAGAGGTCGACTGGATCGGGCCGGACGATGAAGCGCAGTTGCTCGATGGTCTGGCGATCATTGGCGGGCGCCTGCTGGTCGACCCCGAAACGCCGATCTGGCCGAGCGACCTGCTGCACGAAGGCGGCCATATCGCCGCCGCCGCGCCCGAGGATCGCCCGACGCTGGGGCCGATCGAAGCCGACCCGACCGACGAGATGATGGCGATCGCGTGGTCCTTCGCCGCTTCGCGCCAGGTCGGCATGCCGCTCAAACACCTGTTCCATTCTGGCGGCTATCGCGATGACAGCGCCAAGCTGATCCAGTCCTTCGCCACCGGCCACTACATCGGCGCGCCGATGCTCGGCTATTATGGCATGTGCGCCGATATGCAGACGGCGATGGCTCAGGGCACGGCCTCTTTCCCCAACATGATCCGCTGGCTGCGGTAAAGATGGCGTGACCTCGAGACTATGACCAAGGACCAGATCTTCGAATTCTTCCGCCGCCTGGCGGAGGGCAATCCTTCGCCGGAGACAGAGCTGGAGTATGGCAATCCCTACCAGCTGCTGGTCGCGGTGACGCTGAGCGCGCAGGCGACCGATGTGGGCGTCAACAAGGCGACCCGCGCGCTGTTTGCCAGGGTCGAGACGCCGCAGCAGATGCTCGATCTGGGCGAGGACGGGCTGAAGGATCACATCAAGACGATCGGCCTGTTCAACTCGAAGGCGAAAAACGTGATCGCGATGGCGCGGCTGCTGGTGGACGAGCATGGCGGCGAAGTACCGCAGACGCGCGAGGAGCTGGTCACGCTGCCCGGTGTGGGCCGCAAGACCGCCAATGTCGTGCTCAACTGCGCCTTCGGGCAGGAGACGTTTGCAGTCGACACGCATATCTTCCGCGTCGGCAACCGAACCGGCCTCGCCAAGGGCAAGACGCCCGAGGCGGTCGAGGCCAAGCTGGAAAAGCGCGTGCCCGGCCCCTTTCGCTTCCACGCACATCACTGGCTGATCCTGCACGGCCGCTACGTGTGCAAGGCGCGCACGCCCGAATGCTGGCGCTGCGAGCTCGTCGATTTGTGCAGTTTTCGCAAAAAGGTGCTAGAACCGCCCAAATCGCAACGCGTTAAGGCCACCCCGAAGGAGATTGGATCATGAAAAAGGCAGCAGCATTCGCAGGCGCCATCGTCCTTGTCTCGTGCGCCCCGGTCGACGAACCGAGCAAGTCCGTCGCCGCCGTCGAACCGGCCGTGAAGGTTATCGGAGAGGCCAGGGGTTGCCTTTCCGCCGGGAGCATCCAGAACACTCAGGTGCGCGGTGATGGCGTGATCGATTTCACCGTCACCGGCGGCAAGGTGTACCGCAACTACCTCGCCAACGGCTGCCCGGTTCTGCGCAATGGCGACGCCATCACCTACGAGGTCAAGGGTGGCACGCTGTGCAGCGGCGAAATCGTCTACGAGCTGGATAATTACAGCGGCGGTTTCGACCGCGGACCCGCGTGCGGGCTCGGCGACTTCGTGCCGGTCGAATATGCCGACAAGGTAAGCGACGCGCCGATGATCATGGGCGAGTAACCGCTAGAGGCAGCCGCCGCAGCAGTAGCAGCCCCGAGGAGCAAGAAGCAGACGGCCATCCGCCATGCTTTCTCGCCCGCCGAGTAGCTGCGCCCTTCGCTAAACGTCGTCCGCGCTGATCAGTTCTTCGCGATCGAGTTCGCCGGTCATGTTGGCCACGGTCACCGCCACCGCCGCGTCTCCGCTGACATTGGTGGTGGTGCGCATCATGTCCATGATCCGGTCCACGCCGGCGACGAAGGCGATCGTTTCGAGCGGCACGCCGACCGCGCCGAACACCAGCGCCATCATGATCAGCCCCGCACCGGGAATGCCCGCGGCACCGACTGCGCCCAAAGTCGCGAGGATCGAGATCAGGAAGTACTGGCCCCAGCTCAGGTCCACGCCGAACACCTGCGCACCGAACAGCGTCGCGAGGCCAAGGTACATCGCGGTGCCGTTCATGTTGATCGTCGCACCCAGCGCGATCACGAAGCTGGCAACCGAGTTGGAGACGCCGAGGTTGCGCTCCGCACAGCGCAGCGTCACCGGCAGCGTCGCGTTGGAGCTGGCGGTGGAATAGCTCACCGCCATCGCGTCCACGATCCCGCGGAAGAAGCCGATCACCGGCAACCGCGCGATCAGCTTTATCATCGCCGAATACATCACGAAGATGATCAGCAGGCAGCCGAGGTAGTTGAGCCCAACCAGCTTGCCGAGCGCGATCAGCGCATCGAAGCCGAGCGTGCCCGCAACCCACGCCATTAGCGCAAAGACGCCGAACGGGGTCAGCTCCATCACCACCATTGTGACGTTCTGCATCACCACCGCGCCCGAATCGAAAATCTTCTGGACCGGCGATCCCTCTTCCTTCGACATCAGGATGCCGATGCCGATCAGCAGGGAGAAGACGATCAGCGGCAGCACGTTGACATCCGCCATCACCTGCACCGGGCTTTGCGGGACGATGCCGAGGATCATCTCGCGCCAAGTCGTCTCGTTGGGCGCGGGCGTCGGCCCGAGGTCGAGCCCCGCGGTGTCGACGCCGATCCCCGGCTGGATCAGCGTGCCGAGCAGCAGGCCGAGCCACACCGCGATCTGGCCGGTGACCACGAACAGCAGCATCGCGCGGCCGCCCACAGCGCCGAGCTTGCGCAGGTCGCCGATCGCAGCGACGCCGGAAACGAGGCTGAAGAAGATCAGCGGGACGACCAGCATCTTGATGAAGGCGATGAAGACGTCGCCGATGATCTTGATGCTCTCCGCATCCGGGCCCCACAGGCGGCCGGTGATGATGCCGAGCACCAGAGCGGCGATCACCCGCTGCCACAGCGGAATGGCGAACCATTTGGCGAACAAGTCTTCTTCCCCCTTATCCTTCGTCATGGCGAGCGTAGCGAAGCAATCCACGGACCGATAGAGCGCACGTGCGCAGAACGCTTCGCCATGAATCGCCGCAGAGCCTGCGAGCCCTCGCGATGCCGGGTTCTACGATGCCAAGGCGGCGCGCGCTATCCGCGTATAGATGCGCGTGAGCACGGCGAGGTCGGCCACCGCAACAGCCTCGTCGCGCTTGTGCATGGTTGCGTTGAGCAGACCGAATTCGATCACCGGGCACACAGCGCGAAGGAAGCGTGCATCGGAGGTGCCGCCGGTGGTGGATGGCTCGGGAGATACGCCGGTCTCGGCCTCCACCGCCGCGCTGACCATTGCGGAGAAATCGCCCGGCGGGGTCAGGAACGGCTCGCCCGAGATCACGGGACGCACATCCACCTGATGCCGCGCGCAGATCGCGGTGACCTTCTCGCTCAGCGAAGCGCCCGAATGCAGGTCGTTGAACCGGATCGAGAGGCGCGCCCGCGCTTCACCGGGAATCACGTTGTGCGCCGGATTGCCGACCTCGATATCGGTAATCTCCAGATTGCTCGGCTGAAACCAGTCGGTGCCCTCGTCCAGCTCGAGCGCTTCCAGCTCCGCCATCGCGGCGACGAGGCGCGGGATCGGATTGTCCGCGAGGTGCGGGTAGGCGACGTGCCCCTGCGTGCCCCTGGCGGTCAGCCACATGTTGACCGAGCCGCGACGGCCGATCTTCATCATGTCGCCCAGCCGGTTGACGCTGGTGGGTTCGCCGACAAGGCACAGGTCGGGCGCGTGGCCGTTCGCGTGCATGAAATCGATCAGCGCGCGCGTGCCGTGGAGCGCAGGCCCCTCCTCGTCGCCGGTGATGATGAAGCTTATCGTCCCGGCATCGGCGGGTACGTCGGCGACGGCGGCGACCATGCAGGCGATCGCGCCCTTCATGTCGACCGCGCCGCGCCCGTAGAGCAGGTCGCCCCTGATTTCGGGCTCGAACGCTCCGCTTTCCCAGCCCTCCCCCGGCGGGACCACGTCGAGATGCCCGGCAAAGGCGAAGTGCTTCGGCCCTGCCCCGGTGCGGATCGCGAACAGGTTTTCGACCGGGGCCTCGTCACTGCCGGCAGCGCCCGCGCCACGGGTAAATCGGTTCACCACGAAGCCGAGCGGCTCCAGCATCGCCTGCATCTCGTCGAACACCGCGCCGGTTGCGGGGGTGACGCTGGGTGCGGCGATCAGCCGCTTGGCGAGGTCGAGAACATCAGTCATGTCCTTTGCGCTAGCAGGAGACTTCGCCAATGCCCAAGCTCGATCTCGACGCGATCCCACAGACCAACGCGACCGGCTACCCCACCCCGTTCGATGCCGAGGTGCAGGGCCGCTGGTATCGCCGCCTCGCGCCCGTTGCCGGGCTGACGCGCATGGGCGCGAGCCATGTGACGCTGAAGCCGGGCGCTTGGTCGAGCCAGCGACACTGGCACAGCGAAGAAGACGAGCTGCTGGTGATGCTCTCGGGCGAAGCGGTACTGGTGGAAGATGAAGGTGAAACCGTGATCCGCCCCGGCGATGTCGTCGCTTGGGCAGCGGGCGTTCAAAACGGCCATCACCTTCAGAACTGCAGCAATGCCGATTGCGTATTCGTCGCGATCAGCGCGGGGGCGAAGGACAAGGACTCGGGCGAGTACCCCGATATCGACATGGTGTTCGATGCCGAAGGCTACGCACGCAAGGACGGCACACCCTACGCAGTAAGACTGCCATGGTATGGGAAAAAATGCCGTAAAATCAGTGCGTGAGATGCTGGAAGTGCTCGACAGCAGGCATGCTGTTGAAGGCCATCCGGTCCCCGCAAATGACGGTAATTCCGCGACTTTTGGGGGCAGTTTTGCTAGTGACGATTGCCATATGGTCCCCAGGCGGCGAAAGCCCGGGCGCCGGGCACTGCTCGATGGTAATTTCGCGCGGCGCAAGCTGCCGCTTCGCGAGACCGAATATTGCATCTGGGATACTGAGCTTGCCGGGTTCGGCCTGCGTGTCAGGCCGAGCGGCAATTACTTCTGGTTTGTCCGCGTACGACATCGCGGCAAGCATCGCCGGATTTCGCTTGGCCGAACCGATGAACTGGACGCTGGCGTAGCAAGGGCACAAGCGCGGCGCATTCTGGCTGAGGTGGCGCTGGACGGTCTGCCCAAGCGTGCCGTGGTCAAAGCCACGCCAACGCTTTCCGATTTCGTCGAGACGTATTGGGATGACCTTTCGCGGGTCTGGAAGCCTTCGACGATCAAGCGCAATCGCAATGCGTGGCGGCTTTCCATCGAGCCGGAATTTGGCGCTATGCGGGTGGCGGACATCATGCCCGCCGACATCCACCGCTGGCGCGACGGCTGCTCTGGGGCAGGCGAAACAAGCTTCAACCGCGCCGTGCCCGTACTCGCCTCGCTCATGAAATACGCCGAGGCGCTGCGGATGCGGCGCAAGGGATCGAACCCTTGCCGGGGAATGCCGCGCTTCAAGCGCCCGAAGATGGAGCGGTACCTCACACCTGCAGAGTATCGCCGCTTGGGCGCGGCTTTGCGTGAGGCCGAAGCCGAGCATCCCATCCCGGTCGCAATAGTGCGGCTGCTGATGTTCACCGGAGCCCGGTTGGGCGAGATCAGGTTTCTTCGATGGGGAATGGTTAAACCGCCCCGGCTCGTGCTGCCCGACAGCAAGACCGGCCCGAAGGTGATCTGGCTCAATTCACAGGCGCTGGAGGTGCTGGCCGGATTTGAGCGCGGTGAAGATGACGCGCTGGTGTTCGTAAACTCACGGGGCAAGCACCCGGTCAACATCGAGCCGTGGTGGTACAATCTGCGGCGACGCTGCGCGATGCCCGACCTGCGCGTCCACGATCTGCGGCACAGCTTCGCTTCGACCGCGATCATGGACAACGTGCCGCTCGCCACTATCGGCAAGCTGCTCGGTCACGTCTTGCCGGAGACGACGGCGAAGTACGCGCATCTGTCCGATGACGTGATCGGCGATGCCGCCGAACGTATTTCAGGCTCGCTGGCACAGGCGATTGGACTGCGGTCATGACCGCTGCCAGCCTCAAGCGCATCGTCGAAGAGGCACTGGCCGAGGTTGGAGCATCGGTAAACTTCAGGCTCGTTCCCAAGGGCAAGGCACGGACGACTACCTGGCTCGGGATCGAGCACGGCTTCGGCATCCGTCACTATCCCAGCGGACGGAACGTCTACATCGTACAGACCCGGATGGGCGGCAGGCTCCGCACCGTGACTATCGGCCCGGCTTCGGTCCTCACGCGCCATCAGGCGCAAATGGTCGCGCGCCGCGTCATTGCCTACGCGCAGGTGGGGCGCGATCCGGCCACCGATCGCAAGCGCATTCGATCCGCGCCGAGGTTTGACGATTTCCTTGAGGAATATTGGACCCGCTGGTCGCCGCGTTGGAAAGCCTCGACGCTCGATTCACACACACGCTACCGGCGGCTCTACCTCGATGACGCCTTCAAGGGCGTCTTCATCGACGAGGTCAACGAAGAGCATGTGACCAAGTGGTTTGCCGAGCTCAACAACCGCACCGGTCCGGGTGCTGCCAATCGGACCCTCGAAATCCTCAAGCACATGCTCAACAAGGCTGAGGCGTGGGGGTATCGGCTGGAGAATACCAACCCGTGCCGGTCGATCCGACCAAACCGCAAACGCCAGTGCGAGCGGTTTTTGACGGTTGAAGAGCTGGGGCGCGTCGGCATCGAGCTTGCGAAGCTACGGGAGAGCGACGATCTGACCGCCCGCTGTGAAGGCGCGGCAATCACCTTGCTGCTGCTGACCGGCTGTCGACGAGGCGAGATACTCAATCTGCACTGGGGCGAAGTGAAGGGAAATCGGCTGAACCTTCGCGACAGCAAGACAGGACCGCGCACCGTCTGGCTCGGCTCCGCCGCACGAGAGGTCATTGCTGGCATTCCACGCCATCGGAAACTGCCTTGGCTGTTCTGGAACTACCGGTACCGGCGGCAAATGCGCGATGTGGCCTGGGCATGGAAAGGCATCCGCGAACGTGCCGGACTTGGTCACGTCCGCATCCATGACCTGCGACACACCTTCGCCAGCCATGCCGCCATGAACAAGGAAACGCTGCCCATGATCGGTCGATTGCTTGGCCATGCGAACCACCAGTCGACGGCCCGGTATGCGCATTTGGATGATGACCACTTGCTAGATGCGACGCAGCAGATTGGCGACGCAGTCGAACGAATGTGCGGGGGAAATCAGTCGCTTTGGAATTGATCCTTGTGGACGAAATGTGGACAAGCACAAGGTGCGCATACGGATTGTGATTCTTCGCCAGAGGAATCCTTTCGCCAGAGCGAGATAGCTCCGAAAGGTTCGGTGATCCGCTTGCGCGTCATTGCTGGCGATTTAGAGAACAATCGCTATAGTTGTCTGGGGCGACTTCGGTTGAATGGAAGAGAATGGCGCGCGGTGAGTTGATGAAAAAGCTGCTGGCAAGTTACGGCCGGGACGAAGAGTTCCGCGCTGTGGCCGAGCAGATCATCGGCGAAGAGGAGAAGAAAAATAACCGCGTTCTGGCTCGTTCGCTGCGCAAATCCTTGGAGGCCGGCCCTTCGCCGCGATCAAAGCCGAGAGGCCTTGCGCCATTAATTCCATTCCCAGAGTCAGCTGGTGATTTCATCGAGCTGGTCGAGCCGTCACACAACAAACAGGACATCGTACTGTCCTCCGAGAATGTGCGAATCTTCTTGTCGTTGCTGCGAGAATATCGTCGCGGCGACGAAATCCGTCGGCGCGGCCTGCCTGTGCGCTCCAAATTGCTTTTCTGCGGGCCGCCAGGCTGCGGCAAGACATTGTGTGCTGAAGTGTTCGCTGCAGAACTCGGTTTGCCGCTCTATATCGTTAAGATTGACCGGCTAATCTCGTCATACCTTGGCGAAACAGCGACAAATATCCGCAAAATCTTCGAGTTTGCTCGCAAGCAACCTACTGTCCTCTTTTTCGATGAGTTTGATGCGCTAGCCCGTGCACGGAGCGAAGATGGCGAGCACAGCGAGTTGCGCCGGGTAGTGAATAGCCTCCTGATATTCATTGATCGGATCCAACCGAAAGGCTTTTTGGTAGCTGCGACCAACTTCGACCAATCTCTGGATTCCGCGATATGGCGGCGTTTTGACGAAGTAATATGGTTTGACCGTCCTGATCGACGAATGGCCGCTCGCTTCCTTCGAATGAAATTTAAGAACGTTCCATTGCAGTTCGATCCCGAGGCTCATTTGGATGGGTTAGATGGATACTCCTACGCTGAACTGGAAAGGATCTGTGTTCAGGCGATCAAGGCATCGATCATCGATCAGCGAAAGCAGGTTTCGGAAAAGGACTTCCTCGATGCATTGGCTGATGAGCGGCGGCGGCGTAGACGCACAGCGCGTATAGCTGAAGCATGAGCTGTCATTGCCTCGCTACGATCACCTTGAGCTTGTCAGGCTGCCGGAGCGCCTCCCTCGCCGCAAAACCGGCGGCGGTGGGCCACCACCGCAACGAAATCCCGGCGGGCACAGCCGCCAGCTCAGCGACGAGCTCGACGAAGCAATAGCGTCACAAAGAAGGCGACGCAGACCTGATTCCGTCGATCCATCACTTATTTTGCGTGTCCAGATGCATGGGGCACTCCAAGAGGATGAGTGGGCGAAAGTTGGGCTGACTGTCCTCTCGAGCGACGAGGATCGCACACTCATTTTGTTTGCCGACAGTGATGAACTTGATGAGTTCCGGAACAAGCTAGACAGCTATGGGCAAGGAACGCAGCCGGGTCGGCAGAACCCGGCTTATGCCGCTTTCATCGCAAATGTTGATGCGATCGCCGAGGTCGCGCCGCGTGATCGCATTGGGATGCGCGCGCGCGAGGAAGGCTTGGTTGAGGTCGACGATTTCCAGGCGGGTGTAGAGTATATACTCGATATCGAACTTTGGGATTTGGGACCACGAGCCTTGCGTGAGCGCAAGCTCGACGACATCGCTGCATACTCAGAGGCCCTCGGGGCAGAAGAGTTGGACCGTCACATTGGTCCAAATTTGACGATGCTTCGATTGCGTGCCGATGGAACGGTGGCCCGCAGTCTGCTGAACATCGAGGAGATCGCCGAACTCGACTTTCCGCCTGAGCCCGATCTCACCACGAGTGAGTTAATCGAGCGACCGTTGGCGGATGTGCCAGACCCCGAGGACGCGACCGACGATCTCCCGTTAATTGGCATCATTGATAGCGGGATCAACGATCACCCTCTAATTGAAGACGTTATCGCGGGATCCATCGCCATTCCGGACACGCTCGGTACTGCCGATGATTTTTGCCATGGCACCTTTGTCGGAGGAATAGCCGCCTTTGGCGATTTGCGGGCTCAGCTTGGGCAGGAGAGGCTGGTTCGCTACGCAAGGCTCTGCTCGGCGAAGGTAGTGGATGATCGGGGGCGATTTCCGAATAGTCGGCTCACTCCGCGTCTAATGCGCGAGGCTGTCACCCGCTTACACGATGAGTTTGGTTGCCGTATTTTTGTGGTGGCGCTGGGTGATCGTAAAAAGCTCATCGAAGGATCCAAGGTTGGCCCTTGGACGCAAACCCTCGACGAACTTGTCCGTGAGCTGGACGTGGTCATCATCGTGTCCGCCGGAAATCACCAACCGCGAGGTGGCAACAGAATCGAAGAGGCGGTTACGGAATATCCTCGCTATCTGGTCGAACCAAGCAACCGCCTTTGTGAACCGGCGGGCGGAATGAACATTGTTACCGTCGGTTCGCTTGCGCATAGCAATGGCCTGGGCCGACAAGCTCAAGAGAATATCGGAATTCGTCCCATCGCCGATCTGAACGAGCCATCTCCGTTCTCACGTGCCGGACCGGGTGTGCGGGGATCGATCAAGCCCGATTTCGCAGACATTGGCGGAACGCTGATTTATGACGGGCAAGCAATTGCGTTGCGCGGCGGCGAAGCAAGGCCCGAAGCCGGTGTTGTCTCGCTTCATTATCGGCCAATAGATCGCTTGTTTGCGACCTATTCGGGTACGTCGTACGCCGCTCCACTCGTCGCTTTCAAGGCGAGCCAAATACTGGCTCGCTTTCCTGATGCATCTGCAAATCTTGTTCGCGCACTTCTAGCAAGCAGTGCTCTTCCTCCAGAAGAGGCACTGAGGCGTCTTGAGCCGTTGGGAGGACGAGCGGCCCTCGACCTTTGCGGACATGGGCTAGTAGATGCCGAAAGGGCGTCGTTCTCCGACGATGCGCGGGTCATTCTCTATGCTGAGGATGAGCTCGAGATCGATCATTTCGCTGTTTACCAGATACCCATCCCAGACGCATTTCAAACGGAGCGCGGCCGCCGCACGGTCCGCGTGAGTTTAGCCTATGATCCGCCGGTTCGACACAGTCGTCTCGACTATAATGGTGTCTCTATGGGATTTCGGCTCATCCGGGGCTGTGAGCCTGACTTGATCTTTGAGCATTTTCGCCAGCGAACCGCAGAGGAAGGGCCGTTTCCGCGAGTTGAGAACCGCTACAACTGCGATTTGAGTCCAAGTTCTACGATCCGCGAGAAATCAAGTCTTCAAACTGCTTCTGTGACCTTCTCAAGAGACATCCAGCAATACGGCGACAACTATTACCTTGTGGTCCGCTGCGCGGGTGGTTGGGCTGGAGACGTTGGTCGCCAGAATTTTGCTGTGACAGTCGAACTGTCACACGAAGCGGAGGTGCAGCTTTATGAACGCCTCCGGCAGCGGGCCAGGGTCCGTACTTAAAGCCGCGGATCAACCGGCTCACTCTCCATCGCCAGCACTCCGAACACGCATTGGTGCACGCGTGTGAGCGGAGCGTGGTCGACGAACCGTTTCAGCGCCTCGATCCCCAACGCGAATTCGCGCAATGCCATTGACCGCTTCTGGCCAAGTCCTCGTTTTTTCAGCCGCTCGATGTTGCCTGGTCGGTCGTAGTGCGGGCCATAGATAATCCGCAGATACTCCCGCCCCCGACACTTGATGGCAGGTTGCAGAAGGCCGCGCCGACCGCGAGCGATGAAGTCGAGCGGCTTGACCACCATGCCCTCGCCACCCTTGGCGGTCATGGCCTCCCACCATTCGATTGCCTCTTGAACCTGAGTAGCGTCGTCGAGATCGAGAGCTCGATATTCGGTCGCAAGCAGTAGGTCTGCGTCAGCCGCACATAGCCTGTGAGCCATCCCCATGTGCCAGAGGTGATCCTTATCGGAATGTACCTGACCCTCAGATGCCAAAAGATGAAACGGTGCGATCTTCAGATCTGCTATGCCCTCGAACGGGTGGACATACCGATTGTACGCTTCGCGATAGCTCGCCGCGTCTTCGACGCGCTGGGACACTCGCGCGCCCAAATCTTTGACATCCACGCCACGTGCGATGGCAGCCTGCAAAGCGGCATCGAGGGCAGACAATCCAGAGTTGGCGGCTGCGCCAACTGAAGCGTATTGGCCGCGCACAAGCGCACCGGCCTTCATGCTCCAAGGCATGATTTCACAGTCCCACAGGACCCAATCGGTATCGAGCTCAGTCCACAGGCCCGAACTCTCCATCGCCTGGTCCACGCGGTGCAGAACCGACGCCTCCAATTCGGCATCGTTGAAAAAGCGCCGACCGGTTCGGGTCACGATGGTTCCTCGAGAACCATCGTGAACGCCAAAGCGCTTTGCCGCGGTTTCTTGGGTTTTCGACAGCACGATGAGCGCGCGCGAGCCCATGTGCTTTTCTTCGAGCACAAGCTTTCGTGCGCCCTTCGAGCCGTAATAGGCGAAGGCCTCTTCCGGCCGCTCTAGCCATCCTTCCTGTGCGCTCGTTTCCGCTGGCGACATGGTCGGCGGCAGATGGATCAGCCAGTGCGGATCGACTGCGTGCCGAGTCATTACCTCTAGTGCGGCAGCGGCGTTGTCTTCACGCACCGTCACATGACCATAGAGGCCAGTTTCGATTACCTGCTTGCCGAGCACGTCAGCGATGTTGAGCTGATGTGCAGGCGTGCTCCCCGTATCGGCTGCGGGACCACCAAGTGGCCTGATCGGCTCGTAGTAGGTCTGCTCGGCGTCGACCGATACCAACTCAAGTTCGGGGTAGCGAAGAGCGGTCAATTTGCCGCCGAACACGCAGCCGGTATCGATGCAAATCGTGCCGTTGACCCAGTTCGCTTCGAGCACCGGGGTGTGCCCGTAAACGACCTTTGCGCGACCCTTGTATTCGGATGCCCAGTCCCACCTGACGGGGAGGCCAAACTCATCGACCTCGCCAGTCGTTTCACCATACATGCAGAAGCTGCGGATCGCGCCAGAGGCGCGGCCCTGCATTTCTTCCTTTAGACCGGCATGGGCGACGACGAGCTTCCCATCGTCGAGCAGGTAGTGACTCAAAAGACCGTCGAGCCACTCGCGCATCTCAGCCAAGAACTCCGGCGGCTCGCTACCAAGCTGCTCGATGGTCTCGGCAAGGCCGTGCGTCGGCTTGACGTTGCGGCCAGACAGATGGCGCTTCAGCTTGTCATCGTGGTTTCCGACCACGGCCAAGGCAGTGCCGGAGTCCACCATGTGTTTCGCGATACGCAGGACGTCAGGTGAACGCGGTCCACGATCAACGAGGTCACCAACGAAGATCGCCCTGCGACCTTCAGGTGGAGTTACATGGACGTCCTTGCCATCCCACGAAACTTGATAGCCAAGCTCGTCCAAGATGGTTTCGAGTTCATCGGCACAACCGTGCACGTCACCGATAATGTCGAACGGTCCGGAGTCTTCGCGACGGTCAGTCCAAAGGCGCGTCCGCGTTATCTCGACCGCCTCCACCTGCTCGATGGAGCGCAAGCGATGCACGTAGCGGATGCCTTCGCGCCCCATGCTTTTGATGGAGCGTTTCAGATTGAGCATCTGGCGACGGACCGGTCCTGCACCAAACTGGCGGTCGGGACGCTCGGCGTTGCGAGCAAGTGCGACTTCTTCGGGCAGTTCGAAGGTAATGGCGACGACCAGGGCGTGCCATTTGCGGGCAAGCGCGACCAGGCTCTTGCGGGATTCCGGTTGTACACTGGTTGCATCAACGACCGTGAACCGCCGGTTCTTGAGCCGTTTCTCGACGATGAAATGGAGCACGTCGAAGGCGTCGCCGGTGGCGGACTGGTCAGTCTCGTCATCGGCAATCCAACCACGCATGCGATCCGAGGATACGACCTCAGTCGGCAGGAAGTGCTTCGACGCAAAGGTAGACTTGCCCATACCCGACGCGCCAACCAGAAGGACAAGCGCGAATTCTGGAATCTCGATCTTCATGCCGCCTCCTTCACCGCATCGACGCGTGAAAAGATGGCGACCTGTGTCGGGTGACCATAAGTTGGATCTTCGCTCCCAATGCCTTCGTATCGGACCTCGTAGCCGTACGCCTTCGCAACTGATTCCGCCCAATGGTGGAATTCGGAACGCGACCACTCGAACCGATGGTCCGAATGCCGCATGGCGCCTGGCTCCATCCCTTCGAAAAGGACGTTGTATTCGCTATTGGGAGTGGTCACGATCACGTTTGCCGGTCGCGCGTGACCGAACAAGGCCGCTTCCAGTGCTGGCAACCTCTCTGCATCGATGTGCTCGATAACCTCCACAAGGGCGGCCGCGTCGAAACCCTTCAGTCGATCGTCGCGGTACACGAGCGAGCCTTGCATCAGCTCAATCCGCTTGCGCTTGATGTCCGGCATGTGCTCCAGCTTCAGCCGGTCACCTGCTTTTGCCAGAACGCGCGGCGCGACCTCCACGCCCACAATGCGGTCGAGACCCTTGATCGTGAGAAGCTGGCGCAACAGCCGGCCTTCTCCGCAACCAAGATCGAGTACGCTCGACGCCCCGAGTTTACGGATCAAGTCCGCCAGATAATCCATGCGCTGCGTGTTGAGCCGGATCGGCTTTTCGATCTTTTCTTCCTCGGCATCGCGCGATGCGTGTTCCTCCGGTTCTTCCGCTTCAACCCGCTCCTCTAGTTGCTCGGTTGCTGACCGCATGAGCGACCGGAACCCGAGCAGGTAACGACGAACGATGAGTTCCTTTTCAGGATGAGCCTCAAGCCATTCGCCACCCTTTTGCAGCAGTTTTTTGACCTCATCCTCGCCCACGTAATAGTGCTTGGAATTGTCCAGCACCGGAATGAGTACGAAGAGGTGCGTAAGCAGGTCCTGAATCCTTACCGTGCCTTTGATGTTCAGCGACACGTATGGGCTAGCCCCCCACTCTGGATGCGCCGGATCGAGCAGAATTGCTTCTGCCTCGACCGAGTATCCCAACGGTTCGAACATGCGCGCCAGAAGGTCAGCCGACCCCCTGGCCGGGAGAGGCGTAAGAGAACATTCAAGCGGGATCGCGGTATCAGCAAGCTCTTGACGCAGCTTCGATCGACCGCCCATTGCGGTATTGAGAAGGCGGCCAAGGGCGACCGACAGTAGCGATGACGCGGCATAAGGCCGGTCGTTGACGTACTGATCCTCAATGCTTGCCTTGCCCCTGACCAGTGCGACCGGATCGACCTCCAGAGTAATCGCGGCGGTGCATCGATCCTCCCCGGCCTCTGGGTAGAACAGAGTCGCTGATCCGAACGGCAGGTCGACCGAATGGACGTTCTCCGGATGCTTCATCAGGAGGAAGCCGAGGTCGGTAGCAGGCCTGTGAGTGGTGGAGATTGTCAGAAGCATTTTCTCTATCCGGGTACAAAAAAGCCCCGTCGATTTCTCGGCGGGGCTGCGTCCTTTGTCTGGGTGGTGACCGAACTAGGGCGCAGCGCTTTGATTGGGCAGCAGGGCGCGGTAATTGCGCGCGCCAAACCGCTCGTCGCCAAAGGCGGAACGATTCAGTGCAGGCAGTTTCGCTATGAGCATGTGCTTCTAGTTCAACAATTCTTCGATAGGGTCAAGCAAGCAGTTGGAAGTGGCTGCGTGCGTCCGACGGATGGTAGGATATGCATGTTGGCTATTTGGTCCCCATTTCGGAACAGAGCGTGATTTTAAGCCCTGACTTTGGAACCATCTTGAGAAAACTTTTCCGCTCGGATGCCGCTAGAAGGCGCGTCAATCCACTGGAAAATAGATTAAAACTCTCAGGCCATTGATCGCAGTGAGACCGGATCCGAACACGCAGCCAGAAACCCGGTTGACCGGGCACACGCTACGCAGCGAAGCGCACGCCCTAATCGCCCGCGGGCTCAGGCAGCGGTCCCGGCTCCATCGCGCGGTCAAGCAGGTCGGCAATCCGCAGGCCCGCCTGGGTTACCCGGCGCTGCGATACCGGAATCGCAGCTTCGATAGCCTCCTGCGTCAGCGCGGTCTCATCGGGCAGCGGTCCGTTGAGCGGGCTGCGATCGAAGGCGTTAGGATAGATGAAATCGCGCGCGGTCTCCCAGCTCTCGCGGCCCCAGTCGGCAGGCGTGCCGCCCGCCAGCTCGGCGCGCTCGGCGGCGGTGTGGTGGCGCACCAGCGAGGGCCGCGCGCTGGTGATCGCGCGTTCGGCCAGCGGACCGTCCCAGATCCAGTGGAGGTTGAGCCCCGGCGCGATGCCATAGGCGGCCTCGCGGTCGTTACCGCCCCGGTCGTCCAGATCGCCCGAATGCAACGGCATGTGAATGTCGCCGGTGAAGTGGACCACGAAGGCGAGCGCCTGCAGCCGGACGTTGGCAGGCAGGCGCTCGTCGGCGAGAATGCGGAAGTTCCGCTCTATCTGCGCGCTGACGCAATTGCCGCCCGTGCAGTTCTTGCGCGCGTCGTAGTCTTCGGTCACCGGCTCGGTCTGATAGTGCCACGCCGAGGTATAGCCCCAGCGCCAACCTTCGCGTCGGATGCAATCGGGCCATGTCGCCGCCTCCACCAGATTGCCGAGCGGGCAGTCGGGCGTGCCGATCAGCGGCTCGGCGGCGAACAGCTGCTCCAGCTTCGCGCGCGTTTCAGGCCGGATGTTCGCCTGCGCGATCTCTGCGGCGATCCCGTGCGCGTAATAGCCCCAAGCATGAGCCGCCGTCGGCAGCAGCAGCGCAAAAGCCGCCAGGGCCGCGCACAACCTCGTAACCGGACGCAAGATCAATTGGCGGCGACGCTCTCGTACTGCTCGATCACCCATTGCTCGTCCTCGGCCGCGGCGATCCACTGTTGCAGCCAGTCGTGCGTCCAGACCGCCTGCATGTAGCTTTCCGCAAATCCCGGCACGCCGAAGCCATAGGTGATGAAGCGGCTGACAACGGGGGCGTAGAAAATGTCCGCCGCCCCGAAGGTGCCGAACAGGAACGGCCCGCCGCTGCCGAAACGCGCGCGCGCCTCTGCCCACAGGCCGAGGATGCGGACAACGTCCTGCCGGGTGGTTTCGGATATCTTCACGTTCTGGTGGCGCGTGCGGATGTTCATCGGGCATTCGCGGCGCAGCGACAGGTACGAACTGTGCATCTCCGCAACCATGGCGCGCGCCATCGCCCGGGCGCTGTCATCCTTGGGCCAGAATCGGTCGCGCCCGACCTTGTCGGCCAGATATTCGAGGATCGCGAGACTGTCCCACACGACCGCCTCGTCGTCCCACAGGATCGGCACCTTGCCCGATGACGGCGTCAGATCGCCCTCGCCGCGCCTGATCGCTTCCCAGTCCTCTCCGAACAAGGGCACCAGGATTTCCTCGAAGGAGAGGCCCGCCTGCTTGCACGCCAGCCAGCCGCGAAGGCTCCAGCTCGAATAGTTCTTGTTACCGATGATCAGTTTCATGTCGTGTCCGGCCGCGTAATCCTGGATCGGGCAAGCGGGTAGAGCGCCGCCCCTGCGCTGTCGAGCGAAGCCGAGCCTACGGCGTCAGCGCGTCCGCGACCACGGCGGCGCGCAGGGCAGCAATGCCCTGTCCCTTTTCGGCACTGGTGAGGTGGATTTCCGGGTAGGCCGCAGGATGCTTCTTCGCTTCGGCTGCGACCTTTTCGTGCATCGCTTGCAGCGCGCTCGCCTTGATCTTGTCGCTCTTGGTCAGGACGATGCGATAGCCGACCGCCGCTTCGTCGAGCATCTTCATCATCGCCCGGTCGCTGTCTTTGAGCCCATGGCGGCTGTCGACCAGCACCAGCGTGCGCGCCAGCACGGGCCGCCCGCGCAGGTAGGTGCGCACGAGCCCCTGCCACTTCTCGACCACGCTCTTGGGCGCTTTGGCGAAGCCGTAGCCGGGCATGTCGACCAGCCGGAACTGCGTCGGCGCGCCGACTTCGAAGATGTTCAGTTCCTGCGTCCGTCCGGGCGTCACCGAAGCACGCGCGATACCACGGCGCATCGTCAGCGCGTTCAGCAGCGAGCTCTTGCCGACGTTGGAGCGCCCGGCGAGGGCGACTTCGGGCACCGTCGGCTCGGGCAGAAATTTCAGCTGCGGGGCCGAGAGCAGGAACTCGACCCGGCCCGAAACCATGCGCGCGGCGGCGATTTCGTCGGGCGTTTGCGGGCCCGGGCCGGGAGCGCTCACGCCTTGCTTTCCGACTGGGCCTTGGCCGCCTTTTCCGCCCGTTCCCGATCCGCCGCCTCACGCAGCTGCGGATGCTTGGAATAGAGGTACTTCTGCTGTGCCAGCGTCAGCAGGTTGGACGTGTTCCAGTAAAGCAGCAGCCCGGCCGCGAAGGGCGACATCACGAACATCAGCACCCACGGCATGATCGAGAAGACCTGCTGCTGGACCGGGTCCATCGCCGCCGGGTTGAGCTTGAAGGTCAGCCACATCGTGCAGCCGAGCAGCAAGGCGAGCGGGCCGAGAGCAAGCATCCCGGGCACCTCGAACGGCAGCATGCCGAACAGGTTGAGGATGTGCGCCGGATCGGGAGCGGACAAGTCCTTAATCCAGAAGACGAACGGCTGGTGGCGCATCTCGATCGCGAGGATCAGCACCTTGTACAGTGCGAAGAACACCGGAATCTGCAGCAGCATCGGCAGGCAGCCGGCGACAGGATTGACGCCCCGCTCCTTGAACAGCTTCTGCATTTCCTGCTGCTGCTGGACCTTGTCGTCCTTGTACTTCTCCTGCAGCTTTTTCATTTCAGGCTGGATCGCCTTCATGCTCGCCATGCTGGCGAAGCCCTTCTGCGCGATCGGGAACATCAGCCCGCGCACGATGCAGGTCAGCAGGATGATCGCGACGCCGAAATTGCCGACGACCGAGAAGATCTGGCGCAGCAGCCACAGGATCGGCTTTTCGAACCAGCGGAACCAGCCCCAGTCGATCGCGAGGCCAAACTGCGAAATGCCCTGATCCTGATAGAGATCGAGCACGCCGCTTTCCTTCGCGCCCGCAAACACGCGCGAAGTGCGGGTGATCTGGCGGCCGGGGCGCAGCGTGGTCGGGTTGTAGATCATGTCCGCGCGGAACAGATCATTGCCGAGCGAGCGGAAACCGGTGCTGAGCCCGGCGCCGCTCTGCGGGATCATCGCGCCGAGCCAGTATACGTCGGTAAAGCCGATCCAGGCAGGATCGGCAGCACCCGAAATCGCCGTGTCCTCGACGACATCCTTGTAGTCCGGGCCGTAATCGACCGAGCCGCCGAACGAGCCGATCGGGCCGGAATGCGAAATCCAGGTGCTCTTGCTCGATGTGGTGCTGGTGCGCGTGATCGTCGCGAAGGGAGAGATCACGACCGGACCGTCGCCCATATTGGCCACGGTCTGGTCGGCGGTGATCATGTAATTGTCGTCGATCGACAGGCGGATGCGAAAGCGCTGGCCCTCCGCATTGTCCCATTGCAATTCCACCGGGCTGTCAGGCGAAAGCACATCGCCGCTCGCCTTCCAGACGGTCTTCGCGTCGGGCAGCTGGGTGCCGTCGCCGACGAACCCGAATTGCGCGAAATACTGGATCGGAGTGCCCGCAGGCGCGAACAGCTGCACCGGGCCGCTGTCCTTGTCGACCGTCGCGCGGTGATCCTTCAGCTCGATATCGTCGATCCGTGCGCCGACAAGATTGATCGACCCTTCGACCCGCGGCGCATCGATCCGCACGCGGTTGCCCGAAGCAAGCGCCTGTTCGAGGTCTACCGCCGTCTCTGCCTGATCGACCGCGACCGCGTTGCGAGTCGCAGCCGGTCCCGCATCGCTGTTTTCCTGGATTTCCGCCGCGCGCCGCTGCTCGGGCGTGGTCGCCCGGTTGACCTGCTCGGTATCGGGCGGGGTCGGGTAGAAATAGCTGATGCCGGCATCGTAACCGAGGATCAGGATGCCGCACAGCACCACGGCGAGGATGAGATTACGCTGGTTGTCCAAGGAAATGCGGTCCTGCTTAGTCTTCAGGCGAAAGGAAACGATGATCGGGGCGTGGGCTCAGGGTACGGGATCATGGCCGTGCCCACCCCACGGATGGCAGCGCATTATACGCTTGAAGCCCAGCCATCCACCCTTGATTGGCCCGTATTTCTCGATCGCCTCGATGGCGTATTGCGAGCAGCTGGGCTGGAAGCGGCAACTGGAGGGCAGAATCACGCTCGGCCCGAGCTGCCAGCCACGGATCATGATGACCATCAGGCGCTTGACCGGCCTCATCGTGCGCGCCTCTTCCTGGGCGGCCGTCCGCGCTGGCCTTCGCCGCGCGCTGCGCGGCCCAGTGCCTTGGCGAGCTCCTCGGAAAGTCGCGCGAAATCGCGCTCCACCCCGCCCTCGCGCCCGATCAGCACGTGGTCGTGGTCGGGCAGTCCCTCGGCAGGCAGGTGCGCCCACAGCAGTTCGCGAAAGCGCCGCTTCATCCGGTTGCGGACAACGGCATTGCCGATCTTCTTGGTCACGGTGATGCCGTAGCGCGTGCCACGCCCATTATTGGGATGCACCAGCAGCACGAATCCCGGCATGGGCACACGCAAACCGCGATTCGCGGCGAGAAAATCGCCGCGCGCGGTGATCGCGTTGCTGGGGCCGACGGACTGGGTCATGACCATTAGATAGGCAAACGGGCCCCCGAATGGGAGCCCGCAAGCTTGAGCGTCAGGCACGTTGGCCCTCGCTCGCATCTCAGCCGGAGTGGCTTAGGCGCAGAGCTTCTTGCGGCCACGCTTGCGGCGCGCGGCGAGAACCTTGCGGCCACCGGTAGTCGCCTTGCGTGCGAAGAAACCGTGGCGGCGCGCACGAACGAGATTGCTGGGCTGGAAAGTCCGCTTCATGTTACCCTCGAAAAACTGGATCGACCAACCGCGCGCGGCGCGAATCGGTCTGAGGTATCTCCGACCCGTCGGGCCGGCACTTCAAGCGCGCGCCATTACGGGTTGCTCCCGTTCGCGTCAAGTCCTGCGGTAATCGAGGTCACGTCGAGATAGGCGATGCGCGGCGCGGCCTGCGGCTCGTTGTCGTTCGCGACTTGCGGCAGGGTTCGGGCTAGCCACCTGCGCATCTCGCTCGCGTCCAGCCAGCGCGCGCGGGCGTTTGGCACCGCATTGGTCATCGCGTAAAAGCTGCGTGCACCGCCCTCGCTCATGCCCATCTCGCGGTAATAATCCAGATAGGTGCGGTTCTCCGGCGCGTCGGCTGCGAAATCGCTCGGCTCGTGGCCATGGTTGTCGCGCCACGAATGGACCGCGAACTGCGCGCCATCCTCCACCTCGCGCCGCACGCCGGCAAGGAACAGCTCGACCGCGCCCGAGCGAACCGAACCGCCGCGCGGCACACGCGTGGTCAGCCCCGCCTCGCGGATCATCCGCCCGACCGCAAGGTTCGCGCGATCGTTCTCCGTCCCCGGAGCCTCGACCAGATCGAGCGTGCGCAATTGCGGGTAGGTTTGCAGGAGCGCGGCAAACTGGGCCGGAGTGGCCGCATCGGTGGTCCCGACCAGCACCGCACGGGTGGGCTCGACGACGCGGAAGGGGCCGAAAGCGGCGAGCGCATTGGGCGTGTTGGCCCGGAAAGAGGTGATCGCACGCCCTGCGCTCTCGCCGTCCGATTGCGTGGCGCCGTAGTCGAGATTCTCGGCGTAGAGGTAATCGTCAGCCGGATATTCCTCGTAAAAGCGCGGGTCGCTCTCGTCGATCCACTCTTCGGTCTCGGTGATCTGGACAACCCAGTCCTCGGCCTGGGCGGGGGAAGGCGCCAGACCGAGGACCGCGATCAGTGCGGGGAGAAGGGGGGTTGGCCATCGCACCGGCAACCTTTTGCCGCGCAGGGCTTACCATTCGGAGAGCGAGAATGGTTGCCGCGAAGCTAACGTCTGGCCGCGGCAGGGCAGGCCATGCGAAATTGTGCGGGCTCGACAAGCCGGGGGCGAGGCGGCAAACCCTTGCCAGAGGGCACACGGGGAGGGCCTGCACTTGGTCGCAACGATCCGCACGGTCGCCTATCTCGGGCTCGAGGCGCGCAGCGTCGAAGTGCAGTGCCAGCTTGCCGCCGGGCTCCCGCGTTTTTCCGTTGTCGGCCTGCCCGACAAGGCGGTCGCCGAAAGCCGCGAGCGGGTGCAGGCCGCGCTTGCCTCGATGGGGCTGGCGCTCCCGCCAAAGCGGATCACGGTCAACCTCTCGCCCGCCGACCTGCCCAAGGAAGGATCGCATTACGACCTGCCGATCGCGCTGGCGCTGCTCGCCGCGATGGGAGTGGCCGACCGCGAACAGCTGGCAGACTTCGTTGCGGTGGGCGAACTCGCGCTCGATGGACGCATCGTCGGCTCGCCCGGCGTGCTGCTCGCCGCGATGCACGCGAGCGAGGCGGAGTGCGGGCTGATCTGCCCCGCCGCGCAGGGTGCCGAGGCGCGCTGGGCGAGCGGAATCGCCGTGCTGGCCGCACCCGATCTCGTCGCGCTGCTCGGCCATCTGAAAGGCACGCAGCAACTCGCCCCGCCGCAGCCCGGCAGCGTCGAGGAGAGTGCGCCCGGCCCCGATCTCAAACAGGTGAAAGGTCAGGAGACCGCCAAGCGCGCGCTCGAGATCGCGGCCGCAGGCGGTCACAACCTGCTGATGAGCGGACCGCCGGGTGCGGGCAAGAGCCTGCTCGCCGCGTGCCTTCCCGGCATTCTCCCACCGCTTACCCCAGCCGAGGCGCTGGAGGTAAGCATGGTCCAGTCGATCGCCGGGCTGCTCGAAGGCGGGCGCATAAGCCGCGCGCGGCCCTTCCGTGCGCCGCACCACTCGGCGAGCATGGCGGCACTGACCGGCGGCGGGCTGAAGGTGCGTCCCGGCGAGGTCAGCCTCGCGCATCTGGGCGTGCTGTTCCTCGACGAACTGCCCGAATTCCAGCGCCCGGTGCTCGACAGCCTGCGGCAACCGTTGGAGACGGGCAAGGTCGATGTCGCGCGGGCTAATGCGCATGTCAGCTTCCCCGCGCGGGTCCAGCTGATCGCGGCGATGAACCCGTGCCGTTGCGGGCACCTCGGCGATCCCTCGCTCGCCTGCAGCCGCGCGCCCAGGTGCGCCGCCGATTACCAGAGCAAGGTCAGCGGGCCGATGCTCGACCGGATCGACCTGCATGTGGAGGTGGAGCCGGTCAGCGCGAGCGCCCTCGCGCTGCCCCCGCCCGCCGAGGGAAGCGCCGAAGTGGCCGCGCGGGTCGCGCGGGCACGCGCGGTGCAGGTCGAGCGCGGCGCGCAGAGCGGCACGCGAACCAATGCCGAGCTCGACGGCGACCTGCTCGAACGCTTCGCCACGCCCGACGAGGCAGGTCGCGCGCTGCTGATGCAGGCGGCTGAGGCGATGCGGCTCTCGGCGCGCGGCTACGTCCGCATGCTGCGCGTCGCGCGAACGATCGCCGACCTTTCGGGAGCCGAGCAGGTCGGCCGGGTGCATGTGGCCGAAGCGCTCAGCTACCGGCGGCAGGCACCGCGCGCGTAACCCGCACGGGGATTGTGTTTGCAAAGTCCTGCCCTGCCCCATAGCCCTGTCGGCAAAAGACAATGGAGAGGGTTGAATATGCGGACGATCGGATGGGCGGCGCTTGCCGCTGCGGCTTTTGCGGGAACGGCAGCACAGGCGAAGGGCGATCTCGACGCGACCATCGTGCGCACCACCTACGGTATCCCGCATGTCTCGGCCGATAGCTGGGAGGGGATCGGCTACGGCGTCGCCTATGCCTATGCGCAGGACAACCTGTGCCTGCTGGCCGAGGAGTTCGCGACCGTCCGGGGTGAGCGCTCGCTGTATTTCGGGCCCGAGCGCAAGGTGCTGCACGGATCGCAGGAGGTCGACAACCTCAGCTCCGACGTCTTCATGCGCTCGGTGATCGACCTGCCGCGGCTGCGTGCCGGGGCGAGCGCGCAGGGGCCCGAGGCGAACCAGCTAGCGGCGGGCTACGTCGCCGGGTACAACCGCTTCCTGCGAGATGCGGGCACCGATGGCATCCCCGCCGAATGCCGCGGCAAGCCGTGGGTCAAGCCGATCACCACCGATGACATGCTGCGCCTGACCGAGAAGCAGATGCTGCTCGCCAGCGCGATGCCCTTCCTCCCGGCGATCGCCAATGCCGCGCCTCCGGGAATGCCGTCGCAGGCTTCCGCGATGGACCTGCCCGAGCGCGAGGACATGGGCGTCGGCTCCAACGGCTGGGCCTTCGGGGGCGAGGCGACCGAGGATGGGCGCGGCCTCGTGATCGGCAACCCGCACTTCCCATGGCAGGGGCCCAACCGCTTCTGGCAGGTCCACACCACCATTCCCGGCACCCTCGACGTGATGGGCAGCACGCTTGCGGGCGGCCCGATCCCGACGCTGGGCTTCAACCGCGACATCGCGTGGACCCACACGGTCACCGCCGCGCGGCACTTCACGCTCTACCAGCTCGCGCTCGATGCCGAGCATCCGACCCGGTACATCGTCGATGGCAAGCCGATGGAGATGACCCAGCGCACCATCAGCGTGCCGATGCCCGATGGCGCCGCGCCGGTGGAGCGCATGCTCTATTCGACCATCTACGGTCCGATGGTGGCGATGCCGCAGGTGGGGCTCGCCTGGACCAAGGACACCGCCTTCGCGATGCGCGACGCGAACAGCGCCAACCAGCGCGCGCTGGGGACCTGGGTGCGGATCGCGCGGGCAACCAATGTCGACGACGTGCGCAAGGCGGTGACCGAGACGCTGGGCATCCCGTGGGTCAACACCATCGTTGCCGACCGGTACGGCCACGCTATGCATGCCGACGTCACCTCGGTCCCCAACGTTTCGGCCGAGAAGGTCGCAGAGTGCGCCACGCCGTTCTCCGCCTTCGTCGCCTCGCGCCTGACGCTGCTCGACGGGTCGCGGTCGCAGTGCAACTGGACCATCGCCGAGGGCACGCCCGTGCCCGGCCTGATGCCCGCGAGCGATCAGGCGATCCAGCAGCGCAGCGACTCGGTGACCAACAGCAACGACAGCTACTGGCTGAGCAATGCGAGCGCACCACACGCGCAGCTGTCTCCGATTCTCGGCGCGTGGGGCACGCCGGTATCGCTGCGCACGCGGGCCAACTTCCAGGAAACCGGCGCGGTGCTGGCGATCGGCCCGATGACCCGCGAGCGCGCGCAGGCGCTGGCCTTCTCCAACCGCAGCCTCGCAGCCGAGATGGCGGTCGATCCGCTGCTCTCGATCTGCGGCAGCGACGCGGCGGCAGCACCCGCCTGCGGCGTGCTGGCCGGATGGGATCGCCGCTTCGAGAACGACAGCCGGGGCGCGTACCTGTTCGACACTTTCTGGGAAAAGGTCGCCACCCGGCCCGACCTGTGGGCCACGCCGTTCGACGCTGCCGACCCGGTCAACACCCCGCGCGACCTGAACACGGCTGGCAAGGCGGGCACCGAGCTGCTCGCCGCGCTGGTCGCCTCCGCGAAGGAGATCGAGGAACGCGGCATCGCGCTCGACGCGCCGTGGGGCGAAGTGCAGGTCGCCCTGCGTAATGGGGAGCGGATCGCGATCCACGGCGGACCGGGCACCGCAGGCGTGCTCAACGTGCAGATCGCGCAGCCCATCCCGGGCGGCGTCACGCCGGTTCACGGGACGAGCTACATCCAGATCGTCGGCTTCGACGAGGACGGACCGGTGGCCGACGCGATCCTGAGCTATTCGGAATCGACCAACCCCGCCTCGCCGCACTACGCCGACCAGACCGAGGCCTATTCGGCCAAAGCCTGGAACCGCCTGCCCTTCTCGCCCGCGGAGATCGCGGCGGCGCAGGAAGGCGAAGCGCTGCATATCGAGGAATAGGCGAGATGCGACGGGGCGGCTTCGCGGTCGCCCCTGACACACCTGACACAGTGTCCAGGGGCAGAAAAACCGGTCCCCTTGGAGTGGGCATACGAGCGCGATGTCCGGGAAGGACTGGCGCGGCAGATCGACGGTTTGAAAGAGCGCGCCGAACCTAGCGTGACGGGGCGGTGTAGGACAGCGGCAAAGGCTGCCGCCTTTAAACGCGAACATCGCAATCTCCGCCTCGGACGAGGTGACCGCCCCCACCCAAACCTGACAGCGTTTGTAACTGGCGGGTGCGCGCCCATTCGCTAGGCTTGCGGCTCCACGATTACCGGGAGTTTCGTGTATGAGCATCGCCACGGCCATCGGCCTCGCCCTTTCCCCCGTCCTTGCCCTGCAGAGCGTCACGCTCGTCGACGGGCCCAAGCCCGACGCGAACGGATTGGCCGCCGAGTATGGCAGCGGGGTGTGCCGGATCAGCGTGTTCGGCAAGGACGCCGATGGAGAGAAAATCCGCGCCGAATTCTCGCGGCGCCTGCGCGACGGCAACCTCAGCGTCTCGCTCTACGGGCCGTTCATGCAGCAATTCAGCGATGCCGACCCGGAAGAGAATTACTCGGTCACGGTCGCGTTCGATACCGGCCGCAGCGCGCCGTCGCGTTCGGGCGGATACGATGTCGGCGGTTTCAGCGAATCGGTGTGGGGCGGCTGGGGCCCGGGCGAAGCCTCGGATGCGACCTACGCCGCGCTGCGGGGTGCAAGCTCGTTCACGGTCAGCATGGATGACTATACCTACGGGCCCTTCACCTGGGGTGGACCTGGGACCGGCACGGGCGCGGTGTGGGCCGCGCTCGACGACTGCGAGACCGAGAACAGCTGATGCGCTCGCGGCTCGTCCCGCTGCTGCTCGCCGTGCTGATCGCCGCGCTGGCCGGGCCGCTGGCTGCGCAGGATCCGGATGCCGGGGGTGCCAGGGGCGAATGGTGGGCCAGCCTCGGGGCGTGCAGTTCGAACAACCGCCCGGCGTGCGACCGGGCGGTGGACCTTGCCGGGCAGCTGTTCGGGCGGACCGACCGCGATGTCGCCACCACCTGGATGAAGGCGTGCATGGCTGGCGACCAGGACCGGTGCGAAATCGGCTATCGCAGGTTCAAGAACACCAGCTTCGAAGGCGACGAGCACCCGATATCGCACATGTTCGCGCGCGTATCCTGCTATGCCGGGATGTACGACCTGTGCCGCCCGTGGGACGATTTCGAGACCACCGACCCGGCCAAGCGCGCGCTGGTGATGGCGGACATGTGCATGCAGGGCGCCTCGCCCAATACCTGTTACCGCGCGCTGGCCTTCTTCCGCGACGAGCGGGGTTTCTACAACGCGATCACCTACGACCTCTCCGAAACGCTGTGCGAACGGTATCGCTCGGGCAGCGCCTGCCGGGTGTGGGCGCAGGCGCTCGAGGCCAATTGGGATCATCGCCGCGCCTACCAGTTCCACAAGAAAGCATGCGACAGCGGCTTGCAGGAAAGCTGCCCTGACGCCGCGCGGCTGTGGAAGCGGGTCGATTACGAAAACCGCCAGCAGCAGGCCGCCGAGGAAGCGCGCTGGCAGCGCGAGGCTGCGGCGCGGCAGGCGTCGACCTGGCGATCGCAGGCATATAGCGCGGGCTATACCTCGCCCGGCAGGGTGCGCGATCCGATCACCCCCTTCGGCAGCTCGGAACGCGATATCGCGAACTGGAAGCGCTACGAATACAACCTGTGCCGGGGCAATCCGGTCAACAAATACTGCTGAACCGGGGATTGGGAGCACCTATCGCGATGCACACGCGTCTCGTTCCGTCGATTGCGCTGGGGATGGTCGTGGGGATGGGACTGTGCCTGCCGTCGGCGGCCGCAGCGCGGAACCTCATCCCTTCGGACCCATACGATGCGCGGGTGATTGCCGCCTATCACTGCAACAAGGCCACGACCGAGGGGGATTATTCGGCAGAGAGGCTCGCCCAGTGCAAGGCCGTGTACGACGCGACGGTCGCCTTCGAACGATCGGTGCAGGCGATGAGCGCCGAACAGCGCAGCACCCTCGCCATTGCAAAGGGCCTGTCGATGATGACCGTGGCCGGCGGCTATACCAAGCTGGATGGCGTGATGAGCGCGCGGGCGTGCAAGGCGGTCGAAGCGATCGACCTCGCACTGGCGGGCTACGACCCGCAAGCGCCGAACGGCCTGGAAGGTCTCTACGCGCTGCTGGTCAAAACCCGCGACGCCGCCATCCCGAAGTGCAGGACGGGCGGACACTGGCCGAACTGATCCGAGCGGTTACTCGGCCGCTTCGCGAGGCTCGTCGATCGCCACGCCGCCGCCGGGCGGCGTGCCTTCGGGGCGGTCGCGCCCTTCTTCGGGCAGGTCCTTGCGGGCAACCATGTTGAGATCGGCCGGCCCCAGAATGCGTCCGTCGTGCGCCAGCATGGCGACCGGCCCGATCGGCATCCGGTCCCGATCGTCGACGATGACCGGGTCCATCCCGACCCCTTCGGTGCCGTATTTGAGGCCCCAGTGCCGCAGCGAGACCATCGCGGGCAGCAGGTCGAAGCCCTTCTCGGTCAGGGCATATTCCACGCGGCGGCGATCCTGTTCGTCCTGCACCCGGTCGAGAATGCCGTGTTCGACCAGCCGGCTGAGCCGGTTGGAGAGGATGTTGCGCGCAATGCCGAGCTCGCTGAGGAATTCCTCGAAGTGGTGAACGCCGTTGAAGCTGGCGCGCAGGATCATGAAACTCCACCGTTCGCCCATCACCTCGAGCGCTGCCGGCAGGCCGCAGGCGCTCAGTTCCATCAGGGGTTCGCGGACGTCTGTACCCATTTCTAGCCTCTCCAGCCGTCAGGCTTACCGCAATTCCGTACGGTCACAAAATTGAAACTCAGTTTTCAGTTGCAACTTGATACCTAAGTCAATAGGTAGTGATTCGCAACCTAAACCTGAACGGCCGTTTTTGCGGTCCGAAGGTTGCCCGATTGAAGATCTAAACCCACCCGTTAGCCCAAGGATTCAGAGATGACCCTTTTCCAGAACACGCTCCGCCAGGCGGCCATTGCCGGTGTCGCCATGCTCACCACCGCCGTCGCCTTCGGCACCGTCGTCACCCCCGCCCCGGCGCAGGCCGAGACGGGCGTTTACTACCGCGCGACGCTGGCCCAGCCGGTCGAAAAGCGGACCGAAGTGATCCGTGGCGGCACCTTCATCTGCTCGGGCACCGTGTGCGTCGGCACCAAGGCCCGCTCGCGTCCCGAACTGGTATGCGAACGTCTTGGCCGCGCCTTCGGCACCGTCTCCAGCTTCTCCTTCAACGGCAAGGAACTCGACGCAGAAGCGCTGGCGAGCTGCAAGGTCGACTGAACATTTGAAGCGACGCGATTCGGGCCCGACCGGGCCCGATGACCGGCTCTCCACCGCCGCATCGCCACGCCCCTCGGCGATGCGGCAAACAAAAAGCCCTCCGGCCAGCAGGCTCGGAGGGCTTTTTTGTTACGCACGCGAGAAAAGGAGCGCCGGGGCTTCCCCCCGCGCTCCCTTAAATCGAATCAGCGTGCGATGGTCGCAATCACAGGGCGATCAGCCCTGACGCGCCTTCATCCGCTTGTTGGTCTTGTTGATCACATAGGTCCGACCGCGACGGCGAATCACGCGGTTGTCGCGGTGACGGTTCTTGAGCGACTTGAGGCTGTTGCGAATCTTCATGGCACTACCTGCAGTGAATTGATCTTATCGGAAAAAACAAAGCGGCACCGGAGGACAAGCCATCCGATGCCGTCATCATTGACGCCCATGTATTGCGCACGCGCGGAAAGTCAAGCTCGAGCGCCTCTTCCTCGAGAGCGCGCGGCACGGATTGCATCGCTCGTGCGTTGCCCGCAAGAGAAGCCCCTGTCCAGCCACCGAAAGGCCCGCCCATGAAGGCCCGCACACGAATCGCCCTGCTGTCGCTCCCGCTCGCGCTCGCCGCGTGCGCCACCGGTCGTTCGGCCGAGCCGATCGAGGTGACGCGCTTTGTCGCACCCCAGGCGCGCGCACAACTCGGCGATGCGCGGCTCATGGTCGAAACCGCACCCGGCTCGCCCGAACAGGGCCTTGCGCTGGAGCCATACAAGGAAGCCGTCGCGCGCGAGCTCGCCGCATTCGGCTATGTCGAGAATGCGCGGCCCTCGGCCGACCAGATCGCCAGCGTCAGCGTAGAGCGCACCGAGCTGGATCGAAACGGCCGGCGCAGCCCCGTGACCGGCAGCATCGGCGGATCGACCAGCCGCTACGGCAACAGCGTCGGCGTGGGCGTGGGGATCAACCTTGGCGGCGGTTCGGGCAGAACCGTGGTGACCCGCATGTCGGTCTTCCTGCGCGACAAGACCAGCGGCGAGGTTCTGTGGGAAGGCCGCGCGCGCCTGGTGGCGCCCGCCAAATCAGAACTCGCGCAAAGCGGCCCCGCCGCCTACGCGCTGGCCAATGCGCTGTTCACCGGCTTTCCCGGGAACAGCGGCGAAACAATCGAAGTGGAGGTCAATCCTTGAGCAACATCATCATCGACAGCCGATTCGACAGCGGCAGCATCGACGTGATGACCGTCCATCAGGCGAGCGCGATGCTGCGCCTGAAGCACGACAAAGACAGCGAATTCAAACAGTGGTTCCATTTCCGCGTCGCCAATTGCGGCGGGCGCGAACTGGTGCTGAAGATCGTCGGCCTGAACGACAGCGCCTATCCCGCCGGATGGCCCGACTATAACGCCTGCGTTTCCGAAGACCGCGACTTCTGGGGCCGCGCAACCTCCACCTTCGACAAGGACGAGGAAGGCGGCACGCTGACGATCCGCTACACCCCCACAGGCGACCTTGTGTGGTTCGCCTATTTCGCGCCCTTCTCGACCGACCGGCACCACGATCTGATCGCCGAATGCGCGAGTGCGGAGGGTGTCTCGCACCGCAAGCTGGGCGAGACGTTCGACGGCCAGTCGATCGATTGCCTCGGCCTTGGCGAAGGCGAAACGCAGGTGTGGCTCTATGGCCGCCAGCATCCCGGCGAGAGCATGGCCGAATGGTGGATGGAAGGCGCGCTGCAGGTGCTGTGCGATCCGTCCGATACGCTGGGCCGCGCGCTGCGCCAGAAGTGCCGCTTCAACATCGTGCCCAACTGCAACCCCGACGGCAGCGCACGCGGGCACCTGCGGACCAACGCCAAGGGCGTCAATCTCAACCGCGAATGGGCCGATCCCAGCGCCGAGCGTTCGCCCGAAGTGCTCGCGATCCGCAATGCGATGGACGAAACCGGCGTGCACTTCGCGATGGACGTGCACGGCGACGAAGCGATCGATGCGGTGTTCCTCGCAGGCTACGAAGGCATCCCGAGCTGGAGCGACGAGCATGGCGAGCGCTTCTATCGCTACCAGCGCATCCTCGAACGCCGCTGCCCCGATTTCCAGAGCGCGAAGGGCTATCCCAAGTCGGGCCCGGGCAAGGCCAACCTGACGATCAGCACCAACCAGGTCGCCGAACGTTACGCCGCGACCGCGATGACGCTGGAAATGCCGTTCAAGGACAATGCCGACTACCCGGACGAATTGCAGGGCTGGAGCCCGGACCGCTGCAAGATGCTCGCCCGCGAATGCCTCGGCGCGCTGCTCGAATGGCTGGAGAGCGACGAGGGGTAGGGCCAACCTTCTCCTCCCCCTTGATGGGGAGTTTGGGTGGGGTGTGCCCGGTCGATGGCTGGGAACCCCCACCCCCGGCCCCTCCCCATGGGGAAGGGAGATAAGAGGAGTGACGCGGGTGACACGTGTCACCCGGGTGTCACCCTAAGCAATACTTTGTCTCTCAAGCACTTTTTGCAAGAAGGGTGACACTTCGCGCTTTTTCGCCCCGAGAGAGCCTGTGACGCAGCAGGCGTGTGTGGGGAGAACGACGATAGGAAAGAGCCGCCGCCACGCTAGCCGGTGCGCTTTAAGTAGGAAAATGCTCTGAGACTGTTGGCACAACCTTCTCCTCCCCCTTCAGGGGAAGGCCGGGTGGGGGCGTACTCAGGCCGATGGACCGGAACCCCCTCCCCCAAGCCCTCCCCACGGGGCGGGGAGCGAATGACCTAGTCCAGATGCGCCGGGCCGAAGCCGTGCGGCAGCAGGTCCGACAGGCGCAGTTCCATCACATCTTTCGCACCGACGCACAGGATCGCGGGGTCGGTGCCGCCGAGCTGGGCGATTTCGTTCAGCACCTGGCGGCAGCGCCCGCATGGCGTGATCGGCGCGTCGCCGCCCTTGCCCGCCGGGCCGGTCACCGCGACCGCTTCCAGCCCGCCGCGCCGCCCTTCGGCCAGCGCCTTCGCCACCGCCAGCGTTTCCGCGCACAGCGACAGGCCGTAGCTCGCGTTCTCGATATTTGTGCCGGTGACGATCGCCCCGTCGGCGAAGCGCAGGGCCGCGCCGACCGGGTAGTCCGAATAAGGCGCGTAGGCGTTTGCGGCGGCTTCGCGCGCCGCTGCGATCAGTTCTTCGTCTTTCATGGTCGTACCACCACCCATCCCAACGGGGCCTCGCTGCCCGGCCCGTGATAGCTCTCGTTCGCGGTCCACAGCAGCCACGGGCGACCGCCGTAATCGGGTTCGAACCGGGTGCGGACCAGCCACAGGTTGCGCTCGATCCGCCCGGCGACGCCGTGCGCAGCCTCGAAATCGCGCGTCACCTTCAGGATCGCGGGCTTACCCGCGTGCGCCTCGATCTGGTTGGCGAGGATCGTCAGTTCGCTGCGAACCTGCCCGCTGGTGATCGGCTCGAGGCAATCCTCGCCCGTATCGCTCAGCTCGATCGCGGGCGGCAGCAGGTTGGCATCGCGCGGCACGATGGTGACGAAGTTCGCGGATTGCCCGTCGGCAGGCACGCAGGGGTCGAACCGATGCACCGCGCCCACTTCCAGCCCCGCCTTGCGCGCGGCGGCGAGGTTGCGGGTGAAATCGCCCGCCTGCTCGCTCTCGCCCGAGGTCGCGGGCAGGTAAACGAAGTCCGCGCCGTTGCCCTTGAGCACTTCGAAATTGATCGCCCCGTCGACGCCCGAAAGATCGACCCCCTGTTCCGGAAAGGCGCGTTCCTCCGGTCGCCATTCGCGCATGTCGAGATAGAGCCAGGCCGCCACGCCCAGCGGCGCGACGATCAGCACGGCAAGCAACAGCTTGAGCCACAGCGGGCGTCTGGTCCGGCGTGCCATGATGTCAGCCCCGGATGTGCAAGACGCAGATCAGCGTGAACAGCCGCCGCGCGGTCGCGAAATCGGTTTCGACCTTGCCTTCCAGCCGTTCGACCAGCAGCTCCGCCGCGCCGTTGTGGACGCCTCGCCGCGCCATATCGATCGTTTCGATTTCCTGCGGGGTCGCCTTGCGGATCGCCTGGTAATAGCTGTCGCAGATCGCGAAATAGTCGCGGATCGGGCGGCGGAAGCGGGCGAGGCCCAGCAGGATCGTCTCCAGCTCGGTGCCCTGTTCGTCGAATATATCGAGCGCCAGCCGATCGTCGCGCACCGACAGCGCGAGGTGGTAGGGGCCATCGGCACCCTTCTCCACCGCGCGCAGCGGCTTGAAGGTGTTTTCCTCGATCAGGTCGAAGATCGCGACCCGGCGCTCCTGCTCGACATCGGCATTGCGCCAGAGGATCGTCGAATCGTCGAGATCGATGTGCGAGATGCGATGGTCAGCCATGGGTTCACGCTTGCCTTCGCAGAAGCGGGGGGGCTCGGGCAAGACCTCGCGTGCATCGATCCCGCGCCTGCTTGTCTGCCTTTTGCACAGGGGGCTGAAAAATTGGCCGCGGGCGATGGCTTGATGCGACTCGCTGCATCGCACACTGTCCCCCGAATGTCCGACGCCCCGCTGATACTCAATCCGTCCGCCAACGAATCCGCTTCCGGTTCCCTGACCGAAGAGGGCCGCACCCTGCCATCCAACGTTGAGGCGGAGGCCGCCTTCCTGGGCGCGATCCTGATCGACAATTCGGTATACGAGGAACTGCCCAACCCGCTGCGGCCCGAGCATTTCTTCGTCCCCGCGCACCGCCTGATCATGGAGCGGGTGCTGACGATGATGGAGCGCGGCGCGACCGCGAGCCCGGTGACGCTGAAGCCCTATTTCGAAGGCAGCGAGCACCTGGAGCAGCTGGGCGGGACGACCTATCTCGCGCGGCTGACGGCGGATGGGCACGGCCTGCTCGCGACCCGGCAGCTGGCCGAACAGATCTACGACCTCGCGCTGCTGCGCGAACTGGTGACCGTGGGCCGCACGCTGGTGAACGACGCCCTCGACACGTCGGAGCGGGTCGAACCGCTCCGGCAGATCGAGACCGCGGAAGCCGCGCTGTACGAGATTGCCGAGGGGACCAACATCGGCAGCGACGCGAGCACCTTCAAAGATGCCTCGATCGCCGCGCTGAAGCTGGCGCAGAAGGCGATGAATTCGGATCGCGGCCTGTCGGGCCGGACCACCGGCCTCGCCACGATCGACGACAAGACCGCCGGCCTGCACAATTCGGACCTCGTGATCCTCGCCGGACGTCCGGGCATGGGCAAAACCTCGCTCGCGACCAATATCGCGTTCAACACCGCTTACGAATATCTCAAGCAGATGCGCGACGGCGGGCCCGATAGCGGCGGCGCGCCGGTCGCGTTCTTCAGCCTCGAAATGAGCGCGGACCAGCTCGCCACGCGTATCCTTGCCGAACAGGCAGAGATCAGTTCGGAAAAGCTGCGTTCGGGCGATATCGGGCGCGACGAGTTTACCCGCCTTTCCGAAGCCAGCCAGCGCCTCGCCGACCTGCCGCTCTATATCGACGACACGCCTGCGCTCACCATTGATGCGCTGCGGATGCGCGCGCGGCGGCTGAAGCGGAAGAACAAGATCGGCCTCGTCGTGGTCGACTACCTGCAGCTGCTGCAGGGTTCGGGCCGCGCCAACGACAACCGCGTGAACGAGATTTCGGAGATCAGCCGTGGTCTCAAGACCATGGCGAAGGAGCTGGAGCTGCCGGTGATCGCGCTCTCGCAGCTCAGCCGTGCGGTGGAGCAGCGCGAGGACAAGAAGCCCCAGCTGGCCGACCTTCGCGAATCGGGCTCGATCGAGCAGGACGCCGACATGGTGTGGTTCATCTACCGCGCCGAATATTATCACAAGGCGCAGATGCCCAACGTGCCCGACGGCTCCGAATCGCCCGACGACGCGCAGAAATACCAGGACTGGATGGAGGAGCACCAGAAACTGGTGAACAAGGCGCTGCTGATCGTCGCCAAGCAGCGCCACGGCTCCACCGGCAACGTGCCGCTGATCTTCCAGAGCGAATACACCAAGTTCAGCTCGCCGAACTATCGCGACTATTCGGACTTCGGCGAGGAGTAGCCTCCAGTTCTCCCCTCCCTTGGGGGAGGGGTCTGGGGTGGGTGTACCGGGCCAGCGGCCGGGGTACACCCCCACCCAGCCTCCCCCTCAAGGGGGAGGAGCTGTGTTTTTGGAATGCTTTCCAGTAGTCCGCCCGAGCAAGGATCGGCGCGCGGATTCACGTTGAAAATTCCGGCGCACACACCTATAGGTCATGTCGATCCCGAAATTTAAGTGCATGGAGTGCCTTCGCTTATGGCGCGCGTTACCGTTGAAGATTGCGTCGACAAGATTCCCAACCGCTTCGATCTCGTGCTGCTCGCGGCCGAACGCGCCCGCGAAATCTCCGGCGGTGCGGAAATCACGCTCGACCGCGACCGGGACAAGAACCCGGTCGTCGCGCTGCGCGAAATCGCCGAACAGACCGTGAAGCCCAAGGACCTGCAGGAAAGCATGGTCACCAACCTGCAGAAGATCCTGCCTAACGACGATGACGAGGTCGATGAAATCGGCTCGCTCAGCCAGTCGGCCGAGGCGCTGCGCGTGACGGCGGCGACCCCGACCCGCTCGACCTCGGTGGGTGGCGACTACGAGGGCTGACGCTCTTCATCCAACAGAACACCGGAACGCGGGGCGGAGCTCATCGGAGCTGCCGCCCCGTTTCCTTTTGAGCGCCTCCCTCAAAAAAGGGGGATTTCCCGCAGCGAGTTTTTGCGATGTAACAATCGGGCCAGATGGCACGCGCAGATTCTCGCGAGGAGAAGGGAAGGCATGGCGGTCGTTGCGGTCTACAGCGTCAAGGGCGGGGTCGGGAAAACCACCTTCGCCGCCAACCTTGCGTGGTGCGCGGCCACCCAATCCAGCCGCCGCACGCTGCTGTGGGATCTCGACGCGGCCGGTGGCGCAGGCTTTCTGCTGGGGGTCGATCCGCGCAAGAAACGGCGCGCGCAAAGCGTGATCGCGAAGGAGATCGATGCCGCCAAGCTGATCCGGCACACGCAATACCCCCGGCTCGACCTGTTGCCTGCCGACGAATCGATCCGCGCGCTGGACGTGACGCTGGCCGAGATCGGCAAGAAGAACCGCATCGCGAAGCTGACCGCCGCTCTGGTAAAAGACTACGACCGGCTGATTCTGGATTGCCCGCCGGTCCTGAACGAACTCTCCAGCCAGATCGTCCGCGCTGCCGACCTGATCCTGGTGCCGATCCCGCCCTCGCCGCTGTCCGCCCGCGCGCTCGAAACCGTGCGCGACGAGGTGCAGTCGGAAGGCAAGAAGGCCCCGCCGATCATGCCCGTGTTCTCGATGGTCGACCGGCGGCGGGCGCTGCACCGCGATTCAGTGGCGAGCGAAAAGGGCTGGCCCGCGGTCCCAGCGTCGAGCGCGATCGAGCAATGCGCCACGCACCTTGCGCCGGTCGGTGCCTTTGCTCCGCGCAGCGATGCCACGCGCTCTTTCAAGACGCTGTGGACACAGATCGAGCACAAGCTGGCCAAGGGCTAGCCCGGCGGCGCGTCATCCATCGGCGCCGCGCCCGGTCTTCTCCTGCAAGGCATCGATCCGCAGCGATGCTTCGGCCTTCGTCAGCGAAGGATCGAACGCATCGCGATCGCCCGCTTCTTCGGCCAGCGTCTTGAGGTAGCTCGCCTGTGCACCGGTCATCGCCTCGTCGCCCGTTGTCCAGTTTTCGGGGGCCTTCTCGGCATTGGATGTCGGGTCGGCCTTCGGGTGTTCGAGATTGGTAGCCATGTCTGTCTCCTTTCCTTCCCAACGCCCCGCGTTCTTGGTTTGTTCCAAACAGAAGAGGTGGCCAAGCAACGCGTCTGCGTTATGAATCACCGCTATGCCCGACCCTTCCCCCTCCGCCCCACCATCCGACATCGCCAGCCCCGCGGGGGGAATGATGCGCGATCCGGTCATGCGGGCGCTTGCCATATTTCTTGCAGGGATGGCGCTGTTGCTGGCGATCGACCTTGCGAGCGAGCCGCGCGGGCGGATCGGCCAGGACCGCGCGATCGACAGCGCCCTCTCGCGGGGAAACACCGCGCTGACCGATGTGGCCCGCGCGCCTGACGGGGCAGAGACGCCCGAAGCGGCCGAACGGCGCGAGCGCGCGCAGTCGGCAACCTTCTTCCTCGAACAGGCCAGCCTTGCGTGGCGCCGCGGCGATGGGACTCCGCCCGATCGGCTGGCGGCTGCGCGGGGCGGCACAAGTGCGCTCGCCTTCCTTGGCAAGTTGTGGGCGTTGGGCTGGCTGCTGCTGCCGCTCGGCATGTTCGCTGCGCGCCTCTCCTGCCCGCGGATCGAGGGGCGCCACCCGCACTGGGCGCTGCTCTACGGAGCCAGCGCGCTTGGCGGATCGGGCGGCATCATCGCGCTGACCGTCGCCATCCATGCGCTCGGCGCGCCGTCGCAACTGGTCCTCGCCCCGCTGGTAAGCGCGATCGTGGTGCTCAATGCGTGGTTGCTGAGCAAATACGCTCGGACAGACAGGGCGGCGACCCTGCTGCGCCTCGCGCCGATCCTGGTGATCCTGACCGTGGCGCTGATGCTGGGTCGCGAGATGTTGCTCAGCCTCGCGATCCTGCCCTAGAGGCTCGACCGAAGATTTGCGCCTGCTAGAAAGGCGCCAGGGGGACCGGTGAGATGAGCGAGTTTGGCGACGCACTGGGCACGGCCAGCGAAGGCGGCCTGTTCGCACGCGCCATTTCGCGCGCCACCGGAAGCGGCAAGACCGACGAGAGCGATCATTTTGTCGAAGGCAATTGCCTCAATTGCGGGACGGAACTCGTCGGCAGCCATTGCCACGCATGCGGGCAGAAGGCGCACCTTCACCGCACGCTGTCTGCCGTGGGGCACGATCTGGTGCACGGCGTGCTGCACCTCGACGGCAAGCTGTGGCGCACGCTACCGCTGCTCGCGTGGCGACCGGGCGATCTGACCCGGCGATATATCGCGGGCGAACGGGCCGATTTCGTGTCGCCGATGGCGATGTTCCTGTTCACCGTGTTCCTGATGTTCGCGGTGTTTCAAGCGGTCGGCTTCACCACGCCGACGGACATATCCGCCCCCGACATGAAGCAGATCGGCAGCGTCCTAGAGAAGGAGCAGTCGCAGCTAAGGGGCAAACGTCAGGAGCTGCTGGCCAGCCTGGAGGAGACCACCGACGCGGCCGAGGCCAGCCGGATCCGCAGTGCCATCGACGAAGTCGATCAGGACATCGCGTCGATCGAGACCGGTCGATCCGTGATCGAGGGTGATAAAAAGGGCGGTAAATCGAACCTGAACATCACGATCGGCAACCCGACCGGCAGCGAGTTCATGAAGCACCTCAATGAAAAGTGGCGCAAGAACCCGGGCCTGATGCTCTACAAGCTGCAATCCAACAGCTACAAATTCTCGTGGCTGCTAATCCCGCTCTCGCTCCCCTTTGTGTGGCTGCTGTTCGCCTGGAGAAGCGAATTCAAGGCGTATGACCACGCGGTCTTCATCACCTACTCGCTCAGCTTCATGTCGCTGGTGTTCATCGTGCTGTCGCTGATGGGCAAGGTCGGCGTGGGCCTGCCGTGGCTGTTCACGATCTTCTCGACCATCGCGCCGCTCCATATCTATCGCCAGCTGAAGCAGGCCTATGGCCTTTCCACCTGGTCGACGATCTGGCGGTTGGTCGTGCTGCTGTTCGCGATCTTTGTGGTGATCGCGTTGTTCCTGCAGATACTTCTGTTCCTGGGCGCGTTCTAGCCGGCGCTGCCCCAGCCCTCGACCGGGAGGGGGCAGGCGCCAGGACTTCTGGTCAATCGGTTCCGTCGAGCTTGCCGTCGGTAGGCTCGGCCTTTTCGCGCTTCTCGGCCACATCGTCGCGCAGGTCGGCGGACGCCTCGCTCACCTTGTCGGCGGCAACAACGGTCGCTTCTTCAAGCTTCTCACCCACCACCTCGGCATTGGCGGCGGTGTCGGCGGCGGCGCCTTCGGCAAATGCCTTGCCGTTTTCCTGGGTCTGTTCCGAACAGGCGGCAAGGCCGAGCGAAGCGGCGGCCAGAGCTACGACCATGGCGACATTCGAGCGTTTCATTGTTGGCACTCCCTCGATGATTCGATCCGGTTAACCATCAGGAGCCAAGCGGGGTTCCCCGTCAAGCCCCCTGCGGGCTCGTACCACCTTCGCCACCGAAGCGCTTGCCCGCCTTGGGCACGGCCGACCCGCTGACGCTGCGCGGCTTGCTCGGCCCACGGGGCTCGTCGGGCCGGTCGAGCTTGCCGTCCTTGAGCAGCTGGTCGATCTCGTCGCCGGTCAGCGTCTCGAACTCGAGCATCGTCTGCGCGAGCAGGTGCAGCTGGTCTTCCTTGGTGGTGAGGATTTCGGTCGCACGCTTGTGCGCCCCTTCCACCAGCGCGCGGATTTCCGCGTCGATCAGCTTGTTGGTCTCGCCCGAGCCCATCGTGCGCGCCGACTGGCCCATGCCGAGGTAGCCTTCCTGCTGTTCCTCGTACTGGAGCGGGCCGAGCTTGTCGGACATCCCCCATTTGGTCACCATGTTGCGCGCCAGAGAGGTGGCGTACTGGATGTCGGAGCTGGCACCGCTCGACACCTTGTCGTGTCCGAAGATGATCTCTTCCGCCACGCGGCCACCCATGGCGACGGCAAGGTCGGCGTGCATCTTGTCGCGGTGGTACGAGTAATTGTCCCGCTCGGGCAGGCGCATCACCATGCCCAGCGCGCGGCCGCGCGGGATGATCGTCGCCTTGTGGATCGGGTCCGATGCCGGCTCGTTCAGCGAGACCAGCGCGTGGCCCGCTTCGTGATAGGCGGTCATCTTCTTCTCGTCGTCGGTCATGACCATGGAGCGGCGTTCGCTGCCCATCATGACCTTGTCCTTCGCGTCCTCGAATTCCTGCATCGCGACCAGCCGCTTGTTGCGGCGCGCCGCAAGCAGAGCCGCCTCGTTGACGAGGTTGGCAAGATCCGCGCCCGAGAAGCCGGGCGTGCCGCGCGCAATGGTGCGCGGGTTCACGTCGGGCGCCAGCGGCACCTTCTTCATGTGGACATCGAGGATCTTCTCGCGCCCTTCGATGTCCGGCACGGGCACCACGACCTGACGGTCGAACCGGCCCGGGCGCAGCAGCGCGGGGTCGAGCACGTCGGGGCGGTTGGTCGCCGCGATGATGATGATGCCTTCGTTGGCTTCGAACCCGTCCATCTCGACCAGCAGCTGGTTGAGCGTCTGTTCGCGTTCGTCGTTCGAATTGCCGAGGCCATGGCCACGGCTGCGACCCACGGCGTCGATTTCGTCGATGAACAGGATGCACGGCGCGTTCTTCTTCGCCTGTTCGAACATGTCGCGCACACGAGAAGCACCGACGCCGACGAACATCTCGACGAAGTCGGAGCCGGAGATTGTGAAGAACGGAACGCCCGCCTCGCCCGCGATCGCGCGTGCGAGCAGCGTCTTACCCGTACCCGGCGAGCCGACCAGCAGCGCGCCCTTGGGGATCGTGCCGCCCAGCTTGGAGAAGCGCTGCGGGTCCTTGAGGAACTCGACGATTTCCTCCAGCTCCTCGCGCGCTTCGTCGATCCCGGCGACGTCGTTGAAGGTCACCCGGCCCTGCTTTTCGGTCAGCATCTTGGCCTTGGACTTGCCGAAGCCCATCGCGCCGCCCGCGCCGCCGTTCTTCTGCATCTGCCGCAATGCGAAGAACGCGATGCCGAGCAGTAGCAGGAAGGGCAGCGACTGCAGCAGGATGTACAGCAGCAGGTTGGGCTCGTCCTTGGGGGTGCCCGAATAGGTCACGCCGTTTTCGTCGAGCAGCTTGGTCAGGCTCGAATCGCTGCCCACGGGGACGGTCGAGAAGGTCTTGTCGTTCTTGAGCGTGCCGGTGATCCGGTCATCGGAAATCTTCACTTCCTTGACCGTCCCGGTCGCCACGCGATCCCGGAAATCGGAATAGCTGATCGTGTCGCCCGCGTTCTGCGAGGAACCACCGAACATCGACACAGCCAGCAGCAGGGCGAGGAAAATCCCGCCCCAGATCATCAGGCTGCGCACCCAGGGGTTGGGTCCGCCGGGGCCGCCGTTGGTACCGTTCGCCCCCTGCCCGTCGGGCGTGTTCTGGTCGCTCATGAAAAATTCGTCCTTTCCCGCAGGAATGTAAGCGCGGGAGGATGAATGACAAGTTGCCTCGTGCGCGCGCTAGAAGCTGAAGGCCCGGCGGGCGAGCCCATCATGCGCGGGCGAGGGCGCTCGCAGGGGCGCGGAAGGCGCGGACTGCCGCGCCGAAGCGGCGTTGCGGATCGGCACGACGCGCGATTCCTCGTGCGCGCGGGCCTCGGCAGGATTATTCTCCGGACGCGGGAGAGCGCGCGGGCCACCGCCCTGCGGCGGGCCTGCCAGGCCCAGTTGTGCCAGCTTCGATTCGAGCGCGGCGTGCAGCTGCTCGAACCCCTTGGAAGCGGGCGACCAGTTGGCGAAGGCGGCAATCGGCTCGCGCCGCACCGCGACCTGTTCGACATGCGAGCTTTGCGGGATGACCGGCCAGTTGGCCGCCGCATTCTCGCGCACCCAGCGGTGCAGCTTGCGCCGCTGGTCGTACATCGAAAGCACCGGCAGCACGGGCGGATGGCCCGGACGCTTGGCCAGTTCGTTGCGGATGAAGCCGAATGCGCGCGCGGCCAGCGGCGAAGCGGGCAGCGGGATGACGATCAGGTCGGCCGCTTCCATCATCTGCTCGCTCACCTCGTTGATCATCGGCGGGCAGTCGAGCACGATGCGCGGGTACTCGCCCTTCATGAACGACAGCATCTGCGCCAGCCGCTTCTTCGCGCCGATGCGCGCCAGCTGCACGGGCAGGTCGCGCAGGCTCTGGTCCGCGCCGATCAGCGAGAGGCGGTCGAATTTCGTAGGCTCGATCAGGTCGCGCGGGGCGCGGGCGTGGTGGAATGCGGAAATCGCCCTCTGCACCTTGCGCTCTTCATGGCCGAGCAAGAAACCCGCCCCGCCCTGCGGATCGAGATCGTAGAGCAGGGTTTCGTGCCCGCCAACCTGCGCAAAGCGCCACGCCAGATCGACCGCCATGGTCGTTTTCCCGACCCCACCCTTCATGCTGTAGACGGCGATGACGGCCATGTGCGCTTTCCCCCTGCTGTGCGGTCCGAATCGGTTTTTCGGAAATGCCTGACTATCGTTAATCAAACACTGTCCTGCCGCCCATTCAACCGCACAATGCCGCCAAACCCGGGGTGGGACACGCCTACGCGAACAGGTTAACGCAAGGGGTCTGTTGTGCGCTCTCCCAGCCCGCACCTCCGCCCGGCCAACCCACTGGTTTTATCCTATTGGGTTGGCCGGGCGGGGGTGCGGGCCGGTGCCGAATCTACAAGATCACGTGCTACATGCTGCGCGCGATCACCATCTTCATGATCTCGTTCGACCCGCCGAAGATCCGCGTGACCCGGCTGTCGCGGAACATCCGCGCGATGGGGTAGTCGTTGATGTAGCCCGAGCCGCCGTGCAGCTGCAGGCACTTGTCGACCACTTCGCCCTGCAGCTCGGTCAGCCACAGCTTGGCCATGCACGCGGTCGGCACGTCCAGCTTGCCCTCCAGATGCTGCGCGATGCAGTGGTTGACGAAGACCTTGGCGGCGGTCGCGCGCGCCTTCAGCTCGGCGAGGGTGAATTGCGTGTTCTGGAAATCCCAGATCGTCTTGCCGAAGGCCTTGCGCTCCTTGGTGAACGCAAGCGTTTCCTCCAGCGCGCGCTCGATGGTGGTCATCGCCCCCATCGCGATGATCAGGCGTTCCTGCGGCAGCTCGCCCATCAGCTGGTAGAAGCCCTTGCCCTCTTCCCCGCCGAGCACGTTTTCCGCCGGAACGAACACATCGTCGAAGAACAGCTCGCTGGTGTCCTGTGCTTCGAGCCCGATCTTGTCGAGCTTCTTGCCACGCTGGAACCCTTCCGCCCCGTCGGTCTCCAGCAGCATCAGCGAGATGCCCTTGGCCCGCTCGTTCGGGTCGGTCTTGGCGACCACGATGATGAAATCGGCGATCTGGCCGTTCGAGATGTAGGTCTTCGCGCCGTTGATGCGGTAGCCGTTGCCGTCCTTGATCGCCGTCGTCGTAATCGATTGCAGGTCCGATCCCACGCCCGGCTCGGTCATCGCGATGGCGCTGACGAGGTCGCCCGAGACGAGACGCGGCAGGTATTTCTTCTTCTGCTCTTCGGTGCCGTGGCGCACCAGGTAGGGCAGGATGATCGTGTTGTGCAGGCTGGCGGCGAAACCTTCGACACCGTGCTGACCCTGCTGGTCGATCACCACCATCTCGTGCCGGAAATCGCCGCCGTGGCCGCCATATTCCTCGGGCACCGAGGCACCGAGCAGCCCCGCCTCGCCCGCCTCGCGCCAGAACTCGCGGTCGACTTGGCCATCCTCGCGCCATTTGAGCACGCGCTTTTCGGGCGCATGCTTTTCGTAGAACTTGCCGACCGCATCGGCGAAGATGGCGATTTCCTCGTCATCCATGAATTCGGGCTGCGGCACGTCCAATGCGGGCATGGTGATCCTCTCCAAGGTTCTGTTTTGGGGGAAACCTATCAAATCGGTTGCGAACTGCAATGGAGTTGCGAGCGGTGTCCGCTCGCAGGGGCATTCATTCATATTGGCCAGCTTACAAGCGCTGAGGTTACATCGGGCAGATAGCGGGAGTTCGAGTCATGGGGTTGGTGCAAATGATCGCGATGGCCGCTGCGGCGAGCGCAGCGACGATCCCTTCTTCCTGGCAGCCTGTCGCCTTGGGCGAATGGCAGGTCAGTCGCGAGGGGGAGACCTGCGTGTTGATCTTGCCGCTGGGGCCGGAGGGATCGGGCGAGCCGGAGGGCGCATTGGCGCTGTTCGACCGCCCCGACGGGCTGCTTGGGATGACCCTCTCGCGAAGCGGTTGGGCGCTTCCGGAGGAACGCGGGACGATCAAGATCTGGTTCGACAAGGGATACGGGATGCTCCGGCCGATCTACGATCAATTTGCGCAGTTCGATCCGAACGCGGGCAACGGCGTGCTGATAACGTCAGTGGAAAGAGGCTTTTTGCCCTTCGGCGACCTTGAACGGTCCATCGACGTGGTGATCGACGGCGACACCCTCGGCGGACCGCAGCGAGTCACGATCCCGCTAGCGAACGCCGAGAGCGCGAGGGAGCAGATGGACGCCTGTCGCACGGCGGCCTGAGCGCGGGTCCGTTTCAGGACACGGCTCCCGCTTCCCGCAAGGCTGCGATGTCGGCCTCGGCGAGACCCAACGCGCTGAGGATCGCGTCACTATCGTCCCCCGGCATCGGCGCGGGTGAGGGCGTTGCGGTGGCCGTGACCGAATAGCGCGGAGCGGGCGCAGGCTGCGGGCCGTCGGCGACATCGATGAAGGTCTCGCGCGCGGCCATGTGCGGATGCTCGCGCGCCTCGCTCATGGTGAGCACCGGTGCGTAACAGACGTCGGAGTGCTCCAGCAGCGCATCCCACTCGGCGCGGGTCTTGGTCTTGAAGATCGCGGCGAGTTTTTCCTTCAGCGCGGGCCACTGCGCCGGGTTCATCTGCACGTCGAACTCCAGGTCTTCGGCAAGGCCCAGCCGCGCGCGCAGCTCGGCATAGAATTGCGGCTCGATGCTGCCGATGCTGACGAACTTGCCGTCCGCCGTCTCGTAGGTGTCGTAGAAATGCGCGCCGGTATCGAGCAGGTTGGCGCCCAGATCCTCACGCCAGATGCCCTGGTTCGCCATGCCGTGGATCATCGCCATCAGCACCGCCGTGCCATCGGTCATCGCGGCGTCGATCACCTGCCCCTTACCGCCGCGCGCGACGTTCAGCAGCGCGGAGACCATCCCGAAAGCGAGCATCATCCCGCCGCCCCCGAAATCGCCAACCATATTGATCGGCGGCGTGGGCTTCTCTCCCGCGCGTCCGAAATGGGCGAGCGCCCCGGCGAGTGCGATATAGTTGATGTCGTGCCCGGCGTGAGGAGCATAAGGCCCGGTCTGGCCCCACCCGGTCATCCGCCCGTAGACGAGCTTTGGGTTATCGGCGAGCAGCACCTCCGGACCCAGCCCCAGCCGCTCCATCACGCCGGGGCGGAAGCCTTCGATCAGCCCGTCGGCGCTGGCGCACAGCTTGCGCGCGAGCGCGATGCCCTCTTCGCTCTTGAGGTTGAGCGCGATCGACTTGCGCCCCCGTGCGAGGACATCCTTGTTCGAGATTGGCTGCGAACCGCCGCGCCCGCCGCTGGCGCGGTCGATGCGGATCACTTCCGCGCCGTGGTCCGCCAGCATCATCCCGCAGAACGGCCCCGGGCCGATCCCTGCGAATTCGACGATGCGCAGGCCCGCCAGCGGGCCCGCCATTACTTGCCCTTCCAGTTCGGCGCACGCTTCTCGGCGAAGGCCGCCGCGCCTTCGCGCGCGTCCTCGCTCATGAAGATCTGGGGCATCAGCTTGCCCTGTTCTTCCCACCGCGTGTCGAGGCTCCACCCGCGCGATTCCTCGATGATCTTCTTGGAGACCTTCACCGCCAGCGGACCGTTGGCGGAAATGCTCTTCGCCAGCTCCATCGCGCCGTCGATCGCCGAGCCGTCGGTCACCCGATTGATCAGACCGAGGTCGTAGGCCCGGGCCGCGTCGATGAAATCGCCGGTCAGCGCCAGCTCCATCGCGACCTTGTGCGGGATCTGGTCGGGCAGGCGCAGCAAGCCGCCACCCGCCGCGACGAGCCCGCGCTTCGCCTCGGGAATACCGAACTTGGAATCCTTGTTGGCGACGACCAGGTCGCACGCGATCATCAGTTCTAGCCCGCCGGCCAGCGCATAGCCCTCGACCGCCGCGATGATCGGCTTTGCGGAGCTTTTCTGGGTCAGCCCGCCGAAACCGCGCCCTTCGACCACCGGGCTTTCGCCGCGCAGGAAGCCCTTGAGGTCCATCCCAGAACAGAAGGTGCCGCCCGCCCCGGTGAGCACCGCCACGCGCAGGTCGTCCTCGGCGTCGAGCCGGTCGAGCGCGGCGGCGATGCCTTCGGCCGCCGCCTTGTTCATCGCATTTTTGGCTTCGGGGCGGTTGATGGTGATGACGAGCACGCCGTCCTTCACCTCGGTCAGCAGGTCTTCGCTCACAGTGTCTCTCCCATAGGTATCGCTTTGAAACCGATGCTGGAGAAACGCACGCGAAGGGTCAAGCGGCGACGCACCATAAGGGATAGCGTCACCGCGTGGTGCTGGGCTTCAGGCCCACTATCTGCAGTTGAGGCGGCTCTTCTCCGCTGCGGCGAGGCGCGTTACCAGCCCCGTCGCATTCGGGTATTGGCTCGACAGCATGGCAAAGGCGGTGCACGCTTCCTTCGTCTTGCCGAGCTTGGCAAGCGACAGGCCCGCCCCGAGCAGCATGTTCGCTGCCTTGGGGGACTGGGGATACTTCTGGTAGCCATTCATATAGATCGTCGCGGCGGAGGTGAAATCCAGCTGCACATAGGCCGTTTCGCCCCACCAGTAGACGGCGGTACCGGCCCGGCTGTCGGTGGGATAATTCTGCGCGAATTTCTGAAATAGCTGGCCTGCAGTAACATAATTTTTCTGCTCGAGAGCAGCATAGGCCGCGTTGTAATCCTCCGTCGCTCCGGCCAGCGCCGCCGTCCCCGAAAGGAGAGCCAGTGCCATCGCGAAGCCGCGCGCCGACTTCATACCCGTTCCCAAGAATCCGCCCATTATTCCCATCCCTCAAAATTGCCGTCGCCGGTGCAGATCCGGCCACCCTCAGGTAACGCGGACGGACCGGATGAGAACTGGTAGAACTGACAGTCGGGGAGTGGACGGCACCGGCGCTAATTCTCGCGCCGGACGGGGGCGCTAGAGCGAAAGCTTGCCCGCCACCTGCTCGGCAATCGAACGATAGGCGTCTGCCGCGCCGCTGTCGGGCGCGGCGATCACGATCGGCACGCCTTCCTCCGCCTGCCGCATGATCGCGGGGTCGAGCGGGATCTGGCCGAGCACGTCGAGCCCCCGCTCGCGCGCCGCATCGACCGCGCCGCCATGGCCGAAGATATCATGTGCACTGCCGCAGTCGGGGCAGATGAACTGGCTCATGTTCTCGATCATGCCGAGCACGGGCACCTTGATCTGGTCGAACAGGTCCTGCGCCTTGCGCGCGTCGATCAGCGCGATGTCCTGCGGGGTGGAGACCAGCACTGCGCCATCGACCGGCACGCCCTGCATCAGGCTGAGCTGGACGTCACCCGTGCCCGGCGGCAGGTCGACCACCAGCACGTCGACCGGGCCGCCATCGTCCCACGCAACCCCGTGGAGCAGCTGCTTCATCGCGCCCATCACCTTGGGGCCGCGCCACACGGTCGCGCGTTCTTCGGGCACCAGATGCCCCATCGATATCGTCTTGATCCCGTGGCGGACCACCGGACGGATGCGATCGTCCTCGGCAAACTTCGGGCCCTCGCCCGCACCCAGCATACGCGGGATGCTGGGCCCGAAGATGTCGGCATCGAGCAGCGCAACCTTGAGCCCGCGGGCGGCGAGCGCGAGGGCAAGGTTGGTCGAGGTGGTCGACTTGCCCACGCCGCCCTTGCCGCTGGCGACCGCGACTATCTTGGCGACACCCGGCAGCGCCACGGGCGAAGGCGGTTTGGGAGTGGGGGCCGCGCGACGGGCATGGGCGGGTTCGCTCGGCGGCGCTTCGCGCTGCGCGGTCAGTGCGACTCGCACCGATTTTACGCCCGAGAGCTTGCCGATGGCCTGCTCGCACTCCTTGGCGACTGCCTCCATCGCTCCGCGCGCGGACGCATCGATGGCGAGGATCACGGTGACCGCGCCATCCCTGATCGCGATCCCCTCGACATTGCCGGAAGAAACCAGGTCCTTGCCGGTCACGGGATTGGGAATCGCGCCGAGGGCCCGGCGCACGCGCTTTTCGGATAGGGGGCGAAGCATGGTGTGCCTCCTAGTGGGGGCTTGCGCACGAGTACAGCGCGACGCAGAGGTGCTGCGTCGCGCAGGCAGGGGTTGATGCATTCCTGCGAACAATCAGGTACGAAGCGCCATGGATTTGCCCACCGACGTCCTTGCGGAGAACGCCCGGCAGGCCACAGAGCTGCTGAAGTCGATGGCGAACGAGCATCGGCTGATGATCCTGTGCCTGCTGGCAGAGCGCGAGATGCACGTCGCCGAACTGGGCGAGCGGGTGCCCCTGTCGCAATCGGCGCTGTCGCAGCACCTCGGCGTGCTCCGGCGCAGCGGACTGGTTCGCACGCGGCGCGATTCGCGGTTCATCTGGTACGCGCTCGAAGGCAAGGAAGCGCAGGCGGTCATGGCTGCGCTCTACCAGCTTTATTGCGGTGTGCCGCCGACGGACCACGCCGAGGGCTGACACACCCCGCTCACAATTGCGGGCGCAGCATCTCCAGATCGTACCCGGCTTCCTCCGCGCGGCGAAGGCGCTCGTCCGCGTCGAGTTGATCGGGATTGGAAAGCATCCACAGCGCGGTGCTGCGGCGGCCCGATGCGCAATAGGCGAGCACCGGAGCATCGGCGCCGCGCAGGATTTCGCCCTGCTTCTCGACGATGTCGCCCGGAAGCGTTCCGCCGACCATCGGGTTGGCATGAAAGGCAATGCCCGCCGCCTCTGCCGCAGCCGCAACCTGAGCTATCGTCGGCTGTCCCGGAGCCTCGCCATCGGGACGGTTGCAGATGATCGCGGTGAAACCCGCCGCCTTGATCGCCTCGACGTCGGAGGGCTCGATCTGGCCGCTGACGGAGTGCTTTTTGGTGAGCCGGTTGGCCTGCATGGTGAACCTAGTCCTTCCTGTTCGACGGGAGAGCCGCGTAGAGCGCCATACCGGCAATCATCGCGACCACAAAGGTGGCGGCGGGGAGCGGCGAGGTGGTGAGCGAGGCGATCCCCGGCCCGGGGCACAGGCCCGCCAGCCCCCAGCCCGCCCCGAACAGCGCCGATCCGCCGATCAGGCGCGCGTCCAGTTTCTTCGTGCCCGGCAGCTGGAAGGTCGTGTCGAGCGCAGGGCCTGCCATCCTGCGCTGGATCGCCCAGGCGCCCGCCATCACGATCACCGCCCCGCCCATCACGAAGGCGAGAGTCGGGTCCCACGCTCCGAAGATGTCGAGGAAGCCGCGCACGCGCGCCGGGTCCATCATGCCCGACAGAGCGAGCCCCGCGCCGAACAGCGTGCCCGAGAGAAGTGCGACGAACCAGCGCATCACCAGCCGCCTCCCATCGCGTTGACGATCGCGACCGTGACCATGCCGGACGCGATGAAGGTCGCGACCGCTGCGAGCGAGCGCGGCGAAAGGCGGGACATGCCGCAGACGCCGTGGCCGCTGGTGCAGCCCGAACCGAACCGCGTCCCGAAGCCCACCAGAAGCCCGCCCGCGATCAGCCAGCCGAAGCCCGGCGGATAGTGTGCCTTTATCGGCCCGGCGATCCCGGCAAATACCGCACCGCCAAGGACCAGCCCGGCAACGAACAGCGCCGCGATCGCCCACGGGGTCGCGCTCGCCTCGATCCGGATGGCGCGGGCGAACAGGCCCGAGACACCCGCGATTCGGCCCAGGCCGAGCAGCATGATCGCGGCAGAAGCGCCGATCATGAGGCCGCCGACCAGTCCTTCGACCGGTTGCGCATCGGGAAATCCTGGCAGGATCATGGTGCGAACGATCCGGCGACAGCGACAGGAGAGAGGGCGAGTATTTTCATATCAGTATTATCTAATATATGTCGCCTCCACGTCAAGGTCTGGTCAGACCAAGCCAGTCGATGAAGGCGCGCAACACACTGCCTCGGCGATCCTTCAGAAGGAAAGCGGAGATCACTGTCTTATGAAAGCGGTCGAGCCAGATGGTTGACACCGGTATCAAACCTACTTAACCCGTCGCTTTGTTGACACCGGTATCATCGTCGCATCAGAACGACGTGAGCTGTGGGAAATGGGAGAGAGGAATGCTAAAAAGTCGGATGAGCTTGGTTTCGCGTACGCTTTCGTCGTCGGCCATGGGTGTGGTCATGCTGGCGGGCTTTGCGCTCCCCGGCACCGCAGCTCAGGCTCAAACCAGTCAGGATGATCCTGCAGCCCAGGCCGAGCCCGAGAGCGCGCAGGACGACAACACCATCGTCGTCACCGGGTTTCGCGGGTCCCTGAAAGAAGCGCAGGACATCAAGCGCGATGCGGTGAACGTCGTCGACAGCATCGTCGCCGAAGACATCGCCAAGATGCCGGACCTCAACATCGCCGAATCGATCCAGCGCATCCCGGGCGTCGCGGTCTCACGCGAAGGCGGCGAAGGTCGCAACATCACCCTGCGCGGTTTCGCCCCCGATTTCACCCGCACGACCCTCAACGGCATGGAAGTGCCCGCCAGTTCGGACGGGCTCGATTCGGGTGGCTTCACGATCAACTCCGGTCGCTCGTTCGACTTCCACATCTTCGCGTCCGAGCTGTTCAACCGGATCGACGTGCAGAAGTCGCAGCGCGCCTCGATCGAGGAAGGCGGCATCGCCGGCACGGTCGACCTCTATACGGCCCACCCCTTCGATTACCCCGGCCTCACCGTGGTGGGGTCGGCGCAGGCCGGCTACAACTCGCTGAGCCAGAAGGTCGATCCCCGGCTGACCGCGCTCGTCAGCGATACCTTCGCCGATGGTATGGTCGGGGTTCTGTTCTCCGCCGCCTATTCGGAACGCACGGTGCAGCAGGAAGGCTTCGGCACCGTCCGCTATACCTCGCCTTACGAAACCGGCGACAGCTGGGCGGATACCAATCCGACCGTCATCGGAACCGTCGATGGCAGCTGCGGCGCAGCCGACCCGCTCGATTGCCTGTGGGCACCCCGCCTGCCGCGCGCGGACTACTTTGGTAACGACCAGAAGCGACTGGGCCTGACCGGCTCCATCCAGCTCGCGCCGACCGATGGCCTCGAGCTGTCGTTCGACTGGTTGCATTCCGAACTCGAGAACGACCGTCGCAACTACAACTCGATGGAATGGATTCTCACCCATGGGCAGCCGGGCAATTTCACCGGCCAGACGCCCCTCGAATTCGTGGTCGGGCCCGACGGAAAGCAGCTGATCGCGGCATCCTTCGACGACGTGACGAGCTGGTTCGAAAGCCGCTACCAGTACTCGAAATCGACCTTCAACCAGTACATGTTCAGCGCCGACTACGACGTCAGCGACAACATCAAGTTCTCGGGCTTGGTCGGATACGCCGAGGACAAGGCCGACCGTACCGAGCTGCGGTTCTACACCCGCTCCGACCCCCACCCCTACAGCTACGATTTCCGCGACAATCCCTTCGTTGCCGAGGTCGACTACGGCGGGTGGAACCCCAACGATCCCGACAACTTCGTCGACGCGCAGACCTCGGGCAACCGGATCAACAACGTCGACAAGGAAAATTTCACCACCAAGGGCGACTTCGTCTACGAAGGCGACCGTTTCACAGTCCTGCTGGGCGCGGCGTATAACGACCGCTCGGTCCGCTACGAAGAGGGCTATGGCGACGCGGTAACCCAGTCCGTGCTGGACTACATCGTGCCCTTCCCGATCGACAATTTCGGCCGCGGGCTCGACGGCACGCTGGTTCCGTTCGCCGTGGTCGACTTCGAAGGCTTCCGCTCTGCAGGGGGCTTCCCCGCAGGCTACACCATCGACGAAGGCAAGGGCTGGAAGGTTTCCGAGGAAACGCTCGGCGGATATGTCGAGATCAATTCCGATTTCGACATCGGCTCGATGGTCCTGCGGACCAATGCCGGTCTGCGTTACGTGAGGACGCGAGTGACGTCGGAAGCCGTGCTCAACGGCACCAATGTCGAACAGGGCAACAGCTACGACAATTACCTGCCGTCGGTGAACCTGGCGCTGGAAGTCACGCCGGACTTCATCGCGCGGTTTGCTTACGGGCGCAGCATGACCCGTCCGGGCCTCGGCTCGCTCAACATTGCAGGGCCAAGCTTCGGCTACACGACCCGCACCGTCAGCAATCTCGGCAACCCGTCGCTCAAGCCGTACGAATCGAACGATCTCGATCTGTCGCTCGAATACTACACGCCCAACGGCGGGCTGGTGGCTGTTGCGCTGTTCAACAAGGACATCGTGACCTCGCTGAAAACCGACGTGGTCGAACAGATGATCGATCCGGTCTTCTGGCCAGGCATCTACGCGGACCCGATCTACGATCCGTCGTATAACGCCGACCCCGCGCAGGTCCCGTACACGTTCTACATCCCGGTCAACAGCGACGACGGCAACAGGGTCCGGGGCGTGGAAGTCACTGTGAACCAGCCCTTCACCTTCCTGCCGGGAATGCTCCAGTATTTCGGCATCGCGGCCAACTACACGCACGTGTCGGCCGAAGACTCGACCGGTCTCTCCCCCAACTCGTACAACGCGACGCTGTACTATGATCACGAGGATTACGGCGCCCGCCTGTCGGTCAACAAGCGAGACGATTACCTGCTGAGCGAACCGGGCGGCAACGGCCACGTGCAGGAGCGCAAGTTCGGCCCCACCCACGTGGACTTCTCCGCATACTACAACGTGACGGACAAGTTCACGGTCACCCTCGAAGGGATCAACATTACCGACGAGAAGGAATTGATCTATGGCACCGGCTATGGCGATCAATACCTGCCTCGCGAGTATAGCCACACCGGCGCGCAGTGGTTCCTGGGTGTTCGGTACACCTACTAGGGCCCGCAGGTGCTGACAGGCTCTCTCAGCAAAAAGGCGGCGGCAATCTCCATGATTGCCGCCGTCTCGCTTATGCCGCTTACAGGGTGTGCCGCACCGGCATCTGCCGACCCGCCCCGTGCATCGGTGCCGCAGAACCGCCCCGACGATCACACCCGACTTCTCGACGATAGCTATACCGTCTCGCAGCGCTGGGAAGCGAACAGCCCTGCACATCCCGAATTCGCGATGCCGACGCTGGATGTGGGCGGCGGGCGCCGGATCATGTTCGACCGCCTCTACGCCAAGCGCGGATCGCGCGAGCTTCATGCGGACGTATTCCTGCCCGCGCCGTCGGACCGGCCTGCACAGGCTCTCGTGCTGGTGCACGGCGGTGCCTGGCGATCGGGCAACAAGTCGAACTTCTATGCGATGGCCAATCTGCTCGCGCAGCGTGGTTATGCCGTCATCCTTCCCGAATACCGGCTGGCGGTCGAAAGCCCCTATCCTGCCGGGCTGATCGACGTGAACGCCGCCATCGACTGGACCATCCGCAACGCCGCGATGCTCGGGATCGATCCATCCCGCATCGCGATCGGCGGCGAGTCCTCGGGTGGCCAGATGGCGGCCCTGATCGCCTACACGGGCGGCACCCCGCTGTTTGCGGACGGCACCGCGAAGGCACCCCGTGTGAACGCCCTGATCGATCTTGACGGAGTGCTCGACTTCACCACTCCGCTCGCCCTGCGCTACGAAAATGCCGCAGGCGAAGATTCCGCAGCCGCACGCTGGCTGGGCGGCTCGAGGGAGACCGCGCCGCAGACGTGGGAGGAAGCAAGCGCGACCACCCACCTGAGCGCCACGTCGCCGCCGACCCTGATCGTCAGCGGAGAGGACGACCGGTTCACCGCCGGGCGCGACGAAGTCATCGCGACGCTGACCGCAAACGGCACCCCCGTACGGCACGTCCATTTCGACGGCCTGCCGCACACGTTCTGGCTGTTCGATCCCTACCTCGGCCAGGTGGTTGATGCGATCGACGCCTTTCTGCAGGACATGCCCGCCAGCCGCCCCCAGCAATCCAAGGAATGATCCGTTGAAGACTACCCTCCGCCTCGCCACGCTGACGGCAGCCCTTCTCTCTTCGAGCGCCTGCATGACCGTGCCTCCGCAAGCGGCAGTCCGGCAAATCGAGGTCAGCAAGGATTGCGGCGCAAGGCCGGCCTGCTTCGATACGCTCAACGGCGCGATCCAGTCCCTCGATCCGGCGGGCAGAGCGCCGGTGCACATCGCGATGGGTCCCGGTCGGTACGAGGAACGCGTCGTCATCGCGCGGTCCAACGTCACGATCGACGGAGCGGGCCGGTCCGCAACCGTCCTCCACCACGATCTCGTCGCCGAAAATGCCGGTCGCTACCACCGCGACGGCTGGGGCACCGCCGGTTCGGCGACCCTCACGCTGGCGGGGCAGGATATCCGCGTCACCGGAATGACGATCGAGAACGATTTCGATTATCTCGCGAATGACGCCTTGCCCGACGGCGATCCGCGCAAGATCGGCAATTCGCAGGCGCTTGCCGTGCTGCTCGACGAAAGCAGCGACAGGGTGCTGCTGCGCGATGTCGCGCTGCTCGGCTATCAGGACACGCTGTTCGCCCACGGTGGGCGGGCAGTGGTCCGCGACAGCCTGATTGCGGGGAATGTCGATTTCATCTTCGGCGATGGCCAGCTGCTGATCGAAGATAGCGAAATCCGCTCCCGCCCCCGCAGCGGCGTCGATGATGATGGCTACCAGTCCTACATCGCCGCGCCGTCCACCCAGCTTTCGCAGCAGGTCGGAATCCTGTTCCGCAACTGCCGCCTGACGCGCGAAGAGGGCGTGCCCGATGGCAGCGTGGCGCTCGCCCGGCCATGGCACCCGACCACCCGGTTCCCCGACGGCCGATACGCCGATCCGCAGGCCGTGGGCATGGCGGTGTTCGCCGATTGCTTCATGGATGCCCACATCGCCCCTGCGCACTGGACGACCATGGCAGGCACCGCGCGTGACGGCACCAAGACGGACATCTTCCGCCCCCAGGATTCGCGCTTCTGGGAAACCGGCTCCACCGGCCCCGGAGCGCGCTACGACGACATCGGCATAACCTGGCGCCCGGAACTGAGCGTGGAAGAGATGGCCCGCATCGTCACCCGCGGCAGGGCCGAGGACTGATCACCGCTCTTCACTGAGCCACCGTCTGCAAAAACCTTGCAGCAGCTCGGGGGGTGCCCCCCGACGCGGGACACCTACTTGGCAAATACCGAGGGCAGCCAGAGCGACAGGAACGGCACGTAGGTCACCAGCGCGAGCGCGGCGATCAGCGTCAGGTAAAACGGCCAGATCGTCCTCACCAGCTTCGTCACCGGGATCTTGCCCACGGCAGAGCCGACGAACAGGACCGAACCGACGGGCGGCGTGACGAGCCCGATGCCGAGGTTCAGCATCATGATGATCCCGAAATGCACCGGATCGACGCCGACCCCCATGGCGACCGGCAGGAAGATCGGCGTCGTGATCACGATCAGCGGCGCCATATCCATGAACGTCCCCAGCACCAGCAGCATGATGTTGATGATGAGCAGCGTCAGCAGCGGATTGTCGGTGATGACCGCTATCAGACTGGCGAGCGCTGCGGGGACTTCCAGCAAGGCGAGGGCGAAGCCGAAGGCAGTCGCGGTCGCGATGATGAACAGCACCATGGCCGTGGTCCGGGCGGATTTGCGTGCGGCTCCCCAGAATGCGTCCCAGCCGAGGCTGCGATAGACCAGCGTCCCGACAAGCACGGTGTAGATCACCGCGATCGCCGAACTTTCCGTCGGCGTGAAAATTCCGCTCAGAATGCCGCCCATGATGATGATCGCGGTCATCAGACCGGGCAGAGCGACGGCCACTGCCCGCGTCAGCGCCAGCCAGCCGGGGAAATAGCCCTTGGGAAGATTGCGGCGGCGGGCGACGAGCCACGCGGTCATCATCAGCATCGCCCCCGTGAGCAATCCGGGGAGCACGCCCGCCATGAACAGGTCGCCGATCGAAACGCCGATACCCGAAGCGGCGGAATAGATGATCATGTTGTGCGATGGCGGAATCAGCAGGCCGACGATGGCGGCGGTCACCGTCACATTGACCGAATAGTCGAGCGGATAGCCCTTGTCCTTCATCAGGGGGACCATCGTCGAACCGATTGCGGAGGCGCTGGCGATCGCCGAGCCCGAGACCGCGCCGAACATCATCGACGCGCCGACATCGACCAGGCCGAGCCCGCCGCGAACCCGCCCCACAGCGGCATCGGCAACGCGCACCAGCCGTTCGGCAATGCCCGCACGGTACATGAGATCGCCCGCGAAAATGAAAAACGGGATCGCCATCAGGGTGAAGACGCTGATCCCCGCAGCCGTCCGCTGGACGGCCACGATCAGCGGAATGTCCATTACGGCGAAGCAGGCGATGGCGGACCCGAGCAGGGCAAAGCCGACCGGCACGCCGAGGATCAGCAGCGCGAAGAGCACCACGAAAAGAACCAGCAATTCCATCAGTCGTCTTCTTCGTCAGGTTCGAATGGGAGCCCGGTGAAGACCCGAGGCAAGGCGAACAGTGCCATGAGAAGGCCGGATACCGGCATCGGGAAATACGCCACCGAACGGCTGATCCCGAGCGATGCGATCACGTTACCGCGCACCGCCCAGCACAGCTGCGCGCCGAAGATGCACAGCACGATTCCCAGCAGGAAAATGACGAGCGCGACCATCCGCCGCACCGCTACCGCCCGGTCGCCCAGTCGTTCCTCCAGCAAGGTAATGCGGATATGGAACTCTTCGTAAACGCCCGCGGCGGTGACGAACATCACGTACCAGATCATCAGCACCAGCGATGCCTGTTCGGTCCACGACGGGCTCGATTGCAGGACGAACCGCCCGAATACCTGCCAGCCGACGATGATGGCCATCAGGACCAGGCCGACCGATCCCAGACGGACCAGCCATGCGGAAACGGTGCGCGCCATGTCAGCCCTCCCCCATCGCGACGATGCGATCGACCAGGGATTTCTGCGCCGGGGTAACGATGAACTGATCCCAGACGGGGCGCATCAGGTCGGCAAAGGGAGCCTTGTCGACCGGGTTCACTTCACGTCCGACGACGCAATGATCTGCTTGGCCTCTGCAACGCGCATATCCCACAGACGCCGCATTTCGCCGACCGACTGCTTGGCGGCGCGCCGCACCAGCACGCGATCGTTTTCATTCAGCCTGTCCCAGCTCGCCTTGCTCATCACCAGCGCTTCGGGCGTAAGGAGGTGTTCGGTAAGGCTGAAATAGCTGATGGCTTCGTAGTGCCGCTCTCCGACCAGGGTCGGCCAGTTGTTTTCGGCGCCGTCGATGACCCCTTGCGTCAGGGCCTGATAAATCTCGCCGAAGGGTATCGGCACCGCGTTTGCGCCGAGCGCGTTGATCATCGCGACGTAGAGGTCCGATGGCGGCACGCGGAGCTTGAGTCCCGCCATATCCCGTGGATGCAGGATCGGGTTGCGCTTGTTGTAGAAACTGCGTGCGCCCGAATCGTAATAGCACAGGCCGATCAATCCATGCGGTGTGAGCGAGGCGAGGATTTCCTCGCCGACGTCGCTGCCGACCACCTGACGCATGTGCGCCACCGACTTGAAGATGAAAGGCAGACAGACCGGCAAGGTCAGCGGCTCGATGGAATTGAGCGGCGCGAAATTGACGCGCGTCAGATCGAGGCCACCGAAGCTGGTAATTTCCAGCGTGTCGGTCTCGCTGCCCAGCTGGCCGCCGGCGAAGATCTTTACGCCCAGGCGGCCTCCGGTCCATTCGGACAGCAGATCGCCCATGTATTTCACCGCCTGCACAGTCGGATAGTTTTGCGGATGCGCATCGGCTGCGGTCAGCACGCCGGCCAGTTTCGGCGCGCAACCCGCCAGGAGCCCGGTCGCACCGAGGCCGACGACACCCTTCAGGAAAATGCGCCGGTCGGAAGTTAGCCTGCCGGTCATGCGACGCCGTGCTCCTTCATCCACGCCAGCAGCATCTGCGGCCATAGCGACAATGTGCCGCGATCGATCCTGCGCATCCCGAAACCGTGGCCGCCTTCGGCAAACAGGTGCGTCTCGACTGCGACCCGTTTCGCCTTCAGGGCGTCGCGCATCGCCACAGTGTTCTGTACCGAGACCGCACTATCGTCTTCGGCATGCGCGAGGAAGAAGGGCGGCGCTTTGTCGGTGACATTGCGATCCGGCGAATGCGCGCTCTCGGCCGATGCCGGGGGCCGCTCTCCCAGCAACAGCCGCCGCGAACCGGCATGCGCCAGCGGTTCGCGCATCGAGATCACGGGATAGAGGAGCGCGGTGCAGGCCGGAGTGCAATCTTCCCGATCCGCACTATCGACCGGTGCATCGATGCTCACCGCGTTGACGGACGCTTCGGCAGCGACGTGCCCTCCGGCGGAAAAACCGATCATCGCGATGCGCGCGGGATCGAAGCCTAAACGACCGGAATGATGCCGGGCCAGCCGCACAGCGCGCTGCGCGTCGCGAGACGGCACATTTGCGCGATCCGCCCAGCCTTCGCCAGGCAGGCGATGGAACAGTACGAACGCGGTGAGGCCCTGTTCGGACGCCCAGCGAGCCGTCTCCAGCCCTTCCTTGTCGACGACGATATGCCTGTAGCCGCCGCCAGGAATGACGAGGAGCGCACCGCCGTTCGGCTGCCGGGCGCGCACGACCAGCATGCGTGGGTTGGAGATGCCGCTCATCGCGCGGTCGCGGATGTTGCTATCGGTACTGCGCTCGACCACCCGCTCAATCCGGTTCGGATCGAGATCGCCGGGCGCACCTTTGGGCCAAAGCTCGATCGTCTCCGCCGCACTTGGGAATTCGGCCTGGGCCATCGCGCCGTCGGACGACGCGCCTTCTGCCCTCACGACACCGCTTCCGAACGCCGCCAGAGCCACACTGGTTGCAAGCAATGACCGGCGATCCAGACCCACTCTCTTCCTCTCCAACCGGCTTTTCACATTTTTTGGTAACCGGTGTCATTCGGCATTGCATTGGCGCTGCAAGCTTGTCAAGTTCGCCGGGAGAGGAGCAAATATGAAATTTTCCAGCACCCTGATCGGTCTCTTCGCCGGTGCCGCGCTATCGCTCGCAACGCCTACCGCCCTGAGCGCACAGCCTACCGACCCCACCAATGGCGGCGAGGGCGGCAAGGTCATCCGCGTCACCACGCTGGCCAAGGACGGACCGGGTTCTCTGGCCGAAGCCTTGGCCGGTACGGGGCCGCGCATCATCGTGTTCGAGGTTGGCGGTGCGATCGATCTGGAACGATCGTCGCTGCGCATAGACCAGCCTTACGTCACGATTGCCGGCCAGACCGCGCCCTCCCCCGGCATCACCCTGCTGCGCGGCGGGATCGACGTGGCGACTCACGACGTGAAGATCAGCCATCTGCGCATCCTCACCGGGGTCGATGGTCAGGCCAAGCGCAGCGGCTGGGAAGCGGATGCCTTTTCGACGATCGCCGCGCATGACGTGGTGATCGAAAACAACACCTTCATGTGGGCGATCGACGAGAACATGTCGGCGAGCGGACCGCGCTTCACCGGGGATACCGTCGCCGACTGGCGCGCGGGCACCAGCCACGACATCGTCTTTCGGCTCAATATCGCAGCCGAAGGCCTGGCCGATGCCAGCCACCCCAAGGGCGAGCATTCGAAGGGCTCTCTCATCCACGACAACGCGACCGGGATCGTGTTCGACCGCAATATCTGGGCGCATAACGTGGAGCGCTCCCCCCTGGTGAAGGGCGGCGCGCAGGTCCTGATGGTCAACAACTTCATCTACGATCCGATGCACCGGGCGGTGCATTACAATCTCATGGATCTCGAATGGGCCGGGCACGAACCGGTGACGGGTGAGATTACGGCCGTCGGCAACGTGATGCGCGGTGGCAACAGCACCGATCCAGACCTTCCCTTCCTGATGCTCGGCGGAGTAGGCGACCTGGCCTATTACGGTCGCGACAATGTCGCCGTCGATCGCCACGGGACGAAACTGCCCGATTTCGGCCGTTACGGCGACACTGCGGCCAAGCTCATCCCGGCGGACCAACCGCTCGCTTCGCTCGACGGGTACGACATCATGCCCTCGTCCGAGGTCGAGACGACGCTGCTCGCTACGGCGGGCGCCCGCCCCTGGGACCGCGGCGCCGAGGAAGTCCGGATCCTCTTCTACATCGCTGAAGGCCGGGGCCACGTCATCGATTCCGAAGAGGAAGTCGGCGGCTATCCGGAAATCGAACCGACCCGCGCGCCCTTCGTGGAGGCGAACTGGGACCTGAAAACGATGACGCCGAAAGCGGGTCTGTATCCCGGACAGAAGGCCGGCGCGCAGGAGCACCTTTCTCCGCGCGACCGGGAGATGCGCAAGAGCGGGAACTGACGGTTCCCGCTCTACGCGGCTAGCGGGCGACGTCGGCTCCAGCGAGATCGAATGCCTCGACCTCGGCCCGGGTTACAGCCAAGGCGTCGCCCGGCCTGCCGTGCTTCATCGCAGCCAGTTTCAGGCCGAGCCGGGCCATCTTCTCGGGATCTCCACCGTCGAGCCATCCGCACAGGATGCCGGTTGCAAAGGCATCACCCGTGCCGATCCGGTCGACCACGGGTATGATGCGAATTTCATCGGTCTGCGATGCGCTGTCCTTGAGATCGACGCGGGCTGCGAGCCGATGGGCTTGCGCCGATTCCACGTGACGCGCGGTCGAAGCGATCAGTTCGAGGTTCGGATAGGCGTCGAACGCGCGCACCGCTGCGATCCTGCGCCGTTCGGGACCGGTGCCTTCCAGCTCCTCCCCCAGCAACAGCGAAATATCGCGATGATTGCCGATCAGGATCGTCGCATGCGATATCAGATCATGCAGGATCGATCGGGCATCCCCATCCCATGCGTTCCACAGGTTCGCCCGGTAATTCCCGTCGAAGCAGACCGGAACATCGAAACGCCTCGCGGCGTCCACCGCAGCTTTTGCCAGGGCAACCCCACGCGGACCGAGCGCGGGCGTAATTCCGGACATATGCAGGAGCGCAGCACCTTCGAGCGCGGCATCCAGCTGCAGATCCTCCGGGGCCGCCAACGCGAAGGAACTGTGCTCGCGATCGTAGGTGACCCGGCCCGCGATCGGTCCCGACGGATGTTCGAAAAAGTACGTTCCCATGCGACCAGCCGACCGCGCGATTGCGCGCGTATCGACCCCGGCCTCCCTCAGGGCGGCTATCGCACGGTCCCCAAGGCCATTCGGGGGGAGCACGGTAACCATCCGCGTGGAATAGCCCATTCCCGCCAGACCCATCGCCACGTTCGCTTCAGCCCCGCCGACGTGCAGATCCAGCGTATGCGCGCGCGATAGCGGCATGCCCGCCGGCGGCGAAAGCCGCAGGAGCATTTCGCCGAAACAGACGACGTGACCGCCCCCGTTGGTGCTCATCGGGCGAGCCAGCCCCCGTCAACCGCGAGGATATGGCCCTGCACGTAATCGGCGGCCCTGCTCGCCAGGAAAACGGCGGCCCCGCCGATGTCGCTCGGATCGCCCCAGCGGCCTTCGGGAATGCGCTCGAGGATCTGGCGATTGCGCGTTTCGTCTTCCTGCAGCGCGGCCGTGTTGTTGGTGGCGATGTAGCCCGGCGCGATGGCGTTCACGTTGATGCGCTTGAGCGCCCATTCGTTCGCCATCAGCTTGGTCAGCCCGCCTACCCCGCTTTTCGACGCGGTGTAGCTGGGCACACGGACGCCGCCCTGGAAGGTGAGCATGGAGGCGATGTTGACAATCTTGCCACGGGTTTCCTCACGCCTCGACGACCCGCTCATATGACGGGCGGCAGCCTGGCTGAGGAAGAACAGAACCTTCAGGTTCACATCCATGACTGCGTCCCAGTCTTCCTCGGAGAAATCGAGAGCATCGTTCCGCCGGATGATCCCTGCGTTGTTCACGAGGATGTCGAGCTGACCAAAGGTTTCCACCGTCTCGGCTACGATACGTTCGCACGGTTCGATGCTGGACAGGTCCGCCATCACGACATGCGCCCTTCGCCCCGCGTTTTCCACCAGACGGCGTGTTTCGGAAGGGTCCCGGCGGGCAACCAGGACCACATCTGCCCCGGCCTGCGCCAGCGCCACCGCAATTCCCTGCCCGATCCCGGTGTTCGCGCCCGTCACCACGGCGGTCCGCCCGGTGAGGTCGAAAGCGTTCGCGCTCATATCAGCGTATCCTTCTGCCGACGATCAGAGGCTGCGCAGATAGGCGTTCATCTGGTCGTCGGTCGAATTGGCGTAGAACAGCTCGGCGAACTTTTCGCCCCCGATGGCGCTCTTCAACAGGTCCTGATCGACGTTCTTCACGACCGTCAGCATATCGTAGCAGGTCTTCGACTTGAGCTCGGACAGCACTCCGCGGTTCTTCGCCATGATCTGCGCACGCTCCTTCGGATAGCCTTCGCCCGGCGTTCCTTCGAACAATTTGCGATAGCAATCCTGGAGGTTGAGCTCCGCCGCCCAGCCGAAGCCCTTGGCGTAGGGCATGGCGATCGCGTTGCCGTCGTTGATCTGCGCGAACAGAAACGCATCGGTCGGGTCGATGATCAATCCGCAGAAAACACCGGGCATGGCGTTTGCGGCAAGCATCGAACCCGTCCCCGTACCGCAGCCGGTGACGACGAAGTCGGCCGCGCCGGAATTCAGCAGGATGCCCGTCAACAGGCCGACCATCGGATAGGTGATCTGGGCTTCGTCGTCCGCGGTGTACATGCCGTAATTGTGCACTTCATGCCCCAGCGGCTCGACCACCGTCGTAAGCGCGTCGTGGATGATGCCGTTCTTGGCGGCCTGGCTGTTCTCGTTGATGAGCGCGATCTTCATGGTGGGCACCTCTCTATGATCTGGTCGATTGCGGCCACCGTAAAACGCATCGAATCGCGCTTACGGTAACCGGTGTCATAAGACGTTATCGTGGGGAGCTGGACAAATTGCAACCGCCTGCGCCTAATCGCGCGGTGCCGCTACGGAGTTGCGCACAACCAGGCGGGCGGGGAAGGTGGAGAGGCCCGCCGCCGGATTGGTCGGTTCGATAAGCTTGAACGCCGCCGATTTGGCCATTTCGCGAATGGGCCAGCTGACGGTCGTCATCGGCGGCAGGATATGCGCCGCGATCGGGGAATCGTCGAAACCGACGACCGACAGCTGGGCCGGAACATCGATTCCCCTGGCAAGCGCCGCATGGAATGCGCCGGCCGCCATCTCGTCGTTGCTTGCGAAGATCGCCGTCGGCGGGTTGTCCGTATCGAGCAGCTTTTCCGCCGCGACGATCCCCGAATCGAACCGGTAGTTTCCGCTCCCGATCGCCTCGGGCGGAATTTCGAGCCCATGCTTTTTCATCGCAGCGGCGAAGCCCTCCGCGCGTTCCTGCGCGGATCTAAAGCCGTCCGGTCCCTTGATGATCGCTATCCGGCGATGTCCGTTTGCGACGAGATGATCGATCACGCTTTCGACGCATTCGCGATCGTTCGACTGGACCAGGTGCTCGTCATCGTCCAGCCGGGCCGAGCCCATCCGGACATATCCGCAGCCCATTTCGCGGCACAGCCGCGCAAGATCGTCGTTCTCCGATATCGGGGGAAGTATCAGCACGCCGAACAGGCGCTGGATTTCCAGAAAGGAGCGGATGTCGTCCAGCATGTGGGGCGAGCGCCGATCGACCGGGCGCACCACCAGAGCGAATTCGGTATCGCGAATGGCGTCGAGCACCCCGACCTGGAAGTTGAGCACGGTCTGCGCGTTCGGATTGTCGTGCAGCAGCCCGATCAGGAAGTTGCGCCCCATCGCCAGCGCGCGCGCCTGCGGGTTCGGCCGATACCCCAGCTCGGCGATCACACCCTCCACCTTGGTCCGCGTTTCCTGCTTCAGCAGGGGCGAGCGATTGATGACCCGACTGACGGTCTTCTTCGAAACGCCGGCCACGCGCGCGACATCGTTGATGGTCGGTTTTTGACTGGCGTCAGGCATCGTCTTCCCGTGTTTATGACAGGTTGTTCTGGGGGATAGACCACCCAACGCATAATGCGAAGTGCTTCGCAAACCGATGGGGCGTTCCTCCGCAAACAGCTTTGACACCGGTGTCGTTATGCGCCAAGCGATATCGACAGTGCGTTTTTGGCGGGGCAAGTTTGATGGAAATGGCGAGCGATATCGCAACCGCATTCGTGGAAGCGCGAAAATCCGGACGTCCGATTGCGGAATATCCTGGCGAGCGGCCCGCCACGCTGGCGGCAGCGTATCGCGTTCAGGACCAGGCGCTGTCCCTGTGGGATCGCGAGGTCGCGGGATGGAAAGTCGGGAAGATCAACCCGCCCGACAGCGAAGTGCTGGGCGCCAACCGGCTGGCAGGGCCGATCTTCGCCGATAGTATCCAGCGCGAAACCGACAGCCTTGCGAAGTTCACGATTTTCGGCGGCGGGTTTGCCGCAGTCGAGGCGGAGTTCATGCTGCGCCTGAAGGTCCTCGACGAAGCCCTGCCGGAAACCCCGCGCGAGGCCATGGGGTGGATCGACGAAGTGCGGATCGGACTCGAGATCGCCTCGTCACCCTACGCCGGCATAAATGCTGACGGGCCATGCGTCACGATTTCGGACCACGGCAACAACGCCGGTATTCTCCTGGGCAGGATTGTGCCGGAAGAAATGTGGGGCACGCTGAATTGCGTGCCCGTTTCAGTTCGCATCGACGATACGGTGGTGGGCAGCGCGACGACGGCGGACATGCTCGATGGGCCGTTCGGTGCGGTCTGCTTCCTCCTGCAAAATCTGGCAGATCGGGGTGTCGGCCTTCGATCCGACTGGTGGATCTCGAGCGGGGCGATCACCGGTGTGCACGAAATCCGCCCCGGCCAACAGATCGGCGCTTCGTTCGGCGAGATTGGAAGCGTCGCGATATCGACCACCACTTTTGGCGAGTGATCCGCTCGCCCGATTGGGTATCGATGATATCGGCCAGATATCTAACGCTACCTACTCCTCATGGCCTCGATAGAGAAACCCTGCGTGTCCGTTCGTTTGAGAGTTATATGAACCAGCGATGATCTGCGGGTTTGACCGACTGCGCTCGCTATTCGAGGGAACTGCGTTTCGCAAAGGAAACGCTTGTTCGCATCCAGCGACGGGCGAATGTCCCTAATCCCCGGCTAGCCGGGGCAATGGAGACTTGGCCTCAATCGAGAAAAAATGAAAATGGTGCCCAGAAGAGGACTCACACGCTGTCCGGAACCGACTGAGAATTCGCGATATTTTCTCAGGTTTTCTGCGAGTTGCCCCCGAATTGGCCCCCACATGACTGAACATTGATTCTCACAATTTCACATGCGAAAAGGTGGTCTGTTAGGTGGGCCATATTCGCTTGGTCTGGAACTGCCGAAGGACGGGCCTTGCTCTACAACGCACTCACGCAAATGAAGGCCAAGAGTGCCGGTCCAGGCAAATATGCTGATGGCCAGGGATTGTGGCTCACCAAGCGCTCGAAGGATGCGGGGAAGTGGACACTGCGCCTGGTGATAAGCCGCAAGCGCCGTGAGATGGGATTGGGCCGCTGGCCCGATGTCTCGATTGCAGAAGCCAGGGAGCGAGCCGCTGAAGCCAGAAAGACATTGCGCGACGGCCTCGATCCTATTTCAGAGCGATCGAAACGCACGTTAGCTCCCAAGGCCGTCACCCTAGAGGAAGCGGCGCGCCGCTGCTTCGAGGCAAAAAAGGCTGAGCTGAAAAACGAGAATGCCCGCAAGCGTTGGCTCGGGCTTCTCGAAGGTCATGTGCTCCCTCGGATTGGTGGCTTGCCGATTGAGGAGATCGACCAGCATCAGATCAAGGCCACGCTTGAGCCGATCTGGCATTCGAAGGCGGAGACCGCACGGAAGTCTCTCGGACACATTGGTCAAACGCTGAAATACGCGGCGGCGCTGGGTCTTGATGTCGATCTACAGGCGCCAGCAAAAGCAAGGGCGCTAATGGGTAAGCAGCGGCACAAGACTGAGCACATCCCCGCCATGCCGTATGCAGACGCGCCGAAGTTCTATAGTTGGCTTTGCGATCAAGAGCACACAGCGGCCTTGGCCTTGCGCTTTCTCATCCTTACAGCCGCGAGGACGAGCGAAGTGCGCCTCGCTACTTTTGATGAAATCGAAGATGGCGTTTGGACGCTCACTCCTGAGCGCACAAAAAAACGGGGCGCGAGCATCGCGTTCCGCTCACTGCGGAAGCTCTGGCGATTGTCGACGTCGCAAGAGAACGGTCGCCAAATGAATTTCTGTTCCCAGCGCTGCGCGGCAAGCCAATTTCCGATATGGCCATGTCCGCATTCATGAAGCGCGAAGGGTACGAAGCTCGCCCTCACGGCTTTCGAACCACGTTTCGGACATGGGCTGAGGAGAGCACCGATGCGGCCTTTGAGGTGAAAGAGGCGGCGCTAGGGCACCATGTGGATGCAGGTGTCGTTGGAGCCTATCAGCGCTCTGATCGCATCAAGAAACGCACCGAGCTTATGGTTTGTTGGACAAGGTTTCTCGGAGCAGATTTCCGATAGACGGATCGCGCCAAGTCAGACTCTAGCAGTTCAGAGCGATAATCTTGATATCGTGAGCAGTCGTCATGCCTTAGAGTTATGAAAGAGGGTCGGTATCGTAAAAACTGAGCAAATCTGACTTAGCGACTCAGCAGGCTAGGGCCCTCAAAACCGGCTTCAGCGCTGACGACCCTTGACTCGCAAAAAAAATCAAGTAGGGCGCCTAAAATCTAGTGGATACCCGGTGGAAAGGGCCCTGCGCGTTAACTTGAAGTAAACGCGCCTTTTGCTATGTTTGACGACGGTTTCCAGAGTAAGTTTGCACAAGAAGGGTGGAAAACTTTGATCCAAAACCGGGACATTGGGATTATGGCTGCATTGCGAAAGCCTGATCGAACGCAACCCGGTGCGTTTGACCTGAATGTGCGCGCATTTGATGGCGAAATACTGCCGATCGTGCAAGATGAGCCCCCCGCGCTTTACGTCGCTTTCGCCGATGAGATGGTTGACGAGCTTCGCACATCTCCACTTGAGGCCGCAAAGACAAAGCCTTAGCAGGGCTCGATGAGAGTCTTAAGTGATCAATACTTTCTTGTTGTGACATTCGAACAGGCTGAAGGACAATATCATTTGTCCTTTAGCCCAGAAAGCAAGCTGAGCAGCGTGCGTTGGGGTGGGACCACCAGAATATCACCCTCGTGGCCAATCAGTTTTGAGCTTGATGCAGACCAGTCCAAGAGGAACGTTGACTTAGCGAGTCGCCCCCTCACGGAAGAAACCAAGCTGTGTTTCATAGGGCCGGCATCGCCAGCTCAAATGTATAACGAGTTGCAAACCGAGCTGTTCTCCAAATTGAAGCTTGGAGACGGTTGGCTAACACTCGGGTACTATAATTTTGTTTTCTTTCTGGAGAGCGACGACGAGGTCTCACTTCTTATAGATTTTTGCCACCGGAACGATTGTCGCGCAGAAATTTGGCACGTCCTCGATGAATCAGATATCGCCGATATTCGATGCGACAAAATCGACTATATTGACCCTACAGAAGATCAGACTGGCCCTGGTGCTAGCCCCTATCAGCCTCTGGTCTTCGAACATCCGAAGCTGCTAAAGACCTCTATAGACTCCATCGTAAAACAAGCATTTCAAGAATTTCACGCTTTGCGCGAGATTTGCCGGTTTAGAGCCAATGGTAAACTCAAGCCGCTCATCGCCGATGTCGCGAGAATATCCGACTACTTGCCTACCCCAGATAGCATAGCTTCCTTTCAAGAGGCATATGGAACGGCTCCGACCGAAAATGAGCGTGAGCGGGCAAACATTGCTGCCCTTACATTTCGCGACCAAATCCTTGCCACGAATGCAGGGTTAACCAGGCAGACGTCGCAGGCGCTGTCTGGCTCGCCACCGTTACTGCAAACTGAGTGTCAATTCCTGCCACACTCCCTGCTAGGAACGGCCACAGCTAGCTTGGCGCTTCGCAACCTAGCCCATTTCATCATCTCGTCGGTAAACGACGCAAACTACAATTTCGCGTTTGAGCAAAGGCTCGCCGGTAATATTGACGCTGTCACCCCCGACAACAATGAACTTCAACCTAGCGGCACGGAGACGGCTCTCTTTGAAGGTATATCGCTTTCAAGTGCGAGGCCAACAGCTGACGCCGAGCAGCACCTCACACCAAGCCCAATCACCTATTTCAGTGCCAGAGATGGTTTCCGTTTCGGTGTGTTTACCAACAGCGCTCCGCTTCCTTGCATTTCGGGTTGCAATAGCAAGCAGTGGAACTTGGCCACGATCAGCCACGAGCTATCGCACAGGATAATCACCCCAAAAATTCAAAGGCTTCTGATCGAAACAATGCCCGTCGCAGCGCGCAACCCCGACGACACGGTTAAAGAGCTATGTCGCAAAACCGTTGACACCGTTGCTGATGCCGCACGCACCCTTTTGATCAATGCAATCACCTTGCGCGAGGCGATGCGGTTGGGGCCAGATCGATTCGAATCAGCGGTGCGTGACCCGACAGAATTCATCTCGAATGGCATCACCCAGAACGAACATAACATCGAAGAGCGTCTGGTGCATATCTTCGATTTCTATCATTTTTATAGTCAGGATTCAGAGGCTTACACTTCCTCCATCTGGCAGAGCTGGGCGGTACAACCCTCAATTGCGACGAAGTTCGAAGAGTACATTGAGCGCACTGCCGTTGCGCTGGCTTCTAGGCACTTTGGGGCAAAAAACTGGATCGAGCTTACGATCGAAGATTTCGAGCAGTGCTCGGCGAAGGAGCACTTTTGGCACCAGTCACTCTATAGAGAGAAATTGGAAGCTTACATCAGGGCAAACAAAGAGGGTATCGGTGTACGCCTTCGGCGAAATTGGCCCTTGCTTGCGCTTTTCTTCCTGGTGTTCCGGTCGAAACGACTTGCGGAGCTAGCGAACCGAGAGTCTCGAGAAACCTCGAGCGCAAAGGCCCTTGTGTTGGCCGATGATTCCGGGCTCGAATTCCCGCAGTTTTCAAACCCGCTTAAGGTCGCAAGGAACTTCGGCGACGGGAAGATTCCCGACAGTGGGAGATCGGCCTGGCTCTTGACTTTGCTTGCCTATGGGTTCGTTGAGCAACGGTCCGTGGAGGCAGCATAGTCATGGCCACCTTCTATGGATACCTTCACAGCAGCCCTTTCAAAGATATCTCAGAGAAAGAGAGCGCAGAGCGAACGGAAGATGTTCTTCTCAGACTTTTTCATTCCGATGACGCATTCGCGCCGTACAAGGGCAAACTGGCTCCGAGGGGAGTGAGTTGGAGAAGTTTCAGATTTATTTCGAAGGTCCCTCTCAAGAGTGAGGACCCGGACATGATAGGAGGACCTTATCCCTATCCCTTTTACGTCTTCGTGAACCGACAGACATCAAACATCGTTATAGGATCAGAACGCTACCCGATTACGAATGCCGTCATTCAAAAGATTAATCTACGGCTTCCAAGGAACCTGATTCGAAATTCTATCGACGTTGATAAGATTGCCAAGCATATACTCGATAGTAAGTCGCGCGGACTTAAAAAGTCGTTCTATGTTACGAACATTTCAATCGATATTACTAGTTTTGGCAACAAAGTCGAGGGCATGACATTAAGCGGTTCGGACATCCTCGGATCGAGCTTCTTCTCGGATCATGTCACTTACGATTACTTGGCACGCAACATCGGCTTGATGCTTCCAGGACGAGGTGTCGAGTCAGCTAGACTGTACAGTAACGGCGGCATTCAATTTTATACCGACAGACTGGGAGAATTGGGGCAGTGCCTAGGGTTCGCGCGGTCAATTAACGCATTCCAAGAAAACGCCTAACTCTCGAAGCGCCACTCATGTGGGTCTTCATGAAGGTGGTCTGTTTCTAGTTCAACGCCGAACCCTGGCACCTTCTGCATGTTCCAAACAGCGTGCCCCACGCCATGCTTGTCGACGTAGTCTTGCATTCGCCTTCCTTTAACGGCAACTCCACCTTGCATGATCTTCTCCATGTAGATCCCGGAACACACAACTTGGTTCGAATAGGAGCGAAGCATTCCATTTAGTATGCGAGCGCATACGTTGATTGCGTTGCCCGCATAGCGTACGCCCAACTTCCCTTGCCAGTGAAGCGCGTCATCACAGTGAACTGCTGCCCTGACGAGTATTTTAGCTTCGTCCTTGACGTCGTCATTATGGCGATCGAGTTCGCGATAGAATATCTCGAAGAAAGTTAAACTTTTCAGATAGTCGGTTTCATAGATCAAGAATCCACCATCTCCCGTATCGATCCATTTCGGAGCCACTCCGCTATCTGACAACTTTGCTTCTTCGCTAGCCTTCAAGACCCAGTCTTCTAGTTTTTTCTGGACTTTCAACTGTTGAATAATAGGCTTATTCGTGTATCCTTCAATGTCGAGGCCAATGACGATAAGAAATTTGGTTTCTTCCATGACCCAGTCGTTCCCCCTCTGAATTCGACGCAATCGCGAGTCGCGCTTAAATTATTCAGGCTGCTTATATAAGATGAGCCGCCCTAATGGCGGCTCAAGATTCTGTGGGTTAGTTGTTTGGGCGCATTTTGGCAAGCAGGGCACTGCAACCAAATTTGCTTACGATCAACGACCAAAGGAACGACGCGCTCATTCTGGCAAAGCGCACAGTGGCTAAAATTCATGGTCTCAACTCCACTTGCCTCTAAGCCAATTGTTGGCTTAGAGGCCAGTAGGTTCGAAACCTAAGTGTACCATTTTATGTCATAAAAACAATTTATTGAATGAGTTACGCCACTGCCTCAAAGAAGGATCTTGAGTTGTGAGACCCCGATCCTTCGGTAATACTATATCTGACAAATAGAAATCGATTACGCCTTTAGCCGTTACGCAAGAATGGAATCGCTTGATACATGAACTGCATAAAGCGACTGCATATCTCTTCGCCCCCCCATTTTAGACTTGTCCACGGCCAAGGGGCATGGATCGCACTCGATCTTGATTGGTGTATTCATGTCTCACTTTTCGCAGCAACCCTTCGGGTACACTCGCCAAAATTCGGCGGATGCTTCTGTCTGGGTCACCAGACGGTACACCTGCCTCAGCTTTGAGGTCTAGCAGCCAATCATAGGGCTCTAATTCTACGTTTCTCCCCGCAACTCGCCATTTCGGCGCAACAATTTCAAGCAATTGCCGCCTTTCCGGGCCATTCGCCAATCGATGGCTTGAAACAATGCTGCTTGCCAGTTCGGCCAATGTGCGCAGTTTCGCCGCTTCCGCAACCAAATCACGCATTTCGCGTTCTTCTTGATCTAGCGCCTCCTCTTCCATGGCCAGGGATCGACGACGCGCCGAGAAATCTTCTGAGCCGATCCGTCCATCAATGTGGGCGTCAATCAGCCGATCGATACGCTCCGCCAGTTTCGCCCGTCGAAGCTGGAGAGAGCGCTGGTCGGGTTCGTGCTTCGTTTCGTTCTGCCAAGCATCGACTTTGCGACGAAAACGTAGCAGGTCGCGGCGCGCAAGTTGGAGACCTGTCAGGCGTGTTTCGATGGCAATCTCCAGCTGATCCTCGCGGATCGTGCGCGTCATACATGGGACAGTCTTGCATCGATAGTAGACGCGCCCTTTCTGCAACTCTGGTACCATGGGTCCATCGCAGTGCGCGCAACGGAATACCCCTTGGTAAGTGTGATTGTGGCGCGTGACTTTTGGGCCGGACTTGCCGGATTTGATCTCCTGAACGCGCTCAAAGAGCTCCGGCGTGATCAGTCTTTCATGAATGCCATTGTAGCTGCGCCCCGTGCGCTTGATGTGGATCACCCCGGTGTAGAACGGATTATTGAGCAACGTCATGAGGCCATTCATGGTCAATGCACGGCCATTGCGTCCGGTTAGCCCTTGGCGGTTCAACTCGGCCAACAATGATCGCAGCGAGTGGCTACTCGTCGCATAGAGCTCGAATGCTCGCTTCACGAGAGGCGCGCGCTCGGGGTCCAAGGTCTTCGGCTTTCCTCGACCATTGTCCAGATAGCCAATCGGCGCTCGAAAGGGATAAAGACCTTGCTTCAATCGTCCGTTGAGTCCTTTGATCGACTCTTCTCGCAAGTTCCGGATATAGTCAGCCGCGACCACTGCCTGCACGTCAGCTGCTAGCCGACCACCCCGAGACGTGAAGTCGAGGCTTTCTGAAGCAAAGTGGATTGAAACTCCCGCATCAGCGAGATCGCCGATCTTTGCCCAGTCAGCAAAGTTGCGGGCAGACCGATCGATTTTATGGACGATCAGGCCATCAGCCTTCCTGCGCCTGAGCAGGCGTACCACCTCGTTGAACACTGGCCTGCCACGCTTGGCCGCTGTCTCTCTTTCTTCGAACCACCGAACGACGCTCAGATGATTGCGACTCGCAAAGGCATCTATTGCTTCTCTTTGCGCCTCTAAGCTTACGCCTTCACCTTGCTTGGCTGTTGAGACGCGGATGTAGGCAAAACACTGCTTCATACCTCGTCATTTTCTATGGAGTCGGAGTCTACCATATCCTCCCAATCCGTCGAATCAGCATCCCATGGCCAAGTGCCTTCAAGCACGCGACGCTCATAAATCCGCCTGCACAATTGAAAGTATTCTTCAAGAAAATCACGTTCTTTCATGGACTAAGCGTACCGAACGCTCTAGCAGGACGCCTAGTCCGCCCGCGATGCCCAACTCACAGTTCTGTGGCAGGTGGCAGGGTTTGAAATGAAAATGAGGGCCGCTTGCATCCATCGATCATTAGCTGCGCGAAGCCGCGATAATTCGAAAGCTGAGTGAAGTATCGGGCATCGATGTCGCCGAACTGGCGGGCAATTAGAGGCGCGTCCTGCGCGCCAATGCGAAGGGAAAGCAATGTGCCGGCATTGCCGATGACGCCATCGATCACGCTTCGATCTGCCTGGGAGAGGTGCTGATGGCTGGCGATTAGCCCAAGGCCATATTTCCGCGCCTCCGATAGCAGGTCGGCGATGCTGGCCGTGGTGAAGGCATGAAACTCGTCGGCATATAGGAAGAAGGGGCGACGGAGCGCGCTCGGTATCTCATGCCGGGTCATTGCGGCATTGAGGATATTGGTCATCACCAAGCCGCCAATAACATTCGCGATGTCCGCGCCGACCCGACCCTTGGCCAGGCTCACAAGGATGATCTGGCCCTCGTCCATTGCCTTGCGGAATCGGATGGGATGAGCGGGCTCGCAAAGAGAGGCTCGCACCGCAGAATTGGCGAGGAAGGCCCCGACCTTGTTGGCGATCGGAGCCACACCGTCGGCGGCCGTCAGGTAGTTCATGCGCGGAAATTCTTGCGTCCAGAATGCGCGCAGTTGCGGATCGACCAGGCGCGACACCACTCCTGTCCGAAAGCTCTTGTCGACATAGAGCCGGACAATGTCCGCCATGCTGGCAGAGGGTTGGTCGAGCAGCGCCAACGTCGCTTGTCGGAGCAGATGCTCCATGCGCGGCCCCCAGCTGTCCCCCCATTGCTTCTTAAGCGTTTCGACGAAGCCGGATGCCACTAGCGGACGAACGGATTGAGGCACGCGGGAAATCGGATTGTAACCAACCGTGCAGTCGGGATCGCCGACACGCCAGTGGATCAACGGAGCTTTGATGATCGAAGCAAGCTCCTCGGCAAGGTCTCCGTGCGGGTCGATCAGGCAAAATCCGTGGCCTGCATTCGCGTCCTGAAGCGCCATGTTCGCCAACAGGGTCGATTTGCCCGTGCCGGTCTGGCCGATCACATACTGGTGGTTCAGGCGGTCGTTGAGACTGATTGCGAAGGGTCGCGGGCCTTGCCGCGTGTCGGCTTTGCCGAGCGTGATGAAGGAAGCCATGCGCACCAGTATGCGGGGCAAAGTTGATGCGCGCCTAGTGCGCCCGCCCACCAGACCACGTGGCCTGATCGCCGGGCGGACTAGACGAGCGGTTTCGGGGCGCGGTAGCCTTCCCTTCAGGGCCGAGACGCTGGCATTGCCTCCGACGCAGTGTGAGGTACCAACCGGAAAGGTGACAACCTTTCCGAAGGAACGAGCGCGCCTCACACTGCGTCAGTCGGAGGTACACGGCTTCGGAAGCGGGTTGCCACGAAAGTGGGGATTGGGCGTTGTGGGCGTACTAGAGGGGATTGGACCGCCGCGATAAGCTTGGAGAGAACATTACAAGTTTAACCAATCAAACCATGTTCACACAATTTGCGCATGATTTGTGTGCGGCTCGTCAGAAGGCTGGCCTCACACAGCGCGATCTGTCCATCCTGCTCGAAGTCGGCAGCAAGGACGTTGCCGCCCTGGAAACGGGGACAGCGCCGCCGAGCATCGAGCAGCTTTGCAGGCTATCGATCATCTACAATCGCACCTTCACACAAGTGTATCAGGATCTGATGCAGTCAGCGCGCGAAGCGCTGTTCCGCAACTTGCCGGATTTGCCGGAACTGGCGGAGACTGACGAGGGCAACTTTAATCGCGACAATACTCTGAAACGACTGGATAGGGAGCTGACGGCCGCCTTAACCCAGAAGCATGCGCGGCCTTAGCTATCTGGCATTCGCCGCCGGATACCGCAGGGTCAGTCTCGTGCTGATCGAGGACGGGCAAATTGCCACTTGGCACACATCGAAACGGGCCGCACGCGATCCCGAAAACGCCGGGCGTTTCGCGCGGGAGTTCATCGACCTCTTGGGGCCAACGGTCGTCGTTATGGAGGACATCGCGTCGGAAACACGGAAAGGCGCGCAGGCAAAGGCATTGCTGAAAGCCATCCGCGACGAAGCCGAGCGCGCAAAGACTCAGCTGCTGCCATTAAAGCGCGAGAAGCTCTTTCGCACGCGATACGACGAAGCCATGTATCTCGTGAGATTTCATCCCGAGCTGGAAGACAAGGTGAAGGACCGAACGTTTTGCGACCGTGAGCCGCATCAGGTCGTTCTCTTCGAAGCTCTGGCCTTGGCGCATCAGGCCGCACAAGGTGGGTCGATGCTCCTAGCGAGCAAGATGTAGGTGTTCTGTTCATTCCGAAGCAGCGCGATAGGCGCTGCTTTTTCCTGCCCTCGGCGTAAGCCGAAGGCAGGAATTGGCGTTCAGGCGTCAGTGCCGTCTGATTGTAGCGAGGGCGGAAGCCAACCTTGCATCGAGAGACGCTCAGCTACTTCTTCCGCCAGATCGGCCTTCGCGAGCTTCGCGCAATTTGCGGCTGCTGCCTCGTCGCACTCGTCCCGCAGGAGATTGAGCAAAGCCGACTTCGTCATTCGCCGGAAGAATGCCGCATCCGGTTGCCATTTGGTCGCCATATCGATGCCAAGACGTGACAAAATATCGCTCGGCAGGGTGCTGGTCGGATCGATCAGAGTTGCGACCAAAGAGGCAAGCAGTCGCTGCTTGCGGTCGGTGTCGGAGGCCGAAAGCTGATCGAGCACATGCTCGCGGTCGAAGCCTGCAAGCGCCCTTTCGGCCACCTCCTCGGCATCGATCATCGTGGCTCCCGCCAGCAACTCCACATCGACCTGCACGGGCGAGACATTGGTTCGCACCGCCAAGGGCGAGTTGCTACCGTAGGCGAGGCGATCCTCGATCAGGGCGGCAAGCATCAGATCGAAGGCAAATTCAGGATTGCTCGTCACGGCCTCGCGCACCGCCAGCAACTTGATGCGATGCATGGCCTCGGTCAGCTTGCGGCTGAACCGTTCTGGCTTCGCGTCGTCGGCCTTCTTGGCACGCTGGGCTTTGCGCAAGCTGACGGGCTGCACTGTCAGCGGGCCATTGTAGCCAAGGAAAATGATGACGCGGGCTTCGGCCTTCTGCTCGTCGGTATAGTGGCGGCGCGCCTGCTCGATCCGCCGCAATTCATCGTCGATGGCACACAGGTCGGCATTGTTCCAAGTCTCGGCCTCGGCGTCAGCTTCGGTGATAGCCTCAGCCTCGCTCTCAAGATGCTCTACCCGCGCCGCTTCCTCCTCGGTGAGATCGCGCAGGCCTTGCGGGCGGATATGATTGAGCGAGTAGAAATTGTCGGGCTGGCGTTCGACAATCGCCACTTCCGGCCAACCATCGGCCAGCCAATCCTCGCGCACCGCTTCAAGCCGCTGCCCAACCAGTGACCAAACCAGATCGGCATTGTCCGCAAAGCCGTCCTCATCGCCGCTAAACAGGTCGCGGGTGATTGTTCCGCCCGCTGCGATGTAGTCCGTCAAGGGTACAAGATCGAAGAGTGAGCTGTCGGTGGCGATCTTGTCATCGGTCAGCGCCTTGCGGACCATGTGGGCGCTATTCCCGAATTCGCCGAACAAACGAAGCTGCCGTTCTTGATCGTCTGTCAGCGTGTAGGCTTTGGCCGCCTCCAGCCCAATTGCATCCTTGGCCAGCGCGGCCCGAATATCAGGATGCAAGCTGGCGAGCGACAGAATGCGGTTCACATGGGCAGGCGTGACACCGAAGCGCGCCGCGATGTCATCGCTCGGAAGCCCATCCGCTGCCAGCTTGCCATAGGCTTCGATGGCATCGGCGGGATGCATATCCTCGCGGGACTGGTTCTCGGCCAGCGATAGCTCGACCGCTTGCCTTTTCGGCCTGATCGAAACCGGCACGGCGAAGTCTTCGGATAAGCGCCCCTGCTTTTGCAGCAAACGGATGGCTTCCAACCGCCGCCCTCCGGCGACCACGGCGTAACCTTTGCCGTACTTGTAGACGACAAGGTTATGGATGATGCCGTGCGCGGCGATATCGTCCGCCAAAGCCTCGATATTCTGGCGCTTCGACTTGCGGACATTGAGCGGGGACAGCTTCAGGTCGGCGGGCGCGATGGCGCTGATGGTCATGGTAGAAGTCCTTTCCTTGCATATTGGGATGATGGCCCAGCGGCCATCGGCCCTGCCCTTCGGCGAGAACGGGCTGGGGAAAGGAAAGCGTGAAATGCCTCGGGGTGGTGCGGACGCAGCCCGACGAAGGAGGGCGAGTCACGGCCCGTGCATTTCATGCTTTGGAAAACGAAAGGGCAGCGCCCTTGGTGTTTTCCATCAAGCAAACGAACGCGCGGCCATGGTATCATGGCCGCACCGCTCACCTGCATGGCTCCGGCCGCAATTCCTGCTGCCGGACTTCTGCAGGAGAGTACATGATGGACAAGGAGAAGACCGAGCGCATCCGGCGTCTGAACGATCGCTTCCGCCGTTCTGGCTTGGGCGGCGACATTCTCATTACGCAAGGTATCCAATCGCTGGGCGAAGCTGGAATGCAGGCCGTCGCGACCAAAGTGGCGGAATTCAACAAGTTCGATCACGACAATGACCCGCATGGCGAACACGACTTTGGCGCGTTCGATCATGACGGACGGCGGATCTTCTGGAAGATCGACTACTACGGCCCAGACATGATGTCTGGCAGCGAAGATCCGTCGAACCCTGACGTAACCCGGCGCGTCCTCACCATCATGCTGGCTTCAGAATACTGAAGCTGGCTCCCTCACGGCACCGCCTCGGCGGTGCCTCCTTTTAGATGGAAATGTCAGACGGCAAACGAGCGAGCACGCGCGCGAAGAGCTTATCGGGCTTGATCTCCAAGGCACGCGCGATTGCAACAAACTCGATGAGGTCGATACGACGCTCGCCCCGCTCGAAGTAGGAAACGAAGGGCTGCGGGCGATTGAGCCGCTTGCCCAACTCTGTCTGCGTGATCCCTGCTTCGTCGCGTGCCGAGACCAGCTCCTCAAGCAGAATTTCGTAAGCCTCGGAGAACACCGATTTCGGCATGGCTGCTCCAAACGAGAATGGAGCGGCACCAGATATATATGTTCTTCGGATATATGATATTCATATATCTTGTGTTAGCGAGAGTATCGCTGGCCGACTTGGCCAAGTCGTATTGCTTTGGAAAAATCGCAAAAATTGGGCTCTATGGTATGATTAATCTGGTTTCCCAACAACTTGTTCTTGAAGGAGAGTGGCGATGAAACTCGCGACACTATCGCTGCTCGCGTTGCTTACGGCAGCGTGTGGCAGCGACGCCGATCAATTCACTTCAGTCGATGAAGGCACCATGGAAGCCGACACCGCAGCTTCCGACGACATTGCCGCGCGAATTGCGGATGCCGAAGCCGAGAGCCGTCAGGACTTCGGCGATATGTCGCTGGATCAACGCGCCGAAGTGCTCGCCGCACGCGATGCATTCGGAGATGTGAAACACACCGACGAGCCCGGGCGACCGATGTCCCGAGATGAAATGATCGCGCAAGCAAGGGCCGAAGAAGCGGCCGGATATTGATCCGTCGCACTCGAAAGGGCGCAACCACAGGGCCATCCAATTGGATGGCCCTTTTCTCTGCCTGGCGGGCTATCGCGGATATCGCCAGATGGCGAGGCACCAGAACACGAACCACGGAACCAGATTCGCGATCGGTATGAAATAGCCGATCAGCACGAGGATAAGCACGCCATGCTTGATCGAGGCACCCTGACCCGAAAGAGGCCGTAGCCCGGCAAGCATGCATTGCACGCCCATTGTCATGAGCGTGATCAGGCCGATCAGCCATGTGAGCAGGAGCGCGAGAACCGCGAGGGCGGGGATTGCCTCCAGTACGTCCGCAGAAACCGTGAAGCCTAGCGCAGCAGAAGCAGCCTCAAGAATGCCGTTGAACAGGATGGTGCTTCCCCGGACTAGGAACTCGCCGGTCGCGGTTTGCATAATGGAATCCAAAGCGCCCGCCGCGCCAAAGGCCACAATGCTGCCGAGAGCCAGCCACAGCTGAAGTGTCCAGATAGTCATCCCCCAACTCAGGATGCTGATGCACGTGCTAGTGGCCTTTGCTTGCCTAACCACCGCCTTTCGCGTGAGCTTCTTGCGAGCCACACGGGTCTTCGCCGGACCGCTGCGGTTCGTAATGCGAACGTCGCGCGGACTGGAAGCACTGAAAGCTCGTTCGATTGGCGCGCGCTGAGGCCCTACGCGCACGTCGCGAATAAGTGACTGTCCACGCATAGCGTCCGTCGCGATTTGTCTCTTTTCGGCGATCACCTGATACGTCGGTTGCAGCCCACGATTCGCATAGGTTTCGTTGAAATTCTCATCGATCGGGCGGAGCCGGCTCATCAGGAAATTGTATCATGGCAAGTTGGTCGGTTGTGCCAACCATCCGGTTGGACCTCCGTGACCTTCGATATGCACGGGCCTACCGATCCGTCCTCACCGAAGCCCCGGCATAGGGATCGTAGTCCGCAGGCGGGGGTTCGCGTGCCGGTGGCGGGTTGGCCGCGACGGGAGAGACCGGTGGTGCGGGAGGTGTCGATGGCCCCCATGCGCCGAGGAAGCCTGCGGCAATGCTCGGCGCGCCAAGGATCACGAAGCATCCGATCGCCACGCGCATGCCTGTCTTGATCGGCACGCGCCCGCTCATCATCAGGAATCCCACGAAGGCCACCGCGAGCACACACAGGCCCAGCGCCAGTTCGCCGATCAGCACCGCACCGATCCAGCCGACCGCCGCCTCGATTGGCGAAGATGTGGGCGCATCGAACAGCGAGGCTTGCGGTTTGAGACCTGCCATCAGCGCGCCACCATCACCTGAGACGCCCGACGTCGCCCCCCGTGTCGCTCAAGCTGTACGAACACGTCGATGCTTTCGCGCACATAGTGGCGCACGTCGTCGCGTGAGAGGCGCGAACCGGTCTGCAGCACCAACAAGGCAAGCTGCTCGATCGCGCGTTGCGGCGTGTCCGCATGGATTGAGGTCATCGATCCGGGGTGGCCCGTGTTGACCGCGCGCAGGAAGGTGAACGCCTCCGCACCGCGGAGTTCGCCCAGGATGATCCGGTCGGGCCGTAGTCGCAGTGCGGCAATCAGCAGGTCCTCTGCGGTTACGCCCGCCTCGCTCAGCGAGCCGCGCGCCGCGATCAGGCCGACGAGGTTGGGATGCGGGGCTTTCAACTCCTCGGTATCCTCGATCAGAACGAGCCGTTCGGACAAAGGAATCTCGGCCAGCAGCGCGTTGAGAAAGGTCGTCTTCCCGGTGCTGGTGCCGCCCGATACGATGATGTTGCGCCGTTCGCGCACCGCCTCGCGCAGCATGGCCGGCGCTTCATCCGCACCGACCATTTTCCAATGACGCTCGAAATCGGGCGCGTCATCGCTCGCCTCAAGCTCGGCAAACGCCTCGCCCTGCTCCCAGTCTGCCAGAGAGAGGTCGGAGGAAACATGTCGCCGGATCGCCAGCACATGGCCGTCGCGCGTGGCCGGAGGCGCAACCACCTGCACGCGCGAACCATCGGGCAGTGAGGCCGAGAGAATCGGTTGCGAACGATTGAGCCCCTGCGATCCGAATGCCGCAACCTGGCGCGAGAGACGGGCGAGCAGGGTCTCGTCGATTTGCGGCTCGTCATGATGCTCGATCCCGCCGCCAATGCTCTCGGTCCATAGCTCGCCGGGGCGGTTGATCCAGATGTCGGTCACGTCCTCGCGCGCCAGCCACGGGGCAAGCGGAGCCAGGAAACTGTCGAGGTAGTAACCCGTGGCGAGGCTCATCTGTCGACATCCGAGAAATCGAGATCGCGCGCGACGTAGACCGAGATGCTTGTGCCGTGCTTGACCCGCAGGGTCGGGGTGATCTGTGACTGGTCGACCCGTGTGACGTTCTGCGTCGAGCCCGGCAGCGCGACAAATACGCCATCGCTTGCTTCGCGGGTTGCGACTCCCACACCGATATCGAGCACTGATTGGAGCAGCGCACCACCGAACCGCTGGAAGAACTTGCTGTCGACCTTGCCCTTGATTCCCGCCCGACCGAGCGGATCGGAGGCATCGGAGTTGAGCGCGATGGTCACGCCATCGGGCCGCATCAGCCGCGTCCAGGTCACGAGGGCGCGGTTTTGGCCCGGCTGCAGGTCGCCCTGATATTCTCCATAGAGGCGGCTGCCGCGCGGGATCAGGATGCGCCTTCCATCGAAGCCGTGGATGTTCTGCTGGATGATCGCGCGCGCAGAACCCGAGCGGGTGGAGTCGAGCGCGGTTTCGAGGATCGCGGGCATGACGGTACCGATCGGCACGGTGAAGCTGGGATTGCTGAATCGCTGGGCGCGGACGCGATCGCCGCTCCCATCCGTAGCTTCTTGTAGCAGAGCGACAGGCTCGGACGGCATCGGGCGCCTGACGGGTTCAACAAGGCCCCGGTCAAGACTGAATGAGGGCTGATAGGCTGCCGGTTGCGATACGCTTGGTGCAGGTACTGGAGGCGGCGTGCTTGGCTGGGCTGTCCTTACCGGAGGCTGGACAGGTGCCCTTCGCAGCTGGACAAGCCGCACAGGTCGTGGCTGGTCGGTCGGCGCGGTTTCGGCATAGGCCCTTGCACCAAACCGTTCGGGCAAAGCGGGCGGTTGGCCAGCTTCGATGCGCCCAATGGTTTCGGTCTGCGCCTCCAGCGGAGAGACCTGCGCCTGCTGGCGCGCGGTGCTCATGACCGAGAAGACCCATGCACCACCCAGGGCAAGCGCGATCGCGAACAGGATAAGGCTGAGCCTGCCCGATCCGGCACGCTCTACAATCGGCGTCGGATCGTTGCTGGAGGTGGTCGCGGACTCAGCCATCGGGCTGCTCGTTGCGGCGTGCAGTCGCCTTCTTGCCGTCGATCCGGAACACGAGTTCCTTCCACACACGGTCGAGCACAAAAACCTCGTCGCGCATGTAGCCGTTGGTCAGGGTCTCGTCGCCGGTCGGGCTGATCGCGAAGATCGCGGGCAGAAGCTGATAGGGCGCGAAGAGGATATAGGTCTTCTCGCCATCATCGCGAATGCCAACGGGCTTGAGCGCGTCCTTACCCTTGAGGCGATAGGACCACCATCGCGCATCTGTGGCGTTCATGCCCGCTACCGATGTTCGTGATGCGGGCAGTTCGCCCGGTTCCTTCATGCGCACGAGATAGGCGGCCATCAGATCCTGTCCCGTGCGGATCGAGAAACGATAGATGGTCCGATCGGTGGCGACATCCACAAGGCCAAGCGCTCCCTCGGCACGCGGCGTCAGCACCAGCGCGTTGCGCTCGGAGGTTATCGAATATTCGATCATAGCCTCATTGGTCTCGACCGACTGGATCGATTCATAAGGCGGGAAGACCAGCGTCAGGTCGGTCTGTGGTAACGCCGCGAGCATGATCTCCTGCCCCTCCGACGCCATAACCGTCTGCAGGCGGGAATTCGCCGGATCGGGCTGCGGCAGGATCTGCGCCGTCAGCGGTGTCGATACCAGCAGGCATAGAGTTGCGAACAGGCGCATCACGGCTCGTTACGCTGTTCGCTACGGTCAACTGGCTCAGCGGTCGGGAACGCTTCGGGCAGCGTTTCCGCATCGCGGCGATAGGAACCGACCTGGAAACCCAGCGGGTTGAGCAGGCGATCACGCTCGCTCATCTCGGCGGTGCTGTAGCCATAGCCGATAATCGCCGCCCAATATTGCGGTGGCTGAGCGGCAGTGCCGGGCTCGTTCCTGATCGTTGTAAAGCGCACCATCGCGCGCTCACTGTCGAGTTGGGAGATGCTGCGCATCTCGACCCGGATCGTGCCGCCCGGTGACATATAGCTGAGCGGGCTCAGCGGATTATTGGCACTCATCCGGGTGATATATTTCTGGCGTTCTTCGGGTCCGCTCATCAGCGTGACCTTGGCGTAATCCTGATCGAAGCTGTCGGGCACGAAACTTTCGCGCGCGGTGACATATTGCATCAGGAAAGAGCGGGTCAGCGCGTTGTCCGCCAGCACCGTATTATCTGCCAGCGGGTCGAGGGCCTCAACGTTGCCCGTCTGCCGATCGACCAGGATCGTGTAAGGCTCCACCGTCTTCAGTGGCAGCATGATGACAATTGCGATCGCGAGCAGAAGCGCGACCGTGCCAGCCACTGCGGCGACGATCCACGCGAGGCGGCGCGAACGTTCGAGGTCGTCGGTCAGGCTACCGGCCCAGCTTTCGCTTATGCCGGGTTCGCGCTTATCGATCTTGGGCACCGCATTCATCGGCGAGCACTCCTGCTGGCGGCGAGGCGCGAAGCACGCGGTGTGGCCCGGCGCCAGGATTCGCCCAGTCGCTCACGAGGCGAGATCGGGAGTGTGGGCGTATCGGCTTGTTCAGGCCGTTCACGTGGAGGTGCGGCAAGCGCCCTGATCTGGGTGCGCTCGTTCGCAGGCGTGCCGGTGATCACAATCTCACCACGATCCGACAGGTTTGAGCTGTGCGAATGCCGCATCTCGCTGCTGTGCGAGGAAATCCACTCGCTCCGTCCGGATCGTTGTCCTCCGATACTGTCCAGACTCGGCATCGATATCCATCCACGCATGAAGGCGACCTTGCCCAGCAGCCACACGAACCCAAGCTGCACCAGCGCAAAGGCGAGCGTCATGGCCATAAGTTCTGTCGGTGCGGAGGGTATGGCATAGCCGAGCGCGCGCAGCCGCAATGCGTCTTCCAGCCACGGCGTCAGCACCGCCATTTCGACCGCCAGCAGCACGCTTGCGCCGACCGATCCGATCAGCGCCAGCACCAGCCCGCGCATCCACCCGGCGAACAGCCCGCGTGTGGCGTCGAACAGCAGCAGCCCGGCAGCCAGCGGAGCCAGCGCCAGCAAAAGGCCCGCCGCCAGCCGGAAGAAAGCGACCGAGCCGATCACTCCGGTGAGCCAGAACAGCCGCGACCAGCCAAGCGCGCTCTCGTCCTGCATCGCGATACCCTGGAAAGACGCGCCCGTTCCCTCATCCTCGATAAAGGCACCGGTCTGGCGACCCGAGCCGAATTCGGAAAGTTGTACGATGGCGCTATCGATCGCCTGCAACCGCTCCGCGAAATTGCCTGTCGCGGTCGCCGCGATCCGCCCGGCAATATCCGCCGGTGCAAGAAATACGACATCATAGATCAGCGTGCGGAAGGCGGGCCACGACAGCGCCAGCGTCAGCACCAGACCGATCTTGAGCACGTCGAACACGATGTCGCGCGTGCCCGGTGTCGGGCCGAATAGCAGTCGCAGCCCGACCAGTGCGATAAACAGCGTCAGTAGCCCGGTGGTAATGGTCGACGCGAGCGATCCCGGCTCGCTCAGCGCCAGCCAGCCATAGCTGCCGAGCACCTGCGCCTGGCAATCGATCTGCCCCAGGATGCGCGCCAGAAACCCCTCGCCGGTATAGGTGGTCGGACAGACCATCAGGCGACCGTCCTCAACAAGGGCCCCATCCAGGCAGCCGGATCGTCCCCCAACGCCTCCACGATTTCCTCGAAGCTGCGGATGGTGGATTCGCGGCCCGAAAGGATCGCGAGCAGTTCCTTCTCACCCGAGAGGTCGAGCCGCGCAACCACGCTGTCGTTGCCGTGGCGGATCAGGAAGCAGTGCGCACTGTCGGGCAAGGTGCGCACCAGTTCGTATTCGTGCGCCGAAAGCCCGAAACCATTGATGTAATCCTCGGCCCGCGCCTTTGGATTGACCATGAAGATCTGCGTCGCCGCCTGTTCGATGATCGCGCTGGCAATCCGGCTTTCGAGCGCGTCCTGAGCACTCTGAGTGGCGAAGCCGACGATCCCGTTGCGCTTGCGGATGGTCTTTTCCCAATCCTTGATCCGGCGCACGAAGACCTCGTCGTCGAGCGCCTTCCACCCCTCGTCGATCACGATGATCGAAGGCGATCCGTCGAGCCGCTCCTCCACCCGGTGGAAAAAATAGAGCATCGCCGGGGTACGCGCGATCGGATCGTCGAGGATCGCGGTCATGTCGAAGCCCACGGACTGCTCGGCAAGATCGGTGGTATCGAGCGCGTTGTCGAACAGCCACGCACGATCGCCATTGCCCCACCACGGCTTGAGGCGCCCGTAGAGGTCGTTGGCGCGCGGGCGGTCGCCACCGCGAAACAGTTCGACAAAATGCTTCAGGCGCCGTCGCTCCAGCGGTTGGAGGAAGTTGGTCTCCAACGCATCGTACACCAGGTCAGCTTCGGCTTCGTCCAGCCCACCCACGAGCGCGCGCAGCCATTCGGTCAGGAAGGCGCGGTTCGCAGGCGTATCGTCCAACTGGAGCGGGTTGAGGCCCGAGGGCTCGCCCGGACGCAACCGATCATAACTGCCGCCGATCGCGCGGATGAACAGCTCCGCCCCGCGATCCTTGTCGAAGAAGATGATGCGCGGATCGTACTTGCGCGCCTGCGCCAGCAGGAAGTTGAGCACCACCGTCTTGCCCGAACCCGACGGGCCGATGACGGTGAAATTGCCCAGATCGCGCTGGTGGAAATTGAAGAAATAGGGCCCCGCCGCCGTCGTCTCGAACAAAGTCACCGCATCGCCCCAGTGGTTGCGGCGCGCGCGCCCGACAGGGAAATTGTGTAGGCTGGCGAGCGAAGCGAAATTGGTCGTCGAGACCAACCCGCGCCGCACGATATATTTGAAGTTGCCGGGGAACTGCGCCCAGTAGGTCGGCTCCAGCGCAATATCCTCGCGCACGCCGTTGATGCCGAGATCGGCGAGCAGCGCGATCACCTCGGCCACCTGCGTATCGAGTTCGGCCAGGTCGTCCGAATGGACTGCAATGGTCGTGTGGTGTTCGCCAAAGCCCGCACGGCCCGCCGCCACCTCGTCCTTTGCGTAGACAAGCTCGTCGCGCAGCGAAATCGCCTCGTCCTCTGCCGATCGCATCCGCCGCAGCACAAGGTTCATCCGCCCCAGCGTCTCGCCGCGTTCGACGAAGGCGAAACTCTGCGCGATGTTCATCTCGAACGGCAACCGCAGCAACTCGTCGAACATGCCGGGCATCGTCTGCGGGGGCCAATCCTTGACCGATACCATCGCGACAAACCGCCTGGGCAGTGCCCCGGCAGGCGCCAACTCCACCGTGTTGCGGCCAAAGCTGATCCGGCGCGCGGGCAGGTGCATGCCGATATCGCCATGCGGCTCGGCCACCGGGCGCATGTCGCCGTTGAACAGGCACGAAAGGAACTCCATCGGTTCGGAACGCGTGCCACCGCCCTCACCCTCGTAACGGGTGAGCAGCACCGGATCATACTGCGCGAGCGCAGCCATCAGCGCCTCGCGTGCATTGTTCAACGACGCCATGTCGCCCCTCAGCGTCGCGGCATTGGCGCTGGGCGAAGGGCTCCGCAGCACGCGCGCGAGGCGGTCCGCAATCCCGCTGCGGCCCTGCATCGGCCGGCGAACCAGCGTGAGGAACAGCTCGTTGACATAGAGCTGCCGCCGCTCGCACCGCTGACGCCAGCGCGCGTCGAGCTTGCGCGAGAAGGCGTCGGAAAACTCGCCCGCGAGATCGGCATCGACCCGGCGGCGGATGATGTGGTGGTAGACCGCGAAGCGCGAGGTCCCGATCGCGCGAAGCATCGCGTCGCGCAATTCGGCGCGGTAATTGAGCTCGCCGCTATCGGCGGTTTCGAACAGCAACCCGCCGACGCGGATGGTCTGCATCAGATAGCCATCGCGGGTCAGGATGGTGGCGTCGTCGAGATGGCGCGCAAAAGGCAGGTGCGCGCCTGCCGGGGTCTCTCGTGTCGCGGCTTTGCTATCGCTGCTCAAGACGGGCGAAGCTTGCATATTGAAATGAAAAGGTCCCCTCACCGCCAGACAGAGCTCTATTCCGCAAATTCAGAGAAAAGCGGTCCTATGCTCACGCGATGATAGAAGCATGCCGACTCCGCGAAACACAAGCGCAATCAAAAACTCACGGCGCTGATGGCACGATCATACAGGTAGTCGGCCTGCGCACAGCCGGCACGTCGATCGCGCTGCGCCACAGCCGACTGAGCGGATCGTACTGCAGCGTGACCGTCCGCATATCTCCGCCCGACTTGGGCACCACCGCCTGCATCAAGCGGTTCTCGAGATCGTAGGTGTAGGCCTTGATCCCGTCGCCGGTCAGGTTCCCGTTCGCGTCGTCAAGGTGGAGCATATAGGGTGAGTGCGGGAAGGCGGGGCCTCGCGCGCCCCGACATTGCTATCGCTGCTCAGGGCTGGGAGGAGCTACATATTTTTCATACATAAAATGCTAGCGGAAGCAAGGCGATGGCTAAAAACCCTAAAGAAATTGCCAAAATAATTCTTCTTGCAAAGAACCATGACGAAAAGCACAAGGAGACAGATATTATAATTACGGCAATCGCACCTACAAATTTATTTATATCTACTACACCATGCATCAAATTTTCGTTGAAAATAATGATAAAAATTATGGCGATAATCGCGCATCCTAGCACCAAGCTTTGAATTGCCAAAACGACCTGTGCAGCCATGGTGATCTTATGTGCCTTATGCATTAGCAGGTCCCCCCCTGTTCGGCAGAACGAAGATCCAAGCATCGCCTTTGCACACGATCACTGGCTCCAGCCCCTGGGGTCGAAACCGAAGGTTTAGGCGTGCTTGCTCCTGCTCGCCTGCTTCCCGAAATGCGATCCGCGTCCTTGGCAGCGGCATAGGCTGCAGAATTGCTATTTGCGCCGTCTGCGCGGAAATCAGCTTCCGGTACGGTATCATAATCTCGATACCCAAGAATGTTATTTGCAGATGCCGCAGCCGCGTCATCGTCCGCGTCTATTAGCACGGTGCGCCCGGCTAAACGAACTTCGGAACTCAACCAGACATCCCGATCGTTTCCATTCAGTTCTGTTCCCTCAAAATGCTGCACGAGTGCTCCGGTATTTGGAAAATCTCCCGCAGGTCCCCATGACCAAATTTTAGCATTTGGGTCGCCGACGTAATCTGCGTGAGTAACTAAAAACATATGAAATTGGGCTGGAACAATTGTAACCATACAAATGCAGCCTGGCCCCTTAATTCGTACCTCAGGTGTAACTAATCGTGTCGAGAGATAGACCTTCATCCCCGCCGGATCGATCCCATTGACCGGATCATTTGCGACGTAGGCGTACCAGTTGAGGTTGTCTTCGTAGCCGATGGGGTCGGTCTGGAGGAAACGGCCCAGCGTGGGCGAGTACATGCGGGCCTTGTAATGGTAGAGCCCGATCTCGGGCAGGAACGCTTGGCCCGTATACTGGAACCGGCCTGCATTGGTGGAGCCGGGGATGCCGTATTCGTCGTAGGTGTTCTTGTTGAGCAGCGTGCCGGTGGCGTCGGTCACCGCGATCACCGAGCCGCGCTCGTCCGCGTAGAGATAGCGCGCGTTGCTCGCCGCAGTCGATGTCCCCTCGAACCACACCAGCGGGTCATCCACCCCCTCCTGCGGTCCGTGGACATAGCGCCGCAGCACCACGTTCGACGCATCGTACTCCGCCACGAGAGCGTCACCATCGTAGAGGTAGTCGATCTGCGGGTAGGCGGTATCGTTGGTGCTGGTGCGCCACAACCGCCCGAGCGGATCATATTGCAGCGTGACCGTGCGCGTGCCTCCGCCCGCCTTGGGCACAACCGCCTGCGCCAACCGGTTCTCGACATCGTAGGTGTAGGTGTTGGTGCCGTCGCCGGTCAGGTTGCCGTTGGCGTCGTAGGTGTAGGTGTTGCTGTCGACCGCAGTATACTGGTTGAGCCCGTTGACCGTGTAGTCGCGATCGATCGCGGTGGTCGGGATCCCGTCCCAGCTATAGGCATCATTGCTGGTAGTCGCGGTTCCGATCTGGCTCGCCGGGTTGTAGGTGAAGCTCTTGGTGATGTCCGACGACGTGCCCGCCAGGTCCGCCGCCCAGGATTGCAGGCGGCCGCTGTCCTCGTAAACGAGCGTGGTTGGTGCGATCCAGCTGCCGGACGCGTTCGCGCGGTAGAGGTTCTCCACCCGCCCGAACTGGTCGCGCGAGGGGCTGAAGAGGTTCGCGCTGCCGATCGTCGCCGAGGAGAGCCGGTCGAGCCCGTCGCGATTATAGGTCACCGTCACCGAACCGGGGTAGGTGAGCGAGGTGCGCGCGCCGTTTTTGTTGAACGCCGAGGTCAGCGTGCGGGTGTACGAGCCAAGGTTGATCGTCTCGACCGTGCGACGCCCGAACCCGTCATAGGCGCTGATCACGCCGCGGTTGTTGTTGAACTTGGCACTCAGCTGCAGCCCGCGCAGGTCGTATGTATAGTCCACGCGCGTGTAGCTGGCGGTGAGATACCCGCTCGCCACGGCCTTGCGCGTCATCCGGTTGAGCGCATCGTAAGTGTAGTTGAGCACGCGGTCGTCGCGCTTGGTCAGCTGCGTGCTGTTGCCGTTCGCATCATATGCGTAAAGCTCGTCGTCGCTGCTGTCCGAGGTGCCGGGCGTGGTCTTGGACGGGAAGATCGTCCGGGTGAGCCGGTCGAACCCGTCATACTCGTAACTGGTCAGGTTGCCATTGGCATCGGCCACCGTCTCGACCTGCCCGTTATCGGTATAGGTGTAGGTCGCGTAATCCTGCTCGATCGCGGTGCCGACCGCCTTCTGCACGGTGAGCACCTGCCCCGCCGCGTCATAGACCTGCCTGGTGATCCGGTCGGGCCCTGCGGTGCCCGCCGTGCGGTGGGTGCAGGCATCCTGCCAGCTCGCGCTGAAGTACGCCGGGTTCATCCGCACTGCGGTGCACGAAAGCCGCCCCAGAGCATCGTAGCTGTACTCGGTCAGCGAGACAGGCGTGACACCATCGTCTTCGAGCCCGCGCTCCTGCAGCTTGCGGCCGATGGCATCGTATTCCGTCTCGATCGCCGACAGGAGCGTAAAGTCGTCCCAGTCTTCCGGCGCGACGGTCTCGTCATGCCAGGTATCCAGCACGCCGGTCTCGACCAGCACCGGGCGGCCCAAGATGTCATAGGTGGTGCGGGTCGCCTCGTGCTTGTCCGCGCCCACGCCGGGCTTGGGCGCGATGGTCCCCGTCACCCGGCCCGCCGCGTCATAGCGGGTCGCGCTCTTGTAGGGTGCCGCAGTGCTTTGGGCGTGGGCGGGTAGCGCGGTCAGGCCTGCCGCCAGCAGCGCGAGCGATGCCGCGATCCGCAGCACCAGAGGCATCGTACCGGGAGCGCCCGCACGGCGTGGATTTCTGCGGTTCAATAGCATGCGCTCAACCCCGCTTCCGGCGCGGTCTCACTGATCCGGTTGCCGTTGATGTCATATTCGTAGCAGGTGCGAAGGCTCGTCCCGCCCGAAGTCACCACCACGCCGCGCAGCCACAGGTTATTGCCGACCGAACCCGTGTCGGGCCCATAGTCGTACGTGGTCACGACCAGATCGGAAGTGCCTGCCGAACACGCGCCGGTTGCAAAATTGAGCGTGCTCGTGTTGCAGCTACGCTCTTCGGTCAGCACCCAGACGCCGTCGGTCGCTTGGCTGAAGCCACCGGTGGAGTTCTTGATCCAGGCATAGCGCTGCGTGTAGCTGTATCTGGTCTTCGGCTGCACGCCGCCCACCGCAGGCCCCGTGCGGGTGAGCATGCCACCATGCGTGGTGTCGTAGGTAAAGCTGGTGGTGTTGCCCTTCGCATCGGTCAGCGTGATCGGCTTGTTGCACGTCATCGCGCTCACGCCAGTAACGGTGCAACTCGACGGATAAGTCGCCGAAGACACGATGTCGGACTGTCCCGAGCCTGGCTTGGCCTTCACCCGACGCTCGGTAATGTTCCCGCGATCGTCATAAGTATATTCGACTTTGTCACCCTCGGGATTGGTGGCAGTCTCCAGACGAGTCGGGTCATTGAACAGTTCTATCGGGCCGACCCAGGTCCAGCTCTTTGTGCGGCTCAAGGGATCCGTCACCGAGTATGGCAGCATCCTCCCGCCCATCATGGCGATCGTCGAGTTTCCACTCTGTGTGACCGTTGTAGAATAATTTGCACGGCACCCGTACGTGCCATTCCCAGACATCGGAACGCCCTCAACGAAGCTGTACGTTACTGTCTCTCCGGTCGCGAGTGTTTGCGAGATTACACGGTCGCGGCTGCCGTTTGCGTTCGGGTCGTAGAAATCCGCGGTGCCTTTCTGGTCGCAGTTGTCATAGGTATTTTCGATCCTGCAGCCGCTTTGGCCCGGATCCTTGACGCAGCGCAGATGTGTATCGGTCGCGGTGTCGTCACTAGTGGCGGGCCAATAGGTGAAGGTGTGAACCTTCCCTTCCACATCGGTCAGCGAGGTTATCTTCCTGGCATAGGTCGCTTGCAGAGTTGAGCCTGCGATCGTGATCGTAGGAACCCCGGTGGGGCAACTCGAAATCGATGGAAGATAGTATTGCGTCAGGTTGAGCGCACAGATTTTCTGCGTCTGGTTGGGATCGGCTCCCGTCGGAGCCTCGAAGTAGAGAGCAACTCCGCGATTACTTGAGATGCTCCCGGTTCCGCTAGACAAATCGTAGGTAAGAATTGTGCCATCGGGTTCGACCCAGCTGGCTGGATAGGAGTGATCTCCGCTTATCGATATGATGTAATCGAAGGTGAGTTTGGCTCCACGCGCTGTCGTATAGATAAACTGAAACTCACCACTTGAGTTCGTCGCTCTAGTAAGAGTCGCGCCGTCGAGTTGCCGGGAGAAATATGGACCTGGACCTGGCCCCATCCCCTCTTTCCAAAAACCGCTTGAGTACGCTCCAACGACGATGTCCCAGAGACCATACTTGTCGCCAGGTTTGCAGTCGGGTGGGCAGGCAGAAATATACATGCCGCTATCGCGCGCATGCGTGCGGGCCGCCCAATTGGTTGTCCAAGGCGAAGCCGGTGGGCGGGCACCGTCGCTGCGATAGTTATAGGTTAGCGAAAGGCTTTGGGGAAAATCGCCCGCACCGATCGATAGAGCCGGCATCTCGTAACTGAACGCGCCGTTGCCATAACTAACTCCGGTTGGACTTTGCGAATCAGCCGTAGGCGCTGGCTCAATTTCGTCTTGAGCGTAGAGCTCTGACGGACTGCACACGATTCCCAAGCCAAGGAGCCCAATAAAAAGGCGCAATTGTTTGAGCATGGAATATCCTTTGCGTCTCATAGTCCGCACTGGGATGACGGCCCATTCGTATTGATGGTAAGCGTGCCGGTGCTAGTAGCGCCCAAGCTGTCCTGCACCGTGTAGGTGTAAATCGTGGTGCTGTGCTCGAAGTCGCCGGTTATGCTCACCGACGTGCTCGATATGATCGATGCGCCTGCAGCTCCGTCACCATCAGGTACTGAGAGGCTGACAAGGCTCAGCGGAACATTACCCTCCGGATCGCTGTCATTCGCGACCAGATCGGCCGTTGCGGTCGCGCCGCAAAGCACGCCCACCGTATTGGCAACGGTCGTCGGAGGCGAATTGGTGGGCGTCGGCGTTGGGGTGGGTGTTGGCGTAGGAGTGGGAACCGGCGTAGGCGTCGGGCACGCAGCGGGAGCCGAGGACGAAAGGTCGTAGCGGGTACGATTACCGGCAGGATCGAAGCACGTTCCGGTAATTTTGCCGTCGTTCTGACCGCCCGATCGATCGATCCGCACCAGACGACCCAGTGCATCGTAAGTATATGTTTCGGTAGCGCTTTGAGAGATCGCGGGCCCAGCAATGGTGGCAATGGCCACCGCGCCCAGACTGACAGCCGTCCAATAGCGAAACTTTCGCATGCCCACCCCCTCAGATGACAGGGTTGTGCTTCGGGAAAGATGCGTAGGTCAATCTATAAAATCAGCAAGAACCCACCTTATTGATCTTATGCAGCAAGCGACTCCCCGGAATTACTCTTGGTCAAGATGCTATACGCAAGGGAGAAAATTTTTTATGGAACATATCTAACCGTGTAGTGGGCAGTTCTGCTTTGCCGGTGCAGAACAACCGACAGGCCTTCTGCACACGCTCCCGGTCAAGACAAACGGTCCGGCCTTAATCGATTTGATCGATTCTTATGGGCGGAGCGCTGGCCCGAAGCCAATCGCCCCGCAAGAGGTCTGGATTGGTCTCTGGTGGCTTGTAAATTGCTCCAAAACTCTCCCAGCTTTGGAAAAGCTGGTAGGTATTTCCACTTGCATACTGCTGGATGCAGAGAGCTTTCATGCGCTCCAGTCGCTTGGAGTTGCTCGTGATGTTCAAAACCAAAAGCGGCGCACTAAGACCGAGGTGCTCCCGGTACCCGCCACGCTCCACATACTCCGCGTACTGGAGTAGGTGGCGCTTGAAGCTCTTGCGGTGGAATTGGCTTGATCGGGCGGGTTCGGTTCCGCGATCGGCTTCCACGGCGAAGAAACGGAAACGACGACCATTCGGTGTACGGTATTCCAAGCCAAACACCGCATCCGGGATCAGGTCCTTCGTATAGGACGTCCCAGTTGCCGGGTCTGACACCGTAGTGGGCCATCGAAGAGCCGCGTCGGCACGGGCCAAAATCGCCGACTGAGGTATGTACGTATGGGAAGTGGTTCGCCTGCACGCCAGCTCAATCGACGCGGTGATGCACGTGACCATATGGCTATGGAGCCAAGGGCCAGAAGCTCGTCGGCCACTGAACATTCCAGCTCGATCCAAGGCCGCTACCGAGGCTGGGTTCAGGTCATAGACGAGTTGGTTATAGCGACTGTCAATCGTACGAAACTGCTGCAGCGGTCTGGTGAGATAAGCGCCACCATCCGGCGTGTTGGACTCATGGAATAAGTCTGTCAGCCGTTCCCTGGCGCGCTTCTCGCTGCGGTGGCTGCCCTCCGTGAATGCCAAGAGGTAGGAACTCGGCAGCGGGCCATGCTCTGCCAGTGCCGCAAACCAGCGCAGGTCGCGTTTCGTTGGTGAGACCCGCTTGCCTGTAGACTTGGGCCTGAGTCTGGTCCGGCGTCCAAGCTTGTCTAAAGGATCGCGCATTGCTTGGCTTTCCATTCGGTGAAAGCCACCCATTTATGTAGGCGAAACGCCGTTGTCTCCGTGCGGCAAATTCCAAAGCGTCGTGGTATAGGAAGCCATGTTCAGCAGTGAACAGGGCCAGGTTTTTCTTACCAACTATCGCCAGGTTCGGTGTCGATATGGCCAGGCGTCGCACCGTCTTCGTCATCACTAGACTTACCGCTCTGATCAGACTTCGCGCTTGCTGCCTCCTCGTCCACAGCTTGGCCCTCGACAGCATCAAGCGTCGAGTGGTGATTGGCGTAGAACTTACGCATCCGCCCGCGCAGTGCATCGCGGTCTTCTTCGTCCATATTTGGCAAAGCTTCCAAGTGCCCAAACGGAAACGATAGCGGCACCGCACCCTTGGTTTGCCCACGCACGTGGGCGGCAAAGCTGCCCTTGGGTTGCATCTCGATTAGCTCAGGACTGCAATACATCATCGAAGCCAAAGCTCGCGCATCCTTAGCCGAGACCCCGCCCGCGAACTTGATCGCGGTGTTAGCCGCGAACGCTTCCTGAAGCTTCGGCTCAAGTTGCCCGAGATATTGATGGGCCAGTACCATGCCGACGTTGTACTTGCGCGCCTGAGCCAGGATCAGTCCGATGTTCCGGTCGAAATAGTCCTGCGCTTCATCGACATAGACGATGGTCGGAATGCGCTTGTGTGCGGGTAGCGTGGCGCGCTCTTGCGCTGCCTGCGCGATCATCGCGATAAAGAAACGCCCAAAGATCTCGGTGCCTTGCTCCTTCAGCAAGTCCTTGGCGGTGTTGATGAGGATCACCTTGCCTGCATTCATCTCCTGAAAAAGATCGAGCTTTGAGCGCGGATGCGAGAACATCCGCTCGAAGGTCTGGTTTTCGAGGATCCCCCAAAGGCGACGCAGTACCTGCTTCTTGGTCTGGTCGAATTCACGCGAGGTGAACTCGGTATCGAAGAAGTGACGGGCCGTGCCGGAGAGCTTGCGGATATGCGGCGCGAACTTCTTCTCGCTGCCCGGTTCCATCAGCTCGCGCAGCGTGTGGATCGTCGCGTCGGGGATGTGCAGCATCAGCCGGGTGACATAGCGGAAGATGACATTCTGCTTCTGCGTCATCTGTGCATCGAGCAAGGTGCCCAGCACGAAGTCATACAGCTCAAGAATCGAGTTGGTGAGCCGCTCGCGCTCCAGCGGTGCATAGCCGGATAGCCTCTCCATCCCGACATCGAACAGGTTGAGTGAGACCGGCCACTCGACGTCGCTAGGGTCGATGACAACCACGCGCTCATGCAACGGCTCACCCGGCGCGAATTGCCTCAAATTGGCGATCATTCGGATAAGGTCGCCCTGGCTGTCGAGCACGATGACCGTCCGTTCGCCCGCCGCGACCGCATCCAGATCGTTGGCTATCAGATATTGGAGGGTCTGGGTTTTGCCGTGGCCGGAACCGGCGACGATGTGATGATGCTCGAACCGAGCCTTCGTGGGGATGGTGAAGTCGAGCGTCTGATCGAAGAGTGGTAACAGCGGTGTGCCGCTCAGGTAGGTTGACACAAGCTGCTCAGGCGACCTGGCGTCGAACTGCTCGGGGAACTTCGGTGCCCGATTGAACCCTCGTGGATCATCCGGGTTGCCACCGGATGCAACGACCAAATTGCGCTCTAGGCGCTTCGTCAGCCGCGCCAGCAAGCCACGCTCGGACAGCTCTTGGGCGAAGGCCACGCCAAGCATCGACTGCGTCACACTACCAAGATTGCCGATGTTGCGCAGGAGATCAGTGGGGACGGTAATGCCGTCACAGCCTTCCGATCGCTCCAGCAAGGCAGGACAAGCTTCGTAGAGCGGTCCCAGGATTGAAGCGAGCGCCAGCTCCAGCAATTCGCAGTTCGCGTCGAAGTCGCTCACGAAGCCGCGCTGTCGGGTCAGCTCCTCTCGGATGTCCCACAACTCCGCAATCGTGCGAGGTTCATCCCAATTAATAGAGGGCAAGGCGAACAGGCCTTCGTACGAAAGCACCTCTGCCGCCAACTCACGGATCAGGCTGGCCTGTTCGTGGTCGCTCGGGATGCCAAGCCGTTCGGCCACTGCCGTTGCGATCCCCGCAATCAGCCGGGACCGGTCCGCCTGATCGGCGATACCCGCTCGCTGGAGCAGGGTCTCGACCTCGTCCCATTGCCGACGGACCAGCTCAGCCTCGCTGGGCTTGAACAGGCCATGCACAATTGCATGGATGGGGGCACCGACGCGCCAGACCATGTCACGCGGCCCTGAGGATCAGTTCCTTGGCCTGTTCCTTCGGGAGCGGCTCGATGGTGTGCCGTTCCACCCCGTCCCAGTGCTTGGCGCTTTCCATCACCTGCCGAAATACGCCGCACGCCCCTTCGAGCCACGCCTCCTTGCGGGCCAGCTCGATCACGCTGTCACATGTGAAATGGCGACCATGCAGCAGGTCCTTAACGAAGATAGTCTCGCGCTTCTCATTCAGATACCAATACCCCACCGCAAAGCCCGCTCCGCAACCGAAGAGAACAGCGAGCGGGCCGGTGAAGATGGTCACGAGAGCGATCGCGAACCCGACGATCACGCCGCGCTTGATCGCCTTGCGCCTGACGTCGCTGTCATCCTCGCCAATCAGAATGGACTCATCGAAACGGTAGCGACTGATGAGCGCCAGTTCGCTCTCATCAAGTTCAAGCTTCCCCCATAGCTTGAAGTTCACCCGGTTCACTTTTCCCGTGGTCTGTTCTCTTTTGAATAGCAGTTCCATTTCATCTCCCCCTCCCGACCCAACGTCGGCAGACTGCGAGAAAAGCAACGGTAAATGCAAGTTCGGATTATTTCGGAGGGGCCGGGCGGGTTTATCATGGTCCGTGGGAACATGATGAAGTCAGAGTCGATGTGGCACGCTCAACGCGCTGCAATGAGACGCCATGTCCTGACATGGATGGGGATCGAAAATTTTCCAGGATGGGGATAGAGGAAACAAGGTCTGCTTTGCGCCCTAATTTGGGTCTTTCCGACGATCGCGGCTGCTGCTCGGAAGCGGTCGCTAACCTGCTTCAATCATGTCAATTGGGATAGAGTCGCCAACCCCAATCGATGCTAGCTTCCAACTGGTCGCCTATTGACAAGCAGGCGCTGAGAGACCAAAACAAGAACAAGGTCAAGATTTGGAAGCAAGAAGTATGACATCTGCTCAAGCTGGCAGTCGACACTTGACCGAGCTCGACCGTTTTTGGCGCTCCAGCAAAGCCCGCCGACGGTTCGAACAAAGGTGCGGGTTCGAACCCCTTGCGTTGGAACGCACACAGAAGGACAGGCAGGACATGTCTGGCTACACTGCGAGATATCGCGACGCGTTCTTCGAATGGGCGCGAGCGGAATATCGGGGCACGCGAGGACATCTGCCCGACAAAAGGGCGGCGAGAGCGGCGGCCGGCTAGGGGCGCCTAGTTTTCGTATTGTAGACATCGTGAAGGGTTGCCGCAGCTCTTAGGAGCTTGTGCTGCGCGCCCCCACTGATCGCGAGGCGGCCGATTATTTTTTCGACCTCCCGGTCGCGTTGCTCAAGGGCGGCTCGGAAGCGATGGTCCGCTGGGCCCGGGACATGGGCTCGGTCAGCGGCCTCAGCTGCTTCCTTGATACCGCTGAGGATACCGAACACCGATACCAGCCAACCCACTCCGGGAATTATGCTCAAGGCATTCTTAAATACGTCAGTCCCTGCCGACAGGAATTGGCCCTTGGCGTTTTGCGCATCACGGGTGACGTATACCTCTTTCTCGGCATTGGCTGCCTCGGCAAAGAGACCTTTTAGCTTGCCGGCCAAAACAGCGATTTCCATTGCGTCGAGCCGTTCCAGCTGATTCGGCGCACTTTCGGCTTCGACCGCTTTTGCGAAAGTCTGCAAAATGTTCTCATAATACTCGGCGAAGCCGTTTTCCCGGAGGCGACGTCCGATGGCGGCTGCCTCAGCGAAACTGAGAACATCGATGGTTTCGGCGGGGAACACTCTGTCTGCATAAATCGCATGCAGTGCCGAACCGAGGAACGACTGCAGAAAGACTGCATCTTCGGAAAAACTAGCGAGTTCGGAATCCCGGCCGACCAAGGTAAGGTCAGTCTCCTTCAGCCGCGAGAGAGGGCTGAGGTCCGTGCCGGTCTCACTGTTCACCACGCCAGTGCCGACCTGATGGTATCGCAGGCTTGCGAAATTCTGAAACGGGCCGGCGATTGCTGGGTCGAGTTCGGCTTCGATGTATTGGGAGAGGTTGGCACTTGATGTCAGATCAAGATCTTGGATGGACGCCACCATACTGGCGCGCAGAGCGTCAGAGAACGCATCCATTGATCTCAGCTGCTGAACGATCAGGCTGTTGTCGTCGTTGAGATCACTGAGGAGACTGGCCCGGAACTGGTCGGCAACGCCCCCGACGTCCCACGGCATGGCGAGATCGAGAGCGCCTTCGATCTCATCCGCCAGATGTCTTGCGTCCGCCATTTCCAGACCGACGACCTTGTACGAGGCCTTGTCCTCGCGGATGAGGTCGGAGAGCGAACCGGTACCCGATCGTATTGCCGGGATGATCTGTCCGTTGCCGATAAGACCCGGGTCACTTTTGAACGTCATAAGGCCCAGCGGACCAACGAGGTGCGCAGCATTGAGCGTGACCTGGGACTTGGTGATCAGCTTGATCTTGAGCGCGCGCGCCGCGAAATCGAGACTGGCAACGGGATCTTGGGCATCGAGGAGGCTCGGCATAAGGTCGGTCGAGTAGACCCTGGGGCCGCTCAGCTTTTCGGCGGGAACTTGCTTCAGTTTATCCAACACTGTCACTGCATCTCTCCGGCACAAGGCGTCATTCAGGCAGCGCGTCCAGACGCTCGATGATTTGGGCCGCGAGCTGACGCGCCTTGTCTTCGGCAAGTTCGGCGCGCAACACTTCGACTATCAGACTGAGCCGGGGGTCAGGAAGGGTTCCCGGCGAAGTATCTTCGCCGTCCTCTTTGATGTCGCCGTTATCGTCGTCTCCAAGGCCTGGCTCAGTGGTTTCGGTTTCGTCGTCAGGCTCGCCATCGTCTTTCGGCTCTTGGATCGGCTTGTCCTTGAGTAGTTCCGAAAGCTCCTTGAATCGCGCAGTCAATGCGCTGATTTGTTTGGGATCTGCGCCAGTTAGCTTCGCTCGCGAGGAAAGCGTTTTCAGATGGGTCTGGATTGCCTCCTCGATTTCGACCTTGTCTTGACTGGTGACCGACTCGCTCGACAGTGCGCGCTCGACTGACTTCGCCGCTTCGGAGATCTTTTTGACGGCCCCGCGCGTAGTGGAAGCCGACCGGACGAGCTTCACCACACGGCGGCCGACAAGTTCCCTGATATTTTCACGAACCTTGCGCCATTCGGCGTTGTCCTCGAACCCGTCGCGTCGCGCATTCGGTACGACGCTAGTGTTGGTGATGAAGATTTCGCCGACGGCCCAGGTCATCAAGCGGCGTTCCGACCCGCTGGGTGTAAGGTCTTCGGCCATGGCCTTGATGAGATCCTCGTTGCCGACTTGGATATTCTTAACCCGGAAGCGTACGCCAGCGACCGTGTCGTCGGTCAGTTCACCCGGGAAATTGGACACGCCCAGCCAGCCAAACCAGCCCAGTTCGGGCGATGAAAATGTCTCGATGTCGTGGAGTTTGGACAAGCTGCGACCCGCCGAATAGGTCATTGCATACGGCTTCAGCACTGCGTTACGTTCGCGTTTGTGTTTGGTCTCAACGTACACTGTCGGCAACGGATTGCCGAACGATGAAGCCAGGCTGCGCACGCGTTCGCCAAACTCGAACGCATCGCGATAGTCGACCGGGCATACCTCCCGCAGGTAGGGTTCGAGGCGCTCGGGGTCGGTGAATTCGGTCCCGAGATTGACCAGTTTGAGCATGTCGACTTCGGTGTAATGGTCCTCTTCGCTCGCCGGGAGGGTCGAGACGCTCACCGACGAGCGGATGACTTCTCGCACATCGACGGGTTCGGCTCCCGGGGCAAAATAGGATCGGATGAGACCGCAATCGAAGGATACTTGAGTCGCTGTCGGTTCACCACGTTGGCTCGTGGTGAAAACGAGCGTGGTGCAGTATGCGATGCCCGCTAGCCTTCCGATTCCGCGAAAGCCGGCATCGCTGACACGCGACTTGCGGCTAGCTCCCAGCGCAGTCAGAGTCTTTGCCGCATCGCTCGCAGCGAGACCGCAGCCATTGTCGCGGATCTTGAGCGATGGCGCACGGCTTGAAGCGCCTACCGTAATGAGGATGCGCCCTTCATCGGCTTTCATTAAGCCAGAACGGACCGCTTCCTGCACTGCGTCGAAGCCATTCTGCACATACTCACGGACACAGTGGAACGGGTTCTCATACATCCCCGTCGTGAGCGTTTCTAGGAAGTACGACCCGACTAGAACGTCGTTTGCGGCGATTGCTTGTCGTGAGTTCGGAGGCTGGCTCATCGCAGCATCACTCCGCTGTGAGGCCCCCATTTGATGAAGCCGAGGTTTTCCGGAATGGAGACTTCGGATTCTGTCGAAGTCGTCCGTATTTTGAGCCACGACGCGGGCACGACAAACTCTTCGGCTAGCAGGTCGCCGAGTTCTGCCAGCGAGATCTTTTCTTCCCGGCCCGCACTTGGCATCAGGCGAGATGGAGGGACAGCATCTTCCAAGAGCGCGTTGTCATTGACGAAGGCATTCATCAGCACACCCTTGTCGGTTACAAGCTCGATGTCGAGCTGTTCCTCTGTCTCGCCCGGGAGGGCGAGATAGCTGCGCCGGATGGGCTGCAAACGTACGAGAACGGCTTCGCAGGCCCGCGTCAGCTCGGACACCGATGCCGCAGCATATATCGCCTCGATAACCGGCAACGTCGCTCTCGGCTTGTTCGGTTCGCCCTCATCGGTGATGAAGACCCCGGCGATTGCGCCCATCACTACGTCTGATCGCAAAGCTTTTCCCAGCCTCGCGTTCGCCAGTAGTCTTTCAAGGAACTCAGCTGGCTCGAGCGCGCCTTGGTTAGCGGCCAAAACGAGGCTCTTGCCCAACTGCAACCTTTGCGACCTGGACAGTTCGGTGACACCCGGTTCGAGTTGGCGCACCGCCTGATTCTGTGATTTCCAGCCTTCGTCGGCGATATCGGCAATGAGCAAATCAAACTCGTCTCCCGGATCAGGCTCGAAGATCATGTCCTCTCCGCCGAAGTGTGCCACATATTCCGAATCGTCCTCGGGATTGGCTGACTCTTCTTCGCGGAGTTGCGCGTCGCGCCCGGCAGGAGTCAGGTCCTCCGCCTGGAGGGCGGCTGCGAGCTGCTGAACATCGAAACGCTGCTGGGTCCAGATCTGAGCCAGGATCTCGATTGAAATAATATGCACGGACTGGAGTGAAGGGCAGTGGCGTTTCGCCTCATCCACCAGCAGGGGGTGGGCGAGTGTCAGGCCCGACTTGTTTTGCTGCAGGGTGTTGTTTGGATCGAGCGTGCGGGCAGGGCGATAGACCCAGTCGCCCTTGGTGACGTCACGCGTGACCATGATCAGGTGCTCGCATTCGGTACGCGCGCAGTCGTCCAGCACTTCACACCAAATTATCAGGTCACCATTCGCGTTCTTCTTTTTGCCTCGCTGGCGTCGCTGGGCGGGTCGCGCTTCGTCATCATTGTCCTCCAAATCATAGATGGGCGCGTCTGCAAACCCTGGAGGAATATCGTGTCTGGCTCGAAAGTCGGCGGTTGCGTCGACCTTTGCGATGATTCTGTCGAGATCCGAGGTCAGGCGATGATTTTCGATAAAGGGCAGCAGCCTGGCTGTAGTGTCGTCCCTTTTCGGTCGATGGGCGGCGACGCTGTTGAGGTGGGTCTCGACTTGCTCGAGCGCCGCGTTGAGTTCGGCGAGGAATTCGCTGCTTGTGGTGTCGACCAGCGCATCGTCATCGATATATCGCGCGGTTTCGCGCCGAAGCAGCTCAAACTGATTCTTGATCTTGTCGGCGATACCCTTCAGCGGTGCGCGAACTTGCCGGTTCTGGAGATACTCCCATGTTTCGCGCGCGGCCCAGATCGGCACCCGCATCCGTTCGGCGTAGCTTTCGAAGGCGGTCAGCATCTGCTCGCTCGCCGCGGCGCTCATCTCGTAGCAGTGGATGAGGATATTGGCATCGAGGTAGAGGCGGCCATTTTCAGAGTTGGCCGCCCTTGAAATCGCTTGCAAGGTCTCGTCCCAAGAGGGGCTGAGTTCAGGAAACAGCATACCGTGTCAGGAAAAATTGCGCATCATTTCACCAAGCGGATCGCATTCTTCGCAAATTATGGCTATGGGAAATCCGCTTGAAAAAATTACTGGAAACCATAGCCAATGGCGAATCGCCACATTTTGTTGCTTGAGCCGGGGTACAAGAATAAATATCCGCCGTTGGGGCTGATGAAGTTGGCCGCCTATCATGGTTCCCATGGGAAGGGAGACCATGTGACCTTCAGCAAGGGCATAGATGAGACTTTGCTGCAGCGGGCTTGGGACCGAATTTATATCACGACGCTTTTCTCGTTCGAATATCGGAAAATCGCGGCGACAATCGATTTCGCTCTCCGGCTGGTGGGTGGTCGCGTCGATCGTGTTTTCGTAGGTGGCATCGCCGCCTCGCTCATGAATGAACGATTTTCCCGCGAGCCACGCTGGCAGGGTGTCCGCTTCATTGCGGGCCTGTTGACGGAACCTCCCGCTGTCGCGCTACAACTCGATGAATTCAGCGAAGAACTCTATGCAGATGATCGACTTGGGACCCCGATCGAAGACCTAGTTCCCGACTACTCCATTCTCGATCAGATCGATTACCGGTACCCGGTGAGCGATGCATATTTCGCATATGCTTCACGCGGTTGTATTCGCAAGTGCCACTTCTGCGGAGTACCCAAGCTTGAAGGAATGCAGCGCGATGCGGGCCCGCTTAGCGCCACCATACGCGCCATAGCGGAACGCCATGGCGAGCGGAGAGATTTGCTCCTGATGGACAACAATGTGGTTGCCTCACCACGTTTCCGGGAAATCATTGCCGAGATTCGCGATCTTGGATTTGCGGCAGGAGCAACCTTGAAGAGGCCTGGCGAGCGAGTTGCTTCGGCACGCCGGGTCGATTTCAATCAGGGAGTGGATGCCCGGATTCTAGCCAAGGATCCGACATATCTGCGCGAACTGGCGACGATATGTCTCAGTCCGCTGCGCATCGCCTTCGACCACTTGGGGTTGAAGCGGCCTTACGAGCGCGCGGTAAGGACAGCCCACGATGCTGGGTTGGTCAAGTTGTCGAACTACATGCTTTATAATTTTCACGATACACCCGAAGACCTTTACGCGCGCCTGAATCTCAACGTCGCCCTCAACGAGGAACTGGGAATCCGCATCTGGTCGTTCCCGATGCGCTACCAGCCCACCGACCGACCTGACCGCGGCTTTGTCGGCGAACACTGGTCGCGATACCAGTTGCGAGCGCTGCAGCTCATCCTTCAGGCGACGCACGGGGTGGTAAGCGGAGAGCCCGATTTTTTTCGGCGCGCGTTTGGGACGAACTCGGTTGAATTTTCGGAGCTGCTCGAACGCCCGCTGCACTACATCTTCAATCGAGAGTGGTACGAAAACGGGGGCGGCAAGGCCGAATTCGATGCTTTTTCAAAGACGCGCGACAAACTCTCTCCTGCCCAGCGGACCGAATTGCTCGCGCTCCTGTCGTCGACAACGCCAAGCGGATTCGAAGCGCTTCTCCAGCGCACCGGCGACCGGGCGCTTCGTGACGTGCTGATGTTCTACCTTCCCATCCCCAAGAGCGAGGAGCGCGCAATTTGGGTTCAGCAAAGGGCAAGGCAGACGGACTGCCCCCTCGATGAGGGTGAATGGATCGAGGATGCGAATCTCGAGGCGGGCTCGTCCGAGGCAAGACGCGAAGAGACTGAGGTGCACGCATGAGTTCGGTTGTTTCTAGAAAGTCGGTTAGAGCCGGATCGGCCAAGGCAGCTGCAGCCTCGAAGGATCGTTCAGCGCTTCCCGATGAAGTCGTCATCGGAAAAGATGTCCTCGAACTCTTGAGTGCGGCGATGTATGTTGAGCCCCTGAGCATCTACCGTGAGTATGTACAGAATGCCGCTGATGCGATCGACGCACGTTGCTCGTCGGGCGAGCCGGGCGTCGAGCACTGCGACGGGAAGATCGACATTACGATCGAGCCGGCGCAGCGACTAATCAGGATCTCTGACAATGGAATGGGCATTCCAACCGCTACCGCGGTCCGCACTTTGCTGTCGATCGGTGCAAGCCCGAAGCGCGGCACCCGGGCGCGGGGCTTCCGGGGGGTTGGCCGGCTTGCCGGACTGGCGTACTGCCGCACAATGGTGTTCCGTACGCGAGCGTGCGGCGACGATAGCTTTCTAGAAATGCGTTGGGATAGTCAGCGACTGAAAGCTGCCCTGCGCGACGTCAACCAGAATGACGCTCTCACCGAGATCATCGACCGTGTCGTATCGATCTCCTTCCATGAGGCTATCGACCGACCCGCTTCGTTCTTCGAGGTCGAGCTGCAAGACGTGGTCCGGACCAAGCATGATGCCCTACTCAATGTTCCCCTGGTGACCCAGTATCTTGAGCAGGTTGCCCCCCTACCGTTCGATGCTTCCTTTCAGTGGTCAGAGGAGCTGATTGAGAGGTTGTCTGACGTCCGGCTCGGGAATTTTGACCTTGCGATCAATGGTGAGCCGCCGCTTCGACGCGCCTTCCGGGACACGTTTGCGGTTAGCGAAAAGATCGACGACACGCTGGAAAATCTCGAGCTCGTCGAGTTAACAGACATGGACGGCGGCCTCGCCGCTATCGTCTGGCTCTGCCATCATTCCTATTTCGGAGCGATCACGATCAAGTCGCGTGTCGCAGGGCTTCGCGCACGTGTTGGGAATATCCAGATTGGTGATGCGCGTTTGTTCGACGACATCTTTCCTGAAGCTCGCTTCAATGGCTGGTGTATAGGGGAGGTGCATATCTTGGACCCGAGAATAGTGCCCAATGCGCGCCGGGACAACTTCGAACAGAACATTCATTTTTCCAACCTAACTGCTCAGTTGGAACCGTTGGCGCGAGGGATCGCCCGGAGAGCGAGGACCGCTTCGAGCCAGCGAAACAAAGCCAAGAAGCACAACAAACCCGATCTTGTCATCGACAAGCATGACTCATCGACAACGTCAAAGAGGTCCACATTTCGGCAACCATCTCACACACTGACAGGCGGCCAGAAGCTGTTGCGCAAATCGCTTCTCGATTCGATTGCGGCAAGCAATCTTTCCGATCGCGATTGTGAGATCGTCTTGTCTGAGCTTTTGACTGAAATGAGTCAGCCTAAATAAATCTGATGTTGGTGGGGTGCTGTCAGGTTGCCGGCGGCTGACGCAAATGTCTGCGTCAGGGCATCCCAAGCTAATAGCAGACGTTCAGCTTTCGGCCCAGCTATGGATTATGATATAAAATCTTGGCTTTGCGCCCAATTCTCGGTCATCCACCTGTCCTGCAGTAGATCCGAAAGCCTACATTCGCTCACGAAATGGCCCGGCAACGCTTAGCCATCAAGTCCCCTGATGCCGAACCTTGCGAATCTGATCCTTGAAGAAATTCTCCAAATCCACCCTTCTCAATAGAGCGTTCCGAATTTCCTCGCCGCAGAGCGGCACCAGAAGGGTGTGACCTGTCATAAGCGACTTGGTTCGGATCGCAGCGAGCGCGGGAGCACTGAAACCGTTAAGCGACACGAAGAACGCCAGCTTTCGTCCGGCGAGGGACGCCTTGCTCGCGAAGGTGTGCACCATGTGCGCCTCAGCGCTGTTCTTGAGGTTCTTACACTCGATAAAGATGTCGCCACCATACTCGCCCCAGAAATGGCCCTGTCCCACATTTTCCATTACGATGTCGATCTCTCCATGCTCGGTGCGGTAGTTCATGCTGACCGGCTCGAATACGCCGTTGAACAGCGCGTTCGTGAACTCCTCGAACCGCTGCCCGCGCTCGTGATTGGGCACCTCCTCGATCGAGCGGTCGAACAAGTCGAGGAGTGTATCGTAGCGATCACGGGCGGCCGGCGGGAACAGTGCGGGCTCCACCCGCCTCTCCTGGACGCGATGTAGCATTTGGGAAAAGATGCGCGGCTCTAGCGCGCGTTCTATGAGGTCAATAATATGGTCGGCGAGAGCTGTATTGCGGGATTTACCCCAAGCAACGCAATTGGCAGCGAGAAGCAACTGTCCTCGATAAATCAAAGGCTCGATCAGAGGGCCGAGTTCATCGATCAAGCCGGCTGCGTAGCGAAGCACCTCGGAGCTGAAGTCATCGAGATCACTGAGGAATACGCCAAGGCCGGCGGCATCATCTCGAAAATGCCAAGCAACAAAGAACTCCATTACCGACTTGTGGGCAAAGCCGATGTCCTCGCCGTTGAAGTGCAGTAGCCCGCTCTGTTTAAGCCACCGCTGCATCACGAAGCTCTCTTGGGACCGGCGTTGAAGACCCTGGTCGGATAGCAGTTCGTCGACGGGCTGAACCGATTGTCCCTTGGCGTAGAGCGAAGTGGCGAGTTTGCCGAGCGCGGCAAGGCGATCGTCTATAATCGGCAGCGGAAACGCTTCGTTCTCGGGAACCGCGTCGATGGCGTGATCGATAAGATCTTTCATCATCTCGGCTGGATTAGCCTTTGGCAACAAGCCCGACTGGCGGAAGGTTTCGGCCGCCATACGCAGGATGAACGGGTTCGCTGCAAGCGCATCTAATGCCGGATAGGCCCTTAGCGCCTCCACGAACGTGTTGCGGAGAGCGACATTGTCCGGAAACAACTGTGCGATGAAATCGCTGGTCTGATCAGGCGCCAACGGCGCCAACGTGAAGGTTTCAAAGGTACTGAGAGCCTCGCGGTAGGTCCCGGGCCGACAGCTCACGAGGGCGCTGAGCGCGGGATGACGGTGAGTAAGTTCAGCGATCCAATTGGCGGCCCGCGTAGGTGACGGCGCCTCATCGAGCCCATCGATGATCAATGTGCATCGAGAGGGCCCAAGCGCATCAATCGCCGCAGTCAAACTGAGTGCGACGCAATCGACCGTGAGAAATGCTTGGTCACCTTGTTCGCGGTCGAGATTGATTGCACGAATGAAGATCGGGCACTGGGTTGCACCTGCAGTCTGGTCCCAGCTCACCAGCATGCGATTAGCCAGCATTCGCAACAAAGTGGTTTTGCCGCTCCCAGGGGGCGCAACCACCAAAACACGCGATTTGCCCCTCAAAATCGCGTCACTGTCGAGTAGCATCGTCGATCGGGCATCAAGTAGATTACGTGATATCAACGGAACCGATTCGAGCACTTGGCCAATCACATCTTGCGTACGGGAGGCGAGGGCTGCGGCGATTAGTAGCGGCTTCGGCGTGTTCATGTTTAGAGCTATAGAGTGGATCGGATTATCGCGCGAGGGATGCGGATTCTGCTAGATGCATAGGAGCGATTGACGTCGCCGGTCCCCACGGATGTGTTACGTCGAAGCATTGCTATCGCAGTTGAACGAATGGCTGATCCTGGGAGCGGCGATGAGAGCGACAAGTGAAGAGCTATAGTCCTCGCGTCTTTCCTGCAAAGGTGAGCACAGTCTGCTATCTTACCTTGTCATTCGAAAGCGGCTGGTCAGCTTTCGGCCCAATTATGGAAATTGGGTGACCGGGCTTGCAAACCCGGTCACCCGCTCCTTCAAGAGGAGTGTCGGCTAGGCGCTTCTCGGCGATCCAGTCGTTGCTGGAGCCAGTCGAGCACTTCATCCTCAACCCACCCCACTCTGCAAGGTCCAAGGTTTACCCGCTGGGGGAATTGCCCGGCCTTCTCCAGTCGTGCGATGTGCTGCGGCGAGTACAGAACCAACTCCTTGAGCTGACGCTTTGACAGTATCCTCATCACGATGTCCCTTTTGAAGAGAGCATCGCGATGCCCCGGTTACGACAATACCCAGGCGAATCGGAAGCTATCAGGCAAGCAAGGTATCGCCAAACCTCCAGCACGTTCTGGAACATGGATGTCCTACGCAGCGCGTAAATCGGGGTGGCCTGAAAGGTGGGCTGGAAGCCGACCATCCCTTTAACGAGTTGAAATTGCGCAATAAATTGAGAGTGATGGTGCCCAGAAGAGGACTCGAACCTCCACGACCTTGCGATCGCCGCCACCTGAAGACGGTGCGTCTACCAATTCCGCCATCTGGGCACACGAGGCAACCCGGTCGTCTTTGTCCGGGGCCTTAGGGTAGGGGCGGGCAACTAGCGGAGGGTGTACCTGCCTGTCAACGCAATTGAGCGTGCCTTTTTCAGGATAATCGCCGGTCTTGCAGCGCTCGCCGCCATCCGGCAAAGCGAGCGCGATACTTCGCGGACAAACGCCCCGCGCCACGCGCCCAGAAAGGCCCAGCAAATGCCCAGAACCACCCCGCTGACCGACAAGCTGGTGACGATTTTCGGCGGTAGCGGATTCATCGGCCGCCACGTCGCGGAAGACCTGCTGCAGCAGAACGCCCGCGTGCGGATCGCGGCGCGCAATCCGGAAGAGGCGTTTTCGCTCAAACCGCTGGCAAAGCTCGGGCAGTTGCAATTCGCCCGCTGCAATATCCTCGACGAGGCAAGCGTGCGCGCGTGCGTCGAAGGTAGCCATGCGGTGGTCAATCTGGTTGGCAGCTTCGAAGGCGACCTGATGAAGCTGATGGGCGACGCCGCAGGCTCGATGGCGAAGGCGGCGAAGGATGCGGGTGCGCGCAGCTTCGTGCAGGTCAGCGCAATCGGTGCGGACGCCAACGGCCCCTCGACCTACGCGCAGGCCAAGGCGCTGGGCGAAGAGCTGGTGCGCGAGGCGTTTCCCGAAGCGACGATCCTGCGTCCTTCGATCATCTTCGGGCCCGACGGGGGCATACTGCAGATGTTCGCCGGGCTGATCGCCAATATCCCCGTCCTCCCCGTGTTCGCTCCCGACGCGCCCCTGCAGGTGGTCCATGTCGACGATGTCGCCGCAGGCATCGCGGCCGCGCTGCTCAAGCCCGCAGAGCACGCCGGCAAGACCTACGAGCTGGCCGGTCCGGACCGGTGGACGATGATGCAGCTGAACGAACGGATCGCGAAGGCGCAGCGGCGCAAGCGAACCTTCCTGCCCATGCCCGATGCGGCAAGCGCTGCCTTTGCCGCCCTGCCCGGCACCCCGATGAGCAGCGACCAGTGGGCCATGCTCAAGGCAGGCAGTGTCGCCAGTGGCGATGTCCCCGGCTTCGCCGCGCTGGGCATCCAGCCGCGTCCGCTCGAACTGGTGATCGACCAGTACATGGTCCACCACCGCAAGCACGGGCGGTTCGCAACCAAGATCGACAGCGCCGGCTGAACCGCACGCAGCCGGGCTTCAGGCGGGGGACTCGCCTTCCGCCGTGCCCTTGTCGGCGATCAGCGCGATCGGTTCGACCAGCAGGATCGCGCCGTCGTTACCGCTAATCCGCATACGCTCGCCGACCGCAGTGTCGGGGCCACGCGCGATCCATTCGCTATCGCCAACCTTGACCCGGCCACTGCCGCTTTCGATCGGCTGCACCACAAGCGCGATTTCGCCGACCATGCGCCCGCCGCGTTGGTTGAGCAGCGGATCGCTGCTGATGATCGGCCGCTGGCTCAGGTAACGGCGGGCGCTGTAGACAGCGATCAGCGCGAGGCTGACGAAGCTGATGATCTCCAGCGGCCAGCCGAACCCGAACAGGTAGCTGAGCCCGCCGGTGATCAGCGCCGCCGCGGCCAGCCAGATCAGGTAAACGCCGGGTACGAGGATTTCGAGCACGGCGAGTGCCAGGCCGAGTGCGATCCACACCCAGTAGTTGTCGACGCCGTCGATCATGATGCATCGCGCCCGGTATGCGGCACGCCGGTCCGCGATGCGGCGGTGGCGCGCTCACGCCCCGTCGAGATAGGCACCCCGGTGTCGCCCTGCGATTTCTCGACGGGCCCGATCGCGTCGCGCACCAGCTCTCCGATCCCGCCGAGCGAACCGATCAGCTGCGTCGCCTCGACCGGGAACAGGATCGTCTTGGCATTGGGGCTCTCGGCGAACTTTCCGACCGCCTTCGTATACTCCTGCGCGATGAAGTAGTTGATGGCCTGGTTGCCCGAACCGGCGATCGCGTCTGACACCATCTGCGTTGCCTTGGCTTCGGCTTCGGCGGCGCGCTCGCGTGCCTCGGCGTCGCGGAAAGCACTTTCGCGCGCGCCCTCTGCTTTCAGGATTGCGCTCTGCTTCTCACCCTCGGCGCGCAGGATGCGGCTCTGGCGGTCGCCTTCGGCTTCGAGGATTTCGGCGCGCTTGAGGCGTTCGGCCTTCATCTGCCGCGCCATCGCTTCGGAGATGTCGCGCGGCGGGCGGATGTCCTTGATTTCGACCCGGGTGATCTTGATCCCCCACGGCGAGGTCGCATGGTCGACCACGCTCAGCAGGCGGGCGTTGATCTCGTCGCGCTTGGACAGCGTCTCGTCCAGATCCATGCTGCCCATCACGGTGCGCAGGTTGGTGGTGGTGAGCGCCATGATCGCGGGATGCAGGCCGGAAACCTCGTAGGCGGCCTTGGGCGCGTCGAGCACCTGGAAGAACACCACAGCATCGACCCCGACCATCGCGTTGTCCTTGGTGATGATCTCCTGCCCCGGGATGTCGAGCACCTGTTCCATCATGTTGATGCGGTGGCCGACCCGGTCGATCAGCGGGAAGATGATCGTCAGGCCCGGATCGGCAGCCTTGGTGAACTTGCCGAACCGCTCGATCGTATAGACGTAGCCCTGTTTGACCATCGTAATGGCGGTCATGAGGAAGATCAGCAGCAGGAAAACCAGCAGCCCGAGGACAACCCAACCCATCATTTTCTCTCTCCTATAACAGGAGCAAGTCTACCCCGGACGGGCCCCGGGTTAAAGCGAAACCGGCAAAAATCGCCGATTTCGCGAGAGGTCTCAGAGCGCTTTGCCGTAGAGTTCCAGCAGATCGGCATAGGCCTTTTCGGCAGCCGGCTGGTTGTAGGACGGGCTGTCGGGCACGGTCCACCCGTGGTCGCCCGCGAACACCTCGATCTGTGCAGGACGTCCGGCCTCGGCAGCGGCTTCGCGCAGGATCGTCTTGTCTTCCGGCGCTTCGGCATCGTCGTTCTTGGCAATCGCGACGAGGTAGCGCGCCTGCGTGTCGTCGAAGGTGTTATGCGGGCTCATCGGATCGCCTTCGCGCACCAGGCCGCCACCGTGGAAGCTGGCGACGCCCTTGATCCGCGACGGCACTGCAGCGGCCGACCAGAAGGTGAACGGCCCGCCCATGCAATAGCCTTGGGTGCCGATCCCGCGCGCGGTGTCCACTTCGGCCTGCGCATCGAGAAACCCGACCGCCGCTTTTGCATCGGACATGATCGCCTCTGCGGTCAGTTTATCGCGCCACGGCTTCACTTTCTGGAAGCCGCCATTGCCGGCGAAATCGGCGAAATCGGAGAAATGTTCGCCCGACACATCGCGGTAATAGGGATTGACCACCAGCACCGCGTAGCCCCGCACGGCGAGCCTGCGTGCCATGCTACGCTTCGCCTCGCGCAGCCCGGCGATATCGGGCCAGAACAACACGGCGGGGCTCGACGTGCGGCTGGGCCTCACGAAAAACCCGTCCATCGTCCCGTCAGCGGTGGAGAAACTGACGGCCCCTTCGGTCAGGCGGTTGTCGTAGGGGCCGGTTACGCACCCTCCCAACGCGCCCGTCAGGACGACTGCGCCTGCACCCGCGCCCGCCATTCCGGCGAAACTGCGGCGCGTCATGCTGGCTTCATGTGCCCAGCGGGCGAGATCCTGTTCGTTGCACATTGACTATCGCTCCGCTCTGCTGGCCGGAAAGCCCGATGATTGGGATTTTGTCGCCCTGGCATGTTCGCGCGTTCCGGGCGGATGTACAAGCTGGCGTGCAACGAGGGGCCGCACTCGGGCAGCCACTCGCACAATGTCGGTGCCGTTTAGCGCTTTTCGAACGCCGCGCTTATCTTCAGCGTGACTTCGTCGGAGACCACGGGAAGGGCGTAGTCGATCCCGAAGTCGGAGCGCATGATCTTCGCGGTGCCCATGAAGCCGACCGTTTCGACCTTGCTCATCGGATTGGTGCCCGCGCCGGTAAAGCGGGCGTCGATGGTAACGGGCCGGGTCACGCCGTTCATCGTCAGGTTGCCGCTAATCTGCGCCTCGGTGCCGCTTGCCGCGACATCGACGTCGGTTGAAACGAACCGCGCCATCCCTGCGTCGGGCCCGAAGAAGTCCGGCTCCGCCCCATCCTTGCCGGCGCGCAGCAGGTGATCGTGCAGGCCCTGGCTGACAACGGTGACGCTGTCGATCGGAATGCTCACATCGACCATCGCATCGTCCGGGTTCGCCGGATCGATGGTCAGCGTGCCCTCGACGTCGCCGAATGCACCGAAATAGTCGTTGAAGCCGAAGTGGTTGACCGTCCAAGCAACGAGCGTGTGGTTGGGATCGGTTTCGTAGGTGCCGCCGCTGACGCGGCTGACATCCATCGTGCCGGGCAGCTCGGGCGCTTCCTGAAATGCGAAAGCGGGAACGGTGGCGGCGCCGATCAGGGCAAACACGGCGAGGGTCTGGGCAGTGCGCATGGCTTACATCTCCTGCTGATGCTGATTGCGAGAGCGGGTGCCCTGCGCGTGGCTCAGTAGAGCCAAATCCCCAGAACCGCCGATGTTCCCCGACGGATAATGAAATCAGCGCCGGGTCAGCGCGTCTTCGCTCTCGGCCATCAGCGTATCGATGATCTTGGCGACGGGCTCTTCTTCCTTGACCATGCCGACCGACTGGCCCGCCATCAGGCTGCCGTTTTCGACATCGCCGTCGATAACCGCGCGGCGCAGCGCGCCCGCCCAGTAGTGCTCGACCTGCAACTGCGCCTCGGCCATCGCGATCTCCTCGCGGTCGAGCCGCCCGGCGATCTCGCGCTGGGTGGCGGTGAATTCCTCGGTGCCCTTGTTCTTGAGCGCGCGCACCGGGATCACCGGAAGGCGCGCATCGACCTGCACGCTGGCAACCGCTTCGCGGGCGGAGGCGCGGAAGAAGGCCTTCTTGAAGTTCTCGTGCGCGATGCTCTCGGTCGCACACGCGAAGCGGGTGCCCAGCTGCACGCCACATGCGCCCATCTCCAGATAACCGGCAATCGCACTGCCGCGCCCGATACCGCCCGCCACGAAGATCAGATGCTCGGCAGAAAGGTCCGGCAGCATTTCCTGCGCCAGCACGCTGGTCGAGACCGGGCCGATATGGCCGCCCGCTTCCATCCCTTCGATCACCAGCGCATCCGCGCCCGAACGCAATAGCTTCTTCGCCAGCGCCAGCGTGGGCGCGAAGCAGATGACCTTGGCCGGGTTCTTGCCACCCTTGATCGCCTCGACACTGCCCTTGGGCGGGATGCCGCCCGCGAGCACCACGTGGGTGACGGCGTGCTTTTCACACACCGCGATCAGATCGAATAGCTGCGGGTGCATGGTAATCAGGTTGACGCCGAAGGGCTGATCGGTGCGCTTCTTCGTCTCGGCAATCTCGGTATCGAGCAGCTCGGGCGTCATCGCGCCGCATGCGATCACGCCGAAGCCGCCCGCGTTCGAGATGGCGGACACGAGGTTGCGTTCCGAAACCCAGCTCATCGCGCCGCACAGGATCGCGTATTTGCTGCCGAGGAAGTCTGCGCCGCGCTGCATCAGCGCATTTGTCTTGGGAGTATCGCTCATGCGGAGCGGTTACGATCCTCGTGCCCGCCGGGCAAGCGCTAGAACCAGCCCGCCTCTTTCAGCTCCACCACACGGGCGCGAGAGACGGGTGCCTCCAGCCCGCCAGGCAGCACCAGGCGCAGGTTGCGGCCATCGCGCTTCACATCCTCCACCGCGTCGCGCGCGACCCACCAGCTGCGGTGCACTTGCGCGCCATCTATGCCCTCCAGTTCCCCCACCGCATCGCGCATCCGCAGCAGGATCAGTTCGGAGCCGAGCACGGTATGCGCGCGGACGTAGTGATCCTCCATCTCCAGCGCGAGGAGATCGCTGCCGAGATGCGCAGGAAGCCGGTCGAGAAAGCGCGGCCCCGGTGCGCCAACCGGTTCCGCTTGCCGTTCGGGGCGCGATTGCGGTGGCGGAGTCTCGTTCACCGGCACGGCCTTGCGGTGCTCGATCTGGTGAAACAGCACGGTCACCCCGCTGCCGACCAGCAGCACGTAAGGATAGCTGCGCGCGAACCGGTCGAAGGATGGGAGCGCAAAGGGACCCGGTAGTTGTCCTGCAAAGAACACCGCCAGCGTTACCGGCACGCTCGCCAGCAGGCACGCTACGATCCACAGAGGCCATTCGGGCAGATCGAGCCGCAACCCGAGGCGGGTCACGAGCTCCCCGATCGGTTGGTAACACGCGTACCCCACCAGCGCGAGACCGACCCAGTACAGCAGCCGGACGGGCAGCGGCATCTCGAAGCTGCCGAAGGGGCCCATCAACGCCAGCAGTACGCCGAGCACCACCATAATCGACAGGTCGATCAGCACCTGCCGCAGCACGGGGTGCGGTGCGGTCTGTTCAGTGCGGTCCCTACTTGTGTCCATTGGCGCAAAGTGGCGGACCGTTCGCGCTTCGTAAAGTGGCAAACACGCGCAAATCCGGCGCTCTCACGAAGGCTTCGCGTCGTCCGCGAAGGCCGCGTTGCCCGCGAACGGGCCTGAGGCATCTCAAGGGCAGACAGACACCCAGGAGACCTTCGCATGACCAACCTCGCCGCCCCCGGCACCCGTTCGAAACCCCGGTTCGACAACGGGCCTTTCCTCAAATCGCTGATCGGCGTCGTGGGAACGCTGATGACGATTGCCATCGCGGTGGCGCTCTTCAAATTCCTGACCGGCCTCGCCGCCGACGACGGGCGCTATCGCAATATTGCCATCGCGATCCACATCGTCACCGTGCTGCCCTGCGTGCCGCTCGGCGCCTACCTGCTGCTGTCGACCAAGGGTACGAAGCTGCACAAGGCGCTTGGCAAGATCTGGATCACCCTGATGGTCGTCACCGCGATCGCGATTACCTTCGTGCGCGGCGGGACGGACTTCAGCTGGATCCACATCTTCGTGCCGCTTACGCTGGTAGGTGCCTGGCAAGTGATCAGCAGCGCCCGCAAGGGGCAGATGGCAAAGCACCGCCGCCATATCACGCAGATGTACCTCGGCGCGCTGATGATCCCCGGCCTGTTCGCCTTCCTGCCCTCCCGCCTGATGGGGATGTGGCTGTTCGGCTGAGGCGCGTCAGTCGTAGGTCAGCGTGACCCGGTCCGCCGCTTCCTTCGCGAGGCGGCGGGCTTCGTCCGTATCCCCGGCGGTCGCCAGGGCGACGCCCATGCGGCGGTAGGGGCGCGTGACGGGTTTGGCGAAAATGCGGAGGTCCGAACCATTGGCCATCGCTTCGGCAAGCCCATCGTAGGAGACTTTCTCGCTCTCGCGGTCGGCAAGGATCACTGCGCTGGCGGCGGGGCGCGCGCGGATCGCGTCGGGCACGGGCAGGCCCATCACCGCGCGGGCGTGGAGATCGAACTCGGTAAGGTTCTGGCTGACCAGCGTAACCATCCCGGTGTCGTGCGGGCGCGGGCTGAGCTCGGAGAAGATAACCTCGTCTCCGCGTACGAAGAACTCGACCCCGAACAATCCGTGCCCGCCGAGGTTGTCGACCACCTTGTGCGCCATCTCCTGCGCTTGCGTAAGCGCGGCCTCGCTCATGCCGTACGGCTGCCAGCTCTCTTGGTAGTCGCCGCGTTCCTGCCGGTGGCCGATCGGCGGGCAGAAGGTGATGCCACCGGAATGCCGGACGGTCAGCAGCGTGATCTCGTAATCGAAGTCGATAAACTGCTCGACGATCACCCGCGCCCGGTCGCCGCGCATATTGGCGACCGCATAGTCCCACGCGGCCTCCAGCCCAGCTTCGTCCTGCACCGTGCTCTGGCCCTTGCCTGAGGAGGACATGACCGGCTTGATGACGCAGGGAAAGCCCGTGTCTTCCGCCGCCGCGCGCACTTCATCCAGAGTGGTCGCGTAGCCATAACGCGAGGTCCGCACGCCCAGCTCCTGCGCCGCAAGGTCGCGGATCGCATCGCGGTTCATGGTCAGCTGCGCGGCGCGCGCGGTGGGCACGACATGGACGCCAGCAGCCTCGACCTCGGCCAGAACCTCGGTCCGGATCGCCTCGATCTCGGGCACGACATGGTCGGGCTGGTGCTTCTCGATCACGCTGCGCAGCGCTTCGCCGTCGAGCATCGAGAACACCTCGCGCGCGTCGGCCAGCTGCATCGCGGGCGCGTTGTCGTAGCTGTCGCAAGCGATCACAAACGCACCCAGCCGCTTGGCCGAGATAACGAACTCGCGCCCCAGCTCGCCCGAGCCAAGCAGCAGGATCTTTGCGGTGTGGCTCACGCCGACAGCCTCAGGCCGCGTCTTCCGCGTCGAGGCCGTAGGCCGTGTGCAGCACGCGCACCGCGAGTTCGGTCTCGTCCTCGTCGATCATCACGCTGACCTTGATCTCGGAGGTGGTGATCGCCTGGATGTTGATGCCCCTGTCCGCCAGCGCGCGGAACATATCGCTCGCCACGCCCGCGTGGCTCTTCATGCCCACGCCCACGACGCTGATCTTGGCGATGTGGCTGTCGGTGATGATCCGGTTGTAGCCGATCGCCTCGCGCTTGTCCTCCAGCAGCGCCTGCGCGCGGGCGAGGTCGGTCTGGGGGATCGTGAAGGTCACGTCGGTCTCGCCCTTGTCGCGGCCCACGTTCTGGATGATCATGTCCACGT